>NZ_CP128260.1:5195000-5795000 GCF_030344995.1 Pseudomonas fluorescens
ACACTGGCGCAGGCCACGTGACATGTCTCCACTGGGTGAAGGGAAAACCCACGCGCATCGATCAGAGTCAAATGCGCTATATCCTCAAGGATCACCTGGGGTCGTCCCTGAAAGAAGTGGACCAACTGGCGCGATTGATCAGTGAGGAGACCTACTACCCGTTCGGCAGCACCTCGACATTGGCAGCCCGGTCACTGATCGAAGTGGACTACAAGTTCATCCGCTACAGCGGCAAGGAAACCGATGAAAGCGGCCTGGTCTATTACGGGCAACGCTATTACGCCCCATGGCTGCAACGCTGGACCCAGCCGGACAAGGCGGGAACCGTGGACGGATTGAATCTGTACCGGATGACGGCGAACAACCCGATCAATTTCATTGACGAGCAAGGGATGATGACGCAACCGGCGCCGTCCACGTCTGACCAGACCTCCATCGACGTGGGCGGATCGACGTCATCGTCACGTCGCAGTTCGATCACCGGCAGCGAGCCATCCACCGGTACACCCGCGCTGGTGGATGACCCGGCAAACAATCCTCCCGGTACGCTGCCGCCCAAGCCCGATCAATCCTGGGGCGAATGGGGCACGCAAGCCGCGCTGGCGGCGGTCAATTCGAAAGTCGGATTGGCATTGCTGCCCGTCGGGACTTCGTCTCCGGCCAACGCAGCTGTGGTCTCCACATTACTCACCGCCACCGCCCAGTTCGTTTTGCACGCAACGCTGTTCAACCCGGGCTGGTCACCGCCCAACACCTGGAACCCCGGTGGGGACGGCGCCGTACCACCCGCCGATGTCACGCAAGATGCCAACCGGTTCTTCACCATGAGCACACTGGGTGTCACCACGGCAGCAACCGTGGCGGGCATGATATTGGGTCCGATCGTAGGGGGCTACGTCGACGAGTTGAGAGACACCAAGGCCAAGGCGGACAAGAAGGCTCAGGCAGGAAAATGGCTGGACACGGTCGACAGGCTCGTCGCTGAACAGAGCCTTAAGAAGGAGGTGTCAATGAAAGCCGTGCAATCGCTGCGTCAGAAAGTACTGGACGCGGAAGAGTTGGTCGGAATTTCCTGGCAAAGCATGACAATCCTCGAAAATATCACCCGCCTGCGGCCGCAAGCCCCAAGTGAAAGCAACACATCGTCACGTCGCAGTTCAGAGAACTCTCGAGGTTCTGCCGGGAGTGTATTTCATAGAGCCAGAGCAACTCGCAGGGCTGTACGCAAACCCTACGTGCTCCGCTGACAGCGCGAGCCGGGCAGAACTTCTGCCCCTCTTGTCAGTTCGGGCCGACACCATGCTATGGTGCCGGCCCGACTTCCTACCTCTACGCGCCCAGCATGCTGCCGACTTCCCGTACCCTGCGTCTGTCGCTGTACACCCTGCTGATCCTCGCCGGCGCCGCCCTCGCCGCGACACTTGCAATCCGTCACGCCGAGCGCCAGGCGCTGGTGGAAGATGCCGCCCGAGCCAACCAGCAACTGGCGCTGTACGCCAACTCGCTGCACACCCTGATCGACCGCTACCGCGCCCTGCCCGCCGTGCTGGCGCTGGACCCGCAATTGCGTGCGGCGCTGGCAGGTCCGGTCGATGCCGAACAGCAGGCTGCGCTGAATCTGAAACTGGAAAAGATCAACGGCGCCGCGCAATCCTCGACCCTTGAACTGCTCGACCACACCGGCCTGGCGGTGGCGGCCAGCAACTGGCGTCTGCCGAGCAGTTACGTCGGTCACAACTATGGCTTTCGCCCCTACTTCAGTCAGACCCGCACTCAAGGCACCGGGCGTTTCTACGCGGTGGGCGTGACCAGCGGGATTCCCGGTTACTTCCTGTCCAGCGCGGTGCTCGGCGACAACGGCGAGTTCCTCGGGGCGATGGTGGTCAAGCTCGAATTCCCCGAGCTCGAACGCGAATGGAGCCAGGGCAGCGACACTCTGCTGGTCAGCGATGCCCGGGGCATCATCTTCATCGCCAACCAGCCCGACTGGCGCTATCGCCTGCTGCACCCGCTGACCCCGGCCGATTACCGAGAGATCAAGAGCACTCGCCAATACGACAAGCAATCGCTGGTGCCGCTGACCCATTTGTCGCTGCGTCGCTTCGACGACAACAGCGACCTGCGCCGCGTCGAAGGCCCGCAAGGCACGGCGGATTACCTGTGGGAATCGCTGCCGCTGACTGCCGAAGGCTGGACGCTGCATCTGCTGCGGCGTCCGCAAGTGTCCTTCGAAGACCAGCGTAATGCCGGGCTCGCCGCCGCCGGGGTGTGGCTGGCGCTGGTGTTCCTGTTGCTGTTCCTCAATCAGCGCTGGCGTCTGGCAAAGATGCGCCAGCGCAGCCGCGAAGAACTTGAGCAACTGGTCGAGGAACGCACCCGCGACTTGCGCACCGCACAGGACGGTCTGGTGCAATCGGCAAAACTCGCGGCGCTGGGGCAGATGTCCGCCGCGCTGGCCCACGAAATCAATCAGCCGTTGACCGCCCAGCGCATGCAGCTTGCAACTCTGAGGCTGCTGCTCGATCACGGTCGGGTCGATGACGCCTACAAGGCGCTCAAACCGGTGGATGACATGCTCACCCGCATGGCCGCCCTCACCGGCCACCTGAAAACCTTCGCCCGCAAGAGCCCCAGCGGCTTGCGCGAGCGGCTGGATCTGTCGACTGTGGTCGATCAGGCCCTGCAATTGCTGGACGCGAGAATGCGCGATGAACAGGTCAGTCTGGTGCTGCACCTGACCCGTCCGGCCTGGGTGCGCGGCGATGCGATCCGCCTCGAACAAGTGCTGATCAACCTGCTGCGCAACGCCCTCGACGCCACGCAAGGCAAGCCGTGCAAGCGTCTGGAAATCCGCCTGGAAGCCGACGAACAACTGTGGCGCCTGAGCGTCATCGACAATGGCGGCGGCATTGCCGAAGAACATCTGGGTCAGGTGTTCGATCCGTTCTTCACCACCAAACCGGTGGGTGACGGGCTGGGTCTGGGACTGGCGGTTTCGTTCGCCATCGTCCACGAATCCGGCGGGCGCCTGTGCGCCGAAAATGGCGACAACGGCGCGGTGTTCAGCCTGACCTTGCCGATCGATCTGGAGGCGCATATCTGATGCTCAACTCGGTGATGGTGGTCGATGACGAAAGCAGCATTCGCAGTGCCGTCGAGCAATGGCTGAGCTTGTCCGGGTTCGAGGTGCAGCTGTTCAGCCGCGCCGAGGAATGCCTGGCGGCGCTGCCGAAGCATTTTGCCGGGGTGATTCTCAGCGACGTGCGCATGCCCGGCCTCAGCGGTCTTGAGCTGTTGGCCGAAGTACAGCGCCGGGATGCCGACCTGCCGGTGATTCTGCTCACCGGCCACGGCGATGTGCCGATGGCGGTCGAAGCGATGCGCGACGGCGCCTACGACTTTCTGGAAAAACCCTTCAGCCCCGAGACCCTGCTCGGCAGCCTGCGCCGGGCGCTGGACAAGCGTCGGCTGGTGCTGGAAAACCGCGCCCTGCACGAGCAGGCTGACAATCGCGCGAAACTCGATGCGACGCTGCTCGGTGTATCCCGTGGCTTGCAGACCTTGCGCCGGCAGGTGCTGGATCTGGCGACGCTGCCGGTCAACGTACTGATCCGTGGCGAAACCGGCAGCGGCAAGGAACTGGTCGCCCGCTGCCTGCACGACTTCGGCCCGCGCGCCGACAAACCCTTCGTGGCGCTGAACTGCGCGGCGATCCCCGAGCAGTTGTTCGAAGCCGAGTTGTTCGGGCATGAGAGCGGCGCGTTCACCGGAGCCTCCGGCAAGCGCATCGGCAAGCTGGAATATGCCGACGGCGGCACGCTGTTTCTCGATGAAATCGAAAGCATGCCCCTGGCCCAGCAGGTGAAACTGCTGCGGGTGTTGCAGGAGCAGAAGCTGGAGCGGCTGGGGTCGAACCAGAGCATTCGCGTGGACTTGCGGATCGTCGCGGCGACCAAACCCGATTTGCTGGATGAAGCCCGGGCCGGGCGTTTTCGCGAGGACCTGGCGTATCGCCTGAACGTCGCCGAACTGCGATTGCCGCCATTGCGTGATCGTCGCGAGGACATTCCGCTGTTGTTCGAATCCTTCGCCCAGAGCGCAGCCCAGCGATTGGGCCGCACGTTCCCGCCGCTCAGTGGTGCGCAGTTGAGTCACCTGCTGAGTCATGACTGGCCGGGCAATGTGCGCGAGTTGGCGAACGTCGCCGAACGGCAGGTGCTGGGGCTGGATGAACCGGTGCAGGGCATCGATCCGGGGCAGTCACTGGCGGCGCAACAGGAGGCGTTTGAGGCGCAGTGTCTGCGGGCAGCGTTGACCCGGCACAAAGGGGATGTGAAAGCCGTGCTGGAAGAACTGCAACTGCCGCGTCGTACGTTTAATGAAAAGATGCAGCGGCATGGGTTGAGTCGGGAGATGTTTTTGGCTGAGTGAGTTCGGTTGGAGATTTTTGGTGTGGCTGAAATCCATCCCCCTCACCCCAGCCCTCTCCCCCAAGGGGGGCGAGGGGGAAAGGGAGCCGATCTCCTTGCTTCTCTAAATCTGCGTTCGACTCGATATCTCAGGTCGGTGCACCTCGAATAGTCGACGCCGTCGGTCCCCTCTCCCTCCGGGAGAGGGCTAGGGTGAGGGGGCTTTTGATTCAAGCCACATAAGCGGAAATCCGCTCATTCATTCCGGCTCATCGGCAAGAACCCGCTCAAGCAATCTCGCCACCCCCTCTAAACCGGCCCTCCCCCCGTTGGCACAGCTCCTGCTATAGCCCCAGCAGGCTGCGTTTCAACGCGCTCCACAAAAACAATTAAACGAAGGATCCTTCAATGGATAACTCCAACGCCCTGCCTCTTGGGTCGGCTGCCGTGCCCGCCAAAGAACGAACCACCGCCAGTCGCATCAAGTCGATCTTCAGCGGTTCCGTCGGCAACATGGTCGAGTGGTACGACTGGTACGTCTATGCCGCCTTCTCGCTGTACTTCGCCAAGACCTTCTTCCCCGCCGGTTCCACCACCGCCCAATTGATGAACACCGCCGCGATCTTCGCCGTGGGCTTTCTGATGCGCCCGATCGGTGGATGGCTGATGGGCCTGTACGCCGACAAGGTCGGCCGTAAAAAGGCGCTGATGGCCTCGGTGTACCTGATGTGCTTCGGCTCCCTGCTGATTGCGCTGAGCCCGAACTACGAAACCATCGGCATCGGCGCGCCGATCCTGCTGGTCTTCGCCCGTCTGCTGCAAGGTCTGTCGGTCGGCGGCGAGTACGGCACCTCGGCAACGTATCTGTCGGAGATGGCGACCAAGGAACGTCGCGGCTTCTTCTCCAGCTTCCAGTACGTGACCCTGATCTCCGGCCAGCTCATCGCGCTGGGCGTGCTGATCGTGCTGCAGAACATGCTGACCACTGAACAGCTGTACGCCTGGGGCTGGCGCATCCCGTTCGCCATCGGCGCGCTGTGCGCGATCGTCGCGCTGTACCTGCGTCGCGGCATGGAAGAAACCGAGTCGTTCACCAAGAAGGAAAAGTCCAAGGAAAGCGCCATGCGCACCTTGCTTCGCCATCCGAAGGAACTGCTCACCGTGGTCGGCCTGACCATGGGCGGTACGCTGGCGTTCTACACCTACACCACCTACATGCAGAAATACCTGGTGAACACCGTCGGCATGAGCATCTCCGACTCCACCACCATTTCCGCCGCCACGCTGTTCCTGTTCATGTGCCTGCAACCGATCATCGGCGGCCTGTCCGATAAAATCGGTCGTCGTCCGATCCTGATCGCCTTCGGCGTACTCGGGACGATCTTCACCGTGCCGATCCTGATGACCCTGCACACCATCCAGACCTGGTGGGGTGCGTTCTTCCTGATCATGGCGGCGCTGATCATCGTCAGCGGCTACACCTCGATCAACGCGGTGGTAAAAGCCGAGCTGTTCCCGACCGAAATCCGCGCCCTGGGTGTCGGCCTGCCGTACGCACTGACCGTGTCGATCTTCGGCGGCACCGCCGAATACATCGCGCTGTGGTTCAAGAGCATCGGCATGGAAACCGGTTACTACTGGTACGTGACCGCGTGCATCGCGGTGTCCCTGCTGGTGTACATCACCATGAAAGACACCCAGAAACACTCGCGCATCGTCACTGACTGATCGCAAAAAAAACGCGCGAAGGTGCAAGACCTTCGCGCGTTTCTTTCCTGACCGATTTCCCGATCAGGACAACTCGGCAACGCCCTGTTTGTTGCCATAACGCTTCTGCGCATACGACGCGCCCACGATCATCACCAACAGAATCCCCGCGAGCACCGCCGACGAACCGATGGTACCGAAGTCCAGTCCGCCCTTCTCATGGGACTTGGTCATCAAGTCGCCCAAGGTCGCGCCAAACGGCCGGGTCAGCACGAACGCCACCCAGAACAGCGCCACCGACGAAATCTTCGTGAAGTACTTGAGCAGCACGACCACGCCAATTGCCGAGCCGATCAACAGCGCGCCACCGGCAAAGCCCAGGCCGGAGTCGTCCGCCAGGTAATCGCCGAGCGCGGTGCCCAGGGTGTTGGAGAACAGAATCGCCATCCAGTAGAACATCTCGCCGCGAAAGCTCTGCACCTTGGTGACGTTGAGCGAGTCGCCGCTCAGGCGCCAAGCCGCGAAGATCGCCAGCAGGATCGCGATCAGGATCATGGAACCGGTGGCGTAACCCAGCTCCAGCGTGCGGTCCATGAAGTCGGACATGGTGGTGCCGGCGGTGCTGGTCGACAGGATCACGATCCAGTACAGCAACGGCTTGTAAGTCTTGGACATCAGCTGCGCGATCAGCGTCAGGACAAACACGCTGATCAGGATCAGCGAGCTGATGGCGTAGCCGACGTTAAGGGTCATCGACAACAAATCCCCCGCGGTTTCCCCCAGGGTCGTCGCGCAGATTTTCATGACCCAGAAGGCCAGGGTGATTTGAGGCAGTTTGTTCATCGCGGGCAACGCTCCAGTGTGTGACGGCCGGTTCTTGGCTTTATGGCCGTGGGCAGACTGGCGTTGCGCGGGTGAAAAACAGGTCGGGAATCCATGAAAAATCTGTCACACACGCAAAAAGAGGCGATTAATCACCGGTTAATGCCCCGGTCGCATCCTGCACCTACCTGATCGATTAACTGCGCGACGCTCGCTCCGACGACGAAAGCGAATTGAATGCGTTGCCCTTAATATCAAGTTAATCGATTGTTTTTAGCATTATTTTGCGCTTTTTAATCAACTTAGTTGGCGTAGCATGAACCCCATGCGAAACACATCGCCAACGAATTTCGAATCTGGAGAACGACCATGAAAACCAAACTGATCCTCGCCCTGACCCTGTCCGTCCTGGCCGCCAACACTTTCGCCGCCGACGGTTCGGACAAAACCAAATCCGCCGACTTCATTTCCGGCGCAAGCGCTGCCATCGAAACCAGCCACACCGGCACCTACGCTGCCGACGGCTTCGACAAGACCAACGTCGGCAAAGCCGTTGCTGCTGATGGTTTCGACAAGACCGGCACTGCTGCGGCTATCGCAGCTGACGGTTTCGACAAGACCGGCACCGCCGCTGCCATCGCAGCTGACGGTTTCGATAAAACCGGTACCGCCGCTGCCATCAGCTGATCGCCAGAATGCAGACACCAAAGCCCGGCCATTGCCGGGCTTGTTCATTTCTGAAAACACAAAATCTCACAACCTCCCACAGGGTTCCGCATTTGGCTGGAAATAATGGAAATGGCCCAGCAATGTGAGCCCTTTCCGAAAGCCTTCAGGAACACCCACCATGCCCGATGACATCCATTTCTACGAACCGGCCAACGGCCACGGCCTGCCCCACGATCCGTTCAACGCCATCGTCGGCCCGCGTCCCATCGGCTGGATTTCTTCGCAGGATGCCGAGGGCCGGTTGAACCTGGCGCCCTACAGCTTTTTCAACGCGTTCAACTACATTCCGCCGATCATCGGGTTCTCCAGCGTCGGGCGCAAAGACAGCCTGAACAACATCGAGCAGACCGGCGAATTCGTCTGGAACCTCGCCACCCGCCCGCTGGCCGAGCAGATGAACCAGAGCTGCGCGATGGTCGGGCCGGAGGTCAATGAGTTCGAACTGGCGGGGCTGACGCCGGTGAAGTCGAAGGTGATTGCCGTGCCGCGCGTGGCCGAAAGCCCGGTGTCCTTTGAATGCAAGGTCACCCAGATCATTCAGTTGCAGCGCGCCGACGGCGAGACCGTGCCGAGCTGGCTGGTGCTGGGCGAAGTGGTCGCCGTGCATATCGCCAAGTGGCTGTTGAAAGACGGGATCTACGACACCGCCGCCGCCGAACCGATCCTGCGGGGCGGCGGGCCGGCGGACTATTTCCAGCTGGGGCCGGAGGCGTTGTTCAAGATGTGGCGCCCGGGGGCGACGAAGTAAGCGCTTACCAGATCAGCTCGGCGTCGTCGGTGACGCCCTTGAGCTTGTCCAGTTCATTGATCGCGGCTTCATCCGCCGCGATTGCGCCGGGAAAAACCTGATCGTTCAGCAGTTTGTGAAAGCGCGGTGCACCGCCGTCGACCAGGGCCTTGACGGCGATTGCCGCGTGATAACCCTTGTTGCCGCCCAACTCGACGGGGACTACAGCGGAAACCGCTTCGAAGTGTTCGAACTCTTTACGTGCCATATCGCAGGTCCTGGCTCAGTCGGATAAGCCCGACATTAAACATTCAACCGGCGAGTTTGTGTATCGGCGCAGTGCATTGCCCTACGGCCTGTGCGGCCGATACTTCCTTGAAGGTGTGAAAATCCAGGCTGTTGACCACCAATTCCTGCACCAGCTCGGCAAAGATATCCATCGACGGACTGCTGAAATACGCGGTCATCGATTGCTGGTTGTTCCAGAAACCGGAGACCAGCCACAACTCCGGATCACACTGCGAATGCTGCAAGGCAAAGCTCAGGCAACCGGGGGCGGCACGGGACGGTTCGATCAGGGCGCTCAGGCGCATGCCGAGTTCCGCCGAACGCCCGGCGCGCGCTCGAACGAAGGCCATATGACTGACGGGAATCTGCTTAGACATGTTCAACCCTCCCAGGGAGTCGCGTGGCAGCCGGGGACGGGCTGCGACAGGATCCAAGGTTAAGGGCCGGGCACCACTCGCCGTTAGTCGATTCCTGCCGTCGCGTTGCACAATCCTGCGAGACTGTCTGGCAGACCTGTAACAAGTCGTGAATTGCTGTCACCGTCCTGTCACACCGGTTTCGAGCAAGTTTTCCGGGATGCGCCCCTTCATGTCTGGGCAGTCACGCAACGCCATGCAGGATCAGGCAAGCATTTCGCAGGATGTGTCTACCGCTTGCGCTTGCACAAACTTATGCTCTGCTCCCATTCCATCCCTTGCCGAGGAGGCTGTGCATGACGTCATTCGATCGTTTTCAGGCGCCGCCCGATGCCGACATGGAAAAGCAGCGCGCAGAACTGGCGGCCATCATTCGCCGCAACACATCCGAAGATGGCAGTTATGCCACTGCCGTCGGCTCGCTGTTCATGTCGCGCCACACCCAATCCCATGACTTCGCCCCGGTGCTCGCGCAACCGGCGCTGTGCATCATGGCCCAGGGTCGCAAAGAGGTACGGCTGGCGGACGAATTCTTCAATTACGACCCGCTGAATTATCTGGTGGTGTCGGTTTCGATGCCGTTGAGCGGTCGGGTGGTGAATGTCTCGCCGGAGGAGCCGATTCTCGCCGTACGCCTGGACATTGATCCGGCGGAAATCACCGCGCTGATCGCCGACGCCGGCCCGATGGGCGTACCGACCCGGCCGACCGGACGCGGTCTGTATGTGGAAAAGATCGACAGCGCCATGCTTGATGCGGTGCTGCGTCTGGCGCGCCTGCTCGACGCGCCGAAAGACATCGCCATGCTCGCGCCGCTGATCCGCCGGGAAATTCTCTATCGCCTGCTGCGCAGTCCGCAGGGCCATCGGCTGTACGAGATTGCCATCGCCAACAGCCAGAGCCACCGCATCAGCCAGGCGATCAAATGGCTCAACGGCAACTTCGAACAGCCGCTGCGCATTGATGATCTGGCGAAGGAAGTGAACCTCAGCGTCTCGACTTTGCATCACCGCTTCAAGGCGATGACGGCGATGAGTCCGTTGCAATATCAGAAGCAACTGCGCCTGCAAGAGGCGCGGCGTTTGATGCTGGCTGAAGGGCTGGAGGCTTCGGCGGCGGGGTATCGGGTGGGGTATGAAAGTCCTTCGCAGTTCAGTCGTGAGTACAGCCGCCTGTTCGGCGCGCCGCCGCTAAGGGATCTGGCGCGGTTGCGGCTTTCGGTGTGAACTCAAAAGCTCCCCTCACCCTAGCCCTCTCCCGGAGGGAGAGGGAACCGATTGGGGGATCTTGACGAGGTTCACCGACTTGAATGATCGGCTTTGAATCCAGAATCAAGTTGATCGACTGGCTTTGAATCCATAATCGACTCGGTCGCTCAGGTCGATGGATAGCGCCAGACAACTCGGTCGGCTCCCTCTCCCTCCGGGAGAGGGCTGGGGTGAGGGAGCGATTTTGAGCAGAGGCACAATTAAGCGCCCAACAACCGACACGCCTCACTCGGCAACGTCACCGACACCGGATGCCCGATCCCCAGACCGAAGCCCTGACACGGCGTGCTCAGCGCCGTAAACGTCACCCCGGAACACTCCACCGTAGTCTCGATCGTCGCGCCGATATCCCGCACAAACGTCACCTTGCCCAGCAGGCGATTACCCGCCGTAGCCTGGGGCGCCGTCAGTTGCAGATCCTCGGGGCGAATCAACATCTTCACTTTCTGCCCGACCACGATGCTGCTGCAGATCGGCACTTGCAGCGCATCGCCGCCCGGCAGCACGACCTTGCCATCGCCCAGTGCCGTGGCCGGGAAGATATTGCCGGAGCCGATGAAGTCCGCCACAAACTCGTTGGCCGGGTGCCGATAGATTTCAATCGGCGTACCCACCTGCTGCACCCGATGCTCGCCCAGTACCACCACGATATCGGCCATGGTCATGGCCTCGCGCTGATCGTGGGTGACCATGATGGTGGTGATGTTCAGGCGTTGTTGCAGCTGACGGATTTCCACCTGCATCGACTCGCGCAACTTGGCATCCAGCGCCGACAGCGGTTCGTCGAGCAGAAGGATTTTCGGGTGTGAGGCAATGGCCCGGGCAATCGCCACTCGCTGACGCTGGCCGCCGGACAGTTTCGCTACCGGGCGATCAATCATCGGTTGCAGCTGGATCAACTCGAGCAACTCCACCACCCGCGCCTGTTGATCAGCCTTGCTCACACCGCGCAGTTTCAGTGGATAAGCGATGTTCTCGCCCACGGTCATATGCGGGAACAACGCCAGCGACTGGAACACCATGCCGAAGTTGCGCAGGTGCGCCGGGGTATGGCCGATGTCTTCGCCGTCCAGGCGGATCTCGCCGCCGGTGAGGGTTTCCAGCCCCGCGATCATTCGTAGCAGCGTGGTCTTGCCGCAACCCGACGGGCCGAGGAAACACACCAGTTTGCCCTCGGGCAAATGCAGATTGACGTCTTTTACCGCGCAGGCCGAGCCGTAGTGTTTCTCGACGTTTTCCAGAATCAGTCCAGTCATGTTTTGCACCTCACAATCAAAAGGAAACGCCGCCCTCACCGACCAGCTTCTCCAGCGCCCAGATCAGGACGAAGTCGATCAGCACGATCAGCACGGCAAACGAGAACACGGTAGGGTCGAGCGATGACACGGTGCGGCTGTACATCCAGATCGGCACGGTCATGACGTCGATGGTGTAGAGGAAATAGGTCACGGTGAATTCGTTGAACGAGACGATGAACGCCAGCAGCATCCCCGCCAGAATCCCCGATTTCATCAACGGCACCACCACATCGACGATGGCACGCAACGGCGAAGCGCCGAGCATCTGCGCGGCCTCTTCGACTTCGCTGCCGATGGAAAGCATGGCCGCGGTGCAGTTCTTCACCACGAATGGCAGCGCCAGAATCACGTGGGCGATCACCAGCCGCGAAGTAGTCATGTGGAACGGCAGGCTGTCGAACACCAGCAGCAACGCCAGCCCCAGCACTACCATCGGGAACACCAGCGGCAACGACATCAATTGCAGCGCCACGCCCTTGCCACGGAACTCGCAACGGGTCAGCGCGTAGGCCGCCGGCACCGCGATCAGCGTGGCAAAAATCATCGTCAGACACGACACCAGCAGACTGGTGCCCATGGCCTGGCCGAGGCTCAGCACATCGCTGGCATCGGGCGAGACAAAGGTGTGCCACGCCGCCTTGTACCACTGCAGGCTGTAGCTGCTCGGCGGGAAGTCGAGGTTCGAGGCGCCGCTGAACGACATCACGATCATTGTAAGAATCGGCAACACCGCCAGGAACAAAATGATCCCGGAGAGGATGCCGGCGAACTTGCCGGTATCGCCCGGCAACAGCGACTGACGCTTCTTGATCAGGGCACTCATTGCGAAGCCTCCAGCAGACGGCGACGGCGGCCGGTGATGTATTCGGACAAGGTCATGATGGCGAGCGTAGTGACGATCAGCACCACCCCTGCGGCGGACGCGGCGGGCCAGTTCATCAGCGGGGCGATCTGGTCATGCACCATCACCGCAAGCATCGGCACGCGCCGACCACCGAGCAACAACGGCACCACAAAGCTGCTGGCGTTGTAGGCGAACACCAGCGTCGCGCCGGTGATGATCCCCGGCAGACTCATCGGCAACACCACCTGGCGGAACACCTGAAAACGACTGGCGCCGAGGGTCGCGGCAGCTTCTTCGTAGCTGCGGGCGACACCGCGCATGGCGCTGGCAATCGGCAGCACGGCGAGCGGAAACGCGGTTTGCACCAGGCCCATCAACACGCCGTTCTGGTTGTACAGCAACATGATCGGACGCTTGATAAGGCCGAGGCCCATCAGGGTCTGGTTGAGCATGCCGCCGGGACCGAGGATCACCAGCCAGCCGTAGCTTTGCAGCAGCAGGTTGACCAGCAGCGGCAACAGCACCGCCGCCAGAAAGATTCGCCGTACGAATGGCGAGGTCAGGCGCGACATGGTGTACGCCACCGGGATCGCCAGCACCACGGCGATCACCGCGCTGATCAGCGCCAGACGCAAGGTCAGCAGCAACGATTTGAGGTAGTAGGGTTCGAGCAACTGGGCGTAACTGGCCAGGCTGAAACCGGACCACTCCGCGCCCTTGGTGCCGACGCTCATGCGCAGCACCAGCAGGCTGGCGGCAATCAGCACGCCGAGAAACAGCATCGACGGCGTGAGGAAAAACCACGCCCGCGCCGTCGGCGAAACACCGCGCGCCGGGCGCACGTCACCCGCGCCGACCGGTTGGGTCAGGGATTGATGTTCCATAGCAATGATCTCGTCAATGGAAAGCAGCAGACAAACACAGATCTCCAAACCACCGCGAACCCTGTGGGAGCTGCGGTTCGACGCTTCGACTTGCCCGCGAAAGCGGTGTATCAGTCACATTGATGTTGGATGTGCCGACGCATTCGCGAGCAAGCCCGCTCCCACACTGGATTTGTGGTGTTTCGGATCAGGAAGAAAAGATTTCCGTGTAGCGACGAATCCACTGGTCATGCACGGTCGCCAGGAAGGCGTTGTCGTGCATGATCGCCTTCTCCGCGATCTGCTCCGGGGTGAGGATGAACGGGCTCTTGCGCGCTTCGGCGGAGATGATCGCCTTGGCGTTGACCGGGCCGTTGAAGATGTCTTCGGCCATCTTGCCCTGCACCAGCGGGTCGAGGGAGTGGTCGATGAAGGCGTAGGCCAGGTCGGTGTCGCCCGGACGATTCTTCGGCATTACCGAAAGCATCAGGTCGGTGTAGAAACCTTCCTTCATGCCGAACGTGGCGCCGAGGCCATAGTTCGGATCGCGGATCTGCTTGGGGAAAAACGCCGGGGCGTAGAGGCCGCCCATATCCAGGGAGCCGGTGCGGAACAGCTCGGCGATCTGGTTGGGGTTTTCGCCGAGGGTCACCACGCGGTCTTTCAGCTCCGCGAGTTTCTTGAAGCCCGGTTCGATGTTGTGTTCGTCACCCCCGGCCAGTTTGGCGGCGATGATGATCAGGTCCATCGCCTCGGTCCAGTTCGGCGGCGGCAGGAAAATGTTCGGCGCCAGATCGGCGTCCCACAGCGCGGCGTAACTGTCCGGCGCGGTGGTCTGGGTGCGGGTGCTGTAGACCAGACTGTTGCACCACAGCAGGTAACCAATGCCGTGCCCGTTGGCCCCGGTGCGGTATTTTTCCGGGACGTCGACCAGGTTGGGAATGCGGTTGAGATCGGGTTTTTCCAGCAGCCCGGCAGCGGCCAGACCTTCTGCGCCGACCCCGGCCAGGGTGATGATGTCGTACTGCGGACGGTCACCGCCGGCCTTGAGTTTGGCGACCATTTCCGAAGTGCTGCCGGTGCGGTCGGCAATCACTTTGGCGCCGGTCTTGGCTTCGAACGTTGCCGCGATATTGCGCAGTGCAGCGAGGCCCGTGTCATCGGACCAGGTCAACAGGCGCAGGGTCTTGCCGGCAAAGCGGGTGTCGCTGGCACTGGCCCGGATGAAGGGCATGCTCATGGCCGCCGCAGCCACCGAGGCCACGCCGACGGTTTTGATGAATTGACGCCTGTTCAGATCGTGCTCGCCCATTTGGGACTCCCATTATTCTTGTAAGTATGAGATTGACCGCAACCCTTGCCGTGCGTGATCGGAACCGCTCAACCCCCCGATTTCAAAGGGCTTGAACGTGATCAGCGGGTTCATCCTGAGGTCGTGCAAAACACCTGACTATCGATAAAAACTCATTGGAGCCATGACGCCGGCGCATGCCTCGTTGCGAGGCATGCGCTGACCTTTTTCGGGCATTCAGAGCGCGCGGATCACGTGCTTGATTTCCTGAAATGCCGCCAGGCCCCACGGGCCCAATTCGCGGCCGATGCTGCTCTGTTTGTAGCCGCCCCACGCCGTCTGCGGGAAGATCACCTGCGGCGCGTTGAGCCACACCAGCCCCGCCTGCAAGGCGTTGGCGACCCGATCCGCGGTCTCGGCATTGCGCGTGACGACGCTGGCGACCAGACCGAACTGACTGTCGTTGGCCAGGGCAATCGCCTCGGCCTCCGAAGCGAAACTGCGCACGCAGATCACTGGGCCGAAAATCTCTTCACACCACAGCGCACTGTCGAGGGGCACTTCGGTGAAGATTGTCGGCTGCAAGAAATAGCCACGCGGTAGATCGGCAGGACGATTGCCGCCACAAATCAGCTTGGCCCCGGCACTGAGGCCACGGTCGATGTGACCGAGCACACGCTGGTATTGCGCCTGATTGACCAGCGCGCCCATCTCGACTTCCGGATCGAACGGATCAGCCACACGGATTTTTTCCGCACGGGCCTGCAAGCGAATCAGGAATTCATCGGCGATTTCATCGGCAACCAGCACCCGGCTGGTGGCCGAGCACATCTGCCCGGCGTTGAAGAAACCGCCACCGCAGGCCAGCTCTACTGCCAGATCAAGGTCGGCATCTTCCAGAATCAGCAGCGAGGATTTGCCGCCCAGTTCCAGGCTCACGCCCTTCACGGTTTCAGCGGCGCGCTGCATCACCTGCACACCCACGGCGTTGCTGCCGGTGAAGGAAATCTTGGCGATGCGCGGGTCCGCCGACAGCGGCGCGCCGACTGCCAGACCGGTGCCGCACACCAGGTTGAACACGCCTTTGGGCAAACCGGATTCGGCGATGATGGTCGCCAGTTCCAACTCCGGCAGCGGTGTGACTTCAGACGGTTTGAGCACCACGCAGCAACCGGCGGCCAGGGCCGGGGCGAGTTTCCACGCGGTGGTGACCATCGGGAAATTCCACGGCACGATCAGCCCGACGACACCGCACGGTTCGCGGCGCAGACGTGCGCTGAAATCGTCGCTGGGCAGCGGCACGTTGCTGTCCTGTTTCGCATCGAGGCCTTCGGCGAGTTCGGCGTAGTACTCGAACGTGGCGATCACGTCGTCGACATCAATGCCCGCTTCGAACTGCGGTTTGCCGTTGTTGCTCGACTGCAACTTCATCAGATGTTCGCGGCCGTTGCGCACCCCATTGGCAATGTTGCGCAGGATCGCAGCGCGCTCGGCGCCGGTGGTTATCGACCAACCCTTGAAGGCTTCGGTCGCCGCCGCTACAGCCTGGTTGACGGCGCTTTCGTCACCGCCATTGACCGTGGTCAGCAGTGCTTCGGTGGCCGGGTTGATCACGCGCAGGTGTTCGCGGCCGGCGGACCATTGGCCGTTGATGTACAGGCCATCGAGTGTGGTCGGGAAACTCATCATTTGGCCACCGCCTTCATCCATTGGGTCTGGTCGATTTCGATCAGGGTCGGGCCCTGACGATCGGTGGCGGCGCGCAATGCACCGCGCAGGTGTTCGGCCGAGCTGATCGCTTCCGCCGCGCAACCCAGGGCCTTGGCAACACCGATGAAGTCCGGGGTGTAGATGTCCACGCCCACCGGCTCGATGGCGCGGTTGACCATGTATTTCTTGATCTCTTCGTAACCCTGGTTATTCCACAGCAGGATGATCACCGGCGTGCGCGCTTCCACGGCGCTGGCCAGTTCCGGCAGGGTGAATTGCAGACCGCCGTCACCGATCAGGCACACCACCGGCGGACGTGCGCCGTGTTCGAGGTTACCGCCGAGCCATGCGCCAATCGCCGCCGGCAAGGCGTAACCGAGGGTGCCGTAACCGGTGGACGAGTTGAACCAGCGGCGCGGACGCTCCGGGTTGAACGTCAGGTTGCCGGTGTACACCGGTTGCGTGGAGTCACCGACGAACACTGCGTTCGGCAATTCGTGCAGCACGGTTTCGAGGAAACGGGTCTGGGCCAGAGTCGGAGCGTCCCAGGTTGCCGCCAGTTCTTCACGCAGACGCGCGGCGCGTACCTGCCCCCAGTCGTTGCGGCGCTCGGCCAGCGGTTTGTGCGACAGCGCGCTGAGCAGCGCTTGTGCGGCGTTGCGCGAGTCGGCCACCAGCGCCACGTGCGGCGGGTAGTTGCGCACGGTCTGGTCGGGATCGATGTCCACGCGCAGCAACTTGCCGGGGATTTCGAAGCCGCCAGCAAAGGTCACGTCGTAGTCGGTTTCCGCCAGTTCGGTACCGATTGCCAGGATCACGTCGGCATCGGCCACAAGGGCGCGGGTCGCTACCAGGCTCTGAGTCGAACCGATCAACAGCGGATGGCTGGACGGCAGCATGCCTTTGGCGTTGATGGTCAGGGCCACCGGCGCGTCGAGCAGCTCGGCCAGTTCAGTGAGTTCGGCCGCTGCGTCGATGGCGCCGCCACCGGCGAGGATCAGCGGACGCTGGGCGCCGGCCAGCAGTGCAGTCATGCGGCTCACAGCGGCCGGCGCAGCACCGGCACGGTCGATGTTGACCGGCACGCTGGTCAGCAGTTCGTCGGCTTCTTCGACCAGCACGTCCAGCGGAATTTCGATGTGCACCGGACGCGGACGCCCGGCCTGGAACAGCGCAAACGCACGGGCCAGCACGCCCGGCAATTCGGACGCCGACATCAGGGTGTGGGAGAACGCCGCCACGCCGCCGACCAGTGCGCTCTGGTTCGGCAGTTCATGCAGCTTGCCGCGACCGCCGCCCAGTTGGCTGCGCGACTGCACGCTGGAGATCACCAGCATCGGGATCGAATCGGCGTACGCCTGGCCCATGGCGGTGGTGATGTTGGTCATGCCAGGACCGGTGATGATGAAGCACACACCCGGTTTGCCGCTGGTGCGGGCGTAACCGTCGGCCATGAAGCCGGCGCCCTGTTCATGGCGCGGGGTGACGTGGTTGATGCTCGAACGGGCCAGCCCGCGATACAGCTCCACGGTATGCACCCCGGGAATGCCGAACACCTGCTCGACCCCATAATCTTCGAGTAACTTGACCAGTACTTCGCCACACGTCGCCATGTCTTTGCCCTTCTTGTTCGTTGAGGCACCGGGCTTTAAAAGAACCGGTGATTGGCCTCATTGAAACGGGCGACCCGTAGCCGCAACAATCGATAAAAGCTCATACTAGCCATGTCCTCACGTCATACCTTGGATCCACATGAAACGACTGCCTCCCCTGCCCGCCCTGCACACGTTTCTGATCACCGCGCAGTGCTGCAACTTCACCCGGGCCGCCGAGCAGTTGCACATCACCCAGGGTGCGGTGAGCCGGCAGATCGCCGGGCTGGAGGAACATCTGGGTTATGAGCTGTTCATTCGCCTGGCCCGGGGCCTGGAGCTGACGGCCGAAGGTCGCGAATGGCTGCCACGGGTGCAGCAGGTATTCAGCCTGATCGGCGACTCGATGGAGCAGATCGGCGCCAAGCGCGAAACCCTGCAACTCAAGGCGCCGAGCTGCGTGATGCGCTGGTTGCTGCCGCGACTGCTGCAATGGCAGCGCGAGCGTCCGGACGTACCGGTGAAACTCACGGCGTCGTTGCAACACGGGGTGGATTTTCATCGCGAGCAGTTCGACGCGGCGGTGATCTACGGCACTGCGCCCCACGACTCGCCCGCAACCCTGCATCTATTCGATGAACAACTGACGCCGGTCTGCTCGCCGACGCTGCTCAACGGCGGGCCGGCGCTGCACACACCGGCAGACTTGCAACAGCATCTGCTGCTGCACCCGACCCACACGGATGACGACTGGACACTCTGGCTTGAAGCCGCCGAACTGCACTTGAGCAACATTGCCAGCGGTCAGCATTTCGAGACGCTGGATCAGGCGATGTCAATGGCGTCCCACGGGACAGGGGTGGCGATCGGCGACTGGTCGTTGATCGGCGACGACTTGAACGCCGGGCGACTGGTGATGCCGTTCGATCTGAAGGTGAAGACGGGATTGGGTTATTACATCGTGGCGCCGGCGTCGGAGCCTTCGGCGAAGTTGCAGGAATTGATGGGGTGGCTGGTGGAGCAGGCTCATACGCGGTGACGCCTTGCCCTCATCGGAACGCCGCCCGCCCAGCCCTCTCCCGAAGGGAGAGGGAGCCTACCGTGGGATGCTTGAGAACTACGCCGACCTGAACGTGCTGTACCGAATCCATAATCGACCAGAACTTTCAGGTCGATGAATCACGTCAGACACCTCGGTCGGCTCCCTCTCCCTCCGGGAGAGGGCTGGGGTGAGGGCTAATTTTCGGATCAGACACAACCCCCGAAAACCACCCACCCCCTCAATAACCGACAGTAAACCGCTGACGCGAATGCTTCGGCGTTTCCACTTCGTCGATCAACGCAATTGCGTAGTCGGCAAAGCTGATCGAGCTCTGGCCTTCAGCACTCACCAGCAAGTCATCCTTGCCAACCCGGAACTTGCCGGTACGCTCACCTTCAACAAACAGCGCCGACGGCGACAGGAACGTCCAGTCCAGCTCCTTCTCCTGACGCAGCGCATCAAGGAAAGCCGAGCCAGCGCTGGCCTCAGCCTTGTACTCGGGCGGAAACCCGGCGCTGTCAATCACGCGAGTGCCGTCCGGCAGCAACAGCGAACCGGCACCGCCGACCACCAGCAGACGTTTCACCCCAGCCTGTTTCACCGGGCCGATCAACGCGCTGGCCGGCACCGTGGCGAAATGCGCGGCGCTGATCACCACGTCGTGACCCACGACGGCGTCCTGCAGTGCCGCGGCATCCAGCACGTCGACATTCTTGCTGACCACACCGGCACGGGCGCCGATCTTCGAGGTATCCCGGGCGATGGCGGTGACGCTGTGGCCGCGACGCAGGGCTTCTTCCAGCAATTGGCTGCCGGCACGGCCGGTGGCACCAATGATTGCGATCTTGCTCATGACATTCTCCAGTTGGCTTGAGAGTGCTGCGTTTTCAGAATCGGGTTACCACTTCATCTCGCCCTTGGCGACTTTCGCGCTCAACTCCAGCGAGCTTTCTTCGCCCAGTGTCGGGTAGCGTTTTTTCATCGCGGCGATCAGCGCGGCAGAGTCCTTGGCCTTGGCGGTTTCTGCGTCGAACGCCTTAATGTAGTCGGCGGTGAATTTCACGGCCGCCAGCGAACGGGCGCTGTCACCCAGGTAGTGACCCGGCACCACGGTTTTCGGTTTCAGGGTTTCGATCGAGTGCAGGGTTTCCAGCCAGTCGGCGTGGGATTGCGCAGTCTGAGTGTCGGCCATCCACACGTGGATGTTCTCGGCGACGACAACACCACCAACCACGGCCTTCAGCGAAGGAATCCACACGAAGCTGCGATCCGGTTGTTTGCCTTCCAGGCCGACCACCTGAAGTTTCTGCCCTTCGAGCATCAGGCTGTCGCCCTTGAGCACGCCCGGCACGATGGTTTTGGCCGGCACGTCGGCGCCCATTTTCGGGCCCCAGAATGCGAGTTTGCCGTCGACGGTTTGCTTGATGTGATCAACGGTCGGCTGCGAGGCCAGCACCTTGGCATTCGGGAAGGCTTTGGTCAGGGTATCGAGACCGAAGTAGTAATCCGGGTCACCGTGGCTGATGTAGATGGTGGTCAGTTGCTTGCCGCTGGCGCGGATCTTTTCCACCACTTGCTCGGCCTGGGATTTGCCGAACTGGGCGTCCACCAGAATCGCGTCCTTCTCGCCGCTGACCAGTACCGAAGTCACCGGGAAGATTGCATTAGTGCCCGGGTTGTAGACGTCGAGGGTCAGGTTCGCGGCCGCTGCGTGAGCAGCAAAACCGAGGCTGGCGGTGGCCAGTAAAACGCGCTTGAGGGTGGTGAAGCCGATCATGGGTTGCTCCGCTGTTCGAATGCCGTGCTTGGCGATGGGGACAGAGCTTAGTTGCCAGACTCGTTACAAAAAATGCGATGCTTGAACATAGTTTGTTTCTGAAAGCGGGCAAATCATGGATCGTCTCCAAGCAATGCGAGTGTTTGTCACAGTAGTGGATCTGGGCAGCCAATCGGCGGCGGCCGATCACCTGGACCTGTCGCGGCCGGTGGTGTCGCGCTATCTGGCGGAACTGGAAGACTGGGTCGGCGCGCGCCTGATGCACCGCACCACGCGCAAGTTGAGCCTGACCGCCGCCGGCAACGAAATCCTGCCGCGCTGCCGGCAAATGCTGGAGCTGTCCGGCGACATGCAGGCCGCCGTCAGCGAACCTGCCGATGCGCCACGAGGTTTGCTGCGGATCAGCGTCAGCACCTCGTTCGGCCAGGCGCAACTGGCCGATGCCATGGCGGCGTTCGTCAAAGCGTATCCGGGGGTGAACATCGATCTGCAAATGCTTGATCGCACGGTGAACCTGGTGGACGAGCGCATCGACCTGGCGATCCGCACCAGCAACGATCTCGACCCCAATTTGATCGCCAGGCGTCTGACGGTCTGCCGCTCGGTGGTCTGCGCCGCGCCCGCCTATCTGCAGGAACATCCGCAGCCGCAGCGCGTAGAAGATCTGAGCCGACACAACTGCCTGACCCATTCCTATTTCGGAAAAAGCCTGTGGCATTTCGAGGAGGATGGCGAACCGGTTTCGGTACCGGTGCAGGGCAACATCAGCGCCAACGAGGCCAGCACCCTGCTGCGCGCGACCCTGGCCGGCGCCGGGGTGGCGATGCTGCCGACTTATCAGGCCGGCGTGCATGTACACAGCGGTGAACTGGTTCGCCTGCTGCCCCACGCCGAACCCCGACAGATGAACATCTACGCCGTATACGCCTCGCGCAAGCACATGCCGGCGGCGTTGCGCTGCATGCTGGATTTTCTGGTGCAGCGTTTTCCCGAAAACCCGCAATGGGATATCGGGCTCTAATCCCGTTCGCAGAGCCGCTGGCAACTCCACGGCGCTGACCTATGCTGAAAGTAGTACCCAAGGGTATTCGTTCAGAGGTCAACGCCATGAACACCAGAACAAGAAGATACCTCGCGATTTTCATCACCTGTGCGGCTACGCTGGCGCTGTACGGCACCGCGGCGTGGCGCGTGGAGCAGCTGCGACAACTGCCCCGCGAGTACGCGAGCTGCAACTTCGAGCGCTGCATCCCTCACAACGCCACCCTCAACGCCCTGCGCTGATACAAGGTTCAGGCGTCGTCGTTCTGCTCGGCCTTCAAGCGGTCGCGGAACGCCTTTGGCGAGATCCCCACCCGGCGCCGGAACAGGCGCGTGAAGTTGGTCGGATCGGAAAACCCCAACACCTCGGACATCTCGTAAATGGTCATGCTGGTGTAAGTCAGCAGACGCTTGGCTTCCAGCAACTGACGCTCGTGCATGATCTGCAACGCCGGCTGCCCCGCCAGTTCACGGCACGTGCCGTTGAGGTGCGAGACGGAAATCCCCAGGCGATGGGCCAGGTCTTCAACCTTGACGTGCTGTCTGTACGTTTCCTCTACCAGTTGAATAAAGCCATTGAGATATTCGCGCTGACGCTGCGGGCGCTGCGTGGCGTTGTGACGGTGGATCGCCTGACGGCTGACCCAGACCATGATCACGCTGACCAGCGAATGCATGAGCATTTCCCGCGCCGGTTGATGACCGTTGTATTCAGCCTGCAACGCGGCAAACAGACTGTTGAGATACTCCGCGTCCTTGCCCGCCGGATAACTTTCGGCCTGGGCCAGGGCCTGCACCGCGCTGCCCAGTTGCGCCTGCAAATGGTTGATCAACGGTGTGGCCAAGGTGACGACAAATCCTTCGACGTCCTCGGAAAAACGGAATCCATGCACCGATAACGGCGGCAGGATCTGGATCGCGGCTTCCTTCAGTTGCGTGCGTTGGCCTTCGATTTCAAGCTCTGCCTGACCTTTGAATACGAAGAGCAACTGGCACAAATCGGCATTACGGTGGGGTTTGATTTCCCATTGGTGTTCGCGGCTGCGTTTGGAAATGGTTTCACAGTGCAGCAAGTCAGGGGTCGGCCAGTCCAGGCTTTCACCGTAGAGCTTGAACACCGGAATCGAAGGCAGGTCAGGCTTGTTCATCACTTCAATCCAGGCCTCGAGGTTTGCGGGCGATAATCGCACCGATTGGCAGAATGTACAGGTATCGGCTCAGTTTTCACCTTCAATTGACAGACCCGCAAGGGAAAAATGCAAGCACTCGAATCCTGAAAATCATTCACCGGCCATTGTCGCGTGAAGCTTGCGAGTCATAAAAACAATGAAAACGCTGAAAACCCAAGTCGTCATCATCGGCGCCGGTCCGTCCGGATTATTGCTCGGCCAACTGCTGCACAACGCCGGCATCGACACCCTGATTCTGGAGCGCCAGACACCTGACTATGTGCTCGGCCGAATTCGCGCCGGCGTGCTTGAACAAGGCATGGTAGAGCTGTTGCGCGAAGCTGGCGTGGGTCAGCGAATGGACGCCGAAGGGCTGGTGCACGGTGGTTTCGAACTGGCCCTCGACGGGCGCCGGATCCACATCGACCTGCAAGCCCTGACCGGCGGTAAAACCGTGATGGTTTACGGTCAGACCGAGGTCACCCGCGACCTGATGGCCGCTCGTCGGGAGACCGGCGGACAAACCATCTACGAAGCCAGCCATGTCGTTCCCTGTGACATGAAAAGCGACGAGGCCTACGTCACCTTCGAAAAGGACGGCGAAACCTGGCGCGTCGATTGTGACTACATCGCCGGTTGCGACGGTTTCCACGGCGTGGCCCGGCAGTCGATTCCCGAGGATTGCCTGAAAGTCTTCGAACGGATTTATCCGTTCGGCTGGCTGGGGATTCTCGCCGACACCCCACCGATTCACGATGAACTGGTCTACGCCCGCCACGATCGCGGTTTCGCCCTGTGCAGCATGCGGTCGGCGACTCGCACCCGTTATTACCTGCAAGTGCCGGCCGAGGAAAACGTCGACGACTGGTCGGATCAGCGCTTCTGGGATGAGCTGCGCAATCGTCTGCCGGAGGATCTGGCGCAGAAACTGGTGACCGGTCCGTCGATAGAAAAGAGCATCGCGCCGCTGCGCAGTTTTGTGGTCGAGCCGATGCAGTACGGACGGATGTTTCTGGTCGGGGATGCGGCGCACATCGTTCCGCCGACCGGCGCCAAGGGTCTGAATCTGGCGGCCAGCGATGTCAGTACGCTGTTCCGGATTCTGCTGAAGGTTTACCGCGAAGGTCGCACTGACTTGCTGGAGAAATACTCGGAGATCTGCCTGCGCCGGGTGTGGAAAGCCGAACGGTTTTCCTGGTGGATGACTTCGATGCTGCACCGATTCGACGAACACGATGATTTCAGCCAGCGGATCTGCGCTTCTGAACTGGACTACTTTGTCAGCTCTGAGGCCGGTCAAAAAACCATTGCAGAAAATTACGTCGGGCTTCCTTATGAGGCTATCGAATAGCCTGCTACCGACTTACACTGGCGAGCATCCCCGCTCGCCTGGCGATCTGCGGGACCCTCACTGCCCGCAGGTTTTGCCCGTGACCAATCTCAACCATCCCGAAACGCCCAAACCGGCCATTCGCAGCGTGCTGGTCGCGCTGATGATGGCGATCTTTCTCGGTGCGCTGGACCAGACCATCGTCGCCGTTTCCATGCCAGCCATTTCTGCACAGTTCAAGGACGTCAGCCTGCTGGCCTGGGTGATTTCCGGCTACATGGTGGCGATGACCGTGGCGGTGCCGATCTACGGCAAGCTCGGTGACCTGTACGGGCGGCGCAAACTGATGCTGTTCGGCATGGGCCTGTTCACCCTCGCCTCGCTGTTCTGCGGCATGGCCCAGAGCATGGAGCAACTGGTGCTGGCGCGGATTTTCCAGGGCATCGGCGCCGGCGGGATGATTTCGGTGAGCCAGGCGATCATCGGCGATATCGTCCCACCACGGGAGCGCGGGCGTTATCAGGGTTATTTCTCCAGCATGTACGCGGTGGCCAGCGTCGCCGGCCCGGTGCTCGGCGGTTACATGACCGAATACCTGTCGTGGCGCTGGGTGTTCCTGATCAACCTGCCACTGGGTCTTGGCGCGTATTGGGTGGCGCGACGCAACCTGATCGGCCTGCCGATTCCCCAGCGCAAACCAATCATCGATTACCTCGGCACGCTGCTCATGATCATCGGCCTGACCGCGCTGTTACTGGCGATCACTCAGGTCGGCCAGGGCCATGCATGGCGCAGCAGTGAAGTGCTTGGCCTGTTCGCTTGCGCGGTGGCGGTTTTGGCGGTGTTCGTCTGGCATGAGCGGCGCGCCCGGGAGCCGTTGCTGCCGATGCACCTCTTCACCAACCGCAGCGCGCTGCTGTGCTGGTGCACGATTTTCTTTTGCAGCTTCCAGGCGATTTCGCTGATTGTGCTGATGCCGCTGCGCTTTCAGAGCGTGACCGGTGCCGGGGCCGACAGCGCTGCATTGCACTTGCTGCCGTTGGCGATGGGGTTGCCGATCGGCGCCTATTTCGCCGGACGCCGCACCTCGATCACCGGGCGCTACAAACCGCAGATTCTGACTGGCGCGCTGCTGATGCCGATCTCGATCCTCGGCATGGCCTTCAGCCCGCCTGATGCGACGCTGCTCAGCAGCCTGTTCATGCTACTCAGCGGGATCGCCGGCGGCATGCAGTTCCCGACGTCGCTGGTCGGTACGCAGAATTCGGTGGAGCAAAAGGACATTGGCGTTGCCACCAGCACCACCAATCTGTTCCGCTCACTGGGCGGTGCGGTGGGCGTGGCGTTGATGTCGGCGCTGTTGCTGGCGTTGTTGCAGGACTCCAGTTTCGCCCACCTGGCCGGCAGCTCTCTGATGAGCGAAGGGCATTCCGGCAACGTGCTGCTCGACGGCCTGAACGCAGCGCCCGGCGATGCACAGAATGCCTTGCGTGCCGAACTGCTGGTGACGTTCCGGCATTTGCTGATGGTCAGTGCGGCGGTGTCGCTGCTCGGGCTGGCGGCGGCGGTTGCCATGCCGAACCGGTTGTTGCGGGGCCGTGAGCACGGCGCCCGCTGATTGATGCCGATCGCCCCCACGCGCCGCGTGGGAGCTTTCAGCAATCAAGCACTGTAATAACCGACCGCCACCAGCATGTTCCCGACCTTCTTCAGGTAGGCATGCTTGTTCTCGACCTTGCCGGTCACCGGATTTTTCCAGCGGTACTCGTACTCGCCCTCATCCTGCTTGCCGATCAGCGCCAGAATCGGTTCGCCCACCGGTTTGCCCTCCGGGTCGTCGACCTTGGCGAAGTCGGTGTTGATCAGCCGCAGGTTGGTGCCATGGGCGACGTAGCGGTGGTTGTCGAGATTGACCACGAACACATACAGGTCGTCCTGCAGGTAACCGCCCTTGAGCGAGTTGATCGCGGACAGCGTGCCCTTCTCGTCCTTGGTCAAATCGGTGGCCGCTTTGTCGAGCAACGCTTTCGCCTGCTCCGCCGACGCACGCGGCAGGTAATAACCCACCGCCAGAATCCGCTGACCGATGCGTTGATAGTAAACATGCTTGCGCTCGACCTTGCCGTCGGACCAGTTCTGCCAGCGGTACTCCGCCTGCTGGATGCCGTTGCCTTCCGGCACTTTCAAGGCGTCCTTGAACGACTTCTGCAAGTCCGGCCCGAGCACTTCGCTGACGTCGCGCCCGATCAACGCCGACGACGGCCCGCCGCTGGCAAGCATCACGCCCTTGGTGTCGACCACGAACACGTAACGGTCCTTGTCGACGAATTCGCCCTGACGGCTGAACGCCGCGAACGCCTTGTCGCCGTTGTCGTGGTAATAGGCCAGAGCCTTTTCCAGCAAGGCGATGGCGGCCTTGCTGTCATCTTTTTCCGTGGTGGCCGCATTGGCCTGACCGAAACTCAACAGCAGCACCGCGCCGAGCCAGGCCAGCTTGTGCACAAACCCCATGACGCATCCCTCGTTCTTGTTGGTGTTTCAAGAGCGTAGACGGCCTGAAGGCATGTATGGATATTCAGAAAGCTTCTGAATGTTGCTGTGGCGAGGGCGTTGATTCCCTCGCCACACAAGAAGCTTACGGACGGGCGTTGAGTTGCTGTTGCAGGTTCTGGATCTGCGCTTGGAGGGTATTGATGTTGCGGGTCATCTGCCCACGGAATGCATCGAACTCGGCGGTGTTGGTGCCGCCCTGCGCAGCGGCCGGACGGTTGTCCTGCTCGCTCTTGAGGATGACGATTTCCTGCTCCAGACGATCGATCGCAGCGTTCGACCCACCTTGTTTTTTCAGGGCTGTGATGTCGGCACCGAGGCTCTTGAACTGCGCGTCGAAACCCTTCACCTGTGCATCGAAGCTCTTGAGCTGGGCGTCAAGCTTGCTGGTGTCGGCCGGGGTGCTTTTCAGCGTCGCCAGTTCGGCGCTCAGGGCTTTGACCTGGGCTTGCAACTGGGTGTTGGCATTCTGTTGTTCGGTGGTCTGGGCGGTCATCTGCGCCAGGCGCTTGTCCAGATCTGTCGCCTGACCGGCCACGCCCTGCTGCTGTTTGCTCTGATCCTGAAGCGCGCTTTGCAGCTGTTTGATTTGCAACTTCAGGGCTTCGCTGTCGGTGGTGACGTTGGTCTGGCTGGCCACGACCTTGCCGGAAATGTCCTGCAAGCGCCCCGCCGCTTCCTCACTGATGCGCGCGAAACTTTCCTGGGTCGCCACCAATTGCTGCTCCATCAGCGAGATCTGCTGGAAGCTCCACCAGGCCAGGCCGATGAAGGCGAAGAACAATGCGCCGACCAGTGCCCACAACGGCCCGGTGCTGGCGGCCTTGACCTTGACCACCGGCGGCGTGCGTGAATGCACGGAGGTGCGGGCGGTGACCGGAAAATCGTCGTCATCGAGGGTATCGGCGCGCAGGCTCGGTACATCGTCGAAATCGTCGTGGGCATCGTTACGCATGGACATTGAGGCAACCTTTGTGAAACGCGGTGATGGCAGATTGGCGCGAAGTATAAACCCCGCGGCCGCTGGGGTTGACCCTCAAGCCGTGACGCGGTTCAGTGCCGGCCGGCAGATTCGTATCAACGAATGTCCTGAGCCTTCCACCAGCCACAGAACTCATCGAGGGCCGTCCACAGACTGACTTTCGGATCGTAGTCCAGATAATGCCGGGCGCGACTGATGTCGAGGGTGAAATTTTTGTTCATCACTTGCATGCCCAGGCGCGACAGGGTCGGCTCGGGACGCCCCGGCCAGAGCTTGCACACACCTTCGTTGAGCGTCGCCACGCTGTAGGCCAGACCGTAGGAACGGTATTTGGTGACCTGTGGGACTTCCATCTTGCGCATCACGTAATTGACCACATCCCACAGCGGCACTGGAGCGCCGTTGCTGATGTTATAGGCCTTGCCCAGCGCGGAAGTATCGGCCAGCAGACTGCTGAGCAACGCTTCGTTGAGGTTGTGCACGCTGGTGAAATCGACCTTGTTCAGACCGTTGCCGATGATTGCCAGACGGCCCTTGCGCTGCATGTTGAGCAAGCGCGGGAAGATGCTCATGTCGCCGGCGCCGGTGACGAAAC
Organism: Pseudomonas fluorescens; assembly: GCF_030344995.1. Taxonomy (GTDB): domain Bacteria; phylum Pseudomonadota; class Gammaproteobacteria; order Pseudomonadales; family Pseudomonadaceae; genus Aquipseudomonas; species Aquipseudomonas fluorescens_BF. Next base: position 5,223,451 of record NZ_CP128260.1, read on the forward strand.
GCGGGCGCAGGGCGAGGGTTTCGAGGCCGAACTCCTGGGCGCCGAAGACCTTTTGCTCGGCCAGGTATTTGGTCGCTGCGTAGTGATGTTTGAAGCGTTTGGGCACTTGCTCTTCGGTCAGGCCGAGGTGGTCGCGACCGTCAAAGTAGATCGAGGGCGACGACAGATGCACCAGCCGCCGAACCCGTTGCTTCAGGCAGGCCTCGACCACGTTTTCGGTAACCTGCACGTTGCCCTGATGGAAGTCCTGATACCGGCCCCACAAGCCGACCGCGCCGGCGCAATGCACCACGGCTTCGACATCGCTGCACAGCGCACGCACCAGATCCGGGTCGCTCAAATCGCCTTGAACGAACTCGGCACCGCGACGTACCAGATGCTCGACACCCTCGGCCCGGCGACCGTTGACCCGCACGTCCAGGCCCTGCTCCAGGGCGAAACGCGCAAAGCGTCCGCCAATGAAGCCGCTTGCGCCGGTGACCAGAATTTTCATGTAGAGCTCCGCTGTCTTTCGTTTTGCCTGATTCGTGAGTCTTGACGCTGGCCGTCAGTCCAACGGCACCAGCCATTGCGCCGACGAGCGCACCAATTGTTCGGTCAACAGCCCGAGCAAGTGACCGCCATTGCGCCAATGATGCCAGTACAAGGGCACGTCGATCGGTTTATCTGGCAACAGTTCGCGCAACACACCGCGCTCCAGTTGCTCGCGCACCTGTAATTCCGGCACCAGTCCCCAACCCAGCCCGGCTTCGGTCAGGCGGATGAAACCTTCGGACGACGGGCACAGGTGATGCTCGAAACCACCATCGACGCCGAGGGATGCGAGATAACGATGCTGGAGAAAATCGTCCGGGCCGAAGACCAGCGCCGGGGTGCGCGGCAATTGCTCGGCCCGCACACCGTCGGGAAAGTGCCGCTCGATGAACGCCGGACTGGCCAGTGCCCGATAGCGCATCGCCCCGAGCAACACGCTGCGCGCCCCCGCCACCGGTCGCTCGCTGGCGCACAGGCAACCGGCCACTTCACCGGCGCGCATGCGTTTGAGGCCGACGGTCTGGTCTTCGACGATCAGATCGAGCAACAGATGTTGTTCGGCGCAGAAATCGCCCACCGCCTCGGCCCACCAGGTGGCGAGGCTGTCGGCATTCAGGGCGATCCGCAGGCGCTCCGGCAGGCCTTCTTCGTCCAGCGCCGGCACCAGCGTCTGCAAATCCCGTTCGAGCAGGCGCACCTGCTGCACATGGTTGAGCAGGCGCCGGCCGATCTCGGTCGGCGACGGCGGCGTGCCGCGCACCAAAACCGGCTGGCCGACCCGCGCCTCCAGCAGTTTGATCCGCTGGGAAATCGCCGATTGCGAAAGGCCCAGCACCTGCGCCGCCCGTTCAAATCCGGCCTGCTCGACCACGGCGGCCAGAGCGGAAAGCAATTTGTAGTCGAACATCAGTTTTCCTAATGAGCGATCAGCACTATTGGTTTTTCTTATACAGCGTCAACCGGGAGAATAGCCAGCAAGCACTCTTTATCAAGGACCACCAACATGGCTGGCGAAACCTCGTTGACCACCCTGCTGCGCAGCATGAGCCCGCAGCTCAATGCCGGCGAATACGTGTTCTGCACCTTGCGCGACGGCCAGTTTCCGAGCGGTCTGGAAATCGTCGGCAGTTTCCGTGAGCAGGAAGGCCTGACGGTGATTCTCGAACGGTCCCACGCCGAGCGCGCCGGTTTCAGCTTCGACTATGTCGCGGCCTGGATCACCTTGAACGTGCATTCGGCGCTGGAAGCCGTCGGCCTGACCGCCGCGTTCGCCACCGCACTGGGCAACGCCAGGATCAGTTGCAACGTGATTGCCGGCTACTACCACGACCATTTGTTCGTCGGTCAGGCCGACGCCGAACGCGCCATGCAAGTGCTGCGCGATCTCGCAGCCAACGCGGAGTAACCGTCATGTGGCAAAGCTATACCAACGGTTTGCTGGTGGCGTTCGGGCTGATCATGGCGATCGGCACGCAGAATGCCTTTGTCCTGGCGCAGAGCCTGCGGCGTGAACATCACCTGCCGGTTGCGGCGCTGTGTGTCGCTTGTGATGCGTTGCTGGTGGCGGCAGGTGTTTTCGGTCTGGCCACGGTGCTGGCACAGAACCCGACCTTGCTGGCGGTCGCTCGCTGGGGCGGCGCGGTGTTTCTGATCTGGTACGGCAGCCAGGCGTTGCGTCGGGCGTTTTCGAAACAGAGCCTGCAACAGGGTGAAAACCAGACCGTGCGCTCACTGCGGGCGGTGATGCTCAGCGCTCTGGCGGTGACGCTGCTCAACCCGCACGTCTATCTGGACACCGTTCTGCTTATCGGTTCTCTCGGTGCGCAACAGTCGGTGCCCGGCGCTTATGTCGTCGGCGCGGCGAGTGCTTCGCTGCTGTGGTTCTTCACCCTGGCGTTCGGCGCGGCATGGCTCGCCCCTTGGCTGGCACGGCCGAGTACCTGGCGGATTCTCGATCTGCTGGTGGCGGTGATGATGTTCACGGTGGCAGGGCAATTGATATTGGCTTCATGATTTATTCCAAACAGCTCTGGAACCTCTATCCCACACAGTTGTTGCGTGGTTAAGCCGCACCCCCGGTGCTATGATCCGAACCCTGCGCCGCAAAGAGTAAAAACTCGCCGGTGCATTTCTGGCCGCCCGTGATCGGCCTTGCGCTCACCGCAACAGACCTGATTAGGAGAATCATCATGGCTTTCGAATTGCCGCCGCTGCCTTACGCACACGATGCCCTGCAGCCGCACATTTCCAAGGAAACCCTGGAATTCCACCACGACAAGCACCACAACACCTACGTCGTGAACCTGAACAACCTGGTGCCAGGCACCGAGTTCGAAGGCAAGACCCTGGAAGAAATCGTCAAGACTTCCTCGGGCGGCATCTTCAACAACGCCGCTCAGGTCTGGAACCACACCTTCTACTGGAACTGCCTGGCGCCAAACGCCGGCGGTCAACCAACCGGCGCACTGGCTGAAGCCATCAACGCGGCTTTCGGTTCGTTCGACAAGTTCAAGGAAGAGTTCAGCAAAACCTCGATCGGCACCTTCGGTTCCGGCTGGGGCTGGCTGGTGAAAAAGGCTGACGGTTCCCTGGCTCTGGCCAGTACCATCGGCGCCGGCAACCCGCTGACCAGCGGCGACACCCCGCTGCTGACCTGCGACGTGTGGGAACACGCTTACTACATCGACTACCGTAACCTGCGTCCAAAATACGTCGAGGCGTTCTGGAACCTGGTCAACTGGAAGTTCGTGGCCGAGCAGTTCGAAGGCAAGACCTTCACCGCTTAAGCTGCACGCCAGACAAAAACCCGGCCTTTGCCGGGTTTTTTTCTGCCCGCAGAAATCATCACGGGTGCGCCGCATCACAAACAGAGCCTTTTCCCACACGCAAAGCAGCCTTTCTCGCCTTGCTCCCAAGCCACGGCGAACTAACATCAACAGAGGAAAAATTGTCCGACGCCCCTCAAGTTGGAGGCCAAAACTACCGACACAGTACAAATAGGGCAAATACTCCAGACAGCAGCATTTCGGCCAAGGCCACGGACAAATTTTCCGCGGCTCGATTGTCCCTTTGACTGCCAACACGGGATTGCCAATACTCATGGCAACTTGACGCTACCCGCACGGAACAAGGAATAACCCTTTGAAGCTGGAACTCAAGAACAGCTTGTCGGTGAAGTTGCTCCGGGTCGTGCTCCTGTCGGCATTGATCGTCGGCGTGGTCTTGAGCTGCGCGCAGATCGTTTTCGATGCCTATAAAACACGCCAGGCCGTCGCCGGCGATGCCGAACGCATCCTCGACATGTTCCGCGATCCCTCCACCCAGGCGGTCTACAGCCTGGATCGGGAGATGGGCATGCAGGTGATCGAAGGCCTGTTCCAGGACGACGCCGTGCGCCAGGCCTCCATTGGCCATCCCAACGAAGCGATGCTCGCGCAGAAATCCCGCGAACTGCAGCATTCCAACAGCCGCTGGCTGACCGACCTGATTCTTGGCCAGGAACGCACGTTCACCACCCAACTGGTGGGACGCGGGCCGTACAGCGAGTATTACGGCGACCTGAGCATCACCCTCGACACCGCCACCTACGGGCAGGGGTTCATCGTCAGCTCGGTGATCATCTTCATTTCCGGCGTGTTGCGCGCTTTAGCCATGGGCCTGGTGCTGTATCTGGTCTATCACTGGCTGCTGACCAAACCGCTGTCGCGGATCATCGAACACCTCACCGAAATCAACCCGGACCGCCCCAGCGAACACAAGATTCCACAGCTCAAGGGCCACGAGAAAAACGAACTGGGAATCTGGATCAACACCGCCAACCAGTTGCTCGAATCCATCGAGCGCAACACCCACCTGCGCCACGAAGCAGAAAACAGTCTGCTGCGCATGGCCCAGTACGACTTTCTCACCGGCCTGCCGAATCGCCAGCAATTGCAGCAGCAACTGGACAAGATCCTGGTGGATGCCGGCAAGCTGCAACGCCGGGTCGCCGTCCTTTGCGTAGGTCTGGATGACTTCAAAGGCATCAACGAACAATTCAGCTACCAGACCGGCGACCAGTTGCTGCTGGCACTCGCCGACCGCCTGCGCGCCCACAGCGGTCGCCTCGGCGCCCTCGCCCGTCTCGGCGGCGACCAGTTCGCGCTGGTGCAGGCCGATATCGAGCAACCTTACGAAGCGGCGGAACTGGCGCAAAGCATTCTCGATGACCTGGAAGCGCCGTTCGCCCTCGATCATCAAGAGATTCGCCTGCGCGCGACCATCGGCATCACCCTGTTCCCGGAGGACGGCGACAGCACCGAGAAGCTGTTGCAGAAAGCCGAGCAGACCATGACCCTGGCCAAGACCCGCTCACGCAACCGTTATCAGTTCTACATCGCGAGTGTCGACAGCGAGATGCGCCGGCGTCGCGAACTGGAAAAAGACCTGCGCGACGCCTTGCTGCGCGATCAGTTCTACCTCGTCTATCAACCGCAGATCAGCTACCGCGATCATCGTGTAGTCGGGGTCGAAGCCCTGATCCGCTGGCAGCATCCGGAACACGGTCTGGTGCCGCCGGACCTGTTCATCCCGCTGGCCGAGCAGAACGGCACCATCATCGCCATCGGCGAATGGGTGCTGGATCAGGCCTGCAAGCAACTGCGCGACTGGCACGATCAGGGCTTCGTCGACCTGCGCATGGCGGTCAACCTGTCCACCGTGCAACTGCACCACGCCGAGCTGCCACGGGTGGTCAACAACCTGTTGCAGATGTACCGCCTGCCACCGCGCAGCCTCGAGCTGGAAGTTACTGAAACCGGCCTGATGGAAGACATCAGCACCGCCGCCCAGCACCTGCTGAGCCTGCGCCGCTCCGGCGCCCTGATCGCCATCGACGACTTCGGTACCGGTTATTCGTCGCTGAGTTATCTCAAGAGTCTGCCGCTGGACAAGATCAAGATCGACAAGAGCTTCGTCCAGGACCTGCTGGACGACGACGATGACGCGACCATCGTTCGCGCCATCATTCAACTGGGCAAGAGCCTGGGCATGCAGGTGATCGCCGAGGGCGTGGAAACCGCCGAACAGGAAACCTACATCATCTCCGAAGGCTGCCACGAAGGTCAGGGCTACCACTACAGCAAGCCGCTGCCGGCGCGCGAGCTGAGCGTTTATCTCAAGCAGGCCCAGCGCAGCAACGCGGCCATCCTCTGAAATCTCCCTGCGAAACCCGGCAAAACCCTTCATCCGCCGGGTGCGGTCTACGCTGTTGATCCAGCGCAACCCCCGCGCAAATAGGAAATATTTCCAGCTACAACCCTTTACACATAATGCGAAAGATTTGCATTATGTCGCAGCTTTTGCGCACCCCCGCGCCTGTCCACTCAATTACCGAAGCAGGATGTTCGCCATGATTCGTATGCCTCTGGCTACCGCCAGTCTGCTGGCCATCGCTATTTCCCTCGCCGGTTGCGGCGAAGGTAAAGACAAAGAAAAGGCCGCCGCTCCTGCGCCGACTCCGGCTGCGAGCACCGCTGCACCGGCTGCGCCTGCTGCTGCCGGTAAAGTCGACGAGGCCGCCGGCAAAGCCGTTGTCTCGCACTATGCCGACATGGTCTTCGCCGTTTACAGCGATGCCGAATCCACCGCGAAAACCCTGCAAACCGCCGTCGACGCGTTCCTCGCCAAGCCGAACGCCGACACCCTGAAAGCCGCCAAGGCTGCCTGGGTCGCCGCCCGCGTTCCTTACCTGCAGAGCGAAGTGTTCCGCTTCGGCAACACCATCATCGACGACTGGGAAGGTCAGGTGAACGCCTGGCCTCTGGACGAAGGCCTGATCGACTACGTCGACAAATCCTACGAGCACGCACTGGGCAACCCGGGCGCCACCGCCAACATCATCGCCAACACCGAAGTACAGGTCGGCGAAGACAAGGTCGACGTCAAGGACATCACCCCGGAAAAACTCGCCAGCCTGAACGAGCTGGGTGGTTCCGAAGCCAACGTTGCCACCGGCTACCATGCCATCGAATTCCTGCTCTGGGGCCAGGATCTGAACGGCACCGGCCCTGGCGCCGGCAACCGTCCGGCCTCGGACTACCTGGAAGGCGCCGGCGCAACCGGTGGCCACAACGACCGTCGTCGTGCCTACCTGAAAGCCGTGACCCAGCTGCTGGTCAGCGACCTGGAAGAAATGGTCGGCAACTGGAAGCCGAACGTGGCCGACAACTACCGCGCCACCCTGGAAGCCGAACCGGCTGAAAGCGGCCTGCGCAAAATGCTGTTCGGCATGGGCAGCCTGTCTTTGGGCGAGCTGGCCGGCGAGCGCATGAAGGTGTCTCTGGAAGCGAACTCCCCGGAAGACGAACAGGATTGCTTCAGCGACAACACCCACAACTCGCACTTCTACGATGCCAAGGGCATTCGTAACGTTTACCTGGGCGAGTACACCCGCGTCGACGGCACCAAAATGACCGGCGCCAGCCTGTCGTCGCTGGTGGCCAAGGTTGATCCGGCTGCCGACACCGCGCTGAAAGCCGATCTGGCCGCCACCGAAGCCAAGATCCAGGTCATGGTCGATCACGCCAACAAGGGTGAGCACTACGACCAGTTGATCGCGGCCGGCAACACCGCCGGCAACCAGATCGTGCGCGACGCCATCGCTTCGCTGGTCAAGCAGACCGGTTCGATCGAAGCTGCTGCCGGCAAACTGGGCATCAGCGACCTGAACCCGGACAACGCCGATCACGAGTTCTGATCACAGCGTCCGCGTTAAAAAGGCGACCTTCGGGTCGCCTTTTTCATATCTGCTATTTGTGGTGATGCTGATGGCCCCATCGCTGGCAAGCCAGCTCCCACAAGTACCCCGGTGTTTGCAATCTCTGTGTTCACCACCAAACCCTGTGGGAGCTGGCTTGCCAGCGATGGCAGCACCTCGATCTGAAGCCAAACCCTGCCCCACATCAAGCAAACGATAATTCCTCTTATTCAAACCCCCTCGCCCTGTTAGACTTTGCGCCTTTAAATTCGCCCCTCTTGCAGGATGTCTGATGCCCTCGCTGCCTCTTCGCTTGTCCGCACTGTTTCTGGCCCTGGGCCTGAGTGCCTGCGATGACGCCCCGCGTTTCACCAAGGCCGAGCCAGGTGAGGCCCGTTCCGGCGGCGCGGCGACTGTGCGCAAGAGCGATCAGAACGCATTTTCCCTGCCGTCCGCCAACCTGCCACCCTCGCGTCGGGTGGACTTCAGCGTCGGCAACAGTTTCTTTCGCAGCCCGTGGGTGATCGCGCCGTCGACCACCACCGCCCGCGATGGCCTCGGCCCACTGTTCAACACCAACGCCTGCCAGAACTGCCACATCAAGGACGGCCGCGGCCATCCGCCGACGCCGGATGCGGCCAACGCGGTTTCAATGCTGGTGCGCCTGTCGATTCCCGATTCGCCGGCCTATGCCAAGGTCATCGAACAGGTGGGCGTGGTGCCCGAGCCGGTTTATGGCGGCCAGTTCCAGGACATGGCAGTTCCCGGCGTCGCGCCGGAAGGCAAGGTGCGGGTCGATTACACGCCTGTGCCGGTCCGCTTCAAGGACGGCACTGAAGTCGAGCTGCGCAAACCGGCCTTGCAGATCACCCAGCTCGGCTACGGCCCGATGCACCCGGACACACGTTTCTCCGCACGCGTTGCACCGCCGATGATCGGCCTGGGCCTGCTCGAAGCGATCCCGGAAGAAGCGATCCTCGCCAACGCCGCCGCGCAAGCCAAAGAGAAAAACGGCATCAACGGTCGACCCAACCGGGTATGGGACGATGAGCAGCAAAAGGCCGTCATGGGGCGATTTGGCTGGAAAGCCGGTCAACCGAACCTCAATCAACAAAATGTTCACGCGTTTTCTGGTGATATGGGCCTCACGACCAGCCTGAGACCGTTTGATGACTGCACCGACGCGCAAACTGCCTGCAAACAGGCGCCGAACGGCAACGGCCCGGACGGCGAACCTGAAGTCAGCGACAACATCCTGCGCCTGGTGCTGTTCTACAGCCGCAACCTCGCCGTTCCCGCCCGCCGTGGCGTCAACGATCCGCAAGTGCTGGCCGGCAAGAATCTGTTCTTCCAGGCGGGTTGCCAGTCCTGTCACACACCGAAATACACCACTGCCGCCAACGCGGCCGAACCTGAACTGGCCAATCAAGTGATTCGCCCGTACAGCGATCTGCTGCTGCATGACATGGGCGAAGGCCTGGCGGACAACCGCACCGAATTCCAGGCCTCCGGCCGCGACTGGCGCACCCCGCCACTGTGGGGCATCGGCCTGACGCAGGCGGTCAGCGGCCATACCCAGTTTCTGCATGACGGCCGCGCCCGCAACCTGCTCGAAGCCGTGCTCTGGCATGGCGGCGAAGCGAAAGCGGCGCAGCAACAGGTTTTGTCTTTCAACGCCGAGCAGCGCGCCGCGCTGCTGGCGTTCTTGAACTCACTTTAAACACTTAAAAGAATCGGGAGCCCGACATGTTCCGTCCCAAGCTGTTGTTCACCAGCCTTGCCGCACTGGCCCTCGGCGCGTGCTCGCCGCAGGATCCACAAGCCGTCACTTCGGCGGCCATCGCCAAATCGGTGATCCTGCCGACCTACACCCGCTGGGTCGAGGCCGACAAGCAACTGGCCGTCAGTGCCCTCGCCTACTGCCAGGGCAAAGAGTCGCTGGACACCGCACGTGCCGACTTCCTGCACGCGCAAAAAGCCTGGGCCGAGCTGCAACCGCTGCTGATCGGCCCGCTGGCCGAGGGCAACCGTTCGTGGCAGGTGCAGTTCTGGCCGGACAAGAAGAACCTTGTCGGCCGTCAGGTCGAGCAACTGGTCACCGCGCAGCCGCAGATCGACGCCGCCGCCCTGGCCAAGTCCAGCGTTGTGGTTCAAGGCCTTTCCGCGTACGAGTACATCCTGTTCGACGCCAAGCCTGACGTCGCCAACGACGCGCAGAAAGCCAAATACTGCCCACTGCTGGTGGCCATCGGCGAGCGTCAGAAACAACTGGCCGAAGAGATCCTCAGCAGCTGGAACAACACCGACGGCATGCTCGCGCAGATGAGCAAATTCCCGAACCAGCGCTACGCCGACTCCCACGAAGCGATCGCCGATCTGCTGCGGGTACAGGTCACTGCTCTCGACACCCTGAAGAAAAAACTCGGCACGCCGATGGGCCGTCAGAGCAAGGGCGTGCCTCAGCCGTTCCAGGCCGATGCATGGCGCAGCCAGTCGTCCATGGAGTCGCTGGAAGCCAGCCTCGCAGCGGCCAAAACCGTCTGGGAAGGCGTCGACAACAAAGGCCTGCGCGGCTTGCTGCCGGCAGAACAAAAGCCGTTGGCGGACAAGATCGATGCAGCCTATGCGGCGTCGCTCAAACTGTTCGGCAGCACCCAGCGCTCGCTGACCGAAATGCTCAACGACGACGCCGGTCGCCAACAGCTCAACGACATCTACGACAGCCTCAACGTCGTCCACCGCCTGCACGAAGGCGAGCTGGCCAAGGCGCTGGGCATCCAACTGGGCTTCAACGCCAACGACGGTGACTGATGAGGGCACGTGCCATGCTGCGACGCCAGGCTCTGACTTTAGGTAGTTTGCTGCTGGGAGCAGTGACACTGGGCGGCTGGACGCTGTTCAAACGCAAGGACCAAAGCCCGCTGCTGCTGTCGGCGCGGGACGACACCGACGGCAAGCACTACGCCGTCGGCTATCGGCTGGACGGCACGCAGGTGTTCGCCACCGAAGTCGGCCAGCGCTGCCACGACATCATCAATCACCCGACGCTGTCGATCGCGCTGTTCGTCGCCCGCCGGCCGGGCACCGAGAGCTACCTGATCGACCTGCGCAACGGCGCATTGCTGCAAACCGTGACGTCGCAGCCGAACCGGCATTTCTACGGTCACGCGGTGATCCACCACAGCGGCGACTACCTGTACGCCACCGAAAACGACACCAGCGATCCTGGCCGTGGCCTGCTCGGGGTGTACAAATTCGAAGGCGAACGGTTGGTGCACAGCGGCGAGATTTCCACCCACGGTCTCGGCCCGCATCAGGTGTCGTGGATGCCCGACGGTGAAACCCTGGTGGTGGCCAACGGCGGGATCCGCACCGAGGCCGAAAGCCGGGTCGACATGAACCTCGACGCCATGGAACCGAGCCTGGTGCTGATGCAGCGCGATGGCACCCTGCTGAGCAAGGAAACCCTCGCCCAGCAGATGAACAGCGTGCGCCACCTGGGGATCGCCAGCGACGGCACCATCGTCGCCGGCCAGCAATTCATGGGGCCTTCCCACGAGCGCTCGGAGCTGCTGGCGATCAAACGTCCCGGTCAGCCATTCGTGGCGTTCCCGGTGCCGGAGCATCAGTTGCAGTCGATGGGGCATTACACCGCCAGCGTCGCCGTGCACAGCGATTTGCGTCTGGTGGCACTGACCGCACCGCGCGGCAACCGCTTCTTCATCTGGGACCTGGACAGCGGCGAAGTGCGCCTCGACGCACCGTTACCCGACTGCGCCGGCGTCGGTGCAGTGAAGGACGGTTTTGTCGTGACCTCCGGTCAGGGACGCTGCCGCTACTACGATTGCCGTCAGGACGATCTGCTGGCCAAACCGCTGGATTTGCCTGCAGGGCTCTGGGACAACCATCTTCATCTGATGGCCTGAAACTCGCCGCCGACCGCTCGGTCGGCGGCCTTGCTTTTCTCCACCTTCTTCCCTTACACCCGTTAAAAACTGGCAGTTGGAATCCCTGCCGGACTCGGGGTAATGTGCCCGCCTGTCTCACCTGATTTTCTCCAAGGAACTGGAAATATGCTGCGTCGCCGCATGCTGATCATGTTGGGTGTTGTACTGCTGATCGTTCTGCTTCTCGCCGGTTACAAGGCCTTCTCGATCTATACGATGATCCAGGGCTTTTCCAAACCGAAGCCGCCGATCAGCGTCGCCGTGGCCACGGCCGTCGAACGCCCGTGGCAGATGCGTCTGCCCACCGTCGGCACGCTGAAGGCACTGCAAGGCGTTGACCTGAGTCTGGAGAACGCCGGCACCGTCACCGAGCTGAAGTTCGAATCCGGGCAGAAGGTCAAGGCCGGCCAGCCTTTGCTGCAACTGGACAGCGCCGTCGAAGCCGCCTTCCTCGAAACCGCCAAGGCCGATCTCGGTCTCGCGCAGCTGGATTACGGTCGCGGCAGCCAGCTCGTCGGCAGCAGCGCCATCTCCAAAGGTGAATTCGACCGGCTCTCGGCGCAGCTGCAAAAGAACAAGGCCACGGTCAATCAGCTCAATGCGGCGCTGGCCAAAAAACGCATCGTCGCGCCCTTCAGCGGCACCATCGGCATCCGCCTCGTCGACATCGGCGACTACCTCGCCAGCGGCACCAAGATCGCTACCCTGCAGGACCTGAGCAGCCTCTACGCCGACTTCTATGTACCCGAACAGTCGGTGCCGAAACTGGCCATCGGTCAGCCGGTGCAGATCACGGTAGCGGCCTATCCCGGCCAGAACTTCACCGGTGCCATCACCGCCATCAACCCGATCGTCGAAAGCACCACCCGCAACATTCTGGTTCGCGCCACCCTGGCCAACCCCGACGGCAAGTTGCTGCCAGGCATGTTCACCAGCGTCGAGGTGCTGCTGCCGGATCCCCAGAAACACATCGTGGTTCCGGAAAGCGCGATCACCTACACCCTCTACGGCAACTCGACGTACGTGGTCACCCAGAAGAAAGCCGAAGACGGCACCGTCGAAAAGGACGACAAGGGCCAACCGGTACTGATCGCCGAACGTCGGTTCGTCGAGACCGGCGAACGCCGCGATGGCCAGGTGATGATCAACAAGGGCGTGCAGAGCGGCGAACAGGTGGTGACGGCTGGCCAGATCAAACTGGACAACGGCGCCCACATTGCCATCAGCGACGACAAGACCCTCGGCGAGCAGAACAGTCCGCCCCGCGCCGACTGATCAAGGAAATCCCATGGCTTTTACCGATCCGTTCATCCGCCGCCCGGTGCTCGCCACCGTGGTCAGCCTGCTGATTGTGCTGCTGGGCTTCCAGGCCTGGAGCAAACTGCCGCTGCGCCAGTATCCGCAAATGGAAAACGCCTTGATCACGGTGACCACCGCGTACCCCGGGGCCAACGCTGAAACCATCCAGGGCTACATCACCCAGCCGATGCAACAGAGCCTGGCCAGCGCCGAGGGCATCGACTACATGACCTCGGTCAGTCGCCAGAACTTCTCGGTGATTTCGATCTACGCGCGCATCGGCTCCAACAGCGACCGCTTGTTCACCGAACTGCTGGCCAAGGCCAACGAGGTGAAGAACAAACTGCCTCAGGACGCCGAGGATCCGGTGCTGAGCAAAGAAGCCGCCGACGCTTCGGCGCTGATGTACATCAGCTTCTTCAGCAAGGAACTGAACAACCCGCAGATCACCGACTATCTGTCGCGGGTGATCCAGCCGAAGCTGGCGACCCTGCCGGGCATGGCCGAGGCGGAGATTCTCGGCAACCAGGTGTTCGCCATGCGCCTGTGGATCGATCCGGTGAAGCTCGCCGGCTTCGGCCTCAGCGCTGGTGACGTGACCAACGCGGTGCGCCAGTACAACTTCCTCTCCGCCGCTGGCGAAGTGAAAGGCGAGTACGTGGTCACCAGCATCAACGCCAACACCGAACTGAAGTCCGCCGAAGCCTTCGGCAAGATCCCGCTCAAGGTCAACGGTGACAGCCGGGTGTTGCTCAGCGATGTGGCACGGGTCGAGATGGGCGCGGAAAACTACAACTCGATCAGTTCGTTCGGCGGAACACCCTCGGTGTACATCGGGATCAAGGCCACGCCCGGCGCCAACCCGCTGGACGTGATCAAGGAAGTGCGCAAGATCATGCCGGAGCTTGAAGCCCAGCTGCCGCCCAACCTCAAGAGCGAGATTGCCTACGACGCCACGCTGTTCATCCAGGCCTCCATCGACGAAGTGGTGAAAACCCTGTTCGAGGCGGTGTTGATCGTGATCGTGGTGGTGTTCCTGTTTCTCGGCGCCCTGCGTTCGGTGGTCATCCCGGTCGTCACGATTCCGCTGTCGATGATCGGTGTGATGTTCTTCATGCAGATGATGGGCTACTCGATCAACCTGCTGACGCTGCTGGCGATGGTGCTGGCCATCGGGCTGGTGGTGGACGACGCAATTGTGGTGGTGGAAAACATTCACCGGCACATCGAGGAAGGCAAGACACCACTGGACGCCGCGCTCGAAGGCGCCCGGGAAATCGCCATGCCGGTGGTGTCGATGACCATCACCCTGGCGGCGGTGTACGCACCGATCGGTTTTCTCACCGGGCTGACCGGGGCGCTGTTCAAGGAGTTTGCGCTGACCCTGGCCGGTGCGGTGGTGATCTCCGGCATCGTCGCCCTGACCCTGTCGCCGATGATGTGCGCCGTGCTGTTGCGCCACGATGAAAACCCCACGGGCCTGGCACACCGTCTCGACCGGATTTTCGACAGCCTCAAGCGTCGCTATCAAAGCATGCTGCACGGCACGCTCAATACCCGGCCGGTGGTGCTGGTGTTCGCGGTGATCGTGCTGTGCCTGATTCCGGTGCTGCTCAAGTTCACCAAGTCCGAACTGGCACCAGACGAAGACCAAGGCATCATTTTCATGATGGCCAACGCCCCGCAGCCGACCAACCTCGATTACCTGAACACCTACACCGACGAGTTCATCAAGATCTTCAAGGAGTTTCCGGAGTACTACTCATCGTTCCAGATCAACGGCTATAACGGCGTGCAGACCGGCATCGGCGGTTTTCTGCTCAAGCCGTGGAACGAGCGCAGCCGCACACAAATGGAAATCCTTCCGGAGGTACAGGGCAAACTGGAGGGCATTCCGGGCCTGCAGATCTTCGGTTTCAACCTGCCGTCCCTGCCCGGCACCGGCGAAGGCCTGCCGTTCGAGTTCGTGATCAACACCGCCAACGACTACGAGCTGTTGCTGCAAGTGGCTGACCGGATCAAGAAGCGCGCAATGGAGTCGGGCAAGTTCGCCTTCGTCGACCTCGATCTGGCTTTCGACAAACCCGAAGTGGTGGTCGACATCGACCGCGCCAAGGCGGCGCAGATGGGCGTGTCGATGCAGGATCTGGGCGGTACGCTTGCGACCTTGCTCGGCGAAGCCGAAATCAACCGGTTCACCATCGAAGGCCGCAGCTACAAGGTCATCGCCCAGGTCGAACGGGCCTACCGCGACAACCCGGACTGGCTGAACAATTACTACGTGAAAAACACCCAGGGCGAGCTGCTGCCGCTGTCGACCCTGATCACCGTGACCGATCGCGCACGACCGCGACAGCTCAACCAGTTCCAGCAACTCAACGCGGCCAAGCTGTCCGGATTCCCGCTGGTGAGCATGGGCGAAGCCATCGACAGCGTGTTGCAGATTGCCCGGGAAGAAGCCCCGGCCGGTTTTGCCTTCGATTACGGCGGTGCCTCCCGACAATTCGTCCAGGAAGGCAGTGCGCTGTGGGTAACTTTTGCCCTGGCGCTGGCGATCATTTTCCTGGTGCTGGCGGCGCAGTTCGAAAGCTTCCGCGATCCGCTGGTGATTCTGGTGACCGTGCCGTTGTCGATCTGCGGGGCGCTGATTCCGCTGTTCCTCGGCTGGTCGAGCATGAACATCTACACCCAGGTCGGGCTGGTGACGCTGATCGGGCTGATCAGCAAGCACGGGATCCTGATCGTCGAATTCGCCAACCAGTTGCGCAAGGAGAAGGGCCTGACACCCCGCGAGGCGGTGGAGGAAGCGGCGGCGATTCGTCTGCGCCCGGTGTTGATGACCACCGCGGCGATGGTGTTCGGCATGGTGCCGCTGATCGTGGCCACCGGCGCCGGTGCGGTCAGCCGTTTCGACATCGGTACCGTGATCGCGACCGGGATGTCGATCGGGACACTGTTCACGCTGTTTGTTTTGCCGTGCGTTTACACCGTGCTGGCGAAACCCGATCCCAAGGCATGACGCAGTAAAAAGCCATGACGCAATAAAAAAGGCCTCGCATCAGCGAGGCCTTTGGCTCTTGGAGAAAGAGATTTCAATCGATTCAACTCTGCGGCCTCATCCCTTGAGAAAGTCCGAACATGAACAGCAACAGGTCATGATCCGGCTGAGTGGCCACGGCGGCTTTTGCCACCCGTGGCATCGGACAATGGGGATCGCTCGCCGAGGCGCCGATCACCTGCATGCGTGGCTGTTCCCAGGCCGCCACCGCCAATGATGCAACTGCCAAGGCTCCTACCAGAAACAAACCTCGTGCAATTTCTAGTTTCATCGCTATAAACCTTTGATAGCGCTGCCAAACGCCGTCTCATAAAAGTAGACGAGTTTTTTCCAGTCCGTTGCGCTGAACGACGAGTGGCGGCGCAATTGCTTCATGTCATGGGCGGCCGCGCGATAAGCGGTCAGACGCTGACGGCATTTTTCCAGATCGATCAGGGCGACCTCGACCTTGGCCGAATCACCTTCGCCCGTCACCCGCACAAACACGTGCTTGATGTAGATGCAGCTGTGCTGCCAACGGCCCTTGTGCATGCGCGCCAGGTTTTCGGCGAGGTCCTTGAGTACGCGCTCATAGACAGCTTCGCCATACTGCTCGCGACCACCGCCGGCTTCCCAATGCTCAAGCTCCTGAAAGCCATCGAGGGATTTTGTCACCAACAGCGCACGCCATTTGAATGTCGGGTCTGGCTGGGCACCGCAAAACACGATCTCGGGCACCCGGACGCCGAGACGGGAGACGCCGGTCAGCGCATCGAGCTCGCGCAACACGGTCGGCCGTCCGAACGGGTGCAACCAACTGCGATAGATATGGCCTGTCTGACGCTTGGCATACAGCAGTTGACCATCGCGCCCCACCACACGCTGCACACCACTTTCGCCCCCACGGCGCACATTGGGTTCCTCGACCCATTCGCCACGCTGGTTCCAGTAGTAGTCGAAGCGATCCTTGGGAGCGACTTCCGTTTCTGCTGCAAATTGCACTGCCATCCTCTTACCTCTTGCGTAATACGTAGACTCGCCACATGGCATAGAGCGGAATAAAGTCCAGTTGTTCCTGGATCCGGAATCCTGCTTCTTCGAATTCCTTTTCAACTGTTGCGGCCGGTAACACAAACCGGTTCTGGTAACCCTCCTGGCCACGCTTTTGCTCGGCGCGTTTGCGTTTCCAGGCCTTGAAATTGCCATCCACCCACAGCGAAATGATCACGCTGTCCCGGGTGACGCGCTCGAATTCGCGCAGAATCGCCCGGCGGTGCTCGGCTTCGCCGATGTGATGCAGCAGTCGCATGCAGAAAATGCTGTCGACGGCGTTATCAGGCAAGGCAATGTCGAACGCAGACGTGTGCAAGGGTTGTACCCGTTTCACCACATCTGCCGGTTGTGCCTGCATGGCGGTCTTGATCATCGACTCGGAGTTGTCCGCCCCGATGATCACCCGGTTGGGTTTTTCCGCCAGCAATGGCCAGAAACGTCCTGCGCCGCAAGGCAAGTCGAGCACCAGCCCCGGCTCACCCACCAGGGTCAACGCCTTGCGGGCCAACTGCTGATCCCGCCAATTGGACAAACGACGCCCCAGACCATCCTGGTGTTTGCGCAGGTATTTTTGCGCATGGTTGTCGTCGTACTTTTCGGAAAAATCGAGTTTGATCGGGCCGGCCATCACCAGGACTCCTGAATTACTGATGACGCCACCTTAAGCAGCGGCGTGTCAGCGTCAGGTCATCCCTTTGTGAAAAAAACGTCATGTAAATCGGCAAACTATTTCAAGGTTATACAGGAATTAGACAGGTTGGCGGGAGTCCCCCATCAATCGATTGATCCTCACTGCTTGCCCAGAACGACCTCGAAACGGCAGCCATTGGGCTCCATCGTGCTCAACGTGACGCTCCAGCCCTGGTTCTCGCAGATGCGTTGAACCAGTGACAGACCCAACCCCAAACCTTCGCCGCGTTTTTCATTGCCGCGTACAAAAGGCTGGAACATCGCCTCGCGTTTTTCCTCGGGAATGCCTACGCCCGAATCCTCGACCACGAAACCGTTCCCGTTGAGCGTCAGGCGAATGAAACCCTGCTCGGTGTAGTGCAAGGCGTTGCGCAGCAGGTTGCCCATCACCGCATTGAGCAGCGTCGCGTTGTAACAGGTGTCGGGCGGATTGCCCGGCTCGAAAATCAGTTGCAAGCCCTTGGATTCGATGGGCTCGCGCCACAGACAAAGCAAGCTGTCGGCCACTTGCGCGAGGGTCTGCCGGGGGGCGGCGCCTGCGTCTTCGCGTTGGGCACGGGCGAGCATCAGGAAGGTCTGCACCAGCTCACGCATTTCTTCACTGGCACGCGCAATGCGCTGAACCTGAGCCTTGCCGCGCTGATCGATGCCCGGGTTTTCCAGCAGCAGTTCACAGGAGCTGGCCAACACCATCAACGGTGTGCGCAGTTCATGGCTGACGTCGCTGGTGAACAGTCGCTCCCGCGTCAGCGCCTGACGCAGGCGCCCGAGCGTAGCGTCGAATGCCACCGCCAGTTCGCCCACCTCGTCGGCCGCGTAATCCGGCGCCAACGGAGGTGCCAGCCCGAGCAACTGATCGCGATGGCGCACCTGGCGCGCCAGTCGCACCACCGGGGCCATCACCTTGCGCGCGAGCACCCAGCCAAGAAACACCGCCAGCGCCAGACTGAGCACGAAGCCCACCAGCACCACGGCGAACAGCACGCGCTCGCGCTCTTCGAAATCGCTTTGATCCTGCAGCAGCACATAACGACGACCGTCGACCACCTCGACCATCGCGTGATACGACAGCTGCTCGCGAAAGACTTCATGGAAACCTGAATCCAGGTGCCGCAGGTCCTTGGGCAGTTCGAAGTCGCCCGGCCCGCCGCTGAAATAGAACAACTGATCCGGCTCCGGCCGGTGGCTCCAGTCCGAGACGTTGTCCATCAGCAGCAGGCGTTGCAGGTCCCCGCCCAGCCCGGCGGAAATCAGTTTTTCCTCGACCAGGTGCACGGTCGCGACGATGCCCATCGCAAACGCCCCGGCCACCAGCGCGCTCATCAGCGCAAAGGCGATGATGATCCGCTGGGCAAGGCTTTGCTTAAACTCCATCGCGGCCCTCGGCCAGGCGGTAACCCACGCCGTGCACGGTGTGCAGCAATGGTTTGGCAAATGGTTTGTCGATCACCTGACGCAATTGGTGAACATGGCTGCGCAGGCTGTCGCTGTCCGGGCAGTCATCGCCCCACAGCGCCTCTTCGAGAATTTCCCGGCGCAGGACATGCGGGCTCTTTTGCATCAGCACCGCCAGCAGTTTGAGGCCGACCGGGTTGAGCTTGAGCAATTTGCCTTCGCGGGTCACTTCAAGGGTATCGAGGTCGTAACTCAGATCACCGACCTGCAGGGCACGCCGGCCGCCGCCCTGGGTGCGGCGCATCACGGCTTCGACGCGGGCTGCCAGTTCCGACAGCGCGAACGGCTTGACCAGATAATCGTCGGCCCCGGACTTGAAACCCTGCAAACGATCATCGAGCTGATCGCGGGCGGTGAGCATGATCACCGGCGTATCACGACGGGCGTCTTCGCGCAGGCGCTTGCACAGGGTATAGCCGTCGATGCCCGGCAGCATGATGTCGAGCACGATCAGGTCGTAATGCTCGGTGGCGGCCAGATGCAGGCCCGACAGACCGTCCTGGGCGCAATCGACGATATAGCCTTTGAGCCCCAGGTAATCGGCCAGATTGGCCAGGATATCGCGGTTGTCTTCGACCAATAGAATTCGCATGGGCACCTCCTCCGTACACGGTAGCGGCCGTCTTGGCCCGCGCAGCTTACGACCATCGCCGACTCAGGGCTAGGGCGGCAAGCCCCACAAATCGAGTCTTTCAACCAAATTCATTCCTTAACAAGTTTTTCACTATCGGTTCACAACCTGACTACAGTGACAACGCGAGACTCTCGCGCCATTAGATATAAGGAATGTAGACAATGGACTTCTTCAAGACGGCGCCGATGCGCTTTCTACTGCTGGTCACCGGCGCCTGGCTGGTGGTGTTTCTTCTGACTCGAACCGTGCTGTTGCTGACTCATTTGGATGAGGCCGGCGGCGTGGCATTTTCCATGTTCGGCATCGGCCTGCTGTATGACCTGGGCTTTCTCGCCTATGCGGCGCTGCCGATGGGCCTGTATTTGCTGCTGTGCCCGCCGGCCCTGTGGCGCCGGCGCGGTCATCGCTGGTTCCTTCAGGGACTGCTGACGGTCAGTCTGTTCGCCATGCTGTTCACCTCCGTGGCCGAATGGCTGTTCTGGGACGAGTTCGGCGTGCGTTTCAACTTCATCGCCGTCGACTATCTGGTGTATTCCGATGAAGTCCTGAACAACGTGCTGGAGTCCTACCCGATCGGCACGTTGCTGAGCATCCTTGCGCTGCTCGCCGTGGCGCTGAGTTTCGCGTTGCGCAAACCTTTCAACGCTGCGCTTGACGCCCCGCTGCCACCACTGCGCGGTCGCCTGCTCAATGCGCTCGGTCTGTTGGTCGTGGCGGGGCTGAGCCTGCAACTGCTCAGCCAGGACGCACCGCGCGCCCAGGGCGGCAACGCCTATCAGAATGAACTGGCGAGCAATGGCCCGTATCAGTTCTTCGCCGCGTTCCGTAACAACGAACTGGACTATGGCCAGTTCTACAGCAGTCTGTCGCCGGAAAAAGTCGCCGGCCAGATTCGTGCGGAATTGAGCGAACCCAACGCGCGCTTCATCGGCCAGGATCCACAGGACATCCGCCGGGTGATCGACAACCCGGGCACTGTGCGCAAACCGAACATCGTGCTGGTCACCATCGAAAGCCTCAGTGCCAAGTACCTGGGCAGCAATGGCGATGAGCGCAACCTGACACCGAATCTGGATGCCTTGCGCAAGCAGAGTCTGTATTTCAACAATTTCTACGCCACCGGCACCCGCACCGATCGGGGTCTGGAAGCCATTACCCTGGCCATTCCGCCGACGCCGGGCCGTTCGATCGTCAAGCGCATCGGCCGCGAAAGCGGCTTCGCCAGCCTCGGCCAGCAACTCGGCGCCGTGGGCTACGACAGCGTGTTCGTCTACGGCGGACGCGGTTATTTCGACAACATGAACGCATTCTTCAGCGGCAACGGCTATCGCGTCGTCGATCAGAGCAGCGTCGATGAATCGGAGATTCACTTCAAGAATGCCTGGGGCATGGCCGACGAGGATCTGTATAGGCAGACCCTGAAACTGGCCGATGCCGACTACGCCAGACAGCAGCCTTTCCTGCTGCAACTGATGACCACGTCCAACCACCGCCCTTATACCTATCCGGACAACCGGATCGACATCAAGTCCGGCAACGGTCGCGACGGTGCGGTGAAATACACCGACTACGCCATCGGCCAGTTCCTGGAGCAGGCGCGGCAGAAACCGTGGTTCGACAACACGATCTTCATCTTCGTCGCCGACCACACCGCCGGTAGCGCGGGCAAGGAAGACCTGCCGATCAGCAACTACCAGATCCCGCTGTTCATCTATGCACCGAAGTTGATCGAGCCACGGGAAAACGCGCAACTGGCCAGCCAGATCGACCTCGCGCCAACCCTGCTGGGGTTGCTGAACCTGGATTACCAATCGACGTTCTTCGGTCGCAACCTGCTGCGGGACAACCCGCTGCCACCGAGAGTCGTGGTCGGCAACTATCAACATCTGGGGCTGTTCGACGGCAAGGATCTGGCGATCCTCAGCCCGCGCCAGGGCCTGCGCCGGCATGACGATGCGCTGACCGAAAGCCGCGAGTCCCGGGCCGGCAGCGACGACCCGCTGATCAGCCGCGCCATCACCTATTACCAAACCGCCAGTTATGGCTTCAAGCAACAGCTGCTTGGCTGGAAGGCGCCCAAGGAGGGTGCCGAGCAAATCAGCGAACGTTAATCGAAGCGCCCCGGGCTGATGCCCCGGGGCGTTTCCCGCTCTGGATATGTCATGTCATCAAACGTTGTACGCCCTGCCCCTCGCCCGCTGAATTTCTGGTTGTGCCTGGGCATTCCCGCCGTGGCGGCCGTCATTCTGGTTTTGTTGGAGCTGACCGATCTGGACATGGATCTG
The DNA here is from genome assembly GCF_030344995.1 of Pseudomonas fluorescens. Taxonomy (GTDB): domain Bacteria; phylum Pseudomonadota; class Gammaproteobacteria; order Pseudomonadales; family Pseudomonadaceae; genus Aquipseudomonas; species Aquipseudomonas fluorescens_BF. The sequence continues at coordinate 5,245,121 of NZ_CP128260.1, forward strand.
GCCCGGCTTTTCTATGACCCGGCTGCCGGTGACTTCATCGGCCGTCACAGTTACTTCCTGGAAAACATCCTCCACGACCGCGCCAAACAAGTGGTGATCGCCTTTTCGGTGTTTGCCATCCTCGGGTTCATCGGCGCGTTTTTCATCGAGCGGCTCAAACCGTTCAAGCGTGAGCTGGGCTGTCTGGTGTTGTCGCTGGGTCTGGCCACCTCGTTTGTCACGCCAGTGAAAGCCGTGACGGCGGTGCAATGCCCCTGGAGCCTCGAACAGTTCGGCGGTCACGAAACCTATAGCAAGCTGCTGGATCATCGCCCGCCTACCGACAAACCTGGTCGTTGCTGGCCGGGTGGTCATGCGGCCACCGGTTTCACCTTGTTTGCGCTGTTCTTCGTGCTGCGTGACCGTCGCCCACGGCTGGCCCGTCAGGCGTTCATCTTTGCCTTTGCGCTGGGTACGGTGTTCTCGATCAGCCGGATGATGCAGGGCGCGCACTTCTTCTCCCACAACGTGTGGACGGCGATCTTCTGCTGGCTGATCTGTCTGGGTTCGTATTACTGGGTTCTGTATCGCCCGGCAACCAAGAACCAGGCCACATCGCTGGCACAACCCGCCAACGCCTGAACCCTGCAACGCGGGCAATAAAAAAACCCGTCTGCTCTCGCAGACGGGTTTTTTCGTTACCGGGGTAAGGCTGGCTTACATCATGCCGCCCATGCCACCCATGCCGCCCATGTCTGGCATACCGCCGCCAGCTGCACCTTCTTTCTTCGGTGCATCAGCAACAGCAGCTTCGGTGGTCAGGATCAGACCGCCGATGGAGGCTGCAGCTTGCAGAGCCGAACGGGTGACCTTGGTTGGGTCCAGGATGCCCATTTCGATCATGTCGCCGTATTCGCCGGTAGCAGCGTTGTAGCCGAAGCTGCCTTCGCCGTTCTTGACCTTGTCGACAACCACGCTTGGCTCGTCGCCGGAGTTGGCAACGATCTGACGCAGCGGCGCTTCAACAGCGCGACGCAGTACAGCGATACCGACGTTCTGGTCAGCGTTGTCGCCTTTCAGTTCGGTCAGTGCTTCCAGAGCGCGGATCAGCGCAACGCCACCGCCAGGTACCACGCCTTCTTCAACGGCTGCGCGGGTTGCGTGCAGGGCGTCTTCAACGCGGGCTTTCTTCTCTTTCATTTCAACTTCGGAACCGGCACCAACCTTGATCACTGCAACGCCGCCGGACAGCTTGGCCAGACGCTCTTGCAGTTTTTCACGGTCGTAGTCCGAGGAAGTTTCGGCAACCTGGGCACGGATCTGAGCGATACGGGCTTCGATGTCGCCTTGAACGCCAGCACCGTCAACGATGATGGTGTTTTCCTTGGACAGGGTCACGCGCTTGGCGCTACCCAGGTGTTCCAGGGTGGTGCTTTCCAGGCTCAGGCCGATCTCTTCGGAGATAACGGTACCACCGGTCAGAACGGCGATGTCCTGCAGCATGGCCTTGCGACGGTCGCCGAAGCCTGGAGCCTTGACGGCTGCGACTTTAACGATGCCACGCATGTTGTTCACGACCAGAGTCGCCAGGGCTTCACCTTCAACGTCTTCGGCAACGATCAGCAGTGGACGGCCGGCTTTGGCAACGGCTTCCAGTACTGGCAGCATTTCGCGGATGTTCGAGATCTTTTTGTCGACCAGCAGGATCAGCGCGCCTTCCAGCTCGGCAACCATGGTGTCCGGCTTGTTGACGAAGTACGGGGACAGGTAGCCACGGTCGAACTGCATGCCTTCTACAACCGACAGTTCGTTTTCCAGGCCCGAGCCTTCTTCAACGGTGATCACGCCTTCTTTACCGACTTTTTCCATGGCTTCGGCAATGATGTCGCCGATGGAGTTGTCGGAGTTGGCGGAGATGGTGCCTACCTGAGCGATAGCCTTGGTGTCAGCGCATGGCTTGGACAGGGCTTTCAGTTCTTTGACGATCGCGATGGTCGCTTTGTCGATACCGCGCTTCAGGTCCATCGGGTTCATGCCGGCAGCGACGGCTTTCAGGCCTTCGTTGACGATCGACTGAGCCAGAACGGTAGCGGTGGTAGTACCGTCACCAGCGTCATCGTTGGCACGGGAGGCAACGTCTTTGACCAGCTGCGCGCCCATGTTTTCGAAACGGTCTTCGAGTTCGATTTCCTTGGCGACGGAAACGCCGTCCTTGGTGATGGTCGGAGCGCCGAAGCTCTTCTCGAGGATCACGTTACGGCCTTTCGGGCCCAGGGTCGCTTTTACCGCGTCAGCCAGGACGTTTACGCCAACCAGCATTTTCTTGCGGGCGGAATCGCCGAATTTAACTTCTTTAGCAGCCATGATCGATATTCCTTAAATACTTTGTAGTAGCGGGAAAATGAGCGGGTAATCAGCCTTCGATAACAGCGAGGATTTCGTTCTCGCTCATTACCAGCAGGTCTTCGCCGTCGACTTTCACGGTGTTGCTGCCGGAGTACGGACCGAACACAACCTTGTCGCCCACTTTCACGGACAGTGCGCGCACTTCACCGCTTTCCAGTGCCTTGCCCGGGCCTACAGCCAGAATCTCACCGTGGTTGGCTTTTTCAGCAGCCGAACCTGGCAGGACGATACCGCCAGCGGTTTTCTTTTCTTCTTCGCTGCGACGGATGACGACGCGGTCATGCAGAGGACGAAGCTTCATTGTCGATCTCTCCTAATTGTGGTTTTCATCGGCCGGTGTAGTCCCGGCGGGTTTAACGAATCCGGCCTGCGCCGGTTGCGGCTCGTCGAGCGAACCGCGGAAGTCTGTCCGACTCAAAATGTCGGAAACCTTTCGGTGACCGATACATAAGGGCGCATAAGCTTATTACAAGGGCGGGGGTCAAAAAATTTTCACGCAGGCTGCATGAGTTCTCCCCGCAAACGAACACGGCACCCGAAGGTGCCGTGTCGATGCAGAAGTTACTTGGTGTCGCGGTGTTCGAATTCGCCTTCGAACACATCGCCTTCGCGGCCAAGAGGCTGGCGCGGTGCAGGACCGCCGCGAGGTTGCAGGTCGTCGGCGAACGCTCGCTGGCGCATGGCCTGCTCTTCGGCGCGCTGGCGCATTTTGTTGGCGACCAGTCGACGACTGAACGGCAACAGCAGCACCAGACCGACCACATCGCTGATGAAGCCCGGCAGGATCAGCAGACCACCGGCCAGGGCCAGCATCAGGCCTTCGAGCATGGTTTGCGCAGGCAGTTCGCCGCGGTTCAGGCTTTCACGGGCGCGCAGTGCGGTGGCCAGTCCGGCGATACGCAGCACGAACACGCCGAACATCGAGCCGAGAATGATCAGCAGCAGGGCCGGGAAAAATCCGATCGATCCTGCCACTTTGACGAATACGAACAGCTCCAACACCGGGAACAGCAGAAAGAGCAACAAAAAAGGGCGCATCAAAGTTTCCTCAACGCAAGAAATGCCTTGCAGTAAGCCTTAGATGACGTCGCCCTTTCGTGAATTCAAGCGTCGGCCACCGCATTTTTTGGCCAGACCTCGGCGTGAGCCAGAGAAACCAAGGCTTCGCGCACTTGTATCGGCGTATGACAAGGCGCTTGAAACGGCAGCCAGTACAGCGCCTGACCAATGCGCAGGTGCATGCCTTCGGTATCGATCCCGGCCATTTGTGCCGGTACGGTTTTCGGCAGACCGGCAAGGTCGACGTAATGGGCAATGGCCTTGGCGTGGTCGCTGTTCATGTGCTCGACCATGCTGATTTCGGCCTTGCCGGCGAACGGGTTGGCCAGGGTCAGGTGATCGACCCAATGGATCGCGCCGAAGCCGCCGATGTAGCGATGGCGCACGGGTTTGAGCACCCAGAAATCGAAATCGTGAGCCTTGTGGTAATTCTGCGAATCGGGGAAATAGCGGTAGTAACGCTCGGCGGCGGCTTCGATGGCGGCAGCGTCTTCGAGTTTTTCAGCTTCGGCGAGATAGGTCAGGCGACCAACGGCTTGCACGTCGTCGGCCTCACGCTCACCCACCAGCATCGAACATTTCGGATCTTTCTGCAGGTTGTGGGTGTGCTGGGCAATGCGGCTGATCAGGATCAGCGGCCGGCCCTGCTCGTCCAGGCAGTAGGGAACCACGGAGCCGAACGGAAAACCGGGCATCGATCTGGAGTGGGTCGACAGCACGCCACGGTATTCCTTGAGAAGCAATTCTCGGGCATTCTTAGCCGCTTCAACGCTCAATTTATGACTCCTTAAATAGAATCCGTCGAAAAAACGGACAGGCGCACGGGATTTGTTCCACGCGCCATCGGGCAGTTCTCATGTGCAACAGGCTCCCGGCCGATGCAGATCGAGAGGCTACCTATAAGGACCACTCTGACCTGCTCTCGGGGGCATGCGAATGCAACTCAACGACAAAGTAATCATTATCACTGGCGGTTGCCAAGGCTTGGGCCGCTCGATGGCCGAGTATTTCGCAGGCAAGGGCGCGAAGCTGGCGCTGGTCGACCTGAACCAGGAAAAACTCGATGACGCCGTCGCGGCCTGCAAGGCCAAGGGTGTCGAGGCCCGCAGCTACCTGTGCAACGTCGCCAACGAAGAGCAAGTGACGCACATGGTTGCCCAGGTCGCCGAAGACTTCGGCGCGATTCACGGCCTGATCAACAACGCCGGGATCCTGCGCGACGGTCTGCTGCTCAAGGTCAAGGACAGCGAGATGACCAAGATGAGCCTGGCCCAGTGGCAGGCGGTGATCGACGTCAACCTGACCGGCGTGTTCCTCTGCACCCGTGAAGTGGCAGCGAAAATGGTCGAGCTGAAAAACAGCGGCGCGATCATCAACATCTCGTCGATCTCCCGCGCGGGCAACGTTGGCCAGACCAACTACTCCGCCGCCAAGGCCGGCGTCGCTGCGGCGACCGTGACCTGGGCCAAGGAACTGGCGCGCTACGGCATCCGCGTGGCGGGCATTGCACCGGGCTTCATCGAAACCGAGATGACTCTGGGCATGAAGCCGGAAGCGCTGGAGAAAATGACTTCGGGCATTCCGCTCAAGCGCATGGGCAAGCCGGAAGAGATCGCCCATTCGGCGGCATACATCTTCGAGAACGACTACTACACCGGCCGGATTCTGGAAATGGATGGCGGGTTGCGCATCTGACCTCTGTCGCGCAATGAAAAACGCCCCGGTGCACAGGCACCGGGGCGTTTTTGTTTAAACCAGAGGCATCAATCGTCGCTGATGGTGATGTTCGGCATCGCCGGCGAGGCCGCTTCCTGCAACACGATCCGCGCGCCGACGTGGCGGGCCAGCTCCTGATAGACCATGGCGATCTGGCTGTCCGGCTCGGAAATCACCGTCGGTTTGCCGCCGTCGGCCTGTTCGCGGATCAGCATCGACAGCGGCAACGAGGCCAGCAGCTCGACGCCGAACTGGGTCGCCAGCTTCTCGCCACCGCCCTCACCGAACAGATGCTCGGCATGTCCGCAGTTCGAGCAGATGTGCACGGCCATGTTTTCCACCACGCCCAGCACCGGAATGTTGACCTTGCGGAACATCTCCACGCCTTTGCGCGCATCGAGCAACGCCAGATCCTGCGGGGTGGTGACGATCACGGCGCCGGCCACCGGGACTTTCTGCGCCAGGGTCAGCTGGATGTCGCCAGTGCCTGGCGGCATGTCGATCACCAGATAATCCAGGTCGCCCCACGCAGTTTGCGTGACCAGTTGCAGCAGCGCGCCGGAGACCATCGGCCCGCGCCAGACCATCGGCGTGTTGTCGTCGGTCAGGAATGCCATCGACATCACTTCCACGCCATGGGCCTGAAGCGGCACGAACCACTTCTGATCCTTGACCTGCGGACGTGTGCCCTCGGCAATGCCGAACATGATGCCTTGGCTCGGGCCATAGATATCGGCGTCAAGAATCCCGACCTTCGCGCCTTCACGGGCCAGCGCCAATGCCAGGTTGGCGGCGGTGGTGGACTTGCCCACACCGCCCTTGCCGGAGGCCACGGCGACCACGTTCTTGACGTTGGCCAGCCCCGGAATCTGCGCCTGGGCCTTGTGCGCGGCGATCACGCTGTTGACTTCGACCTTGGCCGTCACCACGCCGTTGAGGTTTTCGATGGCCAGTTGCAGCAATTGCGCCCAGCCGCTCTTGAACAGACCGGCGGCATAGCCGATTTCCAGCTGCACGCTGACGCGATCGCCGGTGATTTCGATGTTGCGCACGCAACCGGCGCTGACCGGATCCTGGTTCAGATAAGGGTCGGTGTATTGGCTGAGGACGGCTTCCACCGCTGCGCGAGTGACGGCGCTCATGGGCAACTCCGATAACAAGACTGGGAAAAGATGGCGGGTATCCTACCCCTTCTGTCCTCCGGACGGCATGTCCGGCAACGATTTGCAGAGGTGAAATATCTTTCCCGGCGCTTTATAGTGGCCGACCTCCGTTTCATCAAGTAGCGAAGCCCCACATGTCCGAACCACGCAAGATTCTCGTCACCAGCGCCCTGCCCTACGCCAACGGTTCGATCCACCTTGGCCATATGCTGGAATACATCCAGACCGATATGTGGGTGCGCTTCCAGAAGCATCGTGGCAATCAGTGCATTTATGTCTGCGCCGACGACGCCCACGGTTCGGCGATCATGCTGCGTGCGGAAAAGGAAGGCATCACCCCGGAACAACTGATCGCCAACGTCCAGGCTGAACACAGCGCCGACTTTGCCGAGTTCCTGGTGGACTTCGACAACTTCCACTCCACTCACGCCGAAGAAAACCGTGAGCTGTCGAGCCAGATCTACCTGAAGCTGCGTGACGCCGGGCACATCGCCCAACGTTCGATCACCCAGTATTTCGACCCGGAAAAGAAAATGTTCCTGGCCGACCGTTTCATCAAGGGCACCTGCCCGAAATGCGGCACTGAAGACCAGTATGGCGACAACTGCGAAAAATGCGGTGCGACCTACGCGCCGACCGACCTGAAGGATCCGAAGTCGGCAATCTCCGGCGCCACCCCGGTGCTCAAGGATTCCCAGCACTTCTTCTTCAAGCTGCCGGACTTCCAGGAAATGCTGCAGGCCTGGACCCGCAGCGGCACCCTGCAGGACGCCGTGGCCAACAAGATCGCCGAATGGCTGGACGCCGGCCTGCAACAGTGGGACATCTCCCGCGATGCGCCGTACTTCGGCTTCGAGATCCCGGGCGAGCCGGGCAAGTACTTCTACGTGTGGCTGGACGCGCCGATCGGTTACATGGCCAGCTTCAAGAACCTCTGCAACCGTACGCCGGAGCTGGACTTCGACGCGTTCTGGGGCAAGGACTCCACCGCCGAGCTGTACCACTTCATCGGCAAGGACATCGTCAACTTCCACGCCCTGTTCTGGCCGGCAATGCTCGAAGGCGCGGGTTTCCGCAAGCCGACCGGGATCAACGTGCACGGCTACCTGACCGTCAACGGTCAGAAGATGTCCAAATCCCGCGGCACCTTCATCAAGGCCCGGACCTACCTCGATCACCTGTCCCCGGAATACCTGCGCTACTACTACGCGGCCAAACTGGGCCGTGGCGTGGACGACCTCGACCTGAACCTCGAAGACTTCGTGCAGAAGGTCAACTCCGACCTGGTCGGCAAAGTCGTCAACATCGCCAGCCGTTGCGCCGGTTTCATCCAGAAGGGCAACGCCGGCCTGCTGGTGGACAACAACGCCGCACCGGAACTGACCGAAGCGTTCCTGGCCGCCGCGCCGAGCATCGCCGACGCCTATGAAGCCCGCGACTTCGCCCGTGCCATGCGCGAAACCATGGCGTTGGCCGACCGCGCCAACGCATGGATCGCCGACAAGGCGCCATGGTCGCTGAACAAGCAGGAAGGCAAGCAGGATGAAGTCCAGGCGGTCTGCGCCACGGCGATCAACCTGTTCCGCCAGCTGGTGATCTTCCTCAAACCGGTACTGCCAGTGCTGGCCGCCGATGCCGAGGCGTTCCTCAACGTCGCCCCGCTGACCTGGAATGACCACACCACCCTGCTGGCCAACCACCAGTTGAACGAATTCAAGCCGTTGATGACCCGCATCGACCCGGTAAAAGTGCAAGCCATGACCGACGCCTCGAAAGAAGACCTGACCGCCAGCCAGACCGACACCGGCGCCGCCGCGCCTGCCGGCAATGGCGAACTGGCCAAGGATCCGCTGTCGCCGGAAATCGACTTCGACACCTTCGCTGCCGTCGACCTGCGCGTGGCGCTGATCGTCAAGGCCGAACACGTCGAAGGCGCGGACAAGCTGTTGCGTCTGACCCTCGACATCGGTGACGAGCAACGCAACGTGTTCTCGGGGATCAAGAGCGCTTACCCGGATCCGTCGAAACTCGACGGTCGCCTGACCATGATGATCGCCAACCTCAAGCCACGGAAAATGAAGTTCGGCATCTCCGAAGGCATGGTGATGGCGGCCGGCCCTGGCGGTGAAGAAATCTACCTGCTGAGCCCGGACAGCGGCGCCAAGCCGGGTCAACGCATCAAGTAAGGTTCTGCCCTGACAGATCCCACAGGCGTGCTCCGTGCGCCTGTGGGATTTTTCATATCTGGCCCGCCCTCCACGGCTGCCGGATAATGCCTAACCTTAAGTGACACACGCCCGTTGCCACCGGCAGAACCATGACCGAACTCGTGCTTACGCTCTTCAGTGCTGCGCTGATCAACAACTTCGTGTTGCACTGGCCGCTGGGCGTCGATCCGCTGCTGGGCAGTGAGCGGCGACAAGTGCATGCGCTGGGGCTGGCAACCTTGTGTCTGATGCTGATTGTCGGCGTGGCGGGTTATGCGATCTGGCATTGGCTGCTGGTGCCGTTGCAGCTGGAATTCCTGCGGCTGTTTGTGTTTCTGCCGTTGAGCGTGCTGCTGATCGCGCCGTTGTTGAAACTGCTCGCGCATTGGCGACCCACGCTGCCATTCGATGGCTTGTGGCCGTTGCTGCTGGGCAATTCCGGCGTACTGGGCCTGACGCTGGTCAACGCGCAAACGGACAAAGGCCTGTTTCATGCGATTGCACTGAGCCTTGGCGCCGGACTGGGTTTCTGGCTGGTGTTGAGCCTGTTCAGCGATTTGCGCGAGCGCACGGCCGACAACGATATTCCCCTGCCCTTTCGTGGCCTGCCGATCCTGTTGATCGGCGCCGGACTGATGGCCGTGGCTTTTCTCGGATTCAGTGGACTGATCAAAACATGAGTCTGATTCAACGCATCGATGCCTTGCTGCCGCAGACCCAATGCGGCAAGTGCGGCCATCCCGGATGCAAACCCTACGCTGAAGGCATCGCCGACGGCGAGCCGATCAACAAGTGCCCGCCGGGTGGCGACGAAACCATCGCGGCGCTGGCCGAACTGTTGAAAATCCCGGTGCTCGAGCTGGACATCAGCCGTGGTCCGGCACCGCCGCAGGTAGCCTACATCCGCGAGGCCGAATGCATCGGCTGCACCAAGTGCATTCAGGCCTGCCCGATCGACGCCATTGTTGGCGCGGCGAAGTTGATGCACACCGTCATCATCGATGAATGCACCGGTTGCGATCTGTGCGTGGCACCCTGCCCGGTCGACTGCATCGAGATGCACCCGCTGCCGCCGGGCACGCTGCCGGTTGTCGGTGGACTGGCCGCCAGCATTGAAGAACAACAGGCCCGTGCGGCCAAACGCGATCACGCCCGGCAGCGCTTCGAACGGCGCAATGCTCGCCTGCAACGCGAAGAACAGCAGAAGCAGGCCGAACGTGAGGCTCGGGCACAGCGCGCGGCCCAGGTCGAAGTCGCCGCCACCACGCTTGATCCGGTGCAGGCGGCGCTGGAACGGGTGCGCGCACAAAAAGCCGCGACCGCCGATGCTGCGCTGAAAAAAGCCAAGATCGACGTGGCCATGAGCCGGGCGCAGTTGAACAAGTCGCTCAAGGCATTCGGTCATCCGCCGACCTTCGATCAGCAATCTCAGCTGATCGTCCTGCAGCAGCAATTCGAAGCGGCCGAACAGGCACTGTCGAAGCTGGAAAGCAGCGCGGCACCTGCACCGGCCGTCGCCGCCCCGGCAAAGGACGCCGATCTGAAACGGGCGAAGATCCAGTTGGCGATGCGCCGCGCCGAGCTGAAAAAAGCGCAAACCGCAGAGGCCCCGCCAGCCGAGATCGCCGCGCTGGAGCAAGCGCTGCGTGATGCCGAACAGGCGCTGCACAACGCCGAAGCCGCCAGCGATCAACCGGCGCCGGAGCTTATGCGTGTCGAGAAACGTCCGATCGACGACAAGCTTCGCCAGTTGAAAACCGAACTGGCCTACGCTCGCGCCGATCTGAACAAGCTTCAACGGCGCGACGGCACGCCCGCCGACATCCTCGAAAAGGCCCGCGCCCGCCTGCAGGAAGCAGAGCGGCAGGTACAAGCCCATGTCATCCATTGAAACCAGAGACGAGCGCCTGCAACAGGCAATGAAGCTGGTTTTGCTGGCGACATTGCCGGGATTGCTGGCGTTGTTCTGGTTTTATGGTTGGGGCGTGTTGATCAACCTGATCCTGTCCGTCGTCACGGCTCTGGGCGTCGAAGCCGGGGTGACACATCTGCGTCGGCAGCCTCTGCAGGCCACCTTGACCGATGGTAGTGCGGTGGTCAGCGCCACACTGATGGCGATTGCCCTGCCGCCTTATTGCCCTTGGTGGCTGACGGTCACGGCAATCGCCTCGGGCCTGCTGCTGGGCAAACATCTGTACGGTGGCGTTGGCCGAAATCCGTTCAATCCGGCCATGCTCGGCTTTGCCTTGGCGATGGTGATGTTCCCGCAACCGATGACCCATTGGCCGGGTCATGGCATGGATCTGGCGGAGGCTTTTAGCCAGGTGTTCAATCTTGGCGCGCAGCCGGACGCCTGGGTTCAGGCCACTGCGCTGGACAGTCTGCGCATCAACAAGAGCCTGACCATGGACGAACTGTTTGCCGGCAATCCTGCATTCGGTCGCTTTGGCGGCCACGGCGTCGAATGGGTGAACCTGGCGTTCCTCGCCGGTGGGTTGTTCTTGTTGCAGCGCAGGGTGTTCGGCTGGCACGCGCCGGTCGGCATGCTCGCCAGCTTGTTCGTGATCAGCCTGTTGTGCTGGAACGGTTCGGGATCGGACTCCCACGGCTCGCCACTGTTTCACCTGCTGAGCGGCGCGACCATGCTGGGGGCGTTCTTCATCGTCACCGAACCGGTGTCGGGGGCTAAAAGCCCGCTCGCCCGTCTGCTGTTCGGCATCGGCGTGGGACTGCTGACTTACGTGATTCGCACCTGGGGTGGTTACCCCGACGGCGTGGCGTTTGCGGTGCTGTTGATGAACCTGTGCGTGCCGACTCTGGAGCGTTTCGCGGTGGCCCGTCAGGCGCAGGTGGCGCCATGAACCGTACGAACAGCATGATCACACTGGCGTTGATTACCGCGCTGGGCATCGGCGTGACGTGGCTGGTGCAACGCAGCAACGCACCGCAGATTGCCGCCGAACAACGTCTGCTTGAGAGTCGTAAATTGCTGGACGTGCTGCCGGTCGACGCTTACGACAATCAGCCGCTCGAACAACCTCTGACGCTGACCGACATCAACCTGAGCCATAGTCACCTGCTGGGCGGTTATCGGGCGACCAAAGGCAGCCAGTCCGTGGCGATCCTGCTGCGCAGCCAGACCCAAGGTTATGCCGGCAATATCGAGTTGCTGATTGCCATCGACGCCAACGGCCGATTGCTCGGTGTGAAAACCCTCGAGCAAAACGAAACACCTTCGCTGGGTGGGCATCTCGGCGACTGGCCAAATGGCTGGCTTCAGACCTTTAGCGGAAAATCGAGCAACCAACCGACGGACTCCGGGTGGGCGCTGAAAAAGGATCAGGGAGAATTCGACCAGATCGCGGGGGCAACCATTACGTCTCGCGCGGCCATCAACGCCATCCACGATGCCCTGCGTTACTTCGATGAACACCGGACGACCCTGCTTGGGAGCGCGCCATGAATACGTCAGCGACACTGTCGAACTCGATGATGCTGGTGCTGTTGATTGGCACCACCGACTCTGTGGCGGGCGCGCTGGCGACTCTGTTGATGTTTGCGGTTGTCTTGGGCGTTTACGGTTTGTGCATGGCACCGCTGCGCTCGCGCCTGAGCAGTGAGAGCCTGTTGCCAGTCAGCCTGGTACTGGCCGCGACCCTGGCGGGCTGCGCTGATATTGTTCTGCAACGCGGTGCAATGCAGTGGCATCAACTGATAAGTCTTTATGCGGGGCTGATCGGCTTGCAATGCGTCGTGCTGGAGCACAATGGATTTTTTCGCCAGCCTGTCCGTAATCGACTGAAACTTTACGGCCTGTTTGCCGTACTGATGATTGTGCTCGCGGTGTTGCGTGAGCTGATCGGTCAAGGCAGCATCGGCCATCATTTGTCGGAACACTGGCAAGGTTTGATTCTGTTCAGCGATGGCCTGCATTTCGCGACGCTGGTTCCCGGCGCCTTCATATTGCTTGGATTATTACTGGCCGCCCGTCAGGCCTGGACTCGCCCTGCCGCTCAACCCGAGGAAACGCATCACCCATGAATGCCGCAAAACGTCTGGAGATCTTCCGCAGGCTTCACGAGGACAACCCCGAGCCCAAGACCGAACTGGCCTATTCCTCGCCTTTCGAACTGTTGATCGCGGTGATTCTGTCCGCGCAATCGACGGACGTCGGGGTGAACAAGGCGACGGCCAAGCTGTTCCCGGTGGCGAACACGCCGGCGGCCATTCACGCCTTGGGCGTCGAAGGCTTGTCCGAATACATCAAGACCATCGGCCTCTATAACAGCAAGGCCAAAAACGTGATCGAGACCTGTCGCATGCTGGTCGAGTTGCATAATGGCGAAGTCCCGCAGACGCGCGAAGCACTGGAGGCCTTGCCCGGGGTTGGCCGCAAGACCGCCAATGTCGTACTCAATACCGCGTTCCGCCAGCTGACCATGGCCGTGGACACCCATATTTTCCGGGTCAGTAACCGCACCGGCATTGCACCGGGGAAAAACGTGGTCGAAGTCGAAAAGAAGCTGATGAAGTTTGTGCCAAAGGAATACCTGCTCGACTCGCACCACTGGCTCATTCTTCACGGGCGCTACGTGTGCCTGGCACGCAAACCCCGTTGTGGCAGCTGTCGGATCGAAGATTTGTGCGACTACAAGCACAAAACTTCTGACGATTGAGCGGCTATTGGTTTTATTGATTTATCGATTGAAAAAATCTTTTTTACCATCTGCTGGAATATCGATATAAGGAGCGCCAAAGGCAGTCTTAGCCTGGAGTTGACCTTATGAGCACCAGCAAAGAGCAATTGGAAGCGGATGACGACTTTATCGCCACGGAGGCCGATGACGCTGAACCTGTGGTGGAAGTCGCCAAGACCAACTTGAGCAAACGCCGAACCATCGACAACCTGCTTGAGGAGCGCCGACTGCAGAAGCAATTGGCCGATTACGATTTTGATCTCTGACATTTGAAAGCCTCCCGAAACGGAGGCTTTTCTCTTTCTGCCGCACGCTGATTCCGATCCGCCCATGATCCGTCAGCCACTGAAACCCTCAGACCAGGCCGTTTCGCTGTGCCAGTTCGATCAGATCCACCAGCGATCGCGCGTTGAGCTTTAAAAGCAACCGGGTCTTGTAGGTACTCACGGTCTTGTTGCTGAGAAACATCCCGTCGGCAATTTCCTTGTTGGTCTTGCCGCGCGCCAGTTGCTGCAACACCATCATTTCGCGCCCGGACAGGCGGTCTACCATATCGGCCTCGCTGGCATTACCCAGACTGGTCCTTACGGTATGCAACGCCTGATTCGGAAAATAGCTGTACCCGGACAATACCGCCTTGATTGCACTCAGCAACTCCGTCAGATCCTGTTGCTTGCAAACATAACCCGCCGCCCCCGATTGCATGCAGCGCATTGAAAAGTGTCCCGGTGACTGGGACGTCAGCACCAGCACTTTCAATGGCATCGCACTTGTCGTAAGACGCGCAATGACTTCCAGTCCATCCAGTTTCGGAATGCCGATATCCAGAATGACGATATCCGGCATCTGGTCACGCGCAAGTTGTAACGCATCCACGCCATTATCGGTTTCTGCAATGACTTCGTAGCCATGACGTTCCATCAGCATACGTACCGCAAGACGAATGACGGGGTGATCATCCACGATCAGCACTTTATTCATGGGCAAGTCCAGTTTCGCTGTTCGAATTTTTAGAACCGGCACAATAACGTAGTCATTTCACCCATGGCATGTATAAGTTCCTCTACATTAGCACCGAGAGACGCCTCCTACAGGCAATAAAGATTATTCCTACAGAAAAGACTCACTTACAGAAAATCATAAATTTGCATCAGGAATTCCGTCCCCCTTCACGGTCTTCGCGGGGGCGGCTCGGAACAGACTGAAAAAACCAAAACCAGGATCAATAACCAGTCACTAAAAACAACTGAAACAACTTACACATATCGAAACCCTGGAATTTAATATAAACACCAGATACCGAAACCCTTATCTACCCGACAACTTACAACTCGACCACCCAACCCAATCAAAACGACGAGAAAGACCATTCATGAGTAAAGACCATGCTAAAGATCAACAAGAAAATCCCCAACCCCATCACCGTCATTGCCATCTTCGCCTTTATATCGGAGACCTCCGCCGCCGTTTCCCTGCCTTTTCTTGATAACAACGAGCGGGAGATCTATGTCTGGTTCCTGATCAGTTTTCCGTTCTACTTGCTGTTTCTGTTCTTCATCACCCTCAACTTCAACTACCGCTCTCTCTATGCTCCGTCCGACTTCGACAACGACAAGAACTTTCTCAAGGCTTTCACAGAGGAAGATACTTTTCCGACCGAGACAGTGCCCAATTCACCAAACGTCGAGTCACAGTCCATTAAACTTCCAAAGCCGCTGACCAGGGTGTACATCATCGACATTCGAAAGATCCAAACTCATTCAGGGCTAGAGTTGCTATTGGAAAAAATCCCACACTCAAACAAGCATTCGCCGAGATTATTCCTGTTTTTAACCGAAGCGGTGTCAGATGTTTTACTTAAAGAGAATATCGAAATCCTGGCCAAACAAACCAGGAGAAGCCATGGAACAACGTTCTGTATTGTTTATGATACGCACTCACTGACCACATCTGTGTTGGGAAAATTTGAAAGGGGATAAAACGCGCAGCAGGACATTCATGCAATGCACGATGTACAGCCGATGAGGACAGTAACGTTGACCGGTATCGATCAATTCAAAGGAGGGGTATCCCAAAAAAAACGGCCTTGTCGCTACGACAAGGCCGTTTTTTCACATCAGGTCCGAAGTACTCAGAACAGCTTGCGGCCCTTGTTGGCAGCAATGCGCATGCGCAGCGCGTTGAGCTTGATGAAGCCCGCCGCGTCGGCCTGGTTGTAAGCGCCGCCGTCTTCTTCGAAAGTCGCGATGTTGGCGTCGAACAGCGAATCGTCGGACTTGCGGCCCGTCACGATCACGTTGCCCTTGTACAGCTTCAGGCGCACAACGCCGTTCACGTTGACCTGCGAGGCGTCGATCATCTGTTGCAGCATCAGACGCTCAGGGCTCCACCAGTAGCCGGTATAGATCAGGCTGGCGTACTTCGGCATCAGCTCGTCTTTGAGGTGAGCGACTTCGCGGTCCAGGGTGATCGATTCGATGGCGCGGTGAGCGCGCAGCATGATGGTGCCGCCCGGGGTTTCGTAGCAGCCACGGGACTTCATGCCGACGTAACGGTTTTCGACGATGTCCAGACGGCCGATGCCGTGTTCGCCACCGATCTTGTTCAGCGTCGCCAGCACGGTGGCCGGGGTCATTTCAACGCCGTCCAGCGCGACGATGTCACCGTTGCGGTAGGTCAGTTCCAGATACTGCGGGGTGTCGGGAGCCTTCTCCGGGGAGACGGTCCAGCGCCACATGTCTTCTTCGTGCTCGGTCCAGGTGTCTTCCAGCACGCCGCCTTCATAGGAGATGTGCAGCAGGTTGGCGTCCATCGAGTACGGGGATTTCTTCTTGCCGTGACGCTCGATCGGGATCGCGTGCTTCTCGGCGTAGTCCATCAACTTCTCGCGGGACAGCAGGTCCCACTCGCGCCAAGGGGCGATCACTTTCACGCCGGGCTTGAGTGCGTAGGCACCCAGTTCGAAACGTACCTGGTCGTTGCCCTTGCCGGTAGCGCCGTGGGAAATGGCGTCAGCGCCGGTTTCGTTGGCGATTTCGATCAGACGCTTGGCGATCAGCGGACGCGCGATGGAAGTACCGAGCAGGTACTCGCCTTCGTAAACGGTGTTGGCGCGGAACATCGGGAACACGAAGTCACGCACGAATTCTTCGCGCAGGTCGTCGATGTAGATTTCTTTGACGCCCATGGCCTGCGCCTTGGCGCGAGCCGGCTCGACTTCTTCGCCCTGACCCAGGTCAGCGGTGAAGGTCACGACTTCACAGTTATAAGTATCCTGCAGCCACTTGAGGATCACCGAAGTGTCCAGGCCGCCGGAATACGCCAGAACGACCTTGTTTACGTCCGCCATGCCATCACTCCACGGGGTTCTACGGAAAGCCGAGGAGTCTACCGCTCAAACGCGATAATTTACAGAGGCGCGACAGCTTAAGACGACAAAGCGACAGAATCTGTCGAGAGGGCGACGATGACCGGCAGGTCAGGAAGTCGCCGCAGTGTTGGCAGGCGTGCTGGCCTGAGGCGCCGGAGCCGTGGTCGGTGCCACCCGCGCCAGGTGCACGTTGACCCGGCGGTTCTTGGCCCGGTTGGCGGCGTTGGTGTTCGGCACCAGCGGGTAGCGTTCGCCATGGAAGCGCACGGTGATCTGCGACTCCTGAATGCCGTTGGCTTTGAAGAAGTCGACCACCGCCAGCGCGCGGCGGCGCGACAGTTCACGATTGGTCAGGCGGTTGCCGCTGTTGTCGGAGTGGCCGTCGAGTTCGATGTGATTGACCGTCGGATCGGCCTTCATGTACTCGAGCATCACTTGCAGCTTGGCCTTGGCGGCGGCGTCCAGTTCGATGCCTTCACCGGGGAAGCCGATCTGCGATTGTTTGACCTGATCGAAGTTCTGCGGGAGCAGTTTTGCCACGCAGGTCTGATAGTCGTTGAAGGCCTTGCTGAACTTGACCGGCAACAGGCGCACTTCCGACACCCTGCCATCGCCTGATGCACGGCGTACTACCGGGCTGCGACCTTCCAGCAAACCGCTGATCAGCCCGCCGGCCTGCGATTGCGAACTGTTGAACAGCACGTTGCCGGTGCCGATCCTGACGCTGCCCAGATTGATGTCATTGCGTCCCGGCTGCCAAGGCGCTGCCGCCGCCAGCAAGGTTGCCGAACCACCGCCCAACATCGCGTTGTAGGCATTCAGGCGAAAGATCGCCTGCTCGCCGGCCTTGCGCACGAATTGCCCCGAGCCGAAGTCGGTGATCGGCTGCGTCAGACGGCACTCGAACTTGTCGCCCTCGACCGTCCACTCAATGTTCTCCAGACGGGTCTGGTAGGTCAGTGCCATCGCGGGAAGGCTGGCAAACACACTGAGCAAGGCTAAATATCGCTGGCGCACGGGAGGCTCCATTGGCTTCTACAACAAAAAAGACCGAGACATACATCTTTACGGCATACCTATGGGATATCGGACGCTCGTCGCAAAACTTGATAGCGAGTGCCTGCAAGAGTCTTTTCCGGTAGCATTCGCCTCAGTTTGACCCGCCTGGAATCCCCTCATGTCCGACCGCCTGACCCTGCTGCGTCCCGACGACTGGCACATTCATCTTCGCGATGGTGCCGTGTTGACCAATACCGTTGCGGATGTCGCGCGCACCTTTGGTCGCGCCATCATCATGCCCAACCTGGTACCTCCGGTGCGCAACGCCGCTGAAGCCGACGGCTATCGCCAGCGGATTCTCGCTGCCCGCCCGGCCGGCAGTCGTTTCGAGCCGCTGATGGTGCTGTACCTCACCGACCGCACCCAGCCCGAAGAAATCCGTGAGGCCAAGGCCAGCGGTTTCGTGCACGCCGCCAAGCTGTACCCGGCCGGCGCCACCACCAACTCCGATTCCGGGGTCACCAGCATCGACAAGATTTTCCCGGCGCTGGAAGCCATGGCCGAAGTCGGCATGCCGCTGTTGATCCACGGTGAAGTCACCCGTGGCGACGTCGACGTGTTCGACCGCGAAAAAATCTTCATCGACGAGCACATGCGCCGCGTGGTCGAGCGATTCCCGACGCTGAAAGTGGTGTTCGAACACATCACCACCGGCGATGCCGTGCAGTTCGTCAACGAATCTTCGGCCAACGTCGGCGCGACCATCACCGCGCATCACCTGCTCTACAACCGCAACCACATGCTGGTAGGCGGGATCCGGCCGCACTTCTACTGCCTGCCGATCCTCAAGCGCAACACGCACCAGGAAGCCCTGCTCGACGCTGCCACCAGCGGCAGCGCGAAGTTCTTCCTCGGTACCGACTCGGCGCCGCACGCCCAGCACGCCAAGGAAGCTGCCTGCGGCTGCGCCGGCTGCTACACCGCGTATGCCGCCATCGAGTTGTATGCCGAAGCCTTCGAACAGCGCAATGCGCTGGACAAGCTCGAAGCGTTCGCCAGCCTCAACGGCCCGCGTTTCTACGGCCTGCCGGCGAACACCGATCGCATCACCCTGGTTCGTGAAGAATGGACCGCCCCGACCAGCCTGCCTTTCGGCGAGCTGACCGTTATCCCGCTGCGCGCCGGTGAAAAACTGCGCTGGCGCCTGCTGGAGGAACACGCGTGAGTGAAGACCATTTCGACGACGAACTGGACGGTCAAGGTGGCGGCGGTTCGCGCCATCCAATGGCAGCACGCTTTCGCGGCTACCTGCCGGTTGTCGTCGACGTAGAAACCGGTGGTTTCAACTCGGCCACCGACGCGCTGCTGGAGATTGCCGCGACCACGATCGCCATGGATGAAAAGGGTTTCGTCTACCCGGATCACACTTACTTCTTCCGCGTCGAGCCGTTTGAAGGCGCCAACGTTGAAGCGGCGGCGCTGGAGTTCACCGGGATCAAGCTCGACCACCCGTTGCGCATGGCCGTCAGCGAAGAAACAGCGCTGACCGACATCTTCCGCGGTGTGCGCAAGGCCTTGAAGGCCAACGGCTGCAAGCGGGCGATCCTGGTCGGCCACAACAGCAGCTTCGACCTGGGCTTCCTCAACGCCGCCGTCGCGCGGCTGGACATGAAGCGCAACCCGTTCCACCCGTTCTCCAGCTTCGACACTGCGACCCTCGCCGGTCTGGCATACGGCCAAACCGTGCTGGCGAAAGCCTGTCAGGCAGCCGACATCGACTTCGACGGCCGTGAAGCGCATTCGGCGCGTTACGACACCGAGAAGACGGCCGAGCTGTTCTGCGGCATCGTCAACCGCTGGAAACAGATGGGCGGCTGGGAAGACTTCGACGACTGATCCTCGTCGGGTTTCTTCCGAGCATTAAAAAACCGGCCACATGGGCCGGTTTTTTTGTACCTCGCTTCCTGAACCTGAAGCGTGCGCCTTACAGGGCAGCAGCGTTCTCGGTCAGGTAAGCAGCTACGCCTTCTGGCGAAGCGTTCATGCCTTTGTCGCCTTTTTTCCAGTTGGCAGGGCAGACTTCGCCGTGCTCTTCGTGGAATTGCAGCGCGTCGACCAGACGGATCAGCTCTTCCATGTTACGGCCCAGCGGCAGGTCGTTGACGATCTGCGAGCGGACAACGCCTTTGTCGTCGATCAGGAACGCGCCACGGAAAGCCACGCCGCCTTCGGATTCAACGTCGTAGGCCTTGGCGATGTCGTGCTTCATGTCGGCAGCCATGGTGTATTTCACCTGGCCGATGCCGCCATTGTTGACCGGGGTGTTGCGCCAGGCGTTGTGGGTGAAGTGCGAGTCGATCGACACGGCGATCACTTCTACGTTGCGTGCCTTGAAGTCGGCCATGCGGTTGTCCAGAGCGATCAGCTCGGACGGGCAGACGAAAGTGAAGTCCAGCGGGTAGAAGAACACCAGGCCGTATTTGCCTTTGATGGCCGAGGACAGGGTGAAGCTGTCAACGATCTCGCCATTGCCGAGTACGGCCGGGACGGTGAAGTCAGGGGCTTGTTTGCCTACGAGTACGCTCATTGATATCTCCTGGTGTAGAAACTTGAAGTTCAGGGTTCGGGCCAGCCTGCCACCCTCAGGCGACAGCCCTGTGACACGAACCCCCTTCGCAAGGGCCGACCATCATACACTGCGTTTTTCGACTGTCCTTAAAGGTTTTTCGCGAAATCCGGGCTGGCACTCAGCCATGCACCACCGTTCGTCAGTCACACCTGTTGGCGATGAAAACCACTGGGAAAGCACTTTGACAATCATTCTCGTTAACATTAAGATCCATCGCAATTGAGTCACAACCAGCGACGGTTCTCACTTATGTATGTTTGCCTCTGCACTGGCGTCACCGACGGACAGATCCGCGAAGCGATCTATGAAGGTTGCTGCAGCTATAAAGAAGTCCGTCAGGCCACCGGCGTAGCCAGCCAATGCGGCAAATGTGCGTGCCTGGCGAAGGAAGTGGTTCGCGAAACCCTGACCAAGCTGCAAACCGCCCAGGCTGCGATCCCCTACCCGGCAGAATTTACCGCCGCGTAATTATCCCGAATTCGAAGAACCGGACTTATGTCCGGTTTTTTTATGCCTGAAAATCAACTGCTTAGCGTCTAGACGCGGAACACAAACATTCTTATTCCGATTAATTTTCATTTATTATTCAACAACTTAGGTTTGACACTTATAAATACCAAGCTCAAACTCTGCCTTATATACCGCTATTAAGGGCAGGACTCCCATCATGAAAGGCGACGTAACAGTCATCCAGCATCTCAACAAGATCCTTGCCAATGAGCTGGTCGCGATCAATCAGTACTTCCTGCATGCGCGCATGTATGAAGATTGGGGCCTGAACAAGCTCGGCAAGCACGAGTACCACGAATCCATCGACGAGATGAAGCACGCGGACAAGCTGATCAAGCGCATCCTGTTCCTCGAAGGCCTGCCGAACGTGCAGGACCTGGGCAAGCTGCACATCGGCGAGCACACCAAGGAAATGCTGGAGTGCGACCTGCGTATCGAGAAGACCGGCCACGCCGATCTGAAGGCCGCCATCGCTCACTGTGAATCCGTCGGTGACTTCGGCAGCCGCGAACTGCTCGAAGACATCCTGGAATCCGAAGAAGAACACATCGACTGGCTGGAAACCCAACTGGGCCTGATCGATAAAGTCGGTCTTGAAAACTATCTGCAATCGCAGATGGGCGAAGACGAGTAATTAGCCAGCGCTGGAACTCGAGACATTAAAAAGCCCCGCCCTCTTTCGAGAGGCGGGGCTTTTTATTGCCCGGATTTCAGACTCGCTGAAATCCGGGCAGAAGCCGATCAGACTTCGGACTTGGCCGCAGCAGCCTTGGCGGATGCTTCCTTGACCAGAGTCTGCAGCTCACCGTTGGCGAACATTTCAGCCATGATGTCGCTGCCGCCGACCAGTTCACCGCCGACCCACAGTTGCGGGAAAGTCGGCCAGTTGGCGTACTTCGGCAGGTTGGCACGGATTTCCGGGTTCTGCAGGATGTCGACGTAGGCGAACTTCTCGCCACAGCCCATCACAGCCTGCGCAGCTTTCGCGGAGAAGCCACACTGCGGGGCATTCGGCGAGCCTTTCATGTAAAGCAGAATGGTGTTGTTGGCAATCTGCTCTTTAATCGTTTCGATGATATCCATGGAGCACCTCGGCTGAACTTTCCGACTCATGGGTCGGCACGGTGGCGCATTGTAACGGAATCCCGAGCGCCCTGCTCGGTCTCCCCGACAGACTTGCTCACGCCGCCGCCACCGTCACCGGCACACCATTGAGCGCTGCGTTGCCCGACAGCTCATCGAGCTGACATTCATCGGTCAGGTCATTGGCGCTGGAACCGGGCTGGCCGCTGGCGATCGCCATCTGCACACCTGGCCGGGCATGGCCCCATCCGTGCGGCAGGCTGACCACGCCCTTCATCATGTCGGCACTGCCCAGCACTTCGACTTCGATCTGGCCGACCCGTGAACTCACGCGCACGAGCTGACCGTCACTGAGCCCGCGACTGGCGAGATCATCCGGGTTCATCAGCAGTTGATGACGCGGCTTGCCCTTCACCAATCGATGGTAATTGTGCATCCACGAGTTGTTGCTGCGCACATGACGGCGGCCGATCATCAACAACTCATCGGCGGCGGGTGCCTGCAACGCGGCGAAGCGCGCCAAGTCGGCGAGGATTTCCGGCGGCGCCGCCTGAACCTGTTGATTGGCAGTCTTCAATCGCGCAGTCAGGTTGGGTTTGAGCGCCCCAAGATCAACCCCGTGCGGATGATCGAACAGTGTTGCCAACGACAACTTGTGCTCGGACGCATCGCCGTAAAGGCCCATGCGCAAACCCATGTCGATCATCTTCGCCGGCGGCATCGTCGGCTTCAGCTCCTTGCCCGTCTTCGCGGCAAAGGCCTTGGCCAGGCCGACGAAGATTTCCCAGTCGTGCAGCGCACCCTCAGGTTTGGCGAGGATCGCCCGGTTGAAACGAGTGACGTTGCGCACCGCGAACAGGTTGAAGGTGGTGTCGTAGTGATCGTTTTCCAGTGCCGAGGTCGATGGCAGGATCAGGTCGGCATAGCGCGTGGTTTCGTTGATGTACAGGTCGACGCTGACCATGAACTCCAGCCCGTCCAGCGCCTGCTCCAGTTGCCGGCCATTGGGCGTGGACAACACCGGATTACCGGCCACGGTGATCAGCGCGCGAATCTGCCCCTCGCCGTCGGTAAGCATTTCTTCGGCCAGCGCCGAAACCGGCAACTCGCCGCCGTACTCAGGCCGCCCCGACACGCGGCTCTGCCATTTATTGAAGTGCCCGCCCGAAGTCGAGGCCACCAGATCCACCGCTGGCTCGGTGCACAAGGCACCGCCGACTCGGTCGAGGTTGCCGGTCACCAGATTGATCAGTTGCACGACCCAATGGCACAGCGTGCCGAAGGCCTGGGTCGAAACGCCCATCCGGCCATAACAAACGGCGCTTGGCGCAGCGGCAAAATCCCGGGCCAACTGGCGGATCTGTTCGGCGGAAACGGCGCACAACGGGCTCATGGCTTCGGCGGTGAAATCCGCCACCGCCGCGCGGACTTCTTCCAGTCCATCCACCGGCAGATGACTGCCTCGAGCCAGCCCCTCATCGAACAGCGTGTTGAGCACACCAAACAGCAACGCCGCATCGCCACCCGGACGCACGAACAAATGCTGGTCGGCCATCGCCGCCGTCTCGCTGCGCCGTGGATCGACCACCACCACTTTGCCGCCCCGGGCCTGGATCGCCTTCAGACGCTTCTCGACATCCGGCACGGTCATGATGCTGCCGTTGGACGCCAGCGGATTGCCGCCCAGGATCAACATGAAATCGGTGTGATCGATGTCCGGAATCGGCAGCAACAAGCCGTGGCCGTACATCAGATAGCTGGTCAGGTGATGGGGCAGTTGATCGACCGACGTCGCCGAATAGCGGTTGCGGGTTTTCAACAGGCCGAGGAAGTAATTGCTGTGGGTCATCAGCCCGTAGTTATGCACGCTGGGGTTGCCCTGATACACGGCAACCGCGTTCTGCCCGTGACGCTCCTGAATGGCCGAGAGTTTTTCGGCGACCAGCTCGAACGCATCGTCCCACTCGATGGGCAGCCATTCGCTGCCGACCCGGCGCATCGGCTGGCGCAGGCGATCCGGATCGTTCTGGATATCTTGCAGCGCGACGGCCTTGGGGCAGATGTGCCCGCGACTGAACGTGTCCAGGGCATCGCCCTTGATCGAGGTGATCTGCACCTGGCCGTCGGTTTCGGTGGTTTCGATGGTCAAGCCGCAGATGGCTTCGCACAGGTGGCAGGCACGGTGATGGAGAGTCTTGGTCATGGCCAGTCTCTGTCTTGTTCTGGGCAGGCAATCACGCCTGCGGGAACAAAACTATGGCCCGCGACCCGATGCAGCGCCAGCGACGTTCGTCTTGTGAATCGGCGGCCATCAGGCCCGCCGATAGACGCGTCAGTTCGCCGGAAGCTGTGGCGGCGCGGCCAGCTGGATTTCCTGAATGGTCTCGATCTGCTCATGGGCGACGTGGACGCCGGTGAGCTCGCCGATCAGTCGCCAATGCTCGTCGAGCCCGGCGCTGATGGTCGCCATGCGGTCGATCATCTGCCGGCTGGCGGCCTTGACCACGTCGTCGTCGCTGCGCAGCAGTTCGAAGGACATCGAGGTCATCGACGCGGTGAGGTGGGTCAATGAGCGTGCCGTGTGGCCCAGCAGTTCCATTAACAGTTTTTCTTTCGATTCCATGCGGAGGCTTCCTGCGTCGCTCGTGATTTATTTATAACCCAGCACTTTGCTTTAGCAAATGTTTCAACCTGCGCATCCGACCAAGCGAACCGATGGCTCACCGGTCACAAACCGACCAGAGCTGTGCCATCCCCGCCGCGCCTGATTGCCAAGCCCGGTGGGGCCAGTGTACAAATGCCTCGTTGCCCTCTCGAAAACTGACCGGAAATCACAGTGTTCGCGCTGTTATCACCCCGGCGCATTTCTGCAAAAACCGTAGCCTATTGGAAAAACGCGACATTTAGTGTCAATATCGCGCCTCCCCCTATTTCGTCGCCCCCGTGCGGCTTACGCCGCAGGTCTCGCCCGTTGTTCCGATAAACAAGGCTTTGAGCATCTGCGGTTTGTAGCAAAAAGGTAGTCAATGATGAGCGCAAGGCACTTTCTCTCCCTGATGGATTGCACGCCCGAAGAGCTGGTCAGCGTGATCCGTCGAGGCGTTGAGCTCAAGGACCTGCGTAACCGCGGCGTACTGTTCGAGCCTCTGAAAAACCGCGTCCTGGGGATGATCTTCGAGAAATCCTCGACCCGCACCCGGATCTCCTTCGAGGCCGGCATGATCCAGCTCGGCGGCCAGGCAATCTTTCTGTCACCGCGCGACACCCAACTGGGCCGTGGCGAGCCGATCGGCGACTGCGCCATCGTCATGTCGAGCATGCTCGACGCAGTGATGATCCGCACCTTTGCCCACAGCACCCTGACCGAATTTGCTGCCAACTCCCGCGTGCCGGTGATCAACGGCCTGTCCGATGACCTGCACCCGTGCCAGTTGCTGGCCGACATGCAAACCTTCCTCGAGCACCGCGGCTCGATCCAGGGCAAGACCGTGGCCTGGATCGGCGACGGCAACAACATGTGCAACAGCTATATAGAAGCGGCCATCCAGTTCGACTTCCAGTTGCGCGTGGCCTGCCCGGAAGGCTATGAGCCAAATCCTGAGTTCGTGGCCAAGGCCGGTGACCGCGTGACCATCGTCCGCGACCCGCAAGACGCCGTGCGCGGCGCGCATCTGGTGAGCACCGACGTCTGGACCTCCATGGGTCAGGAAGAGGAAACCGCAAAGCGCCTCAAACTGTTCGCGCCATACCAGGTCACCCGTGCCCTGCTCGACCTGGCGGCCGAGGACGTGTTATTCCTGCACTGCCTTCCCGCTCACCGCGGTGAAGAAATCAGTCTCGACCTGCTCGATGACCCGCGCTCCGTCGCCTGGGATCAGGCAGAAAACCGTCTCCACGCACAGAAGGCCCTGCTCGAGTTCCTTGTAGAACCGGCATATCACCACGCATGAGCCATGAATTACTGCTGAACCTGCGCAACCTCGCTTGCGGCTATCAAGATCAACGTGTGGTGCAGAACCTCAATCTGCACCTCAACGCCGGCGACATCGGCTGCCTGCTCGGCTCGTCCGGTTGCGGCAAGACCACCACCCTGCGCGCGATTGCCGGTTTCGAACCGGTGCACGAAGGGGAAATCTCTCTCGGCGGTGAAGTGATCTCCAGCGCCGGTTTCACCCTCGCCCCGGAAAAACGCCGGATCGGCATGGTGTTCCAGGATTACGCGCTGTTCCCGCACCTGAGTGTCGCGGACAACATCGCCTTCGGCATCCGCAAGCACCCGAACAAGGAGCGCGTCACCGAAGAACTGCTGGAACTGGTCAACCTGAAGAACCTCGGCAAACGCTTCCCCCACGAGTTGTCCGGCGGCCAGCAACAACGTGTCGCCCTCGCCCGCGCCCTGGCGCCGGAGCCGCAACTGTTGCTGCTCGACGAGCCGTTCTCCAACCTCGATGGCGAGTTGCGTCGCAAGCTCAGCCACGAAGTCCGCGACATCCTCAAGGCACGTGGCACCAGCGCGATTCTGGTGACTCACGACCAGGAAGAAGCCTTTGCCGTCAGCGATCACGTCGGCGTGTTCAAGGAAGGCCGGCTGGAGCAGTGGGATACGCCGTACAACCTCTACCACGAACCGGCGACACCGTTTGTGGCCAGCTTCATCGGTCAGGGTTACTTCATTCGTGGCCAGCTCCGCAGCCCGGAATCGGTGCAGACAGAACTCGGTGAACTGCGCGGCAATCGCGCCTACACCTGGCCGATCGGTGGGGCGGTAGATGTGCTGCTGCGTCCGGACGACATCGTTTACGCGCCGGACAGTGGTTTGAAAGCGCGGATCGTCGGCAAGACCTTCCTCGGCGCCTCGACCTTGTATCGCCTGCAACTGCCGACCGGCGCACAGCTGGAATCGATCTTCCCGAGCCATGCCGACCATCAGGTAGGTGCGGATGTCGGGATTCGTGTGGCAGCGGAACATCTGGTGCTGTTCCAGGCCTCCGGCAGCACCGCTGCGCAGATTCCGGCGGGGGAAAACGGCGTTCGCCGTTTCAGCACCGCGCACTGATTTGCAGACAAACAATGAGGGAGCCTGATGGCTCCCTTGTTTTTTTGGCTTCAACCCAGCATCAATGTGCCGCTGGCCACCAGCGTCGCATTCCCGCCGATCTTCACCCGCTCGCCTTCCAGCCGACAAAACAGCTCACCGCCTCGCGCCGAACGCTGGCATGCAGTGAGGCTGGTTTTGCCCAGGCGTTTCGACCAGTACGGAATCAGGCTGCAATGGGTCGAGCCGGTCACCGGGTCTTCATTGATGCCGATGGCCGGAGCGAAATAACGCGAGACGAAGTCATGCTGATTGCCCCGGGCGGTGACGATGGCGCCCAACCACGGCAGCTTGGCGAGAGCGACCATGTCCGGCTGGCAATCAAGCACTGCCTGCTCGGACTCCAGCACCACGAACAGCTCGTTGGAACTCAGAACATCCACTGCCTGGACATTCAGCGCCCGCTCGATCTCCACGGTGACGCCTTTCTCCACCGCTTCGATGGCCGGGAAATCCAGCCACAACCGGCCACCTTCGCGGCTGACGCTCAACGGCCCGGACTTGCAGGTGAAGTCCAGACGCTCGGCGTTTTCCTTATAGATCTCGAACAGCACATAGGCGCTGGCCAGGGTTGCGTGACCGCACAGCGGCACCTCGGTGGTCGGCGTGAACCAGCGGATGTGCCACGCCTGCCCTTCGCGCACCAGAAATGCGGTTTCCGCCAGATTGTGCTCGGCGGCGATCTTCTGCATCAGTTCATCCGCGAGCCACGCGTCGAGCCGATAGACCATCGCCGGATTACCACTGAACGGCCGATCACTGAACGCGTCGACCTGATGAAACTCGAGCTGCATAACCTTCTCCCTGTGTCAGTCGAACGAGCATGCAGCGCCGGCCGGATCAGCGCCAGTGACAGTACCGGCCAATTTTCTTCATACAGACGTCAAGGGCGACCGATGTCGGCAAATTTCGCCTGGGTGTGTTCTGCCAAGACCGCCGGTGCCAGCTCCACTTCCAGCCCGCGCCGACCGGCGCTGACATAAATGGTCGCAAAAGGCTGGGCCGAATTATCGATGAAGGTACGCAGGCGTTTTTTCTGCCCCAGCGGGCTGATGCCGCCCAGCAGGTAACCGGTGGAACGCTGCGCGGCGGCCGGGTCGGCCATCTCGACTTTTTTCACGCCGGCGGCGTGGGCAAGCCCCTTGAGGTCGAGACTTCCGACGACCGGCACGACGGCCACCAGCAACTCACCCTTCTCACTGGCCGCGAGCAGCGTCTTGAACACCTGCGCCGGCTCAAGCCCCAGTTTTTCTGCGGCCTCCAAGCCATACGACGCGGCCTTCGGGTCATGTTCGTAACTGTGCACGCGATGTTCGGCACGAACTTTTTTCAACAAGTCCAACGCAGGGGTCATGGCAGCTCCGGGCTCGGCAGTGGCAAAAAATCCTGCGACGGATTTTAGGCCATCGCTGTGCAAAAGGCTCTACCACGCGCCACGTTTCCCGGGGTTTGCGGGCCGACAACAGCCGCGCAGACGGGGTGACCCGCAGGATCATTCACGTGACTGATAGTTTATTTGTGACTGACGGTTCACTTTCGACCTTTGACAGGTTTGTTTCTTGTCTATATTTTTTCGAATCTGAATAATGTAAGAATTATCGTCATCGCAGCACCCAGCAGTAAACCGGGAACAGGATGGGGATCCTGCCTCGGCGAAAATCGCGCCTTGCCCTGTCGGCAGCGCGCCAGACAACAACAAAAACCGAGGTTTTCAATGACAACTGCGTTACAGCAACCTTCGCTCTCGAGCCAGTGCCTGGCCGAGTTTCTGGGTACTGCACTCCTGATCTTTTTCGGTACGGGTTGTGTCGCCGCGCTCAAGGTCGCGGGCGCCAGCTTCGGTCTGTGGGAAATCAGCATCATCTGGGGCGTCGGCGTCAGCATGGCGATCTACCTCACCGCCGGCGTTTCCGGCGCGCATCTGAACCCTGCCGTGAGTATTGCCCTGAGCATTTTCGCCGACTTCGAAAAACGCAAACTGCCGTTCTACATTCTGGCCCAGATCGCCGGCGCCTTCTGCGGCGCGCTGTTGGTTTACACGCTGTACAGCAACCTGTTCTTCGATTACGAACAAACTCACCATATGGTTCGCGGCACTGAAGCCAGCCTCGAACTGGCGTCGGTCTTCTCCACCTTCCCGAACCCGGCGCTGTCGACTGCCCAGGCGTTTCTGGTCGAGATGATCATCACCGCGATCCTGATGGGCGTGATCATGTCCCTGACCGACGACAACAACGGCTTGCCGAAAGGCCCGCTGGCGCCGCTGCTGATCGGTCTGCTGATTGCCGTGATCGGCAGTTCGATGGGCCCGCTGACCGGTTTCGCGATGAACCCGGCCCGGGACTTCGGTCCGAAACTGATGACTTTCTTCGCCGGCTGGGGTGAAATTTCCTTCACCGGCGCACGTGAAATCCCGTACTTCCTGATTCCGATTTTTGCACCGATTGTCGGTGCCTGCCTCGGCGCTGCCGGGTATCGCGGGCTGATTGCCCGTCACCTGACCGGCGCCACACCTGCTACAAAGGATGCAGAACCGGCCATTGACGGCAAACCAAGAACTTCTTGAAACAGTCGGCGCGGGCTCCTGCCCTTATAGAGCCCGCGCCACGGCCCACTCTCCCTTATTTCGTCCAAGGCAATCGACATGACCGACATTCAGAATAAGAACTACATCATTGCCCTCGATCAGGGTACGACCAGCTCCCGCGCGATCATTTTCGACCGCGACGCGAACGTGGTCTGCACCGCACAACGGGAATTCGCCCAGCATTACCCGCAAGCCGGTTGGGTCGAACACGACCCGATGGAAATCTTCGCCACCCAGAGCGCGGTGATGGTCGAAGCGCTGGCCCAGGCCGGTCTGCATCACGATCAGGTCGCCGCCATCGGCATCACCAACCAGCGTGAAACCACTGTGGTCTGGGACAAGACCACCGGCCGCCCGGTGTACAACGCGATCGTCTGGCAATGCCGCCGCAGTACCGAGATCTGCCAGCAGCTCAAGCGCGACGGGCATGAAGACTACATCCGCGACACCACCGGCCTGGTCACCGACCCGTACTTCTCCGGCACCAAGCTGAAATGGATCCTCGACAACGTCGAAGGCAGCCGTGAACGTGCGCGCAACGGCGAACTGCTGTTCGGCACCGTCGACAGCTGGCTGATCTGGAAATTTACTGGCGGCAAAGTGCACGTCACCGACTACACCAACGCCTCGCGCACCATGCTCTTCAACATCCACACCCTGGAGTGGGACGCGAAGATGCTGGAGATCCTCGACATCCCGCGCGAGATGCTGCCGGAAGTCAAAGCCTCCTCGGAAATCTACGGTCGCACCAAAAGCGGTATCGCCATCGGCGGTATCGCCGGCGACCAGCAGGCCGCGCTGTTCGGCCAGATGTGCGTCGAGCCGGGCCAGGCGAAAAACACCTACGGCACCGGTTGCTTCCTGCTGATGAACACCGGCGACAAAGCGGTGAAATCCCAGCACGGCATGCTTACCACTATCGCTTGCGGCCCGCGCGGCGAAGTGGCTTACGCACTGGAAGGCGCCGTGTTCAACGGCGGTTCGACCGTACAGTGGCTGCGCGATGAACTGAAAATCGTCAACGACGCCCACGACACCGAATACTTCGCCAATAAAGTGAAGGACAGCAACGGCGTCTATCTGGTGCCAGCCTTCACCGGCCTCGGCGCTCCCTACTGGGACCCGTATGCCCGTGGCGCCCTGTTCGGCCTGACCCGTGGCGTGCGTGTGGATCACATCATCCGCGCGGCGCTGGAATCGATTGCCTACCAGACCCGCGACGTCCTCGACGCCATGCAACAGGACTCCGGCGAACGCCTCAAGGCTCTGCGCGTGGACGGCGGTGCAGTGGCGAACAATTTCCTCATGCAGTTCCAGGCCGACATCCTCGGCACTCAGGTCGAGCGTCCGAAAATGCGCGAAACCACGGCGCTGGGCGCAGCTTACCTGGCCGGTCTGGCGTGCGGGTTCTGGGGCAGCCTGGAAGAACTGCGCGGCAAGGCAGTGATCGAGCGCGAGTTCGAACCGAGCCTGGACGAAGCGGCAAAAGAGAAGCTGTATAAAGGCTGGAAAAAAGCCGTCAGCCGTACCCGTGACTGGGAACGTGAGGACGCTGAATAAGCCAGTCTGAGGACTGGTAACGGCATGTAACTGGTCGGGAGCGGATTCCTGCGGCATCATGGGCAAATTTTGCACGGCAGCCCAAAGGAAGCCCCATGAATCTGCCTCCCCGTCAGCAGCAAATCCTCGAGCTGGTCCGCGAACGCGGCTATGTGAGCATCGAGGAAATGGCCACGCTGTTCGTTGTTACCCCGCAAACCATCCGCCGCGATATCAATCAACTGGCGGAAGCCAATCTGCTGCGTCGCTACCACGGCGGCGCCGCTTATGATTCCAGTGTCGAAAACACCGCCTATGCGATGCGCGCCGATCAGATGCGCGATGAAAAGCAACGCATCGGCGAAGCCATCGCCGCACAGATTCCCGATCACGCCTCGCTGTTCATCAACATCGGCACCACCACCGAATCGATTGCCCGCGCCCTGCTCAATCACAGCCACCTGAAGATCATCACCAACAACCTGCACGTCGCTTCGATGCTCAGCGCCAAGGATGATTTCGATGTGCTGCTGACCGGCGGCAATGTGCGTCGCGACGGCGGCGTGGTGGGCCAGGCGAGCGTGGACTTCATCAACCAGTTCAAGGTCGACTTTGCACTGGTGGGCATCAGCGGCATCGACGAAGACGGCAGCCTGCTCGATTTCGATTACCAGGAAGTGCGGGTGTCCCAGGCAATCATCGCCAATGCCCGGCAGGTAATCCTGGCGGCGGACTCCAGCAAGTTCGGCCGTAACGCGATGATCCGCCTCGGTCCGATCAGCCTGATCGATTGTCTGGTGACCGATCAGCAGCCGGTGCCGGCCTTGGCGCAACTGCTGAGTCAGCACAAGATTCGTCTGGAAGTCGTTTAACCCTCCTCACGCATAAGGCGCCTTCATGGGCGCCTTATGCGCATCTGATGTTCGAATATTTTCTTTTCGCCGCCCTTCGATGAGTTTTTTCAATCGAAGTCGACTGGCTGCGCGCGTCTTTATGGGCTACCATTTTCGCAAATGAACATTCATGTTCGATTTCCAAGACAGAAAATCAAAAGAGCCCGAGGCCAGCCGATGTCCACCTCTACCTTGCGTACGCCCCCTATCTCCGAGATCTACGACCTCGCCGTCATTGGCGGCGGGATCAATGGCGTGGGGATCGCAGCGGATGCCGCCGGTCGCGGTCTTTCGGTGTTCCTTTGCGAAAAGGACGACCTGGCCAGCCACACCTCGTCGGCCAGCAGCAAGCTGATCCACGGTGGCCTGCGCTACCTCGAACATTACGAATTCCGTCTGGTGCGCGAAGCCCTGGCCGAACGCGAAGTGCTGCTGGCCAAGGCCCCGCACATCGTCAAGCCGATGCGTTTCGTGCTGCCGCACCGCCCGCACCTGCGCCCGGCGTGGATGATCCGCGCGGGCCTGTTCCTTTATGACCACCTCGGCAAGCGCGAAAAACTGGCTGGCTCCAAAAGCCTGAAGTTCGGCGCCGACAGCGCGCTGAAAAGCGAAATCAGCAAAGGCTTCGAATACTCCGACTGCTGGGTCGACGACGCCCGCCTCGTGGTTCTGAACGCCATGGCCGCCCGTGAAAAAGGCGCGCACATTCACACCCAGACCCGTTGCGTCAGCGCCCGTCGCGCCAAGGGCCTGTGGCACCTGAACCTGGAACGAGCCGACGGCAGCCTGTTTTCGATCACCGCCAAAGCCCTGGTGAACGCCGCCGGCCCGTGGGTCGCCAAGTTCATCCGTGACGACCTGAAGATGGAATCGCCGTACGGCATCCGTCTGATCCAGGGCAGCCACATCATCGTGCCGAAGCTGTACGAAGGCGATCACGCGCACATCCTGCAAAACGAAGATCAGCGCATCGTTTTCACCATTCCGTACCTGAACAACCTGACCCTCATCGGCACCACCGACCGCGAGTACACTGGCGATCCGGCCAAAGTGGCGATCACCGACGGCGAAACCGATTACCTGCTCAAAGTGGTCAACGCCCACTTCAAGAAGCAGATCAGCCGTGACGACATCCTGCACACCTACTCGGGCGTACGTCCGCTGTGCAACGACGAGTCCGACAATCCTTCGGCCGTGACCCGCGACTACACCCTCGCGCTGTCCGGCAGCACTGAAGAAGCTCCGCTGCTGTCGGTGTTCGGCGGCAAGCTGACCACCTACCGCAAGCTCGCCGAGTCGGCGATGGCGCAGCTGATGCCGTTCTTCACCCAGATGCGCCCGAGCTGGACGGCCACCGCCACCTTGCCTGGCGGCGAGGACATGACCACGCCACAAGCCCTGAGCGCGCTGATCCGCGACAAGTTCGACTGGGTTCCGACCGAAATCGCCCGCCGCTGGGCCACCACCTACGGCAGCCGCACCTGGCGCATGCTCGAAGGCGTCGACACCCTGGCCGACATGGGCGAACACATCGGCGGCGGGCTCTACACCCGTGAAGTCGATTACCTGTGCAGCGAAGAGTGGGCCACCACGGCGCACGACATCCTGTGGCGTCGCAGCAAACTGGGCCTGTTCACCACGCCGGCCGAACAAGAGCGACTGGCGGCGTACCTGAACAAGGTCGAGCAGAACCGCAGCAAGATTGAAGCGGCCTGATTCATTTGTCGTTGAACAAGAAGCCCCTGAATCGAAAGATTCAGGGGCTTTTTGCATTCAGGCTGAAACAAGGTGCAATGAAGACGTTCGGTTTTCCGAACAAGACCCGTCGGTCGGTTCGGATTACCGGATCACAAACGCTGAAAAACACCATCACAAAACTTTAATCACCAACAAAATCAACCAGTTAACTTGTTGCAACTGGTCTGGCACGACTCATGCTCTACACTCCTTCGACGAATGCCTGTTGCGCCAACACAACAGGAGCCGTCAGGCATTCGAAGTACAAAGGGCCCGCTCAACCGGCTCCATAAAAAAAACAATGTCGAGGAAAATTTGATGCGCATCGTTCCCCATATCCTGGGCGCAGCCATTGCTGCCGCTCTGATCAGCACACCAGTTTTCGCTGCCGAACTCACCGGCACCCTTAAGAAGATCAACGACTCGGGCACCATCACCCTCGGGCATCGTGACAGCTCCATTCCCTTCTCCTACATCGCCGATGCTTCGGGCAAACCTGTGGGCTACTCCCACGACATTCAGGTCGCTATCGTCGAAGCCCTGAAAAAAGACCTGAACAAGCCTGACCTGAACGCCAAGTACAACCTGGTCACCTCGCAAACCCGTATTCCTCTGGTGCAGAACGGCACCGTGGACATCGAGTGCGGCTCCACCACCAACAACGCCGAACGCGCCCAGCAAGTCGACTTCACCGTCAACATCTTCGAAATCGGCACCCGCCTGCTGGTCAAGAAAGACAAGGAAGGCAAGCCGTCCTACGCCGACTTCGCCGATCTGAAAGGCAAGAACGTCGTGACCACCGCCGGCACCACCTCCGAGCGCATCATCAAAGCGATGAACGCCGACAAGCAGATGGGCATGAACGTCATCTCCGCCAAGGACCACGGTGAATCCTTCCAGATGCTGGAGAGCGGCCGCGCTGTCGCCTTCATGATGGACGACGCCCTGCTGGCCGGCGAAGAAGCCAAGGCCAAGAAGCCGGACGACTGGGTCATCACCGGTACTCCACAGTCCTTTGAAGCCTACGCGTGCATGGTTCGCAAAGACGACCCGGCCTTCAAGAAGGCTGTAGACGACGCCATCGTCGCGCTCTACAAGTCCGGCGAGATCAACAAGATCTACAGCAAGTGGTTCGAAAGCCCGATCCCGCCGAAGGGTCTGAACCTGAACTTCCCGATGAGCGAAAAGGTTAAAGAGCTGATCGCCAATCCGAGCGACAAGCCTGCGCCAGACGTAAAAATCTGACACTGATCTAACCTTGTCACCTGAGGGAGCCAATCCTCCCTCGGGCGACAGTTAATACCTGCTGGTTTCAACTGGAACACTCGACCCGGTGGTTTTCGAGCCGATCGCGTGTGCCTGACGTTCAATGTCAGACGGGAAAGGATCTTCCCCAGGCGGGCACTTGTACATCGATCGAATCGAGGGGAGACCCTAATGAATTACAACTGGGACTGGGGCGTGTTCTTCAAGTCCACCGGCGTGGGCAGCGAGACCTATCTCGACTGGTTCATTTCCGGCCTGGGCTGGACCATCGCCATCGCCGTCGTGGCCTGGATCATTGCCCTGTTGCTGGGCTCGCTGCTGGGCATCATGCGCACCGTGCCGAACCGCATCGTGGCGGGCATCGCGACCTGCTACGTCGAACTGTTCCGCAACGTGCCGCTGCTGGTTCAGCTGTTCATCTGGTACTTCCTGGTACCCGACATGCTGCCGCAGAACCTGCAGGACTGGTACAAGCAGGACCTGAACCCGACCACCTCGGCCTACCTGAGCGTTGTCGTCTGCTTGGGCCTGTTCACCGCCGCCCGGGTCTGCGAACAGGTTCGCACCGGTATCCAGGCGCTGCCGCGCGGCCAGGAATCCGCCGCCCGCGCCATGGGTTTCAAGCTGCCGCAGATTTACTGGAACGTGCTGCTGCCCCAGGCCTACCGGATCATCATTCCGCCGCTCACCTCGGAATTTTTGAACGTGTTCAAGAACTCCTCCGTGGCCTCGCTGATCGGTCTGATGGAACTGCTGGCGCAAACCAAACAGACCGCCGAGTTTTCGGCCAACCTGTTTGAAGCCTTCACCCTGGCGACCCTGATCTATTTCACCCTGAACATGAGCCTGATGCTGCTGATGCGCATGGTCGAGAAGAAAGTCGCCGTGCCCGGCCTGATCTCCGTGGGGGGTAAATAATGGAATTCGATTTCAGTGGCATCGTTCCGGCCATTCCCGGCCTGTGGAACGGCATGCTGATGACCCTCAAGCTGATGGCGCTGGGCGTGGTCGGCGGGATCATCCTCGGCACCATCCTTGCGCTGATGCGCCTGTCCCACAGCAAACTGCTGTCGAGCATCGCCGGCGCGTACGTCAACTATTTCCGTTCGATCCCGCTGCTGCTGGTGATCACCTGGTTCTACCTGGCAGTGCCGTTCGTGCTGCGCTGGATCACCGGCGAAGACACCCCGATCGGTGCGTTCACCTCGTGCATCGTGGCGTTCATGATGTTCGAAGCAGCCTACTTCTGCGAAATCGTCCGGGCCGGCGTGCAGTCGATCCCGAAAGGCCAGATGGGCGCCGCCCAGGCACTGGGCATGACCTACGGCCAGATGATGCGCCTGATCATCCTGCCCCAGGCGTTCCGCAAGATGACCCCACTGCTGCTGCAGCAGAGCATCATCCTGTTCCAGGACACGTCGCTGGTCTACACCGTGGGCCTGGTGGACTTCCTCAACGCCTCGCGCGCCAGTGGCGACATCATTGGCCGCTCGAATGAGTTCCTGATCTTCGCAGGTCTCGTGTACTTCACCATCAGCTTTGCCGCCTCGCAGCTGGTCAAGCGTCTGCAAAAAAGGTTCGCCGTATGATCTCTATCAAGAACATCAACAAGTGGTATGGGGACTTCCAGGTGCTGACCGATTGCAGCACCGAGGTCAAAAAGGGTGAAGTGATCGTGGTCTGCGGCCCGTCGGGTTCGGGCAAGTCGACCCTGATCAAGTGCGTCAACGCACTGGAGCCGTTCCAAAAAGGCGACATCGTGGTCGACGGCACATCGATTGCCGATCCGAAGACCAACCTGCCGAAACTGCGCTCGCGCGTCGGCATGGTGTTCCAGCATTTCGAACTGTTCCCGCACCTGACCATCACCGAAAACCTGACCATCGCGCAGATCAAGGTGCTGGGCCGCAGCAAGGAAGAGGCGACCAAGAAGGGCCTGCAACTGCTTGAGCGCGTCGGCCTGTCGGCTCACGCCCACAAGCACCCCGGCCAACTGTCCGGCGGTCAGCAACAGCGTGTGGCGATCGCCCGTGCGCTGGCGATGGACCCGATCGTCATGCTGTTCGACGAACCGACCTCGGCGCTGGACCCGGAAATGGTCAACGAAGTGCTCGACGTGATGGTGCAACTCGCCCACGAAGGCATGACCATGATGTGCGTGACCCACGAAATGGGCTTCGCCCGCAAAGTGGCCGACCGCGTGATCTTCATGGACGCCGGCAAGATCATCGAAGACTGCCCGAAAGAGGAATTCTTCGGCGACATCAATGCTCGCTCCGAACGCGCGCAGCATTTCCTCGAGAAAATCCTGCAGCACTAAAACCACACACCGCTCCCCAACTGTGGGAGCGGGCTTGCTCGCGAAGGGGCCGGCACTTTCAACATCATCGTTGTCTGCCCCACCGCTTTCGCGAGCAAGCCCGCTCCCACATTGAATCGATGATGATCCTGAGATTTGTGTTGTGGTTGACCCAAGGCATCTGTGATGAAATGCGACCCCTCTCTCTATCGCGCCACGCCGCCATCACTTGCCGTGAAACCCCGTCTGATCCGCCACCTGTTCCTGCCGCCGCTGGTCATCGCCCTGATGATCGGACTGGGCTACATCGGCTTCTGGACCAGCGAACATTTCGGCATCCGCAGCCTCGGCGAAAACGGCCAGCGCCAGCTGGAACTGCACGCCCGCGCGGTCGAAAGCGAGATCAGCAAATACACCTACCTGCCCAGCCTGCTGGAACTCGAATCGAGCGTTTCGCAGTTGCTCGGCGACCCGACCCCGGAACACCGGCAAACGGTCAACGATTACCTTGAAGGCCTGAACCGGCGCAGCCGCAGTCGGGCCATCTACGTCATGGACACCACCGGCCGCGTCATGGCCACCAGCAACTGGCGCGACGTCGACAGCTACCTAGGGGAAGACCTGTCGTTCCGCGCCTACTTTCAGAATGCCGTGCGCGGCCAGCCCGGACGTTTCTACGGGATCGGCAGCACCAACGGCGAACCCGGTTATTACCTGGCCCACGGCCTCGAAGAACACGGCAAGATCATCGGCGTCGCGGTGGTCAAGGTGCGCCTGGAAGCCATGGAAGAACGCTGGCAGCGAGCGCGCCTGGAAGCGTTCGTCAGCGATGAAAACGGCATTATCATTCTGTCCAGCGACCCGGCGCGGCGCCTGAAATCAGTCGTACCGCTGAGCGACGAGACCAAGGAAAAACTCGCCCGCAGCCTGCAGTACTACTGGTTCCCGCTGAACGAGCTGCAACCGCTGGCCCGGGAAACCCTGTCCGAAGGCGTTGAAAAACTCACCTTCCCGGCCAACAGCGAAGTGCCGAGCCAACAGGACCGCGATGAAGAAAACATCAGCTACCTGGCGCAAACCCGGCCGCTGAGTGATACCCCGTGGAATTTCACCCTGCTCACCCCGTTGCAGGATCTGCGGCGCGAGGCGATCAATCAGGGGATTCTGGTGGCCGTGGCGTTTGCCTTGGTGGCGTTCCTGCTGATCGCCTGGAACGAACGGCGCAAGGTCATCGCCACCCGCCTCGCTGCCCGCGAAGCCCTGCAGGAAGCCAACAATCAGCTGGAACGTCGGATTACCGAACGCACCGCCGACCTGCGTGCCAGCAACGACCGGCTCAAGAGTCAGATCCGCGAACGGCGTCAGGCCGAAGAGACGTTGCGCCGCGCCCAGGACGAACTGGTGCAGGCCGGCAAACTCGCGGCCATCGGCCAGATGTCGACCAGCATCGCCCACGAACTGAACCAGCCGCTGGCGGCGATGCGCACGCTGTCGGGCAACACCATCCGCTTCCTTGAGCGCGGCCAGCTCGATGTCGCCAGCACCAACCTCAAGACCATCAACGAGCTGATCGACCGCATGGGCCGGATCACCGCCAGCCTGCGGTCCTTCGCCCGGCGCGGCGACGACAAGGGCCGCGCCAGCCTCGGCAAAGCGGTGGATGCCGCGCTGCAAGTGCTCGGCGCCCGTGTCGAAAGTGCTTCCCTGCAACTGCATCGCCAGTTCGACGATGTGCAGGTGCAGATCGATCAGACCCGCCTGGAGCAGATTCTGGTCAACCTGATCGGCAACGCCCTCGACGCCATGCAGGCGCAACCGCTGCCGGAGCTGTGGCTGGAAGGCGAAGAATTCAACGGAAAATATCGCCTGCGGGTGCGCGACAACGGCCACGGCATCGACGCTGAAGCGCGCAAGCACCTGTTCGAACCGTTCTTCACCACCAAGCCCGGCGAACAGGGCCTGGGCCTCGGCCTGACCCTGTCGGCCAGCCTGGCCGCCGCCACTGGCGGGCATCTGGGTGTCGAACACCCGGCCAGCGGTGGTACCACCTTCGTCCTCAGTTTACCGTTGGTAAGCCCTATTCCTGCCGAGCCAATATGAACAACGACCTTAGTGTGCTGATCGTCGAAGACGATCCCCATGTGCTGCTCGGCTGCCAGCAGGCGCTGACCCTCGAAGACATCCCCTGCATCGGCGTGGGCAGTGCCGAAGAGGCGCTGGAGCAGGTCGGCGACAACTTCGCCGGGATCGTCATCAGCGACATTCGCCTGCCGGGCATCGACGGCCTGGAACTGCTGACCCGGCTCAAGCAACGCGACCGCAGCCTGCCGGTGGTGCTGATCACCGGACACGGCGACATCTCCATGGCCGTCGGCGCGATGCAGAAAGGCGCCTACGACTTCATGGAAAAACCG
Source organism: Pseudomonas fluorescens (assembly GCF_030344995.1). GTDB lineage: Bacteria > Pseudomonadota > Gammaproteobacteria > Pseudomonadales > Pseudomonadaceae > Aquipseudomonas > Aquipseudomonas fluorescens_BF. The sequence continues at coordinate 5,284,769 of NZ_CP128260.1, forward strand.
TTCTCCCCTGAGCGTTTGGTCGATGTGGCCCGCCGCGCGCTGGAACAACGCAGCCTGAATCGCGAGGTCTCGTCCCTGCGCCGGCAACTGGCCGAGCGCGATTCCCTTGAAGGGCGAATCATCGGCCGTTCGCCGGCCATGCAGAACCTGCGCGAACTGATCGCCAACGTCGCCGACACCTCGGCCAACGTGCTGATCGAAGGCGAAACCGGCACCGGCAAGGAACTGGTCGCCCGCTGCCTGCACGATTTCAGCCGTCGTCATACCAAACAGTTCGTCGCGCTGAACTGCGGCGGTCTGCCGGAAAACCTGTTCGAAAGCGAAATCTTCGGCCACGAAGCCAACGCCTTCACCGGCGCCGGCAAACGGCGGATCGGCAAGATCGAACACGCCGACGGCGGCACGCTGTTCCTCGACGAAGTGGAAAGCATGCCGCTGCCGTTGCAGATAAAACTGCTGCGGGTGTTGCAGGAACGCACCCTTGAACGCCTCGGCTCGAACCAGAGCGTGGCGGTGGATTGCCGGGTGATTGCGGCCACCAAATCCGACCTCGACGAATCGAGCAAGGCCGGGGAATTTCGCAGCGACTTGTACTACCGCCTCAACGTGGTGACGCTGGAACTGCCGCCCCTGCGCGAGCGCCGCGAAGACATCCTGCAACTGTTCGAACACTTCACCCAGCAATCAGCCCTGCGCTTCGACCGCGCGCTGCCGGAGCTGGACAACCAGACCCTGTCGAGCCTGATGAGCCACGACTGGCCGGGCAACGTGCGCGAACTGCGCAACGTCGCCGAGCGTTTTGCCCTCGGTCTGCCGGCGTTCAAGAAAACCGGTGCGGGCAGCGCGGGCCAGGGACTGGCGTTCGCCGAAGCGGTGGAAGCGTTCGAACGCAACCTGCTCAGCGACGCCCTGCAACGCAGCGGCGGCAACCTGACCCAGGCCAGCCTGGAACTGGGCATGGCCAAGACCACGCTGTTCGACAAAGTGAAAAAATACGGCCTGAGCCATTAAGCGAGAACGACGTGGATCTGATTTTCAAGGCAATGCTCGGTGCGGCAGTGGTGGTGATCCTCGCCATGCTGGCCAAGACCAAAAACTACTACATCGCCGGGCTGGTACCGCTGTTCCCGACCTTCGCCCTGATTGCCCACTACATCGTCGGCAAGGGCCGCTCGATCGACGACCTGAAGACCACCATCGTCTTCGGCATGTGGTCGATCATTCCGTACTTCGTGTATCTGGCGACGCTGTACGTGATGGTCGACCGCATGCGCCTTGAAGCTTCGCTGGCGGTCGCGGCGGTGGCGTGGTTGATGGCGGCGACAGTGCTGGTGTCGGTGTGGGTACGGCTTCACGCCTGAATCAGAGCAGGTTGTGTTCCGCCACCGGTTCGATCTGCGCCCAATGCGACGTGTCTTCGCGATGCTCGCGCAGATACGGCAACACCGCCGCCAGCAATGGCTCCTTGAACGCTTCCTGAAAGCGGTGCGCCAGCCCCGGAATCAACCGCAGCTGACTGCCACGAATGTGCGCCGCCAGGTGCACGCCGTGCATCACCGGCAGCAGCGGATCCGCCGTGCCATGCACCACCAGCGTCGGGACCCGCAGTTGATTGAGCAACGCCACCCGGCTCGGTTCGGCGAGGATCGCCATGATCTGGCGCTTCACGCCTTCAGGGTTGAACGCCCGGTCATAGGACAGCGCCGCCTGATGCAGCAACGCCTGCCGATCATCACTGACTGAAGGACTGCCCAGCGCCGCCAGCAGATCGGCCTGTTGTTCCAGCGCGATCTGGCGATTGGGTGCGCCACGCCGTGACAACAATTGCACCAACGCCGCACTCGGTGCCGGCAGCCCTTCGGCGCCGGAGCTGGTCATGATCAGCGTCAGGCTCTCGACCCGTTGCGGCGCCATCGCCGCCATGTGCTGGGCGATCATCCCGCCCATGCTCGCGCCGAGCACGTGGAATTGCTCGACGTGCAACGCGTCCATCAGGCCCAGCGCATCGTCGGCCATGTCGGTCAGGCTGTAAGGCGCCGCCACCGGCAGGCCGAGTTTGTAGCGCAGTACTTCAAAGGTCAGGTTGGCCTCAGTGGGCGTCTGACGCCAGGTCGACAGACCGACATCGCGGTTGTCATAACGGATCACCCGAAAACCCTGCTGACACAGCGCGACCACCACTTCATCCGGCCAGTGGATCAACTGCCCGCCCAGGCCCATCACCAGCAACAGCGCCGGATCCGACGCACGGCCGATGCTCTGGTACGCCAGGCTCACCTGCTCCAGATCGACCCGTTCGGTCGGTACATTGACGTCGCAACGCGACGCCGCATAGGACGCCGGAACGAAAAAAACCGCGGCCAACAACGCCGCGATTGCAAAAAATCCCTTGAACATGAAAAACACCGAAACGCAGAACCCCAGTAGAGCGCGAGTCTGATGAAGTTTGTTCAAGCGCGCTGCCACAGTTCGATGACAGTTTGATGAAGAGTGCCGAGTGGTCGGTTTCGATGGGCCTTACCGATCATCGGAAAACCTCCCGTACCTGTAACTTCTGACAGTGGTCGACTTTAAGGATTGGAGCTCCAATGGTTCCAGAAAACGACATCCCTCACTAGTGATGCCAACCGGGAACATGCCCATGACCACTCTGCTGACGCTGACCAAAGCCCAACTGGACAAAATCAACCTTGAGAGTCCGCAGAGCGCGGTAGACCTGTTCGCCGAACAGCGATCGGCTGCACTGTTCTCGGAAGACGGGATCCTGAAAATATTTGCCCCGCAAATACCAGGCTGGACGCCGCTGAGCTATGAGCAAGCCAGATACGGCGTCAACGCAGATCAAACCGCCGTTCCCGGAAACGGCTGGCATGCAGTCTTTGGTGCTTATCAGTTCCAGGACACCAAAGACACAATTCGTTTATACAGGGGTAAGGATCTCAAACCGGGTGAAACGCCCGACCCTTTGGATCCAGGCACTCGCATTGATACCTTTGTGGTCCCGGAGGATCACAACAACGAGGATAGCGTCGGAAACATTCCTCGCTTTGCCGTGCAACGAACAACAGTCAATGAATGGTGGTGCACTGTTGAGCGTATAAGTGGTAACCCGTCGCAGTCCTCGGAGAGATTGGCGATCCTGTTCAAGCCCACATTTCCAGACAGTCGCGACCCGTCCGGCAATACCGACGATCGTGTGCCGCTTGCGGCTCCCGGTTTTCCCGCCGTGATAGACCAGTCGATGCTTGGCGGCGGATTCGTCGATTTCACTGTTCCGGCCTGGCCAATCATGTTTACGGGGGACACGATCAAGCTGGATATCAACGGTACAAACTTCGCATTCGAAATCACGGCCGCGCACATTGGCAAAGACGTCACGGTCCCGGTTCCATCAGCCATGCTCAAGTCGATTGGCCCTGCCGAACCACTACTGGTGAGCTATGCCATCACTGATCTGGTGAAAAACACCAGTCTGCCGTCTGCGGTCGGAGCAGGAGTACTTGATCCAGACACGAGCTATCTGGAAGCGCCTACTGTGAGGCTTTCCCTCGAAGACACTTTAAAAATCGACGATCTGGATCATCACCCCATGGACGTCGATATCACTGCACGTCGTGCGGACGTAGTGGCGGGTGATCAGGTCGAGCTGAAGATGCTCGATCCTGCCAGCGGATTCAGCAAAACATATCCCCCGATTCCCTATAGAGCAGGGTTGAACACCGTCCAGGTGCCTTATGACGACCCATCCCGCATCGCGCCGACCACCGCGATCGTGAGTTACGAAAGAATCAGAACGACCTCCGGCTCGACCATCCGTACGCCGTCCTATCCCTATGCGTTCCGCTTGCTTGCGCACTCTTATCTCGCGCCCGCACCTTTGGCTGTTGAAGCACGAGGCGCAGTGCTGTCATCGACGCTGGAGGAAACGCTGGTGTATTTCGGGCCCGACGTGAGAGGAATGAAGCTGGGTGACAAGGTGACGTTATCCTGCCTGAGCACGAGCGCGGGGGGCACGCCGCGCCTACAGACTTACGAGAGATACATGACTACGGCCATGGAAATTCCGGGTTCCGGATTCATGGTGCCCTTCGTGTGGGAAACCAAGCACTTGAGTACGTTTGGCGACGGCAATATCCAACTGTCATGCGAGGTGACCGGAGACGGCCATCTCGAACCCATAAAGTCCAAAGGCCGGCACCTGCGCATTGCTCCGGCAACCCATCAGCTGAAAGTGCTCGAAGTTGCCAAAGCCACGAACGATCTGCTTGATCCTGACCAAATTCCTTTCGGTACGTCCGCCAAATGCCTGTCCGGTGTTCATACACAGATTGGCGATACCGTACGCATGGAAGTCTGGAAAAACGATAACGACCCGGATAAAACGAACGAATTGGTACACGTCGATTCGTTGCCGATCACAGCGGCAAATGTCGGGAAAGACGTCGAATTCAGACTGGAACAACAACTGATCAAAGATCTTCTTCACACTGTCATCCGAGTCGTCTGGTTCATTGAACGTTTCCGCTCGCAACCATTGACCGCTCCCGAACTGAACTTGCGAATCGGCAGCCTGATGCTGGTCTTGCCCGCGCCCAAACTGTTGCAGGCATCGCCGGGGAATATCGTCAATCCAGAGAATACTCAGAATATCGCTACCGTGGAGGTCGCCTATAGCGGGATGAGCACCACCCAGACGGTGACCCTTTATTGTATAGGACGCTCCGGATTCGGCAGTCCGGTCATTGCTCCCAAACCCGGTAACGCTGGCGGGACAATACTGTTTGATATTCCACGAACTGCCTTTCCTGCCAGCATGGGCGCATTCCTTACTTTTCAGTATGTCGTCACACAAACGGGTATCCATGATCAGAGCTCTTCCGCCGCAAAATATTCGGTGATCAATATCGATAAGCCGGAGCTCAAATACCCGTACCTGACTATTGCCGAGTCTGTGGATAAAAAGACTCTGGATCTCAACGCCTTCAAAGATAAAGCGCACTGGTCATTGATTGCATGGCGGTTTATCGCCATCGGCACGAGAATGCGAGTGGCACTGAGCGGCATTGATTCGACTGACAATCAGCATGTCATCATGTTGTTCGATGGAATTGTCAGTGCCAACGAGGTCAAGACCGGCCTCAGTGGGACAATCAGCAGGGCGGAACTGAAAAAGTTCAAGGACGGCAGCCAGGTGTTTGGCTTGTCGATCGCCAACTTCAGCGATACAGGCGGCGCCGATACGTTTTTTCCAATGTTCGAACGCACGATCAAGACCGAAATGCTGCTCAAGCCTGCAATCACCCAGTTGATTGACAACCAGCCACCGATCACTGGCTCCATTCGCAATGGCGGCACATGCGATGACCAGACACCAGAGTTGCTGGGAACGGCTACCGCTGGCTCGGTTGTCAATCTGTTTGATAACGGCAACCGCATAGGCCAGGCAACCGCAGACAAGGCTGGCATCTGGAGAGCGACAATTTCTGCCGCACTTGGCCGGCATACCCTGACCGCCCAGACCCCCGACGGCCTGCAACAATCCGCTGACTGGATCGTCACCATTGTCAGCGATCTATCAATCGGTGGCGATGCGAGTCTGCGGATGAGTGAATACCTCATTGTGCGATCAAGACCTCCCGTCAACCCGCCTCCCGGCGCCATTTACTGGCGACAAGCATCTGGCGGCTCGGGTTCGCTGACTTACGCCTCCTCGAACCCAAGTGTCGCCCGGATCCACGATGCCTACGGCAGAGTCGCCGCGACAGGTAACGGAACGACCACTATCAGCGTCACGGATCAGACCGGCAGACGCGCGTCATACAACCTGACGGTCACGGGCGTCAGGAACGTGGGGCTTTACGGTCCGGTGAATTGGCACGGATATGCACAAGGCTGGCGGCCATCGTGTCTCACGGTCTGGCAATTCCAGGCATTCTGGAGTACCTACGTCTCTGGCGGAAACGTACCGGGTCAGATCGGATGGCCAGGCGGAATTTACTGGACGTCAACCAATAATGACTATGTGCACAACGTTGCCTGGGCATTCAACATGAGCAACGGCGGCGGTTTCGAGCACTCCCCGGGAGATTTGAATCTGTACACACTTCAGTTCCAGTAGCGCTCGGAATCGGTCTGTTCAGGTTCAACCTCGATAACGCACCATCGATGAATTTCGAGCCACTGTCGCTGTAACTGGGTTTCTTACGGCTCGGGGCCAACGATGCGGCGATGTAAAAAACAGGGAGCGGCGTGCCGCTCCCTGTTTTTAGTGTTTTACGCCAACTGACTGCGCAACTGTCGCGCCGCCGCCACCATGTTGACCAGCGCCGCTTCGGTCTCAGGCCACGCGCGGGTCTTCAGGCCGCAATCGGGGTTGACCCACAGGCGCTGCGCCGGAATGCGCTTGACTGCTTTGCTCATCAACTTGACCATCTCGGCGGTGTCCGGCACCCGTGGTGAGTGGATGTCGTAGACGCCTGGACCGATGTCATTCGGGTAGTCGAACGCTTCGAAGGCTTCCAGCAATTCCATGTCCGAGCGCGAGGTTTCGATGGTGATGACGTCGGCGTCCATGTCGGCGATGGCCTTGATCACGTCGTTGAATTCGCTGTAGCACATGTGGGTGTGAATCTGGGTTTCATCCTTCACGCCCGAGGCTGTCAGACGGAACGCTTCCACCGCCCATTCCAGGTATTCCTGCCATTGTTCACGGCGCAGCGGCAGGCCTTCGCGGAACGCGGCCTCGTCGATCTGTACGATCCTGATCCCGGCGTTTTCCAGATCCACCACTTCGTCACGCAGGGCCAGCGCCAGTTGTTGCGCCTGGACTTTGCGCGACACGTCTTCGCGGGGGAACGACCACATCAGCATGGTCACAGGGCCAGTCAGCATGCCTTTCATGACCTTGTCGGTCAGGCTCTGCGCGTAGGTAATCCAGTCCACGGTCATGGCGTCAGGACGGGACAGATCACCATAAATCACCGCTGGTTTGACGCAGCGGGAACCGTAGCTCTGGACCCAGCCGAAGCGGGTGAACAGATAGCCGTCGAGCTGCTCGGCGAAGTACTCGACCATGTCGTTGCGCTCGGCTTCACCGTGCACCAGCACGTCCAGCCCCAGACGTTCCTGCACCTGTACCGCGTGGCGAATTTCGCTGCGCATGGCGTCGTGGTAATCGTTGGCCGACAACTTGCCCTGCTTGAACGCCTGACGGGCCAGACGAATCGAACCGGTCTGCGGGAACGAGCCGATGGTGGTGGTCGGGAACGCCGGCAACTTCAAGCGTGCCTGTTGTGCGGCGATGCGTTTGGCGAACGGAGAATGGCGTTGGCTGTCGTTGGCGTTGATCGCATCGATCCGCGCTTGCACCTCGGCTTTGTGAATACGCGGCGAGCGGGCGCGGCTCTCTTGAATGGCGCGGCTTTCGGCCAGTGCGCTTTGCACTTTTGGCGCTTGCGGGTCGTTCAGCGCATCACGCAAAACCGAGATTTCGCTGCACTTCTGCACGGCGAATGCCAGCCAGCTTTTCAGTTCCGGATCGAGCTTGTCTTCACGCTCGACGTCCACCGGACTGTGCAGCAACGAGCAGGAGCTGCTGACCCACAGGTTATCGCCAAAGCGCTCCTGCGCCGGTTGCAACTGTGCCAGCGCCTGCTCCAATTCGCAGCGCCAGACGTTGCGCCCGTTGACCAGGCCGACCGAAAGAATCTTGTAGGTCGGCAGACGATCCAGCACCTGACCAAGCTGATCCGGTGCACGCACCGCGTCGATGTGCAGGCCTTGCACCGGCAGGCCGACGGCCAGGCCGAGGTTGTCTTGCAGGCCGCTGAAATAGGTCGCCACCAGTTTCTTCAGCGGCGAGTACTGAAGGATGTGATAGGCGCGTTCGAAGGCGCTTTTCCAGGCTTGCGGCAGGTCGAGGGTGAGGATCGGCTCGTCGATCTGCACCCACTCCACGCCCTGTGCGGCGAGGCGACCGAGGATTTCGTTGTAGACCGGCAGCAGGCGCTCGAGCAGATCGAGTTTGTCGAAGTCGTTGCCTTTCGCCTTGCCCAGCCATAGATAAGTCAGCGGGCCGATAATCACCGGTTTGACGTTGTGACCTAGGGCCTTGGCTTCTTCGACTTCATCGAACAGCTGTTCCCAGCTCAGCTTGAACTGTTGATCCGCAGTAAATTCCGGGACCAGGTAGTGGTAGTTGGTGTCGAACCACTTGGTCAGCTCCTGGGCGTATTGGGTCTTGCCGTGCTCAGCGCCGCAGCAGGATGCAGTGGCGCCACGGGCCATGGCGAACAGCGTGTCGAGGGTCGGCAGGCCGCGCTCGTCACGCACAGCGTCGAAGCGCTCGGGGATCACACCGAAGGTCAGCGAGTGGGTCAGCACCTGGTCGTACCAGGCGAAGTCGCCGACCGGCAGCAGGTCGATGCCGGCGTCCTTCTGCAATTGCCAGTGTCTGTCGCGCAGCTGGCGGCCGACCTGATTCAGAGCGGCCTGATCGAGATCGCCTTTCCAGTAGGCTTCGAGGGCTTTTTTCAGTTCGCGGTCGGCGCCGATGCGCGGGAAACCCAGGGTGTGTGCCACGGCCATGTCGAGTGTTCTCCATTGCGTAAAAGATGGCGCCATTGTCGACAGCCAGGGCAACATGAGACAAACTCAACCTTTTCGTGCTGATCACAAATTTCCCTCATGGAGCCTGCGGTGCTTGAGATCCGTCATCTGAAAACCCTGCATGCCCTGCGCGAAGCCGACAGCCTGGTCGATGCAGCCGACCGCCTGCACCTGACCCAGTCGGCGCTGTCCCACCAGTTCAAGGAACTGGAAGAGCGCATGGGCATGCCGCTGTTCGTGCGCAAGACCAAACCCGTGCGCTTCACCAGCGCCGGCCTGCGCTTGCTGCAACTGGCCGACGCGACCTTGCCGCTGCTGCGCGCCGCAGAACGCGATATCGGGCGTCTGGCCGGGGGCACCGCCGGGCGTCTGCACATGGCGATCGAATGCCACAGCTGCTTCCAGTGGCTGATGCCGACCATCGACCAGTTCCGCGACGCGTGGCCGGAAGTCGAACTCGACCTCGCTTCGGGTTTCTCGTTTGCCCCACTGCCGGCGCTGGCCCGGGGCGATCTGGATCTTGTGGTGACGTCCGACCCGCTGGAAATCGCCGGCATCACCTATGTGCCGCTGTTCACCTACGAAGCCATGCTCGCGGTCGCCAACCAGCACGCATTGGCGAGCAAACCGTACATCGTCCCCGAAGACTTGCTGACCGAAACCCTGATCACTTATCCGGTGGAGCGCGACCGACTGGATATCTTCACCCGCTTCCTCGAACCCGCCGACATCGAACCGGCGCAGGTGCGCACGTCAGAGCTGACAGTGATGATGATGCAACTGGTGGCCAGCGGTCGTGGCGTGTGCGGCATGCCGCACTGGGCGCTGCATGAATACAGCTCGCGCGGTTACGTGAAGGGCAAGCGGCTGGGCGAGAAAGGTCTGTTCGCGACGTTGTACGCGGCGATCCGTGCCGACATGCTGGACGCGCCGTACATGCGCGACTTCCTGCTGACGGCCAAGGACACGTCGTTCTCGACCCTGGATGGGGTCAGCGCGGTTCGTTGAGGCTGGCGGTTGGCGCGAACGGCGCGCACCACATGTGGATTTTGTCGAAGTAGTCCTCGCCGACCCGCACCGCCATCGGCTCAAGACCGAACTGGATGAAGCCGCAGCGCTGATACAACTGGAACGCCGCGTCATTGCCGGCGGTGACGGTCAGTTGAATGACTTTCAACTCAGGATGCTGCTGCGCTTCACTCAGCAGCGCCTCCATCAATTTCAGCCCCAGACCGCGCTGACGAAATTCAGCCGACACATACATGCCGAATACCGTTGCCTTGTGTCGGGCCTTTTCCCGAGGCTCGAACGCCAGGCCGACGATGCCCGCCAGCCGGCCGTCTTCGAACGCGCCGAACACCGCATCGAGCTTGCTGGTCAGACGTGATTCCCACCAGCTCAAGGGCATCACCGCGCGCTCGCGCACGCTGGAGGTGAAGGCCTGCGGGTGCCGGTCGTAAGCCTCCAGCATCAATTCGCGATAGGCCAGCGCATGACTGGCGTCCAGCCGTTCGATCCACATGTCAGGCGGCCTTGCGTTGTTCGAGCATCAGCCGCACCGCCAGACCGCCCAGCACAAACCCCATGAAATAACGCTGCGCCGCCAGCCAGGTCGGGTTGTTGACGAACCACGACGCGATGCCCGCCGCCGACAGGGCAATCAACAGGTTGACGCTGAAACTGACGCTGATCTGGGTCAGGCCGAGGATGATGCTCTGGCTGAACACCGAGCCGTGCTCTGGCGAAATGAATTGAGGAAATACCGAGAGGTAGAAAACCGCGATCTTCGGGTTCAGGGCGCTGGTGAGAAAGCCCATGGTGATGAGCTTGCGCGACGAGTCTGCCGGCAATGCCTGCACTTCGAACGGCGAACGGGCACCGGGTTTCACCGCCTGCCAGGCCAGCCACAGCAGGTACAGCGCGCCGGCCCACTTCAACATTTCATAGGCCATTGGCACCGCAAGAAACACCGCCGTCAGACCGGCCGCCGCCGCAAACATATGCACGAAGAACCCGGCCACCACGCCGAGCAGCGAGGTCACCCCGGCGCGGCGTCCCTGACAGATCGAGCGGGAAATCAGGTAGATCATGTTCGGCCCCGGCGTCAGCACCATCAGCAGTGCGGCGGCGGCAAAAATCAGCAGGTCTTGAAGCGGGATCATGACGAAGTCCTTTGCACGAATGATCAGGCGATCGCGGTCAGCGAGGCTCGATAAAACGGCAGGATCAGGTCACGTGTCAATGGGGCGAGAATCACTTCGCCGTCGGTGGCCGGGTCGATCCAGATCACCTCTTCGATCTCGGCAGCCGGGGAGACTTCGGTGTCGATGGTCAGCTGAAAGATCTCGGCCTGCACGACGAATCCCGGCTCGTTGGCGGCGGGTGCCGAGAACTGGCCGAGAAAGCTCGCCTGCGCCGGATCGATCACCAGCCCCAGTTCTTCTTCCAGCTCGCGGGCCAGCGCATGCACCGGCAGTTCATGCGGTTCGATCTTGCCGCCCGGCTGCATGAATGCCGTGGTGTTGCGCTTGCGCACCAGCAGGGTCTGGCCGTCGGGGTTGAGCAACAGCGCGGCGGCGATGCGAATGGTGGAATTATTTGCGGTCGACATGAACGGAAAGCCTATGACTCAAAAACGGCAAGGATCACACGCTTGCCGTTCATGAGCAAAGACTCGGGCGGAACCTCAGGTCGCTTCCTGGAAATCCATCTCCGGTGGCTGGCGACGGAAGCCTCCAGTGAGCACCGCCAGGTACACCACGCCAATCGCCAACCAGCTCAGGCCCAGATACACCGCCAGGTGATCGAGGCTGACCATCAGCCACAAGTCCGCCGCCAGGCCAATGAACGGGAAGATCAGGAACAGGATCAGCTCGCGCAGACCCTTTTTCTCTCCCCCGATCCAGTAGTGAAAAATCACCGACAGATTGACCAGGCTGAACGCCAGGAACGCGCCAAAGTTGATGAATGAGGTCGAGGTGGTCACGTCGAGTTTCAGCGCCAGCAAAGCCACCACCGCACACAGCAGGATGCTGTTGACCGGCGTACCGAAGCGCTCGTGCAAAGTGCCGAAGAACGACTTGGGCAACACGCCGTCACGGCCCATCGCGAACAACAAACGCGAACCGCTGGCCTGCGCCGACAAACCCGAGGCGAACTGGCCGACGATCAGGCCGATCAGGAAGATCGACACGAACAGATCACCGCCGATGTTGCGCGCAATTTCGTAGGCCGCCGAGTCGACGCTGTCGAACTGGAACGACGGATGGGCGATCTGCACGAAGTACGAGACACCGACGAAAATCATCCCGCCGATCAGGGTGATCAGCATGATTGCCCGAGGGATGGTGCGACGGGGATCGCGGGTTTCCTCGGTGAGGGTGCTGACTGCATCGAAACCGAGGAACGAGTAGCAGGCGATGGCCGCGCCGCTCATGATCAGCGGCATCTGCATGTCACCGTTGAAGAACGGTTTGATCGACCACAGCGGCGTGCTGGCATCGCCGCCGACGTAATGCACGCACAGTGCGACGAAGGCGATCAGCACCAGAAACTGCACCAGCATCAGCAAGGCGTTGATACCGTTGGCCAGTTTCAGGCCGATGATGTTGATCGCGCTGGTGATGCCGATGAACGCCAACACCCAGATCCACTGCGGGATCGACGGGAACGCCGAAGCGAGGTACGCGGCGCCGATCAGCCAGATCGCCATCGGCAGAAACAGATAATCGAGCAGCACCGCCCAACCGGCGATGAAACCGAGTTTCGGGCTGATGGCCTTGCGCACGTAGCTGTAGGCCGAGCCGGCCACCGGGAATGCGGCGGCCATGCGGCCATAACTCATGGCGGTGAAAAACATCGCCACCAATGCCGCCAGATACGCGGCGGGCACCATGCCGGCGGTGGACTGGGCGAGGATGCCGAACGTGCCGAGGACAATGATCGGCGTCATGTAGGCGATGCCGAACAGCACCACCGACCCTAGCGAAAGGGTGCGTTGCAAACGAGCCATGGGCGACTTACTCCGGATTTTATTGGATTTATGGCAGAGGCCGAGTTCGGCGAGTGTTTAGGGTGTTGCGTTGTTGTTTTTGGGGTTATCTGAATGTTTGTATGACTTGAGATCGATCCCCCTCACCCCAGCCCTCCCGAAACGTCGGACCGCCCCCAAGGGGGCGAGGGGGAAAGGGAGCCGATCGAGGGCTTTTCAAAACCTGAGTTCGACGCGGTCTTTCAGGTCGATCTACCTCGAATGAGCGACTCGGTCAGTCCCCTCTCCCCCTGGGAGAGGGTTAGGGTGAGGGCAGCGGATCAACGGGCAGGAATCAAAAGCTCCCGAACACCACCATCCCGCTCCACCACCTCCCCCGGCAACCTCAACCGCTGATCATCCAGATACCGATAATCCTTGCGCGCCAGTTCCAGCTGACCAAAATCCAGCTCCACACTGAACCGCCCTTCCTCACGCCCAGCCTCGAACAGCACCGTACCCAGCGGATCCACCAGCGCACTGCCGCCGGCAAACATCAACCCGTCATCCCCGGCTTCCACACGGTTGACCATCAGCGCAAACGCCTGGTTTTCCTGAGCCCGGGCCATGATCGCGGTGCGGTGGGTCGGGCCGTACGGGTCCATGTTGCCGTTGGTAACGATCAACAACTCCGCCCCCAGTTGCGCCAAGGCGCGGGCCGATTCCGGGAACTCGATGTCGTAGCAGATCAGCAGGCCGACCCGCACACCGTTCCACAAACACGTGGCGTAACGATCACCGGCCTCGAATACGCCGCGATCCGACGCCCAAAGGTGGGTCTTGCGGTATTTCAGGGCGATGCCTTCGGGGGTGATCAGCAGCGTGGTGTTGTAGAAGCGGCCGTTGTCGTTCTCGGCCATGCCGATCACCACGGCGAGGTTGCGTTCACGGACGGCGGCCTGCACGGCGCTGACGGTCGGGCCGTCTACCGCTTCGGCAACCTGCGCCACGGTGTCGGCGGTCGGGAAGCCCATCAGGTGGGTCTCGGGGAACACGATCAATTGCGTATCGGCGGCGCAAGCCGCAATTGCCGAGAGGGCGCGTTCGAGGTTGTACGCCGTGTCTTTGTCACGGCCCGCCAGTTGGGCGAGTTCGACTTTCATGGAGAGTCCTTGTTATGAGCGCCGGGCGCCGAAAGATTGCCCGGTGGCTGTCTGTGGGCCAGTATGCTTCGCATTCGACCGGCCAGGGAATTACGCGGCCGGGGTAACCCGATAGGGGTAGAGGCATGACTCTTTCGTTTGACGACATCACCTGGCACCGCGCCGTCGGGCAGTTGATCGACGCCCTCGACAAGCCGAATTTCTGGGCTCAACTGGTGCGTCTGCTCGACCAGTACGTGCCGTTCGATAGCTGGGTGGCGCTGCTGTTCAGTGCCGACCGACACCCGCAGGTGTTTGCCGAATGCCCCGGCGCGGACGGCGCTCCCGACCAGCTGTTCCAGGATTATCTGCGCGGTCTGTACCTGCTCGACCCGTTCTACATCGCCTGCCGCGAGCAGTCGCGCACCGGTTTGTATCGCCTGTCGGAGGTCGCGCCGGAGCACTTCGAACTGACCGAGTATTACCAGCGATACTTTCGTCTGAATGTGGTGGCCGACGAAATCCAGTTCAATTGCCAGCTCGAAGGCGACCGCACGTTGTGCCTGTCGCTGGGCAGCCAGCAGCGCTTCACCGGCGAGCAGATTGCCCTGCTGTCGCTGATCCAGCCGTGGGTGCTCGGCCTGTTGCGTCAGCGCCTGCCCTATGAAATCAACGAAACCGTGGCCCTGGCCCCGGCGCCTGCGCAACCGGACTGGCGGGTGCAGCTCGAAGCGTCGGTGCAGCAACTCAAGGGCGCGCAACTGACCGCCCGGGAGCTGGACGTCGGGCGCCTGATGCTCAGCGGTTGCTCCAGTAAAGAAATCGCCCGTAAGCTGGAAATCTCTGTTGAAACCGTGAAAGTCCATAAGAAACACATGTACAGCAAGCTTGGGATCAAATCCCAGTCGGAGCTGTTTTCGATCTTTCTGCAGGCGCAGAACGCCTGACTGCTGCAAAAAAACCGTCCGAACCAAGGAAACCGTATGAGCCTGTCACTCCTGAGCCGCTACGCCTTCTTTGCCGTCTGCGTGATTTTCACCCTCGCCAGCCTGCCCTTTCTCGAACATGACTGGCTGTGGCCGATCACCGCCGTCACCGGTGTATTGAGCCTGATCGGTCTGTTCGATCTGATGCAGAGCCCGCACGCGGTGCGCCGCAACTACCCGATCCTGGGCAACATCCGTTATCTGGTCGAAGGCATCCGCCCGGAAATCCGCCAGTACCTGCTGGAATCCGACAGCGATGCCCTGCCCTTCTCCCGCGCCCAGCGTTCGCTGGTGTATTCGCGAGCGAAGAATGAAACCGCCGACAAGCCGTTCGGCACCCTGATCGACGTCTATCAATCCGGCTTCGAATTCATCGGCCACTCGATGCGCCCGGCGCCGCTGAGCGACCCGAGCAGCTTTCGCGTCACCGTCGGCGGCCCGCAGTGCACCCAGCCGTATTCGGCGTCGGTGTTCAACATCTCGGCCATGAGTTTTGGCTCCCTCAGCGCCAACGCGATCCGCGCGCTGAACCAGGGCGCCAAACTCGGTAACTTCGCCCACGACACCGGCGAAGGCAGCATCAGCCCCTATCACCGCGAACACGGCGGCGACCTGACCTGGGAACTGGGCAGCGGCTATTTCGGCTGCCGCACCAGCGACGGCCGCTTCGACCCGGAACGCTTCGCCGCCCAGGCGCAGACCCCGCAAGTGCGGATGATCGAAATCAAGATGAGCCAGGGCGCCAAACCGGGCCACGGCGGGATTCTGCCCAAGCACAAGGTGACCCAGGAAATCGCCGATACCCGCGGCATCCTGATGGGCGAAGACTGCATCTCGCCGTCGCGCCACAGCGCGTTCTCCACGCCGATCGAGATGATGCATTTCATCCAGCAACTGCGTGAACTGTCCGGCGGCAAACCGGTGGGCTTCAAATTCTGTCTCGGTCATCCATGGGAGTTCATGGGCATTGCCAAGGCCATGCTGGAAACCGGCATCCTGCCGGACTTCATCGTGGTCGACGGCAAGGAAGGCGGGACCGGCGCCGCACCGGTGGAGTTTACCGACCACATCGGCGTGCCGATGCGCGAAGGCCTGCTGTTTGTGCACAACACGCTGGTCGGTCTGAATCTACGCGACAAGATCAAGCTCGGCGCCAGCGGCAAGATCGTCAGCGCCTTCGACATCGCCAGCGTGCTGGCCATCGGCGCCGACTGGGCCAACTCGGCGCGCGGCTTCATGTTTGCCATCGGCTGCATCCAGTCGCAAAGCTGCCACACCAACAAATGCCCGACCGGCGTCGCCACCCAGGACACCCTGCGCCAACGCGCACTGGTGGTGCCGGACAAGGCCCAGCGCGTCTACAACTTCCACCGCAATACGCTCAAGGCGCTGGCGGAAATGCTCGCCGCCGCCGGCCTCGATCACCCGTCGCAACTGTCGGCCAAGCATTTGGTGCGGCGCATGTCGGCGACTGAAATCAAACTGTTCTCGCAGCTGCATGTGTTCCTGAAACCGGGAGAACTGCTCACCGGAGAGGTGAACGGCGAGTTCTATTCGCGGATGTGGCAGATGGCTAGGGCGGACAGTTTTGAGCCGCAGGATGGGATGGCTGCCTAGGATTCGGGGTGTCATTTTCCAGGATGAAACGGCGCCCCGACTACTTGTTGATCAGCATGGATTTCATACAGGCGGGCAAATGAATCTCCCGCCTTGAAAACGTCCAGCAAGCGCCAGCAATCAGGAAAATGAGGCTCGGATCCTTGATCGGTCAAAAGCCAGGCTCGCCTCGACACTGGTGCCAGATCACTCAAACTGTCGGTATAAATTTCCTCCGCATTATTCTGAATCAAGGTCCATATTTGATAGCCTTCGGGACGAGTCGAGCTACCGTCTTGCGCAGGAGGAGTAAAAAACCTGGGAACTATTTCTGTCCGGTTATAGTAATAAACTGGAAAATACAAATGCATATTCAGCACTAATACATCATCGCCCTTGAGCGCATGAGAATTGACATAGCCCATCATTACATCAGATCTATTTACTTCTTCATAAACCGCATGACCTTTCTGATAAACGCCATACAACCCTGACAGCTCAAAAAGCAAAATCGCGACAAGCAGAACAGAACAATATACTTTCCTCTTAGACCATAAATCATCAATAACCACCCCCATGATCAAAGGCAGCCCCAATGCTGCGAACAAAAAATAGCGATCAACAAACAATGGACGTACAAGGGAAATCATCACTACGACAAGCAAGGGAAGCCAAGTATAAACAAACAAATACAATCCACCTTCCCATTTTATTTTCCCACGCACTCCTAAACCCAAAGACAACACGAACAGTGCAAGCGGAACTCCAAAATAAACCCACGCCCACAACTGACGTCCATCACTGTAGCTAATAAACTCCCAAACAGTGCTGAAAACTGTATAAACGTCCGGCCGCACGATCCATTGAAAGCCAGAATATTCCATTTGATTAAGTAAATTTGGAAGCCATGGAATATACAACAGCGCCACTGAAAAATTAGCGACCCACCACGATGGAGAGCGCAGACAGTTATCTTCGCCGCCAAGATATCGAAACAGCAGATAGACCCAGAACGAGACCAGACAAACACCTGCAAAATAATGAGTATAAAAGCCAAACAGCATTAAAACCGAGAATACCGCCAGCGCTTTGATGTTATTTACATTGCGGCTCCAGTAAAGAAAAGCTATGGCAGCGCCAACCATCAGCATTCCAAAAAATGCATACATTCTAACTTCCTGACTATACCGCACTCCCATCGGCAACAAGGCCAGCAACAATCCTCCCAACAAGGCCGCACGTCGTGAACCGATCAGACTCGCCAGCCAAATACCGAGCAGGACCGAGACAACTCCTGCCAACGCACTAAGACTTCTTGCTGCAAAAACTCCATTTCCAAAAGCCTCCATCCACACATGTAAAACCAGATAGTAAAAAGGCGGATGTACATCTCGAACAGTATGAAAAATTATTTCTCTCGGAGAAAGCGCACTTAGCACAAGCGTGAACGCTTCGTCCGACCATATAGCAGGCTTGTCGATATCATAGACACGGACAATCACCGAAACGATCACCACAAGAAGAACCATAAACATGTAAAGCACAAACTTTGAATTACTTTCAGCTCGCCTGACAATAACACCCTTCAACAAGTTGTACATTTTCACTTCACCTGTAAGAGAACGCTTGTCTAATCTGGCAAGAGTTAGAACCTATTGCCCACGAAACAACACAAACCGGAAAAAGCCGTACCCCAGCAACAGATCCAGCAGCGAAAACACCGACACCGTCACCAGTCCCGGCAGACTCCGTGCATCGGCGATCAGTCCTGTGCCGTAGCTCAGCACTCCCATCACGCCGATAAACATCAGGTATGCCGGCACCGACGTTCCGGTCTCGAACGTGTACAGCGCGTTCATGTAGAACGCGAAGGATGCAGCGATGCAAAACGCAGCAAAGTTGCTGGCCGCCTGGTCGAGCTGAGCCGCGCTGGTCAGTACGAAAAAAACCTGCCAGTGGACCAGCGTTGCGGCAAGACCGATAGCCGTTTGTGCGGGAAATCCTTTCCAGAAGATCCTCATCGTCAATCCTTGCTGTCGCGGCAACGGTCGGGGCTTTCACGCTAGGGAAAGACTCGGGCGGGGTCTACTGTCAGAAGTTACAGGTCGGCGATGGTTTTCGACCAACGGTTACCATTGCAATAACCGGCCGTGGGGCGGTTCTTTCATGACGATGAATCCGTAATCACCGATCAGGTAGAGGCGGTAATAGAGGCTGTCCACCAAGGGTGGATAGCCCATCAGACCGACATGGGTTGCGTTGCGTCGCTCACGTTCTGCGAGCACGTTGGTGATGCCGGCCGAGGGCAGGTTTTCGGCGAGCATGAAGTAGTCGATGTTCAGCAGGTATTGCAGCACCGGTAACTGCTTGAACGTACCCACCGCCCCCGCCAGCCAACGGTCGGAGTACGTCACCGAGATATAAATCCGCCTGGCTTCGCGCAGTTCTCGATGGGACGCGATGTCATGGCTGAGGCTGTAGAGCGCACTGCTGGCGAAGGTTTTCTCCATCGTCAGCACCCGGCCATAGGCAAAGGACAGCGACAGCGTGGCCAGAAGCGGAATCGCCAACACCAGAGGCAACCGTTGATGCAGCGGCATCAACCCCAGCCAGGCCAGATAGAACAGCAACATCAGCAGCACGCCGAACCCCATCAGGGTGCGCGCGCCTTCGTTGAAGTCGCGAAACAACAGCGTCATGCCCGGCACCAGCAGCACAATCAGCGGCAGTGCCAGCAGGCAGCCGAAACTCAGGAGCAAATCCTTGGTGCGCGACATGTTGCGCTCGCCAATCCGCCGCCCCAATTGCACGCCGCCGAACACGGCGCACAGCACCAACACAACAAAAACCACCGTGTAGCCGCCGTGAAACAGCAGCGCAACCTTCTCCATCACCCGACCGATATTGATGCCGATCTGCAGCAGCGGATCAGCGCTCGCGTTCAGCAATTGCGTGCGTGTGGAGTCCGTGAACGGATAGGCTGTGACGCTGTAAATCAGCACCGCCAACACCAGTTGCGCCAGCCGCCAGCCTGACCGGCACCAGAGCTCATCCCACGGCAATCGCCGATGAACATTGCGCAGCAATTCCACGCAGCACAAGCCAAGAAACACATTCAGGCTGATCTGATACAGCCCGATCGCCAGCGCCAGCAACACCGACGGCACCAGCCATCGCTGAATGCGTGAAGCGCCGCAAAACGTGATCGCGTAAATCACCGCCACCAGACTCAGGGCCATGCCGGCCCCGTCGTATTGATAGGACAGGTTCTGCAACAGGAACGGGTTGTACCAGAGCGGCAACGGCACCAGACAACAGGCCAGGGTCGGTTCGGGGAAATAGTGGAAAGTCAGCCGGGTCAGAGCGAACGACATGGCGACCGTGGCGAGCAACAGCGGCAATGGGAAAATATTCGGCGCAGCGCCAGTGAAGGTCAGCGCCTGATACAGCCAGTCCATGAACAACCGCCCCTGCCCCGCCCAGGCATTGCCGGCAGCGAGGGTGCGCCAGTTGTCGTCGATGTAGGGGAAGTCGGCGAGGATCAGCGGCAGGATGTACAGCAGCGTGGCGAACAGGAAAAACAGCACGACCTGGCGGCGGCCGAGTTCTCGTACGAGAAAATCGCTGATCCTCATACCTGCGCCTCTGTTCACGGCTGCGCTGGAAACAACGTAGATAAACCTTCGAACATGACTCTGAATCAGAAGTCGCTTTTTGCGCTGATTTCAGACCAGCGGCATCAACCTCGCCCCCAAGAAAAAGCCCCGGACTTTCGACCGGGGCTTTCATGTTTCAGCGACAACGAATTACGAAGCCGAACGCACCGCGCCCTGGGACGCATCGCTCGGTTGCAGCTTGAACACGTAGAACAACACGGTCAGCAGCACGAGGAACGCCGGGCCCACATACAGCGCCACGCGGGTGTCCGGGAAGTACGCCATCAAGCCGACCACCAGCACCAGGAACGCCAGCGCCAGATACGAGCTGACCGGGAACAGCCACATCTTGTACTTGAGGCCCGCACGTTCGCTGGCGCTCAGGCCTTTGCGGAATTTCAGCTGGGCCAGCAGGATCATCACCCAGGTCCAGATCGCGCCGAAGGTAGCAATCGAAGTTACCCAGACGAAGACTTTTTCCGGTACCAGATAGTTGAGCAGCACGCCCAGAAGCAGCGCGAAGATCGACAGCAGCAGCGCGCGACGCGGTACGCCATTGCTCGAAGTGCGAGCGAAACCGGCCGGCGCCTGGCCGTTCTGCGCCAGGCTGTAGAGCATGCGTCCGGTGCTGAAGATGCCGCCGTTGCACGACGACAGCGCGGCGGTGATCACCACGAAGTTGATGATGCCGGCGGCAGTCTTGATGCCCAGACGCTCGAAGGTCATCACGAACGGACTGCCCTGAGTGCCGATTTCATTCCACGGGTAGATCGAAAGGATCACGAACAGTGCGCCGACGTAAAACAGCAGGATCCGCCAGAACACCGAGCCGATCGCATTGGGGATGGTCTTCTGCGGGTTCTTCGCTTCGCCGGCGGTCAGGCCGATCATCTCCACGCCGAGGTAGGCGAACATCACCATTTGCAGGGACATCAACACGCCCGTCACGCCGTTGGGCATGAAGCCGCCGTGGGCCCACAGGTTGGAAATCCCCAGCGCCACGCCGTCGTTGCCGAAACCGAAAGCGATGATGCCGATGCCGCCGAGCACCATGGCGATGATGGTGACGATCTTGATCAGGGCGAACCAGAACTCGAATTCACCGAAGGCCTTGACCGCGATCAGGTTGATCGAGCCCATGCTGACCAGCGCCGCCAGCGCCCAGATCCAGCGCGGAACATCGGGGAACCAGATGCCCATGTACACCGCCACCGCCGTGATTTCGGCGACGCAGGTCACCAGCCACAGGAACCAGTAGTTCCAGCCGGTGAGAAAGCCCGCCAGCGGGCCGAGGTAATCCTGTGCGTAACGGCTGAAGGAGCCGGCGACCGGGTTGTGTACGGCCATTTCGCCGAGGGCGCGCATGATCACCAGGATCGCCAGACCGCCGATGATGTAAGACAGCATGATCGCCGGGCCGGCCATTTCGATGGCCTTGGCCGAACCGAGAAACAGACCGACACCGATGCAGGCGCCGAGCGCCATCAGGCGAATATGCCGTTCACCGAGTTCGCGTTTGAGCGGGCCGCCTTGAGCGGTTTCGCCATGGGGCGGGTGATTGCCGACTGGCATGGGGGACTTCCTCGTCTTGTTATTGGATGTGACCACCGAGTGTTCAAGCGTCGGCCGATAAGCCTGCGCCTGGGAAAAACCGGCCCTGCTTCGTGGGCAGGACCGTCCCGCAGAAGCAACCTGCGGGATCAGCGGGGCGTGCAGTATAAAAAGCTTGCGGCAGGTTTTTTCACTCTATAAGGCATCTGATTCAGACGTAAAACTCGTCAAATACGAGGTTTACGAGACAAACCATCCTGCATTTCGAGGATTATTCACCGCGCAAATGGGCGCCGAGTATTGCACAGCAATGGTGCAGCGTCATGCCGCGACCAAAGTCGCAACTGCCTCAAGACCTCTCTGTTCCGGCCTTTTCAGGCTTTCGACCACTTGCCGGAGGGTTGCAGCCGGATTTGCAGATTTGTTCAGGGTCACTTCTTCACAATTTTTTCACCCGCGCCAACCACCGACTAAGCTTCAGTCAAGTCCGATCAATCTGCGTGAATGGATCAATCGACTATGGGCGCTTTGTGGCAAACCGATTCGAGTGAAAAAGTGGTTCCGACTGAACGTGTGGATGAAGCGCCTGTACCTGAAAAACCCCGTCGTAACCGGCATGGGTGGAAGGCTTTCTGGCTACTGTTGGTGATCATTGCGATTGTCGTGGGCCTGGCTGCGATGAAGGAAATGCGCACCTCGCGTTTTCAGTCCCGCGAGGTCAGCCAATACGCCGCCAAGCTCAAGTACGAATTGCAACCGGGGCCCAGCGAAGCCATCCGCTATCCGGGCAACGGGCCATTCGACCTGCGCCTGGGTTACAGCTCGCTCGACGAGTTTCTGCCACGACTGATCAAGCGCAACTACGTGATCACCGAGCAGACGCGTTTCTCCCCGGCCCTGCTCAGCTACACCGACAAGGGCCTGTTCGTGCCCTATTCCGAGAAGATCCAGGCCGGGCTGTCGATCACCGATTGCCGCGCCGCGCCCCTGTATCAGTACAACTATCCGCAGCAGCTATATTCGAGTTTCGATTCGATTCCGCCGGTGGTGGTCAACAGCCTGTTGTTCATCGAAAACCGCTTTCTGCTCGACCCCAAGCAACCCATGGCCAACCCGGCGGTGGACTGGCCGCGCTTCGGCATGGCCGCGTGGTCGCAGGTCGCCAAGTTGCTGCACTTGCCGGGGCAGTCGGCCGGTGGCAGTACCCTGGCCACACAACTCGAGAAATACCGCCACTCGCCCGACGGGCTGACGGTGTCCGGCGCGGAGAAGATCCGCCAGATGATTTCCGCCAGCGTGCGCGCCTATCAGGGCGGTCCGGACACCTTGCCGGCGCGGCAGAACATCATTCGTGATTACCTCAACAGCGTGCCGCTGTCGGCGGTGCCGGGGCATGGCGAAGTACACGGCATGGCCGAAGGTCTGCGGGTCTGGTATGGCGCCGATTTCAACGAGGCCAACCGCAAGCTCGCGAGTACCGAAACCGATCCGAAGACTATGGCGGACAAGGGCCTGGCCCTGCGCGAAATGCTGTCGCTGATGATCGCCCAGCGCCGTCCTTCGCATTACCTGACCAAGGGCCGCGAAGAGCTGGTCGAACTGACCAACAGCCACTTGCGCCTGCTCAAACAGAACGGCGTGATCGACGCTGCTCTCGCCGATGCAGCGCTGGCCAGCACCATCAGCTATCGCGACTGGCAGACCCAGCCGACGATTCAACCCATCGAAACCAACAAGGGCATCAGCGTCGCCCGCAGCCGGTTGGCCTCGATGCTCAATCGTCCGCTGTACGACCTCGACCGTCTCGACCTGTCTGCCACCAGCACTTTGCAGGGCGAGCTGCAAACCCAGGCCACCGCCTACCTGAAAAGACTGGCCGACCCGGCCTATGCGACCGAAGTCGGCCTGATGGGCGAGCGCCTGCTGACGCCCACCAGCACCACACAAGTGCGTTACAGCTTCACCCTGTTCGAGCTGACCCCGGACGGTTCGCGCGTGCGGGTGCAGACCGACAGCACCGACCAGCCGTTCGACATCAACGAAGGCAGCAAACTGGAACTGGGCTCCACGGCCAAGATGCGAGTGCTGACCACCTACCTGCAAATCATCGCGGAGCTGCATGACAAGTACGGCGCCATGACCGTGCCGGAATTGAAGAAAGTCGACGTGCCGGATCAGGATCGTCTGAGCCAGTGGGTGATCGATTACCTGATCCAGAACAAGGATCACGACCTGTCGAAAATGCTCGGCGCCGCCCTCGACCGCAAATATTCGGCCAGCCCCGGCGAGGCGTTTTTCACCGGTGGCGGCTTGCATGTGTTCCATAACTTTCGCAAGGAAGACAACGGCCGCATGCCGACCCTGCGCGATGCCCTGCGTGAGTCGATCAACCTGCCGTTCATTCGCCTGATGCGCGATCTGGTGCGCTACACCACCTACTCCGGCCCCAACAACAGCGCCGAACTGCTCAAGGACGACCGCGACCCGCGCCGTCAGGAATACCTCGCCTCGTTCGCCGACCGCGAAGGTACTTCGTTCCTGCTCAAGTTCTGGAAGAAGTACCGGAACAAGGACACCCAGGCCCGGCTCGATACCTTCCTCGACAGCATGCGCCCGACCCCGATCCGCATGGCCGCCGTGCACCGTTACCTGCTGCCCAACGCCAGTCAGGAAGACTTCAACACCTTTGTGCGCTCGCACCTCAAGGGCGTAAAGATCACCGAAAAACTCACTGACGAACGTCTGGAACGGCTCTATCTGGCCTACGGCCCCGGCACCTACGACCTGCCGGATCAGGGCTTCATCGCCAAGGTTCACCCGCTGGACCTGTGGATGATCGGCTACCTGCTCAACCACCCCGACGCGACGTTCAAGGACATCGTCAAGGCCAGCCAGTTCGAGCGTCAGGAAGTCTACAGCTGGCTGTTCAAGAGCAAGCACAAGGGCGCCCGCGACAGCCGGATCCGCACGATGCTGGAGATCGAGGCGTTCCTCGAGATCCATCAGCGCTGGCAGAAAGTCGGCTATCCGTTCGATCACCTGGTGCCGTCGCTGGCCACCGCCATTGGCAGCTCCGGTGACCGACCCGCTGCGTTGGCGGAGTTGATCGGCACCATCCTCAACGACGGTGTACGCATGCCGACCCTGCGCATCGACAGCCTGCACTTCGCCGCCGGCACGCCTTACGAAACGAAACTGGTCAATGACCCGCACGTCGGCAAACGGGTGATGCCGTCGGAAGTCGCCACGGCGATGCGCGAAGCGTTGTCGCAAGTAGTGGACTCCGGAACGGCCAAACGTGTTTCCGGCAGTTTCAAACTGAACGATGGAACACCGCTGACCATGGGCGGCAAGACCGGCACCGGCGACAACCGGATCGAGGCAATCGGCTCCGGCGGACGGATTCTCAGCTCGAAGTCGATCAACCGCACGGCGACCTTCGTGTTCTACATCGGCGATCACCATTTCGGCACGCTCACCGCGTTCGTGCCGGGGCGCTCGGCGGAGAACTTCAAGTTCACTTCCGCCCTGCCGGTGCAGGTGCTCAAAGGCATGGCGCCGATCCTGATGCCGTATCTGCAACCGGGCAGCGATTCGCAATGTCGACCGCCACCGGCCTCTCAAGTGGCACTGGCGAACCTGCCGTCGCTTAACACTGATTGAAATTGTGCAGGCAATAACTATTTGTTTTATGCATTCCAATATTCAATCTTTCGCCTGTCAGGCTCGCACTCCAGAAACAGGCTTTTGAACTAATCTTCTGCACCCTTGAACGTTAGGCTCATCACTCCTGACTTATTCAAGGCTGTATCCATGACTGCAACAACCGAATACAAAGGGCAACATTACGAATTAATCAAGTCGCGGATCGATACGGTATTCACCGACCTGAAACTGCATCACGGCGAAGCATTGAAAAAGATCAAACCGCGCCGTGAACTCTGGATGGTGCCGCAACTGGCCAGCGTCAACCGAAGCGCCTGGGCGGCCCGCAACGCTGCCGACAGGGCACTGGCCCGACTGAAAGACATTCACTCGTTTGCCAAACCGCTGCTGAAGGCCCGCTTGAGGGAAAAAACCGGCATCGACATTGATATCGAAAATACGTTTCTGATGCTGTATCGCGAAGCCAGATCACCTTGGTATGTGATAGATGCAATTAAAAGTTCATCCACAAGAAAAGTGTCTTTGCTCGAGGCAGCATTGAACAACTTTTCCTTTGAAGAACAGTACGCGTCGAACTCCGCGTTTCTTGTCAAAAGAGAACTTGTTAACGACCAGTACGATATTTCCCCACTGGATCGGCTGATGACCGTGGCCCAGTTCCAGACTCTCTGCCGCGAGCTGGATATCGGCAGGCTTTATCAGGCACATCTTCAGGAAATGCTGTTGAACGACGACCCGGCAGCGCGCAGCTACGTGCAGTTGCAGATTGTGCAAAGCCAGAAGGCCGCGCTCCGTGCGGCCGCACACATGGCGCTGGCAAAAAAAGACATCGACCGTGAAGGTCTGCAACTGATCCGTGCCCTGCTCGACGGTCGTGTGGCACTCAAGCTTGGCCAGCAGCGGATGCAGGCTTGCGAGCTGACCATCATGGATCTGAAGATGACCGGCATCCTGATCCTGCGCCCCGACCCCGAGCATCCGCTGTCCTCTTCGCGGATCATCGCCTACGTTCCGCACGACCCGGAACATCCGTTGAAGGAATACGCCTCCCACCTCGACTTCCTGACCGAACTGACTCGCCAGTTGCAGAAGAACGACACACTGCCCTCCACCGGTGGCAGCTACTGGCAGTTCTTCAGCCAGTTCGTCGATCACCACCAGCGCGGACATTTCTTCGCCGATCTCAAGCAGCGTCTGCTGCATGTGAAATGGTATCCACACGAGCGTGGAGACTCACGTCCTTCCTGGCGCGAAACACCGGTCAGCCACCCCAACCTGCAATACGGTGCGACACCGATCAGCGGCGCCTTGTGGGAATCGCTCTATCAGCGCCAGCTCGACAAAATCCTCAACGATGCGCGCAACATCGCCGTGCCGACGGCAGATGCTGACCAGAACGCTCGCGCCGACTGGTGGGCAAACGTCTTCAGGATTGCTCAGGACATCCTGAACGTGGCAGTGATGGTGGCCGCGCCTTTTGTCCCGGTTGTCGGGCTCGCAGTGCTGGGCTACACCGCCTGGCAACTGACCAACGAGGTCGTCGAAGGCGCAGTTGATCTGTTCATGGGCCTGTGGGAGGAGATCGCGGAACATATCGTCGGGGTTTATCTCGACGTCCTGCAATTGCTCACATTTGTCGCTGGTGCCCACATAGCCAAACCCTTCCTGCTGAAACTGTCCCCCACGATTGAAAACATGAAGCCGGTTATTTCACTCGATGGAAAAACCCGTTTGTGGCACCCGGATCTCCAGCCCTATGAGCAATCCCGGCTGGCGTTGCCCGATGGCTCCAGACCCGACGCCCTGGGCCTGCATCAGCACGCCGGCAAGACCGTTCTGCCGCTGGAGGGCAAGCACTATGCGGTCAGGCTTGATCGCAGCAGCGGTCACTATCGCATTGAACACCCTTCCCGCTCGCAGGCCTATTCGCCTCAGCTGCGCAACAACGGCCGGGGGGCCTGGACTCACGAAGCCGAGAATGTGCATGACTGGGAAGGCCCGCGCCTGATGCGGCGCCTGGGGCACTCGGTCGACGGTTACAGTGATTCAGAGCTGGAAAAAATACGGCGCATCAGTGGCACGCCAGTCGACTCGTTGCGCCGGATGCATGTGGAAAACAGCCCGCCTCCGCCGCTGCTCGAGGACACGCTCACCCGCACCCGTATCCGCCAGGAAACAAAAGCGATCGGCGAGCGTATTCGCACAGCAAAGCCCCTTTCCCCGGATTCGCACTGGTTTGACCGAATGGTCCCCGACATGCCTGGCTGGCCAGCCGACAAGGCCCTCAAAGTCTGGCAAAACAATGATCTGACCGGCGCTTACCGGCAATACGGCAACCCCCGTGCGTCTGACCATCAGACGTTGTCCATCGGACTGGCCGACGTATTGGACAACCGCTTGCCCGAGCGACTGGTGGAGTTCCTCGACGACGCCGACATGCAGTCACTGCTGGACGGGGACTATCCAAAAGCCCGGCGGGCACAGGTCTTGCGCAACCGCCTGGCCGACGCCGTGCAAACTCGCGGGAGCGAAATCATCGACTACCAGTACCGTTTGAGGAATCGCTCCAGCGATGCCGGGGCTCAGTTGATCCAGCGCCATTTCTCTCCCTTGTCGGCACGACTCGCCGAGTCACTGGCAAACAAGGCGACAGCCGACGAGCACGGCATCATGAGCGGGCAGCAACACATCCCCCTGCGCCTGAAAATTCAGGCCCGGGAAATCGCGTTCGAGGTGCTTGCCACCCGGGCCAACGAGGGCTTGCATGATCCGGCATGGCTGGTGCCGGATACCGAACGTCTCACGCTCGGCGCACTGAGGATCTACACCGACACGTTCTCAGACTTGCGCATAGAGGTTCGCGAAGGCACGCATGACGGCCGGTTGCGAAGCAGCGCCGGCCCGGACAATGCCACAACAGTGCGCAGATTGATCCGGGATGAACACGGTCGTTATGAAGTACGCGACGGTGGGAACAACAAACTGCACGACGCTGCTGACTTCTACGATTCCATACTGGCCGCCCTGCCCGAAGGCAAACGCCGTGCACTGGGCTATCGCACGGGCCAGGGGCAATCGTTCAGACAATGGGTGATGCTCTGCACCGAAACGCCAGCCGAACGCCGGACACTCCTGGCACGCTCCCCGATCCGTCCTGTTATCCCGCTGGAAACCGAGCTGCTGTTGCGCGGACCGAGGCTGTCCAAGGCACCGCTGACCGTGGAAGAAAAAGTCGGCAATCTCTATCCGCACTTCAGCGAAACAGAAGTGGCGACGTTCACCCGGTCATTGCAGGCCACCGGCGATGCCCACTGGAAAATCGCGCGGCTTGAAAGTGAACTCACGGCGCTGAAGGAAAAACTGGAAACCTGGAGACAGGGCTTCCTGAACAACTGGGATGCCGACGGCCCCGATGCCAATCTGCCCCGCGCCTTTCAGGACTATCAGCACAAAGGCGGGCGCTTTATCGCCGAGCGCCTGCTGGAGTGCTTCGAACGCAGGTCCGAGGTATTCCAGGAGCGCAGCACCAGTCTTGAGAGCGGCTATGCACTGGATTTATCAAAAGAGATGTTGCCCCATGACCTGCAACACTGGTGGGGACAATTGCCGGACGGCCTCAAACCCTGGCTCGATCAGATCACGACATTGAACCTGGACGGCCAGGGATTTTCTTCAGCGACCAACGGACTGCTGAAGGATTTCCCTCAACTGCGTCAATTGAGTGCCAGACACTGCAACCTCAGGACCCTGCCGGCCGGCATCGACCGGATGCAGCGTCTGGAAACCCTGCGTCTGAGCAACAACCAGCTGCAGCTGATGCCTGCCAATGAACGGCTGTTGAACACACTGACGCGCCTGGAAACCCTGAGGCTGGACAACAATCCACTCAGCATGCCCCTGTCGGTCGGGCGCATGCCGAGGTTGCGGATCCTGAGTCTGATCAATACACAGATCGACGTCTGGCCGCTGGGCCTGTTCGAGGTTCCCCGCCCCAGAGGATTCTTTCTTGATCTGGGCAACAACCCGCTCAGGTACATTCCCGAAGTGCCGTCCGGCTCGGATGAGGCTTACCTGATCGCCCGCACGCGTGTTCATCTGGAACAAGTGGCCAGCCAGGCACGTTCCACTTACCAAGGCTATCGCAGGTCCGTGGGTCTGCGTCCGTCACACACTTACGCCACCGTTGCAGAAGACTTGCTGGAACAATGGCCGGTTTCCGTGGACACCGCACTGGTTGACGAGACACCCGGCATCGGCGCACTTCGCCCAGAGGCGTGGCACGACGTGGCGAGCGAACCGGGCTCCGACGGGTTCTTCCGGGTGTTGCAGGACCTGACCCGTTCTGCCGATTACGAACAGGGTGGCGAGGCACTGGATCAGTTGACCGATCGCGTCTGGCGCATGATCGACGCCATGGACATAGATACCCGGCTGCGCGAAGAACTGTTCCTGATGTCGACTGACCCCGAAGGCTGCGAAGACGCCGGCGCCCAGTTGTTCAACAGCATGGGAGTACGCGTGCTGGAATCGGAAGCACGCACTTTTTCCCGTTCTCCCGATGAGCTTGAACGCCGACTGGTGACACTGGCCAAAGGTGCTGCGCGCCTCAGGCAAGTCAACGAGATTGCCCGGGCCGATATCGCGGGCCGCCCGGAAGGAGCAGACGATGTGGAAGTCCACCTGGCCTATGAAACCGGTCTGGCCAGACGGCTTGAACTGCCCTGGCAATCCGAGGCCATGAAATTTCGCGGGGTCGCCGGAGTCACCGACGAGACCATCGATGCTGCCGGCGACAGGATTCTCGATGCCGAGGCCGATGACGGCCTGGTCGACCAGATGCTCGACCAACTGTTCTGGGATCGTTATTTGCGTGAAACCTGGTCGGGAGAAATCGAAGCCAACGCGCGCGCGTACCAGGAACAGGTCGACCTGCTGATCGATTTGCAGGAAGCCCAGGAACGCTGGAGCGAAGGCAAAGACCACTCACCCGAGCTCAGACGCACCCTCACTGAATTGGCTCAGCGTCTGTCCATCCCGGAGGATCTGCTCCTCACAACGGAAAAAACCAGTCAGAAGACCTTTGACGATTGTCTTGAAGACATCGGACGGCAGGAAAAGGCACTGAAACAGAGGCTGACCCGCGAGGCCATGGCTCGCGCGGGGATCTGAGCCGCTGCGCAGTCCTGAAGGCAACCGGCCAGGTTGCCTTCAGGGTTGGACTCAGGCCTCCGAATCCCAGATCACCGTGACGTTGCCGGCGTAACGCCGGGCCTGACCGGGCTGCAGCATCTGTTCGACATAGTCCTTGGGTATTTCGAAATGCAGCGTGCCCGGCGCCCGGTCCAGAAACTGCCCCGGCTGAAATACCGGGGCATCCGCAAGGGTACTCAACGGTCGATGACGTACTGGCTGGCCAGCACTGTCGGTGATGCTGGCGGGCAGGCTGACACTCGTGAACACCTGCGCATCCGCAGCGCCGCCTTCTGTATCGCGCAACCCACAGGAGTGCACGCCGCCGTACTGGCACTCCAGGAACATCTTGAAGCGCGAGGAGGACGAAATATTGAACGTCTGGTCGCGAAACAACCGTGCCGGTTTTCGCCCCTGTTGCAACCAGGCCAGCCAGCCCCCCTCGGGCACCAGCACGACCTTGTTGCCGCCGGGAGGAATATCGACTTTCAGGACATGCTGGACATCCAGCACGAACCGGAAAGTCACGGCCGAGCCGTCCGGCAGCAGATTGTCACCGGTGTCGATGTCCATCCCCGACCCGACACCGTAGGTCAACTGACCGGTGTACAGGCCGGCGGACATTTGCAAAGGATCCGGCATGCGCAGCTCGTAGCCCACGTCCAGGTATCCATAGGACATCCAGGGAATCACGAACGCGGCACGTTTGGCGCAGACCCCTTCGACCGGCGTCTTCCAGAAGAAGCGGAAAAAATCCGGCCCGTGAGACGGCATCGTTCCGGGTTGGCAAGGCAGCGGCGCAACGCCCCAACTGGTGCCCCACAGTTTGTAGTGCGCCTGCTGGTCGTCGGTCTCGCCGGTCAGGTTGGCCGCCGTGTCGCTCAGCACATACTGGGAACCGAACCCGCCGATGCGCATGTCCACCGTCGCGGTCTCACCAGTGAAAACATTGGCCACCAGCAGACTGCGCCACTGCGCCGGCATGTTGAACATCGCGCCGTTGCGCTCGGACGAGCCCGGCTCCAGTGCCTGCACCGAAGCGAATCGCAACGGCAGCCGAACGCCCGATAACGGTTTGCAATCGTTGGGATAGGTGGCGCAGTAACCGCTCTGCGGCGTCTGGTTGATGAAGCTGTTGGTCTGCGGATTGGCGGGATCCGGAACATAGACCGCCCTGATTTCCTGAGTCACCGCGTACGCTGATGAGCAGATCAACCAGCCGTAGAGACCCGCCTGCCACTTTGCCTTGCTTAATCTGTTGAATGTTCGCAACCCTGAAACCATTACCAGCTCCTTGCTCAGCAAACGGTCTTATGTTGGTTCAACGATCAACCCGTCGGGGCTGCCACATTGAAAATGATGTTGACGGTGCCGTAGTAATCACCCGGTGTATAACCGTTGGCATGCCCCCGTGGCTCGATCTCCAGCAGCACCCTCTTGCCTGCGACGGCCTCCTCGCGGGACACGACCTGAACCGGCACAGGGTTATGACTCAATTCCGTACCGTTGAAGTTGATGCGCAGACTGATGTCATCCCGTGAATCCAGGCCGCTGGAGAGAAAGGGGAAGCTTTCGAGGCGGGCTTCGATGGCACTGCTGTCGTTGCGCACATCGAAGTTCTTGCGCAAGCCGCCGAGGGTCGAAGTGGCGAGGTCCCAGGGCAGCGTCTGTTGATGGTGTATCCAGTCCGGTTCGCTCGGTATCACATAAAATTCCAGGGTCGGAATATCCACCGAGACTTCAAAAATATTCTTTTCCTGTGCTGCGAAGGCTCCACCGGCCATCGGCGTCGAAACGCCCACGCACACGGCGATCACCGCTTGCTTGATCATGTCGCTTTCCTTTGCTTCGATAGAAAATCCGCCTCCCTGGCGGCTGCCCAGCCCGGCAATGATCGCGATCTTTCCTTTATCCGTTCGCAAACGGATACCGATCAGCGACTGCCACTTACTACTCTCCCGGAGCCCTCGCATTGAACAGGACCAGAACGTTGCCGAAATAATCTCCCGCCTTGTAACCACCGGGCGGCCTCACCGGATCGATCTCCAGCGGCACTCGCTTGCCCATCGCGGCCTCCTCTTTTGACAGCACCTGACGGAACGCCGGAGCGGCACTCAGTTCTACGTTGTTGAAGCGCACACGCAGATCGATATTCTCGCCGGGCCTGCCCGTCGACAGGTACGGCGCACTTTCCAGCCGTGCCTCGATGGCACTGGTGTCATGCCGCACATCGAAGTTCTTGCTGAACCCTCCGAGGGTCGAGTCCGGGTAGTTCCAGAGCAGAATCTGCGGTCGGTGGATCCAGTCCGGTTCCGACGGCAGGATGTAAAACGGTCGGCTGGGGATGGTCAGCGTCACTTCGAATTCCAGCGTTTCCCGAGCCGCCCAGACAGCGGTTCCAGTCAACGTGCTGATTGCCGCCAGAGCGACGGCCACACAATACTTGTTCATGTCGTTTCCTGTGTGTCAGCGGCTGACGACCTTGAGATCCTGCTTGCGCTCGCCTTCGACGAGTTTGAAGCGATACTCGCGGCCCTTTTCCTTGTCGAAAGCGAACGTTCGGCCGGCCATGACGTGGTGTTTGATGGTCGCGCCGCAGTCGGTTTCCTTATCCAGTGAACAGCTCTTGAACTCGTCAACCACAATCACGGTGTTGCCGTTGTTGCGCACTTCAAAGCGTCCATCGGTTTCGTTGAGGGCGGTGTCGTAGCGGGCATCTTTCGGCCGTACAAAAAACACCGTGCCGAATCCGGTCATCACGTTGACGCCCGCCGAAAGCGTCTTTTTGTAGTCTTCGCGCTCTTCGCTGGAAACCACAAAATCGTCTTCCTTCTCCGGCACCACCGGCACGAAGCGCACACGGAAATAGCGCTCGCGATCACGTTCCCCCATGTAAAGCAGACGCGTGCCCTGCATGCCCTGGGCCGGGATGATCAGGCGCGCCGGGCTGGCCATCAGGCCGTTTCGCGACGCACCATCAGCGGCGCTGGCAACCGGAATCTCTTGGGGCTGGCCTTGGCCGTCGTAGACGATCTCCAGCACATTGACCTTGACGAACGCAGTGCTGTCGCCACTGTTGAACACCCGTTTCAGGTAGGTACTTTTCTCGCCGTCCAGGTAGTCGTACACCGTGCCCACATTGATCTGCGGTCCGGCCTGGGCCGTGGTCCAGAACACCGCGCACAGCAACAGCAAAAACAGATGTTTCATCGTTTCAACCTCATCAAAATCACAATGCCCCGTTGGCAGATGCTCATACTTCCGAATCGAAAATGATCGTCGCGTTGCCCCACAGCGTGCCGTTCATGCCGGGTTTCAAAAAATCCAGAAACCCGGGAGAGATGAAGAAGCGCAAATTGCCTTGCTTGCGATCGATGTAACGGCTGGGCTCGAACGGTCCAAGCCAGGTGTTGTAGGTAAGCGTGCCGGACCAGCCATCGGCATTCCCGGGGCCTACAATGCCGGGTGGCATCGTGAGCCGGATCTGGAACTTGGAGTAGCCCACCTGGTTATTGCCTATATTGCAGTCGGCCCCCCCCAGAGAACTGCACTGCAACATCACCTTGAAACGCGATGAAGAGGACAGGAAAAACGGCTGATTGCGGAAGATGTCGGTCGGCCTGCGGCCGCTGTCGATCCATTGCTGCCAGCCGCCTGACGGCTCCAGTGCAATCTTGTTCCCGCCAGGGGGCAGCTCGACTTTCAGCGTGTGCTGTACGTCCAGAACAAAATCCAGGGTCAGATTGCTATCGTCCGGCACCATCGTCGTGCCCATCTGAAAATCACCACCGGGGCCCAAGGTGTAGGACAACGATCCGGTGTAGAGCCCGGAAGACATACCCAAGGGATTGGGCGTTCTCAATTCATATGCAAAATCGAGGGTGTCGAAAGACATCGACGGAATCCGGTATGCGGCGACCTTGGTACAGGCAGCCTCTACCGGTGACTTCCAGAAAAACCTGTAGTTCGTCGGTGTGTAGGCCCCTACGCCGCTGTATTGACAGGGCGTCGGAGCATAGACCCAACTGCTGGCGGTCCAGAGTTTCTGATGTCCCTCCAGAGGGGTCGTCACTCCGGTCAGATCGGCCGCCGGATGGCTCAGGATATAGTTGGACCCGATTCCGATGATTCGCACTTCAACGGTTTCTGTTTCCTGCGTATCCCGATTGATGACGGTCAACCGCCGCCAATTGGCCGGAACCCTCACTGCCAGACTATCGCCAGACGCGACGGGCCGCGTGGACATGAAGCGCACTGGCGTTTGAATACTGAACATACTGTTCGCAGAGCACTGATCCGGGTAAGTCGCGCAATAGCCAGTGTTCGGAGTCTTGTTGACGAAAATGTTCTTGTTCGGCTGAGAGGGATCAGGCTGGAACAACGCCCTGATCTCATGATTGGCCGCCTCGGATGGCAGGCTCAGCACCGCCAGTAAACCCAGCCAGTACGTTGTCGCTTTCATGACGTCAACCCGCCTTCTGTTCGGTGGATGCGAGATCGGCCAGGGTGTCCGGCGTGCAGCGCAGGTCACCGATCATCAGCACATTGTTTTCGCTGCGATGGTCCTTCTCGTTAAGACGGAACTGGCACAGCAGGTTGTTTTCGCGGCGCACTTCGAGAGTCGGCGACCCGGCGTTCATCTCCATCGAGAAGAACCCATCGACTTCCGTCACCCCGCGACTGGCGTGGTTGATCACGTGATGGCCCTTGAGGGGCCGGCCCTGCTCATCGACCAGGCGGCCGAGCACGGTCAGGGTTTTCATCACCCGGACTTGCCGGTAATCCACGCCGCCCTTGTTGAGGTGATAACGCGCACGGGCCGGGGCAATGGTGGCGGCGGGCACATGGTTGCCTTCGAAGTCGAAGCTTACGGAACTGTTCTGGTAGGCCGTCAGCGGAATGAAATTGCGCCCCGGCTTCAATGCAGCACCGCCGCCGCTGAGGTCGTCGGCCCGCAGGACGATACCGTCAATGTCCGATTCCACGTCGACGATCATGCCGGCGCCGCGCATCTCGTATTCGCTGGTCATCAGCATTTTCTCTCCGCCCATCACCAGGGTGCTGTCGAGGTTGAGGCCGCCGGTCAGCTTGTTGTTATAGGACGAACGCTGGACGAACCCGTCGCCATTGACCGTGTCGGTACGGAAGGTGCCCAGGCTCGTCAGACCGACACCATAGGTGTCGGTCAATGCCGTCACCGAAACGTTTTGCAGCACGTGATCCTTGAAGTCCTTGCGCCAGCCCAGCGAGGCGTTGTTGTCGCGACCGCCATCGCGATCGGTGCGTGAACCGATGCTGCCGGTCAGTTGTTGCCCCGGTCCGCCGATCGCGAGGTTCAGGCTCAGATCGACGCCACGATTACGGTCATCTCCGCTGCTGAAACTGCCGGGCCGGTCGAACAGCGACAGCCGCCAGTTGGCGTCGTTGCCGAACAGCACGGCACGCCGGTTCCAGCCGACATCCACACCGAGCCCCTCGACATTGCCCTCGCTGTGGGCGACCCGCATGTTGAAAGAGTTGCGCTGATCGAGGCGATGGTTGATCGCCAGCGATGAGTTGCTGGTCTGGCCGACGAACACGTTGCGTTGCCGCACACGGGTACCGTCGGGCAGGATTTCGTAAAGATCGGTGGTGTCCAGCCAACTGCGGGTGTGACTGAAGATCAGGCTCCCGGAGCCATAGTTGTAAAGGCTTTGCAGGTCCAGTCCGGTGCCGTAGTCACGGGTCTGGTAGACGTTGGCATACAGGCTGAGATGGTTGGCCAGCGTCCAGTCGATGGACGTGCCGAACTGCAATTTTTCCCGGATCTGTCGTGCCGACAACCCGAGAATCACCCGTGGGTGCGCCAGGTAGTTGATCGAAGCTCCGGCCGTTGGACTGCCGCTGGCCTGTTGATCCCAGTTGCTGAGCAGCTTGCTCTCTTCGCCGGCGAACAGGTTGTAGCGCCAGCGCTCGTCGAGGTTGCGCCAGTTGTTCGGCTTGTAGACCAGCTCCTGAGTGGTGGAGGTGATCTGACCATCTTCGAGCAGTCGCACTTCCACTTCATAGATGCCGCCCGGAAGCGGTCGGGTATCGAGGGTCTGCAATCCGGCGGGCACCGACTGCGTGTTGATCAACAGGCCGTCGCGGTAAATCTCCACCGATCCCTGACGGTTGGCAGTGACATAAATCGGGTAAACGCTGGGCATCGGGTTGTTGATGGCCAGACTGTCGGAGCTGCCGTACATCACACCGACCGCCGTATCGGGGCTGGTGCCGAATGTACGCGGCTGACGGGTCAGGCCTTCGGAATTGGGGGTGAAATAACCCAGGCGGAAGAAGCTGCCTTGCAGCTCGCGCTGGGTGTAAAGCTCGTGCACGGCGTGGTACAGCTTGTCGTCGGGACCGCCAATGCGCGCCAGTTGCATGTTGAACGTCTGGCTCCAGTTACCCAGGCTGCCACTGGCCTCCAGACCATAGCGCCCACCCAGGTCCTGATCCTGGCCACCATTGAGGTTGAGCTGATTACGCACCATCAGGCCGCTGCTGCCTTCGAGGGGCTGATCGTGAAAACGCTTGGTCTCGAGATCGCGCTCGGCATTGCGGGTGAGGATCGAGACCAGGGAACTTTCAAGGTTGTAATGCACGGCCAGCACATCATTCGGGCACGCACCGGTGCAATCGCCCAATGGCACGCCAGGCTTGAGAAAAGTTGCCCACTGTTCCCGTTCCGCAGGGCCGTAGCGGTTTTCGCTGGTATCGGTAAATTCGAGCAGGGTGATGCGGTCATCACGTGACAGCACGACCAGCGCCTCACCCAAAGGTTGCTGGTCAAGCTCGATCCGCACTGCCAGGGGGACGTCGAAGAAATGTTCCTCGAAATCTGCTGGCAAACCTTTGGCTTGCGCCAGCAGACTGCGTGGCGTCGAACCCGGGGAAACAGGGGCCGCCGTCGCACCGGCACAAAACAGCAGCGCAAGCGCAACCGCGATGGGTGTCATCGGGAACATGAACTCTTACTCTGATTTCGAACAAGTTGAAATCCGGCGGGACATTGGGGAATGGTTGTCCCGCCGGGAAACGCTACAGGACCGTCAGCGCAGGTGCCCGATCAGAGCGCAGCGATCGGCGGTACGGCGTCGAAGGTCAGCGCAACAGTACCGGTGTAATCACCCGGGTTGAACGTGGTGCCCTTGGCGCTGATCTTCAGGGGCGCGCGGAAGTTAACGTCGGACTCGGACTCACCTACGACCATTTGTGGAGTCTGGGTCAGTACCTTGTTATTGAACGAAACTTCCAGCGCGATGGTGTCGCTTCCGTAGATCAATTGCGGAACACTTTCCAGGCTGGCGTGAATCGAACCGTTGTTGTTGCGCACGTCGAAGAAGCCATTGATTTCACGCATCTTGCCGGTGCTTGGCTGATAGCTCATATCCTGGTCTTTGTTGACCAGATCCGCATCGGTCGGCACCACGTAGAAACCATTGGTCGGCACATGGGCGATGAGGCTGATGGAGTGGCGCGCTTCACCGGCAGCGAAGGTCACGGAAGAGCTCAGGGCGAGGGCAGCGAGAGAAGCGGTGATTGCGATTTTCTTGAACATCGATCAGTACCTGTTTTCTTTTTAAGGAATCGAAACATTGAAGTTCAGGTCACAACGGCCGATAAGGCCTGAAACACGGAAGTTCAACTCCGGGGCATGATCAACGCTTGCAAATAGAATGTAAGCAGGCAACTTCCCACGAACTTGTAGTTCAACACCCTTGCAGTTCGAAAGAAAAAACATCAAAAATCACAAATTCAAAAAAGTGACTGTAAGCAACATCTTACCTACAGTTTAAAGTAAAAAACATTACAGCACTTTCACCGCCAGCCAGTAGCACTTTCCTGAAGTTTTAGAATATAAGCTCAATTATTAATAGAGTGATAGCTTTAACTTCATGGTTATTTCTGCTTGACCGGTCTTTTTGGCAATAACTCATTTGAAACCCCCTCCTCACGCTCCTCGACCGCTCGTCAGCGGCCATTCTCTTTCGGAAAAAAAGACCTTGCCCGGCGGTAAAGATATATCTTAAGTTGTATCTAAATACGACGAGAGACGACTGAAATGAGAGACCATCATTCCCCCCACCGTGACCACGGCGACAGCCGTGACGGCTTCGAAAAACGCCACGGTCGCGAGCGCGGCGGTCGCGGCCCGCGAGTATTCGCCCCGGGCGATCTGAAATTGCTGCTGCTGGCGCTGATCGCCGAGCAGCCGTGCCACGGCTATGACCTGATCCGCCAGATCGAAACCATGTTCGACGGCGCCTACAGCCCCAGCCCCGGCGTGATCTACCCGACCCTGACATTCCTCGAAGAGAGCGAAATGATCACCGGCGATGCCGAGGGCGGCAAAAAGCGCTACGCGGTGACCGATGCCGGCCGCCAATCCCTCAGCGAACAGGCGGTGGCGCTGGATGGCGTGCGCATGCGCATCGACGTCAGCAAGCGCTCGCTGCGCGGTCACGACCGGCCGCCCGAAATCCATGAAGCTGTACACAATCTGCGTCACGCCCTGCAGATGCATCACGGGCGCTGGAGCCCGGAGGAAATCCTGCGGGTGCGCGACCTGCTCAACGACACCGCCAAAGCCATCGTCGACGGCCCCGCCGTTCAATCTGCCCCGGAGAAAGCCGAATGACTGAAGTCCAGACCCAAGGCATCCACCGTGTGATGCACGAAATCAAACGCCGTCGACTGGAAGTTTTGCGGGTGGTCGACCTGACCCCGCGCATGCGCCGCATCACCCTGGGCGGGCCGGAACTGGCCGGGTTCATCAGCCTCGGTACCGACGATCACGTCAAACTGCTGTTCCCGCAGAACGCCGAACAGACCGCAGCACTGGAAACCCTGGTGCTCGGCGGCGGCAAGAGCGATGTGGCGATGCCCGAAATGCGCGACTACACCCCGCGTCGTTACGACCTCGACAAGCTTGAGCTGGACATCGACTTCGTCCTGCACGGCGACGGCCCTGCCTCGACCTGGGCCGAACAGGCCAAACCGGGGCAGTTCCTGCACATCGGCGGCCCGCGCGGTTCGATGATCGTGCCGGACATCTTCGACAGCTACCTGCTGATCGGCGATGAAACCGCCCTGCCCGCCATCGCCCGCCGCCTCGAAGGCCTGGCGGCCAATCGCAAGGCGCTGGTGGTGATCGAGGTGGAAAACGGCAAGGAGCAGCAAACCCTGGAAAGCGCGGCGCAGGTCAATGTGATCTGGGTGTTGCGTGAGGGCGGCAGGGACAACCTGCTGACGACCGTCAAACAACTGCAGGTGCCCAAGGGCAATCTGTATGCGTGGGTGGCGACGGAAACCAAAGTCTCGCGGCAGATCCGCCGGGTGCTGCTCGATGAGCACGGGCTGGATGAGCAGTTCGTCAAGGCCGTCGGCTACTGGCGCGCCGAAGGCTCCGAAGAGGAGTGAAACGAGCGGCGGCGCTGTTAAAGGCGCCGCCCCTTCCAGCGATCAATCCCGATCACCAGCAACGCAATCAGCACAAACCCCAGCAGAATCCCCCCGGCATTGACGAACACCTGTGGATAACCCAGCAGTGCCACGTCAATGAACGGATAGGCGTAAGCCCCCAGCAGATGCCCGCGCAACAGCGCATAGGCGAAATACACCAGCGGATAGATCAGCCACAGCGGCAGATGCTTCAGACGCAAAGTGCCCTTCGGCACACACAGCCACCAATACGCCAGAAACAGCAGCGGCATCAAGTCGTGGAGCAATTCGTCAGCGATAAACTGCCAGCCCTGCGGATGCCACAAATGCCGCAGCAAAATGCTGTAGGCCAGGCCGACCACGGTAATGCTCACGACAATCCCGCTGCTGACCCACGGTTGCAGAAACCAGCGGCGTGCAGCGGATTCGCGATCGGTCACCGCGCAGGTCAGCACCACCGCCACCAATGTATTGGTAAGCACCGTGAAGTAACTGAAGAAGCTCACCAGCCCGCCCAGCAGGCTGGCACCGACGCTCAGGCGCGCGAAGAAAATCAGGTACAGCTGAATCCCCAGCCCGGCCCAGCCCAGCACCGCGGCCGAAGTGATCAGGCGTCGCCGCAGCACGGCGTTCATCTCAGAGCGGACGCTTGGTGCGCATCAGCTTCACGTACAGGCGCTCGACCTTTTCCCGCGCCCATGGCGTCTTGCGCAAAAAGGTCAGGCTCGACTTGATGGTCGGATCGCTCTTGAAGCAACGGATGTCGATGCGCTCGGCCAGGCCCGACCATTCGTAGTGGGTTACCAGTGCATTGAGGATTTGTTCGAGGGTCACGCCGTGCAGCGGATCGGGATTGTGGTCGTTCATGCCGGGCCTTTGGGCGAAGTGAAAATGCAGAAGCCGCGCACCTTAGCCGAGGGCATGGGCGGGTGGAAGGCCTTGGGTTAAATGTAGGCCAACCGGAGAAGATCGCAGCCTGCGCCAACGCCCGCAATGCGCTGTATTGCCGCACTGTTACCGAATCCGAAAGGGTTCATGTCTGCAAAAGCACTTTGTGTTTTTGTAACAGGACATTATCCTGCCGCCCTTCTGCTGAATCGCTTCACTGCCTGCGTCAAATCGTAGCGGCCAGCTTATCCCCCAAAAAAGATCAAGAAAGACCCTATTCATGCCCGATTTTCCGTTCTCCCGAGACAGCGCTATCTCAACCCTGCGCCTGATCGGCGGCTGCACCGCCCTTGGCCTCGCCACCTGCACCCAGGCCGCCCCGGCCTTCGACAGTGAATCACCGTGGATGCTCGGTGACTGGAACGGCACCCGCAGCGAACTCGCGGCAAA
This sequence comes from Pseudomonas fluorescens, assembly GCF_030344995.1. Taxonomy (GTDB): domain Bacteria; phylum Pseudomonadota; class Gammaproteobacteria; order Pseudomonadales; family Pseudomonadaceae; genus Aquipseudomonas; species Aquipseudomonas fluorescens_BF. The sequence goes on from NZ_CP128260.1 coordinate 5,325,936, forward strand.
AGGTATCGACTTCAAGCTCAACTACACCGGCGAAATGGGCAGCAACCTGCACGGCGGCTACGACCACGACCGCACCGCGCGCTACAGCGACCAATGGGGTCTCGGCACGCATCTGGACCTGCAAAAACTGCTGGGCTGGAACGACGCCGAATTTCAGCTGACCGTGACCAAGCGCAGCGGCAACAACATCAGCAACGACCGCATCAACGACCCGCGCGTCGGTGGTTTCACTTCCGCCCAGGAAGTCTGGGGCCGTGGCCAGACCACCCGCCTGACGCAGATGTGGTACCAGCAGAAATTCTTCGATCAGAAGCTCGACATCAAGGTCGGCCGCTTTGGCGAAGGCGAAGACTTCAACACATTCCCGTGCGACTTCCAGAACCTGGCGTTCTGCGGCTCGCAGGTCGGTAACTGGGTCGGCGGCATCTGGTACAACTGGCCGGTCAGCCAATGGGCAATGCGCGTCAAATATCACCTGACGCCAGAGCTGTACGCGCAAGTCGGCGCCTATGAGCAGAACCCGTCGAACCTCGATCGCGGCAACGGCTTCAAACTCAGCGGCAGCGGCACCCAGGGCGCGATCCTGCCGATCGAACTGGTGTGGATGCCGAAACTCAACGGCCTGCCGGGCGAGTACCGCGCCGGTTACTACTACAGCAACGCCAAGGCCACCGACGCGTATAAAGACAGCAACGGCCAGCCGGCCGCCCTGAGCGGCGAAGCCTATCGCAGCGCTTCGAGCAAACACGGCGTGTGGCTCGGCGTGCAGCAGCAGATCACCAGCGTCGCCAGCGACAACTCCCGGGGCTTGAGCGTGTTCGCCAACGGCACGATGCACGACAAGAAGACCAACGCCATCGACAACTACGTCCAGGCCGGCGTGGTCTACAAAGGTCTGTTCGACGCCCGCGCCAAGGACGACATCGGTTTCGCTCTGGCCCGCGTCCACGTCAACCCGGCCTACCGCAAGAACGCTGAAGCGACCAACCAGGCCCGCGCCGTCTACGACTACGACGATCCGTCCTTCCTGCCACCGCAGGACACCGAATACAGCGCCGAGCTTTATTACGGCGTGCACGTCACCAACTGGCTGACCGTGCGCCCGAACCTGCAATACATCCGCCATCCGGGCGGTGTGGACAAGGTCGATGACGCGCTGATCGGCGGGATCAAGATCCAGTCGTCGTTCTGACCCGATGCAGGCCGCTCAGGCCTGCAGATGAAATTCGATAGCTAGACAAGTTTTTATCTGAACCATGCCCGCGCCCGATCGTCATCTACAGTGACTACAGCGCGGGACTACTTGAAACGTCACGGAGAACCACACTATGAGCACCGAAAGTGCTTCGAGTCGAGGCCGTCTGCTTCCGAGCCTGCTCGGCATTCTGCTTCTACTGATGGGCCTGGCCATGTTGGCCGGGGGAATCAAGCTGAGCACGCTCGGCGGCTCGCTGTACTACCTGCTGGCCGGTATCGGCATCACGCTGACCGGCATTCTGATGCTGATGCGCCGTCGCGCAGCATTGGGCCTGTACGCCATCGTGCTGTTCGCCAGCACCGTCTGGGCGCTGTGGGAAGTCGGCCTGGACTGGTGGCAACTGGTGCCACGTCTGGCGCTGTGGTTTGTCGTCGGTTTCGTGATGCTGCTGCCGTGGTTCCGTCGTCCGCTGTTGCTCGCAGGCCCTGCGCCGATGGGCACCGGCGGCCTGACCGTGGCCGTGATTCTGGCCGGCGTCACTGCTCTGGCCAGCCTGTTTACCCACCCGGGCGAAACCTTCGGCGAACTGGGTCGCGACACTGCCGACACCACCAGCACCGCGCCAGCAATGCCCGATGGCGACTGGCAGGCCTACGGCCGCACCGAATTCGGTGACCGCTACTCGCCACTGAAGCAGATCACCCCGGCCAACGTCGGCAAGCTGCAAGAAGCCTGGCGCATCCAGACCGGCGACCTGCCGACTGCCGATGACCCGGTCGAGCTGACCAACGAAAACACTCCGCTGAAAGCCAACGGCATGCTTTACGCCTGCACCGCCCACAGCAAAGTGTTGGCGCTGGACCCGGACACCGGCAAGGAACTGTGGCGCTTCGACCCGCAGATCAAGAGCCCGGTCGGCTTCAAGGGCTTCGCCCACATGACCTGCCGTGGCGTGTCGTACTACGACGAAGCCGCTTACGCCAAGTCTGAAAACGCTGCGTCCGCCGTCATCTCCGAGGCCGGCAAAGCTGTCGCCCAGGCCTGTCTGCGTCGCCTGTATCTGCCGACCGCCGATGCCCGCCTGATCGCACTGAACGCCGACACCGGCAAGATCTGCGAAGGCTTCGGCAACAAAGGCGTGGTCGACCTGACTCAAGGCATCGGCCCGTTCACCGCCGGTGGCTACTACTCGACTTCGCCTGCCGCCATCACCCGTGATCTGGTGATCATGGGCGGTCACGTCACCGACAACGAATCGACCAACGAGCCATCGGGCGTGATCCGCGCCTTCGACGTGCGCGACGGCCACCTCGTATGGAACTGGGACAGCGACAAGCCAGACGCCACCGAGCCTTTGGCGCCGGGCGAAACCTACAGCCGCAACTCGGCCAACATGTGGTCGCTGGCCAGCGTCGATGAAAAACTCGGCATGGTTTACCTGCCACTGGGCAACCAGACTCCAGACCAGTGGGGCGCCGATCGCACCCCGGGCGCCGAGAAATTCAGCGCCGGCGTAGTAGCCCTGGACCTGGGCACCGGTAAAGTGCGTTGGAACTACCAGTTCACCCACCATGACCTGTGGGACATGGACGTCGGCAGCCAGCCAACCCTGCTGGACATGAAAACCGCCGACGGCATCAAGCCTGCGCTGATCGCCCCGACCAAACAGGGCAGCCTGTACGTCCTCGACCGTCGTGACGGCACGCCGATCATCCCGATCCAGGAAATCCCGGTTCCGCAAGGCGCCGTGAAAGGCGACCACACCGCCCCGACCCAGGCCCGTTCGGACCTGAACCTGCTGGCCCCGGAACTGACCGAAAAAGCCATGTGGGGCGCCAGCCCGTTCGACCAGATGCTGTGCCGCATCCAGTTCAAGGAACTGCGCTACGAAGGCCAATACACGCCTCCGTCGGAACAGGGCAGCCTGATCTATCCGGGTAACGTCGGCGTGTTCAACTGGGGCGGTGTTTCTGTCGACCCGGTTCGCCAGATGCTGTTCACCAGCCCGAACTACATGGCCTTCGTCTCGAAAATGGTGCCACGCGAGAAAGTCGCCGCCGGCAGCAAACGCGAGAGCGAAACCGCTGGCGTGCAACCGAACACCGGCGCGCCATACGCGGTGATCATGCACCCGTTCATGTCGCCACTGGGCGTACCGTGCCAGGCCCCGGCCTGGGGCTACGTCGCCGGTATCGACCTGACCACCGGCAAAGTCGTCTGGAAACGCAAAAACGGCACCAGCCGCGACAGCTCGCCAATCCCGATCGGCTTCACCCTGGGCGTGCCAAGCATGGGCGGCTCGATCGTTACTGCTGGCGGCGTCGGCTTCCTCAGCGGCACCCTCGACCAGTACCTGCGCGCCTACGACGTGAACACCGGCAAAGAACTGTGGAAATCGCGTCTGCCTGCCGGCGGCCAAGCGACCCCGATGACCTACACCGGCAAGGACGGCAAGCAATACGTCCTGCTCGTTGTCGGTGGTCACGGCTCGCTGGGCACCAAGATGGGTGACTATGTGATTGCGTACAAACTGCCGGAATAAGCTTTAACGGTGGTTAAGAGAAAGGCGATGCCCTGTGAGGGGTGTCGCCTTTTTTTGTGGGCACTAATCGCCAATCGATATAAAAGACTGTCAACTTTGACAGGCGCTGTTTTGTTCATTTGCTCCGATCATCAACCTGTACAGCGGTTGAACCACGGAGCCTGCGATGTCTGACCCCCACCACTTTGGCAACCACTGGATCGAGGCTCTGGTCAGGGGGGAGATACGATTTCATCAGCTGCCCGACTCCATGGCCAACGATGAAGCGGCCCTGATTCGCCGCGAAGCGCTGCAACGCATCAGCGGGGGCATCACTGCGCAGCATTGGCGAATACTCCCACGATCCTCGGCCGGCCCATTGCGAGAACCGGATCGGTTCCATCCAGATTCCGCTGGGCGTCGCCGGCCCGTTGCTCGTCAAGGGCCAGGCCATCACTGCCCAGGAGCCGGTCTACGTTCCCATGGCCACTACCGAAGGTGCTCTGGTCGCCAGTACCTCCCGTGGATGCCGGGCATTGCACGCTGCCGGCGGCGCCGTGGTTCGGGTCGAAGAGGTGGGCATAACCCGTGCGCCAGTATTTCGCTCCAGCGGCATCGAGCAGACACAGACCTTTCTGGGCTGGATCCGCGAGCACTTTGCGCAGATCCGGCAACTCTGCGAACAGGACAGTCACCACCTGAAGTTGCAGGACATCGTGCCCGCCGTCGTCGGCACCTCGATCTATCTGCGCTTTCGTTTCCACACCGCCGATGCCATGGGCATGAACATGGCAACCATTGCCTGCGACCGGGTCATCCGCCAATTGATAAGCCCCGAGACAGGCGTCCCCTGCATCAGCATTTCGGGCAATTACTGCACCGATAAAAAGCCTGCGATGGTCAACTTCATCAACGGACGCGGCTATCAAATCCACGCCGAAGTCCGTCTGAGTAAAGACATACTGCGCGACATTCTGAAAACCGATGCCAAAGCACTTTGCGAGCTGCAGTACCGGAAGAATCTGTTGGGTTCAATCATGGCCGCAGCCATCGGTGGCAATGCTCATCACGCCAACCTGATCACTGCAGTCTTCATCGCAACCGGTCAGGACGTCGCTCAAGTGGCGGAAAGTGCCACGGGCATCACCTGTATCGAAGCCTGTGACCATGACGCCGTTTACGCGTCGATCATGATGCCCGACGTACCGCTGGGAACGGTCGGCGGCGGCACCGGATTGTGCACTCAGCGCGAAGCCCTGGCCTTGATGGGTATCGTCCCGGGCAGCAAAAAGCCCGGTGTCGATACCCGGCGGCTGGCGGAAATACTCGGTGCACTGGTACTTGCCGGCGAGCTGTCGATCATGGCTGCCCAGGCCTCGCACCAACTGGTTTCGGCCCATCAGCGGCTGGGGCGTTGAACCATGATCCATGCCAGAGCCCCCGGCAAAGTCATCCTGATGGGTGAACACGCCGCGCTGCATGGATGTCCGGCAATCGCCTGTGCCGTGGGGCTTTACTGCAACGTGTGGATATCCCCGCACGAGCATCGACAGATCGACGTGCAACTGCCCGATCTTTCGTTCCAGCACAGCTATGCCCCCGAGCAGTTGGCGGACTACGTCAGCCATGTTCGTCTGGCCTGGGAGCATTATCGGCGCGTCCCGAATGCCTGGAGTTATGCGCAACTCCACGCCGGCGCCCCCGACCACCTGATCAAATGCGCCATCGGTGAAATCCTGCTCCGACTCGCGCCGCAAGACTGGCAAGGCTTTAGCCTGCGGGTGCAATCGCAGATTCCGACCGGCGCCGGTTTCGGCAGCTCCGGCGCACTGGCCGTCACGCTGATGGCGGCACTGTCGCAGTTATTCAGACTGACAGAAACCGATTACCCACTCGAACAATTGGCCCTGTCGGTAGAACGCTATCAGCACGGCGAGCCTTCGGGCATCGACCACAACACCAGCCTGCGGGGCTCGGTTGTCGAGGGCCGGCGCGACGCGAAAGGTGTCTTCAGTCTACGCACATTGATGCCCCCTCCCCTGAATCTGCCACCCTGCAACTTGCGAATCTTCAACACCGGTACCGCGCGCGAAAGCACCGGCCAGGTCATCGCTGCCACCCGATACCGGCTCGAAGGCGCTGAAAATACCCTGCTCGCCAGCATGAGGCGTAACACCGAGCGCTTCGGTTTGCTGTTGCAGCAATCGCGACCGATGCCCGAAACACTTCGTGCGGTGATACGCGATTACCAGGCCGATCTGGAAAAACTGGGCGCTGTCCCTGCAGCCGTCGCCCGGTTGACTCGCGCGATAGAAAACGCGGGAGGGGCAGCAAAAATCTGCGGCGCAGGAGCCCTGACCGGTGACCAGGCCGGTGCGTTGCTGGTGATGGGAGCAGAGGACGTGCCGGCGCTTACGCGATACCAGCGAATCGACGCACCTTTCGCGGTCGCAGGCCTTGAGATCGAAACCTCATGAACCGCACCAGCGTCTCGTCCCCCGCCAACATCGCGCTGATCAAGTATTGGGGCATGCGCGACGCGCAGAACACTTTGCCCAACAACGCTTCGCTGTCCATGACCCTGAGCCGCTGCGTCAGTATCTGCACGCTGGCGCCATTACCCGGTGGCTCGGCCGATGAGTTTCTGTGGAAAAACAGGCACGGCGAACTGGTACCGGCCGACCCGACCTTGCGAGCCGGGATCGAACATCATCTGCCAGCCTTGCGCGAACATTTTGACTATTGGCAACCGTTACGGATCGCCACCACCAACACCTTCCCGACCGGTGCCGGAATCGCCTCTTCGGCGGCCGGTTTCAGCGCCCTGGCAGCGGCGTTTGTCGTGCATTGCGGGCAATCGCTGAGCTATCCAGCCCTGAGCGATCTGGCACGCCTGTCCGGCTCCGGTTCGGCGGCGCGTTCGGTATCGGGCGGTTTCGTCCAGTGGCCCGGCAATGCGCAACAACTCTCGGGGCCGGCCCTGCAAATCGCCCCGGCGCAGCACTGGCCGCTGCACGACCTGATTGCCGTCGTCGATGCCCGGCACAAAACCGTCAGTTCGCGCCAGGGTCACCTGCTAGCCAACAGCAGCGAGTTTTATCCGACCCGCCTGAAGCTGCTGCCTGAGCGTCTGGAACAAGCGCGCCGCGCCATTCTCGAACGCGACTTCACCCGACTGGCCGACGCGGTAGAACGCGAAGCCATCGAACTGCACCTGATTGCCATGACTTCACAGCCACCGATTTTCTATTGGAAGCCGGCAACGCTTGCGATCCTGGAACGCGTCCGCCAACTGCGCAGCGAAGGAATGGACGTGTGCGCCACCATCGACGCAGGCCCCAACGTGCATGTGCTATGCACGGCGCAACACGGGCCAAAGGTGTTCAGCGCACTGCGCAAGTTGCCGGACATCCAGCACTGGATATTCGATCAGATCGGCGACGGGCCCAAACGATTGGAGCAACATCTGTTTTAAGCGTCCTACAGATACGGCGTTTTGCGGGGATGTTTCCGACATGTCGCGTCGGTTGTCCCTAGGAAACGGGGTGGATAGGCTTTGGGGGTCGCTGAAACATTCAGCGAACGGGCGTCGCGGCCCGATAACTGATGCATAATCGCCAACCTCACGGCACCTCGGTGTCTGTTGTTTGTTTCATGGCGGCTGTGCGCGGGATACCTTCTTTGGAGGTATGCCGATTCCTCAGTTATCGGTCCGCGAACCCGCGTACAGCTGCCACCTCAGATTGCGTCGCGGCAATCGAAGGCAGCTCCAATTTCACCAACTGAGTATTCACCATGAAAAAACCAACACCCAATCCCCCCGAATCAAACGACACCTCGCCCTACGAATCTGCCGATTCAAAGAAACTCCACGACGCCGCCGAACGCGCGCTTGATCATCACTTCAATCCGATTCCGAAAAAATGCCCTGGCCGTCGACCTAGCCAGATGTTCCAGATATCGCCGGACATGGACGACGAAAGCCTGCTGGCCCATGCCTGTGAGTCTTTGGCCACAGCCAGTGTCATGGCCAGTGATGTAGCGGCTTTTGTCGATACGCCGCACCGGCATCGGATCCTGGGGATTCAGCAAGTGATCATGCTGGCGGAACTGGCGGTGAATCGAGTGCTGGATAATGTCGAGGTCAGTCGTTATCCGGCGTAAATGCTGATGAGGTCTCTGCGGGAGAAAGGCTTGTGGTGGGTCAGTCAGGACGCTGCCCTCACCCTAGCCCTCCCGAAACGTCGGACCGCCCGGAGGGAGAGGGGACTGACCGCGTTATCCGGGAGAGGGACGCCGACGTGAGATACCGAGTCGCACTCAAGTTTTAAAGCTCCCAGCCACTCCCTCTTCCTCGCACCACCACCTTCCCCCTGCTCTTCCCTGCTCCTCTCCAATCAACACGATGAGCGTTAGCTCGAGTAAAGCTTTTGACGTGCCGGCCCCATCGGAAGGCTGAGTGGAGGGATTTATCCGGGGGTGGGAGCGCAGCGACCGTTTGGCGAAGCCAAACACATCGAGAGGAGGTGCAGCGAAGCAAACCGTAGGCGATGCCCCCCGGATGAATCCCGGAGCGAAGGAACCCCGAGCCCCAGCGAGGGGCCGAACGCCGGGGCCCAGACCTTTGGTTCCTTTGGGGCGTTTGCCAAAGGGACTCGCCGTAAGGGCGAAACCGCCAGCCGCAGCACCGGAAAAAACGGATATTCACCCGAAACCCAGGAGCATGGTCGGCCCAGAGGCCGCCAAGCCCAAAACCCTGTCAAAACCCTGAACACACAAGCAGAAACATCCACCCCCATTGAAACCACCAAAACCCTGCCCCATCTAAGACCCATACCCCATTGCGCAGGTGCCCCATGAGCGACCAGCAAGAATTCCCCGAGAACCCCGACGACATCACCGAAACCGACGCCGAACACATCGAACACCACGTCCCCGGCAAAGGCCTCGCCCTGCCCGGCCAGAACCTGCCGGACAAGGTCTACATCATCCCGATCCACAACCGCCCGTTCTTCCCGGCCCAGGTCCTGCCGGTCATCGTCAACGAAGAACCCTGGGCCGAAACCCTCGAACTGGTCAGCAAATCCGAACACCACTCCCTGGCCCTGTTCTTCATGGACACCCCCCAGGAAGACCCGCGCCACTTCGACACCAAGGCACTGCCGCAATACGGCACCCTGGTGAAGGTGCACCACGCCAGCCGCGAAAACGGCAAACTGCAATTCGTCGCCCAGGGCCTGAGCCGTGTGCGCATCAAGACCTGGCTCAAGCACCATCGCCCGCCGTATCTCGTTGAGGTCGAATACCCGCACCAGCCCACCGAGCCGACCGACGAGGTCAAGGCCTACGGCATGGCGCTGATCAACGCGATCAAGGAACTGCTGCCGCTCAACCCGCTGTACAGCGAAGAGCTGAAGAACTACCTCAACCGCTTCAGCCCCAACGATCCGTCGCCACTGACCGACTTCGCCGCCGCCCTGACCTCCGCCACCGGCCCCGAGCTGCAGGAAGTGCTCGACTGCGTGCCGATGCTCAAGCGCATGGAAAAAGTCCTGCCGATGCTGCGCAAGGAAGTCGAAGTCGCGCGCCTGCAAAAAGAAATCTCCGCCGAAGTGAACCGCAAGATTGGCGAGCATCAGCGCGAGTTCTTCCTTAAAGAACAGCTCAAGGTCATCCAGCAGGAACTCGGCCTGACCAAAGACGACCGCAGCGCCGACCTCGAACAGTTCGAGCAGCGTCTGGAAGGCAAAGTACTGCCGACGCAGGTGCAGAAGCGCCTCGAAGAAGAGATGAACAAGCTGTCGATCCTCGAAACCGGATCGCCGGAGTACGCGGTCACCCGCAACTACCTCGACTGGGCGACCTCGGTGCCGTGGGGCGTGTACGGCGAGGACAAACTCGACCTCAAGCACGCACGCAAGGTGCTCGACAAACACCACGCCGGCCTCGACGACATCAAGGACCGGATCCTCGAATTCCTTGCGGTCGGTGCCTACAAAGGCGAGATCAGCGGTTCCATCGTGCTGCTGGTCGGTCCGCCGGGCGTGGGCAAGACCAGCGTCGGCAAGTCCATCGCCGAATCCCTCGGCCGGCCGTTCTACCGCTTCAGCCTCGGCGGCATGCGCGACGAGGCCGAGATCAAGGGCCATCGCCGCACCTACATCGGTGCGCAGCCGGGCAAACTCGTGCAGGCGTTGAAAGACGTCGAAGTGATGAACCCGGTGATCATGCTCGACGAGATCGACAAGATGGGCCAGAGCTACCAGGGCGACCCGGCTTCGGCGCTGCTGGAAACGCTGGATCCGGAACAGAACGTCGAATTCCTCGACCACTATCTGGACCTGCGGATGGACCTGTCGAAAGTCCTGTTCGTCTGCACCGCCAACACCCTGGATTCGATTCCCGGCCCGTTGCTGGACCGGATGGAAGTGATTCGCCTGTCCGGCTACATCACCGAAGAAAAAGTCGCCATCGCCAAGCGTCACCTGTGGCCGAAACTGCTGGAAAAGGCCGGCGTGTTCAAGGGCAGCCTGAGCATCAGCGACAGCGCCCTCAAAGCCCTGATCGACGGTTACGCCCGTGAAGCCGGCGTGCGCCAGCTTGAAAAACAGATGGGCAAACTGGTGCGCAAAGCGGTGATGAAGTTGATCGACGATCCGAAAGCGGTGATCAAGATCGGCCCGAAAGATCTGGAAGCGTCCCTCGGCCATCCGGTGTTCCGCAACGAACAGGTTCTGTCCGGCACCGGTGTTATCACCGGCCTGGCGTGGACCAGTATGGGCGGCGCGACACTGCCGATCGAGGCCACGCGGATTCACACGTTCAATCGTGGTTTCAAACTCACCGGCCAACTGGGCGATGTGATGAAGGAGTCGGCGGAGATCGCCTACAGCTACGTCAGTTCGCACCTCAAATCCTTCGGTGGCGATCCGAAGTTCTTCGATGAGGCTTTCGTCCACCTGCACGTACCGGAAGGCGCAACACCGAAAGACGGCCCTAGCGCCGGCGTGACCATGGCCAGCGCCCTGCTCTCGCTCGCCCGTAATCAGGCGCCGAAAAAAGGCGTGGCGATGACTGGCGAGCTGACGCTGACCGGGCATGTGCTGCCGATTGGTGGGGTGCGCGAGAAGGTGATTGCGGCGCGGCGGCAGAAGATTTTCGAACTGATTTTGCCGGAGGCGAATCGTGGCAACTTTGAGGAACTGCCGGATTACTTGAAGGAAGGCATTACGGTGCATTTCGCCAAGAAATTTGCGGATGTGGCGAAGGTACTTTTCTGATTTCGTCCTGAGCTATCGAGGGGGGCTGGCATCGCTACCCCTCACCCCAGCCCTCTCCCCGAGGGAGAGGGAGCCGACCGAGTTGTCTTTTGAGGTACATCGACCTGAAAGATCGAGTTGATTTTGGATTCAGCGAAGAGCTTTCAGGTCGGCGTATCTCTTAAATTTCCCCCGCTCGGCCCCCTCTCCCTCCGGGCGGTCCGACGTTTCGGGAGGGCTGGGGTGAGGGCCGGCGATGCTGAAGAATGCCCCCAATCTTCGCACTGTCACACTTTGTCTCATCTTCAGTTATGCTCGCCGTTCGTCGCCAACGCCGGAGCCACTGAATCCATGTCCCCCCTTCGCCTGTTTGTCCCCCTGTCCCTCGCCCTGCTGGCCGCCTGCGCCACGCAACCGAAAACCAACGTGACCGTGGAAAAACAGAGCGAATGCCCGGTGCGACTCACCAACGGGCAAAACCTGATCGTCATGCTCCCAAGCAATCCGACCACCGGCTACCGCTGGGCCATTCAGGATTCCGCCGGCGGCGTATTGCGCGCCCTCAGCCCCGAGGTCTACAGCAATCCGGAAGATGCCGGCGTGGTCGGCGCAGCCGGTCTATCGACCTGGCGCTTCCAGGCCTTCGCCCCCGGCACCGGTCGTCTGCGCCTGACTTCGCAACAGCCTTGGGCGCCGGAAGTGTTGCCGGTGGAAACCTTTGACTGCGCCATTTCGGTGAACTGATCGTGGGCTGGCTGATCCTCGCGCTGATGGGCGCCGTGACTTTTCTGTATGGCGTGAGCACCCACGCGGCGCTGCTTTGTCTGCTGGTCAAACCGCTGCCGGTGTTGGCACTGCTCGGCTGGTTGCACGATGCGCCGCCGAGCGAATATCGCCGCTGGATCAGCCTCGGTCTGATTTTCTCGCTGGTCGGTGATGTGCTGCTGGCGTGGCCGGGGGATTTGTTTGTCTTCGGTTTGGGCGCGTTTCTGGTCGCGCATCTGGCGTATCTCAAGGCTTACCTCAGCGATTGCCGGCGCCTGGCTTTGCTGCCGCTGATCCTGGCGCTCAGCGTGGGCGCCGTGCTGTTGGGCATTTTGATCTCCAGCGGACTCGGCCCGTTGACCGTGCCGGTGATCGTCTACGGCACAGCCATCAGCGCCATGCTCTGGCGCGCCCTCGCCCGACTCGGCAGCGGCGTACCGCAACGTTCGGCACTGCTGGCAGCGGGCGGCGCAGTGGCGTTCGTGTTCTCCGACAGCGTGATCGGCATCAACCGGTTTGTTTCACCGTTCAATGCTGCGCCCTACATCATCATCCTCAGTTACTGGCTGGGGCAGTGGGGCATCGCCGCCTCGGCCTTCTCCCAAACCAAACGTCCCGACCTCTGAGACCGATCGTTCCCACGCTCTGAGTCCTTGCGCAATTGACGCAGAGCGTCACAGGACGCATTCCCACGCGGAGCGTGGGAACGATCACCCGCTGCAAAGCGGTTTATCAGACAACCCGCGCATCTGCGCGCCAGTTTGGCTAAAATGCCGGCCTTTTCATCGACACCGCCGGAACCGCCGTGAGCAAAGAACCCGATCGCATTTTCGCCCAGCCGATGGCCCAGGTGCCTGACTTCGCCTTCAACGAAGACGTGGTGCGGGTGTTCCCGGACATGATCAAGCGTTCGGTGCCGGGTTACCCGACCATCGTCGAGAACCTCGGCGTGCTCGCGGCGCAGTTCGCCCAGCCGAACAGCGTGCTCTACGACCTCGGCGCCTCCCTCGGTGCGGTGACCCAGGCCCTGCGCCGCCACGTGCGCACCGACGGTTGCCGGGTGATCGCGGTGGATAACTCGGCGGCGATGGTCGAGCGCTGCCGCGAATACCTCAACGGTCAGGATTCGATGTTCCAGGAATTGCTGCCGGTCGAGGTGATTGAAGGCGACATCCTCGCCCTCGACTTCAAACCGGCCTCGGTGGTGGCGCTGAACTTCACTCTGCAATTCATCGCCCCGGTGCAGCGCACCGCGTTGCTGTCGCGCATCCGCCAATCGTTGCTGCCGGGCGGCGCGCTGATCCTGTCGGAGAAGCTGCGCTTCAACGATGCCGAAGAGCACGCGCTGCTGACCGATCTGCACGTCGCGTTCAAACGCGCCAACGGCTACAGCGAACTGGAAATCGCCCAGAAGCGCAGCGCCATCGAAAACGTCATGAAGCCCGACAGCCTCGAAGAACACCGCGAGCGCCTGCTGGCCGCCGGATTTTCGAAAGTCGTGCCGTGGTTCCAGTGTCTTAACTTTGCCTCGTTGATTGCCTTGCCATGATTGATCTGTCCCCCCTCGCCCGCCGTCTGGCCGGTACGCCGCTGGCCGAATGGGCCAACACCCTGCAAGTGCAGCTCGACAAAAAAATGGAGAAAGGCCACGGCGATCTGGAGCGCTGGCAAAGTGCGCTGGACGCCTTGCCGAAGATCCAGCCGACCGAAGTCGACTTGCTCGACGGCCTCAAGCTCGACACCGATTGCGACGACGAAACCCGCGCACAAATGCGCACCGCGCTGATGGGCCTGTCGCCGTGGCGCAAGGGGCCGTTCGATCTGTTCGGCGTGCACGTCGACACCGAATGGCGCTCGGACTGGAAGTGGTCGCGGGTCGCTCCGCATCTGGACCTGAAGGGCAAGCGCATCCTCGATGTCGGTTGCGGCAACGGCTACTACATGTGGCGCATGCTCGGTGCCGGCGCCGACAGCGTGATCGGCGTCGACCCGAACTGGCTGTTCTTCTGCCAGTTCCAGGCGGTGCAGCGTTATCTGTCAGAGCCGAATGCCTGGCACTTGCCGTTCCCGTTCGAAGATCTGCCGCCGAATCTCGAAGGCTTCGATACGGTGTTTTCCATGGGCGTGTTTTATCACCGTCGCTCGCCGATCGAGCATTTGCTAGCGCTGAAAGACTGCCTGGTGAAGGGCGGCGAACTGGTGCTGGAAACGCTGGTGGTCGAAGGCGACAAGCATCAGGTGCTGGTGCCGGAAGACCGCTATGCGCAGATGCGTAATGTGTGGTTCTTGCCGTCAGTGCCGGCGCTGGAATTGTGGCTGCGTCGTGCGGGTTTCACGGATGTGAAATGCGTGGATGTGAGCACCACCACTGTTGAAGAACAGCGCGGGACCGAGTGGATGAAGTATCAGTCGTTGAGTGATTTCCTTGATCCGGAAGATCACAGCAAGACGATCGAAGGGCTGCCGGCGCCGATGCGTGCCGTAATCGTTGCGAAGAAATAAACCGCTCTCCCAAACTCCGCGGTGAGTCCACCCCTCACCCCAGCCCTCTCCCCTAGGAGAGGGAGCCGATTCTGGAGCTTTTCAGAACTTGAGTTCGACTCAAAAATTTCAGGTCGGCGTAACGTCAACAGTCACCTCGGTCAGTCCCCTCTCCCTCCGGGAGAGGGTTAGGGTGAGGGGCTTTTCGCACGGCGAGCTCGGAAGAACTCAGTCAACACCGCCCCGCACTCCTCGGCCAACACCCCACCTTCATACAACACTCGATGGTTGAGAAAGCCCTGGGTGAAAAACTGCCCCTGACTCTGCACAATCCCGGCCTTGGGCTCCAGCGCGCCGTACACCACCCGCGCAATCCGCGAATGCACGATCAACCCGGCGCACATGCTGCACGGCTCCAGCGTCACGTAGAGCGTACTGCCCGGCAGTCGATAGTTATCCACGGCTTGCGCGGCGGCGCGGATCGCGACCATTTCTGCGTGTGCGCTGGGATCGCTGGTGCTGATCGGGCAATTGAAGCCGCGACCGATAATCTCGCCATCCTGCACCAGCACCGCGCCCACCGGCACTTCGCCGAGAGCTGCGCCTTGGGCCGCCAACTCCAGCGCTTCGCGCATGAAGTCGCGGTCACGGCTGCGGTCGATGATCGCCGCGGGGCGAATCTGGCGCATCACTTCACCTCGATGGCGGCCATCAGGCCGGTTTCCATGTGGTCGATCACGTGGCAGTGGAACATCCACACGCCAGGGTTATCCGCCACCAACGCTACTTGCGCGCGTTCGTTCTTGCCCAGCAGGTAAGTGTCGGTGAAGTACGGCACGATCTTGTGCCGGTTCGACGCAATCACCTTGAAGCTCATGCCGTGCAGGTGGATCGGGTGCTGGTACTGGGTCATGTTCTTCAGTTCGAAAATATAGCTTTGACCCAGTTTCAGGCTGGCGATCGGCCGGTCGGCGCAGGTCTTGTCAGTGATGTCCCAGGCCTTGCCGTTGATCTGCCACAGGCTCGGCGGCTTGCCGTTGTCGACATTCACCGACACCGAACCTACCCATTCGAAATTGAAGTTGAGTTTCTCGGCATTGGCCAGATCCGGCTCGGCCACCGGGTTGGCCGGCAGTGCCTTCGGCCAGTCGGTCGGCGCGTCATTGTTGGCCACCGAACGTAAAGTACCGAGGCGAACCGGGCCGTTGCGCAGCGACAGCTCCTCACCGGCCGGCGGCGCCTTGATCGCCAGGCAGATGCGCATGCCCGGTCCGAGCCAGTATTCCTTGCCCAGCGGGCGCGGCTCGACCGGGTTGCCGTCCAGCGCATAGATCTGCGCTTCGACGCCGGGAATGTTGATGCGATAGGTCAGGGTGTTGTCGAGGTTGAGCAGGCGTACGCGGGTAATCTGCCCCGCCGGCAACTCGATCACTGGTGAAGGCACGCCATTGATGGTCGATAGCCGCCCCGCCGTACCGCCACGGGCCGCTTCGCGCGGAATGCTGAACTCGACGAAGTTGCCCTCGTCGTCGATGTGCCAGTTCTTCAGGCTCAGGGTCTTTTCATACTTGAACCCGGTCGGCTCGCGCTCTTCGACAATCAACGGCCCGACCAGCCCGCGACCGAGTTCTTCGCTGCTGCTGACGTGCGGGTGATACCAGTAGCTGCCCGCATCCGGCACACGGAATTTGTAATCGAAGTATTCGCCAGGCAACACCGGCAATTGCGAGACGTAGGGTACGCCGTCCATTTCCAGCGGCAGGCGAATGCCGTGCCAGTGAATGGTGGTCGCGACCGGCAGATGGTTGATGAAGCGAACCCGCAACCACTCGCCCTGACGCACGCGCAACTCGGTGCCCGGCGCCGACGGGCCAAAGGCCCAGGCTTCGGTCTTGTGCCCCGGCACCAGCTCGACGTCCAGCGGCGCGGCGATCAACTCATAGTCATGCCCCGCATCGGCATCAGCCATCTTGCCCAGCCAGTAACGCGACGCGCCCCCCGCTCCCACGCCAACGACAACAAGACCGGCCAGGCCACCGAGGATTTGGCGACGGGTAAAGGACATGAACTCAACTACCTCACGTATCAGCGGCGGGCCAGGGCGCCCGCAAAAGGCGAATACGATACACCTGCGGTTGCGAAACAGTAAGGGCAGCGCGGCGGATGGCCGCAGACTACAGGTGCGAAGCCTGTTTCCGATGCGTCTTTTTCCTTCAGACGACAAACCAACATCCTGGCGTCTGACAGACGAATCCTTCACCTCTTGAAATGATCGCGGTCGTTTTTATCCACCACGCTCAAGGAAAGATTGTGGACACGAACCACGACATGACATTGCACAACGCCGCCGACAGAAACGCCATCAAGGCTCTGGTTCCCGCCCTGGTCGAGGCCTGCCCCGACATGTATGAAATGGCCTGCGCGATTGCCAGAGAGATCCTCGCCAGCCACGACCTCGCTCACCTGGAACCTGAGCAGGTCTACTGGCACCGGTTCCACGCAGCCCAAAGCAGCCCGCGAACCTTCACCGGCTGGGAGCACCTGTTCGAAACACCACGCGAATCGATGACCCTGCCGCAACTGGTGATCCAGCGATTCAGTGTTCACGACCAGGACAACGCCGACCTTCTCGATTCCGACGCAGGCTTCTATACCGCCGGCCCGGACGCTGGCACCTACAACGAAACCAACGAAGTGAAGCTGCACAGCAGCGACGTCCTTAAAGCGTTCTGGGCGATCAATTTCGCCGACCGTTACCGGAAAAAGGTCGATTCGTTCTGGACCAAGCACGGCAAGACCTTCCGAACCCTGGCCAAGTGCACCTTTCTGGCCAAAGCCATGGAAGACCGAGAAGGCGGCCGACTCTCGGACGACAACTTTCGCACCGCTGTCAAAGCCATCGCCGGCAATGTCAGCTGGCCGGTGACCCGCGAAATGCTCGAAGAAGAAGCTGCGCAAGCCGATGGGCTGCGTATCGGCCTGCTGAAAATCGGCGGGTTTGTCGCCACCGACATCCTGTGCATCACCGATGGCAAGGGCGGCGCGATCCTCTACGTTCCGGGGGAAATCTGGGGGGTACATGCCATGCAGAACGCGCGCGACCTGCATTGGTGGGTGCTGTCGCAGATCAGAAATCCGTCTGATCGAAAACGCTTCCTGTCGCACTTTCAGGTCGCCGATCACGACATCATGGAGGACACCTCCTGGCGTGCGGTCGCAAAACGGCGCTGGCTCTGGGCTTTGGGACCGCTGGTGGGAGGTATCTCGGAGCTGTTGCGCGAGCCCAATCTCGAGAACGTCGGGCTGAATCATGTGCTGGATCTGCTCGTCAGTACCTGGGACAGCGACGATCACACGCTGGTGGCTCACACCGGTGTTGCACTCAATGGCGATATCTTCAGTTTTCTGGCAACCGCCACTCACGCCCGCATGATCAGTGATGCGGAATTCATGCTGCACTCCAACGGCGACTTGCGCAAAAAGCTCTGGATCGGCTACCTCAACGCCTTCAACCGCGTATTCGGACCGATGGCGGCCGTTGGCTGGCCGGTAGCGCTGGCGGTCGTCGGAGCAGGCATCGCCAACGTCGGGTTGCAGATCGATCAGGCTGTCAACGGCAAGACACCTCAGGCACGAAAGGCCGGCACAATCGGAGCAATTTTCGCGGCCATCGATACACTGTTCAACGCCACGTTCATCAAGGGCAGTGAGCGATTACCCGAAATTGCCGAGACCGAGACATTCATCGAGCCGGAGGAAGAACTCGCTAAATCCGGACTGTCCGTAAGGCCGGAAGAAAAGCTGGCCGAAGCGGCACTGGCACGTACGCCATTGCCGACGCTGGAGGAGATCGCACCGAAACAGGTCCTGCCAGCAGCGCCGGAAGATTTTCTGGCGTCCTTCAAGACCGAGATCAGTGAAGGCACCCGGATGGAAACCGGTGATCCTAAATTCCAGGAGATCATCCAGACCCCGTCCGGCAGGTACTACATTTACATGCGCCGGGCTTGGGGTAACCAGGGTTTCTACCAGGTACGCTACGTTGCGCAGATGCGTAGCTGGGTCATTGTCGACCCGGCCAATCCTTATTCGTTTTATCGCAACGTGCCGGTCCGTCTGAACGAAGCGTTGAAATGGCAGCCGATCGCCCGCCCAGGACTCAAAGGGGGAATGAAGGTGTTTGGCGACTGGCCCTGGGGCCATACGGCTGACCCGTTGCCCGAAATGGCAACTCAAGTGATGCCCTACGACACGTCGCTGTGGTCCAGATCGACTCTGCGCCCATTGGCTGAGAGTCGTGTCGATGACTTCCCGCTGAACAGCCAGACCGGTAGCGACAGCCTCTATCAAGACTTCAAGACACTGCGGCGCAGTCTGTATGACGACGCCATCGATTTTTACAGCGCCCCGAACTCACCGCCACGCCCGCCAATATCGCCTCTCAAACCTGCGACACCATTCGCGGACATGACCAAGCGCCTGCTCAAGGAGACTCCGGGACTTGTCATCGGACAGGACAGCACCCACACGGGCGCTCGAGGCTTATTGATCGACAACCTCAAGGCGTTGAACAAACAGAAGGTCCGAACCCTGTATCTGGATCATCTTCTAAGCGATTTCCATCAGGCGGACCTGAATGCGTTCCACAAGTCAGGCAAGATGCCGACTGCGCTGGAAGATTATCTGCAATCACTGGATACCCGGTTCGGTACCAACCCGACAGGGCCCCATTCGTACACGGAGCTGGTAAGGAGCGCACAGAAAAGCCATATCCGGATACAGGCAATCGACTGCATGGCCAGCCGTCGTTTTCCGAACATGGAGCACACGTCTGGAGTCAGCAACCGCAAGATGCTGAATTACTTCTCCGACACCGTGATCAAGGCCGATCAGGCAGCACGGGGCGCTCATCGCTGGGTCGCATTGCTGGATGAGGGGCGTGCCAGCACCTTCAACAAGGTTGCCGGCCTGGGTGAACTGGAAGGCGCGCCGACGCTGCGGGTCGAGGAGGTTTCCGTAGGTCAGGCGGAAGGCCTGACACCCGATCCGGGTAAAAAAGTTCGCAATCTTGCCGGCAACCCCATCGACCTGATTAAAAGCGACCTTCGCCTGCAATTGAACGGACCTCCTGCGACGATCACAGCCCGATCGATCGAAGAAGCCCTGCCCAGAAGGGGCATGTTCATGATCCAGGAGCCCTCCACACTCATCCATCGCAGCGGAGATGGCACACTGGTGCAAACAGCGATCCAGCGGGATGCCGGAGGCTTTTTCATCGTCCGCCCCAAATGGATATCCGTCAGCGGCCGGCACTTCGAAAGTGCTCAGGAACTGGCAACAGCTCTGAGCGATGAAGGCCTGACATTCAGGCGCGTGCGTATCGATCCACTGGCGGCCGAGGGGCAATTGCCGGGCATTGAGCCTTCTGCATCCGCCTCCGGCGCCGGAGTCGGTCCTGAGGTATCGCTGTCTGATAACCCATTGATCATTTCGCCCTATGAAATTCCAGTCGCGTTTCGCAATGAACTGAAAAACGCCATGCTCTTCGGCAACGAACGAACCCTGGGTGATGCTTTTATGAGTTTTGACGCTGACACGGCGTTCGAGACGTTCAAGGCATTGCGCAAACAGTTACGTGAAGCCGCCGTCCGCTTTCATGCCGAGCTCAAACCTGCTCCGCGTACGACACTGGCGCCCATCGATCCAGCCGCAAGCGCCGAATCGTTCATCGAGAAATCGCTGGAGCAATTCAATGGTCTGGTCATCGGCGAAAGCCACGCAGAAACAGGTAGCAAACAATGGCTCATTGAACAGATGCCGGTGCTTGCCCGAAAAGGCGTGAAGACACTGTACATGGAACATCTGCTCACAGACTTCCACCAGGCAGCACTGGATAACTTCGCCAGAACTTCAGTCATGCCCCGGGATCTTGAGCTGTATCTGGAAGGCCTCGACCAGGGCCACATCACCGATCCCACAGGGCGCTACACCTTCCTCAACCTGGTGAAAGAAGCCAACCGCCAAGGGGTGCGCATTCAGGCCATCGACTGCATGGCCAGCTATCGGCTGGAAGGTATGCGTGGCCTGGAGTCAACGAGTCGACAGAAAATGATGAATTTCTATGCCCACACGATCATCCAGGCCGATCAGGCCGCGCGCGGACCACACAAGTGGGTCTCGCTCATGGGTAATTCACACTCCAACACCTTCAAGGGCGTCACCGGCATCAGTGAGCTGGAGGATGGGATCGGCCTGCGTATTGAAGACGTGGGTTACGGCAAGTCACGTGGGTTCGAGCCTGATCCCGGAAGGACTTTTCTCGACAATGACGGCAAGCCGACCGGACAGGTGAAAGGTGATATGCGTCTGCAAGTGCAGACGCCATGGAACGCCCAGACGCAAAAGGAGATCGATCACTTGCTGAATCGTCCGGGGATGTACACCTTGAAACAGGAGCCCAGTTCCACCTTGCTGATTCACCGCAGCCGCGACAATGCACTCGTACGCACGAAGATCCATTGCGAATCCGGTCGCTGGTTCATTGAACGCCCCGCCTGGCCCGACCTCCATGAGAAACGCTTCAACAGTGTAGAAGCTTTGCTAAAGGCACTGGACGACCGAAGCATGACGCTGGCCGGCTGGTCCGGCCCCTTGTAAGCGGCAATAAAAAGGCCGCGTGAACACTGTTCACGCGGCCTCGGGATTGCCTGCTCTCACGCCGCCAAGGCGTGTGCGGGATCACTCCCACTCAATGGTCGCCGGCGGCTTGCTCGACACGTCGTAAGTGACGCGGGAGATGCCTTCGATTTCATTGATGATGCGGCCGGAAACGGTTTCCAGCAGTTCGTAAGGCAGGTGTGCCCAACGTGCGGTCATGAAGTCGATGGTTTCCACGGCACGCAGGGCCACGACCCATGCGTAACGGCGGCCGTCGCCGACCACGCCAACCGATTTCACTGGCTGGAACACCACGAAGGCCTGGCTGACCTTGTGGTACCAGTCGGCCTTGCGCAGTTCTTCGATGAAGATGTGGTCGGCGCGACGCAGCAGGTCGGCGTATTCCTTCTTCACTTCGCCGAGGATACGCACGCCCAGGCCCGGGCCCGGGAACGGGTGACGGTAGACCATGTCGTACGGCAGGCCCAGTTCCAGGCCCAGACGACGGACTTCGTCCTTGAACAGTTCGCGCAGTGGCTCGACCAGTTTCAGGTTCATCTCTTCCGGCAGGCCGCCCACGTTGTGGTGCGACTTGATCACGTGGGCCTTGCCGCTTTTCGCGCCAGCCGACTCGATCACGTCCGGGTAGATGGTGCCCTGAGCGAGGTACTTGATGTTGTCCAGCTTGCAGGATTCGGCATCGAACACGTCGATGAAGGTACGGCCGATGATCTTGCGCTTCTTCTCTGGATCGGCTTCGCCGGCCAGGTTGTTCAGGAACTGGTCTTCAGCGTTGGCGCGGATCACCTTGACGCCCATGTTCTCGGCGAACATGGCCATCACTTGCTCACCTTCGTGCAGACGCAGCAGGCCGTTGTCGACGAAGACGCAGGTCAGCTGGTCGCCGATGGCCTTGTGCAGCAGCGCTGCAACCACCGAGGAGTCCACACCGCCGGACAGACCCAGCAGCACGTTGTCGGTACCGACCTGTGCGCGGATGTTGGCGACGGCGTCTTCGGCGATCTTCGACGGGGTCCACAGGGCTTCACAGCCGCAGATGTCGAGAACGAAACGCGACAGGATGCGACCGCCCTGCTTGGTGTGGGTCACTTCCGGGTGGAACTGCACGCCGTAGTAAGCACGCTCGTCGTTGAACATGCCGGCGATCGGGCAGCTCGGGGTGCTGGCCAGAATGTGGAAATCGCTTGGCATCTTGGTGACCTTGTCACCGTGGCTCATCCACACGTCGAGGCCGAACAGGCCGTCGGCGTCGATGTGGTCTTCGATACCGTCGAGCAGGCGGCTCTTGCCGACCACGTCAACGCGGGCATAACCGAACTCACGCAGTTCGGAGCCTTCAACCTTGCCGCCCAGTTGCTCGGCCATGGTCTGCATGCCGTAGCAGATACCGAAGACCGGTACGCCCAGGTCGAACACCGCTTGCGGGCAGCGCGGGCTGTTGGCTTCGTGCACGGACTCGGGACCGCCAGCGAGGATCACGCCTTTTGGCGCGAATTCGCGGATCGCATCTTCGTCCATGTCGAACGGGTGCAGTTCGCAGTACACACCGATCTCGCGCACGCGGCGGGCGATCAGTTGAGTGTATTGCGAACCGAAGTCGAGGATCAGGATGCGGTGAGCGTGAATGTCGAGGGCCATGATTCAGTCTCGTCTAAGTAATTCAGAAACAGTCTTGATTCAGAAACAACTCGGGGCTGAATAAAACAGCCCCGGTCATTTAACGTTTTGCTTGAAGCCTCAACCTACGCGGTAGTTTGGCGCTTCCTTGGTGATCTGCACGTCGTGGACGTGGGATTCGGCCATACCGGCACCGGTGATCCGCACGAACTCAGGCTTGGTGCGCATCTCTTCGATGTTGGCGCTGCCGGTGTAACCCATCGAGGAACGCAGACCGCCCATCAACTGGTGAATGATCGCGCTCAGGGTGCCCTTGTAAGGAACACGGCCTTCGATCCCTTCAGGTACAAGCTTCTCGGCGCCTGCCGAGGAGTCCTGGAAGTAACGGTCGGAAGAACCTTGAGCCTGGGACATGGCGCCCAGCGAGCCCATGCCGCGATAAGCCTTGTACGAACGGCCCTGGAACAGTTCGATCTCGCCCGGCGCTTCTTCGGTACCGGCGAACATCGAGCCCATCATCACGCAGGAAGCACCGGCCACGATGGCCTTGGACAGGTCACCGGAGAAACGGATGCCGCCGTCGGCGATCAACGGAACGCCAGTGCCTTCAAGGGCAGCAGCAACGTTGGCGATGGCACTGATTTGCGGAACGCCGACACCGGCGACGATGCGGGTGGTGCAGATCGAGCCAGGGCCGATACCGACCTTGACCGCGTCGGCGCCAGCTTCGGCCAGAGCCTTGGCGGCTGCGCCGGTGGCGATGTTGCCGCCGATCACCTGCACTTCAGGGAAGTTCTCTTTGACCCAGCGAACGCGGTCGATCACGCCTTTGGAGTGACCGTGAGCGGTGTCGACCACCACCACGTCCACACCGGCATTGACCAGGGCTGCAACGCGGTCACCGGTGTCTTTACCGGTACCGACCGCAGCGCCGACGCGCAGACGACCTTGGTCGTCCTTGCTGGCCAGCGGGTAGGCCTTGGCTTTTTCGATGTCTTTGACGGTCATCATGCCTTTGAGGGCAAACTTGTCGTCGACAATCAGGACTTTTTCCAGGCGGTGCTTGTGCAGCAGCTCGCGGACTTCGTTCTTGTCGGCGCCTTCGCGAACAGTGACCAGACGCTCTTTAGGCGTCATCACTTCACGAACGGTGGCATCCAGACGGGTTTCGAAACGCACGTCACGGGAAGTGACGATACCGACCAGGTCGCCATCGTGCAGCACCGGAACGCCGGAAATGTTGTGCATGCGGGTCAGTTCGAACAGATCACGAACCGTGGCGTCAGCCTCGATGGTGATCGGGTCCTTGACCACACCGGCTTCGAACTTCTTGACCTTGCGAACTTCGGCAGCTTGCTGCTCGATGGTCATGTTCTTGTGGATAATGCCGATGCCACCTTCCTGAGCCATGGCGATTGCCAGACGGGCTTCGGTGACGGTGTCCATGGCGGCAGAAACCAGAGGAATGTTCAGCTCGATGCCACGGGTAAGGCGGGTCTTCAGACTGACTTCGTTAGGAAGCACCTCGGAATAACCGGGCACTAGGAGAATGTCGTCGAAGGTCAGAGCTTCTTGGCTGATACGCAGCATCGCGGGGGCTCCCGAGCGGGAAAATGGAAGCGCGCCATTATAGTCAGACACCCCCTCGGGTTCAATGTAAAACTTGTCTTATATCAATGTTGCTGATGTACGGAAAAAGCGGCCTCTAAAGCTCTACCTTGACCCAGCTCACCGGCTGATCCAGCCAGTCGGCGAATTCGTCGATGAAACTTTGCTTGAACCCCGCCTCCAGCCAGTTGTTGAAGATGAACCCGAGGTTGGAAAACCCGCACTCCTGCAAATACAGAAAACCGTTGATGTCGTCTTCATGCCCGCATTCAGGGCAGGTGAAGTTGTCGGTGCGGCCCGGCATCCAGTCTTCCAGGCTTTCGAACAGCGCTTCGCCGATTTCCTGACGACACTCGGCACAACCAGCCTCTTCGAGAAAACCCTTGGCCGGGGTGTAGATACAGCGCTTGGTGATGACTTCCAGCCCATTGATCGGCTCACCGAACGGCAGCGCCTCGGGGTACAGCACCACCGCGCGGGCGCCATCGGCGATGGCGTAGGCCATGCGATTGCCGGTGCGTCCGCAGGTGCTCAGCTCTTCCTTGACGATGTTCTTGCGCACCAGCCAGCGCAGGATCGCCCGGGCCCGGGGCTCGTGCACCGGCAGGTTGGAGATTTTCGGGACGATGATGCTTTGGGAATTCATGGTGCAAGCCTGCTGCGTCAAAGGATGTTCTGCGACGAACGCGGCCGGCAGCTTAATCCCTGACAAAATCCGGTCAAGTGCTTAAATAGCGGCCGATCAGCGCAATCCCGCTCGCCAGCACCAGCCACGTCACCAGCCGCACAAAGGCCTCGCGGGACAGGCGCATCGTTAATCGCCGCCCGACCCACAAGCCCAGCGCCATGGCCGGCAACAGGCACAGCGCAAGCATCAACAAGGGTAGCTCGGCATACACCCCGGCGATGGCGAACAGGCTCAAACGCACCACCGTGCTGCAACTGATCAGCGCACTTTGCGTGGCCCGCGCCGCGTCCTTGGGCAGCCGACTGTTCAGGTAGATCGCATAAAGAAAGCCGCCGCTGCCGAACAACGCGCCGAACAGCCCGCCCACCGTGCCCATCGGCAACGCCCACCCGGCAGACAACTGCGCCGGTCGCGCCTTTATCCACAAGCTGTAGATCGCGTAGGCACTGATGAACAGCCCCATCAACAGCAGCAAAAGATCGGACTTGAGGTTGAGGAGAAAAATCACCCCCAGCGTGCACCCCACCGCCATGCACGGCAACAGCCGCAGCAATTCCGGTTTCGCCACATCGCGCCGCGAAGGCAGCAAATTGCCGAATGCCGCGACGAAATCCAGCAGCACCAGCAACGGCACGATTTTCGACAGCGGCATGAACAGAATCAGGATCGGCCCCGCCACCAGCGCCGTGCCGAAACCGGCAATCCCGAACACGATGTAGGCCAGCGCGATGGCCAGCCCGATCACCACCCAGCCCTGCGCACCCCACGACCATTCGCTCAACAACCCCGCCACGCTCATTCGCTCGCTTCCTTTATAAGCCTGCGATGACTTTAGCCAGCGCCGAGGGTTGCGACTAATATCATCGAAACCGCCAAGCCATCTCGAAAAGGCATGTCTCGTGCTTTCAACCCGTCAATTGCGTTACTTCGTGGAAATCGCCGAGAGCGGCAGCTTCAGTGCCGCAGCCGAACGGCTGTTTATCGCTCAATCGGCGCTGAGCCGGCAGATCAAGGACATGGAAACCCGCCTGCAAACGCCGCTGTTCGAACGCACCGCGCGCCAGCCCCGGCTAACCGCCGCTGGCGAAGCGTTCCTGCCCCGGGCGAGAAACCTGCTCAATGAATTGAACAAGGCCAGCACTCTGGCCACGGAGATCGGCCAAGGCCAACGCGGCACCTTGCGCGTGTGTCACTCCAGCACCGTACCGATCAGTGGCCAACTGTTGCGCGACATGAGCGCGTACCTGAAGCAACAGCCCGGCGTTTCGCTGGACATCGGCACGCTTTCCTCGGAAGCACAACTTGAAGAACTGGCCGAGGATCGGCTCGATATCGGCCTTCTGCGTCTGCCGGTGCTGCGCCAGCGCGAAGGTGTTCAGGTTGTGCCGCTCTACACTGAACGCTTGTTGCTAGCCGTACCGACGGAACATCGACTGGCATTGGCGGACGCAGTCGACTTGGCGCAATTGAAGGACGAAGCCTTCATCTCCATCCCGCATCCGCAGCGCGGCGGGCTGAGTTATTTGTGCGCCGACCTGTGCATGCGTCACGGTTTCTTCCCTCAGGCTGCGCGGGTGATGTCGCGCAAGACCACGCAATTGCAGTTGATCCAGGCCGGATTCGGCATCGCGCTACTGCCGGAATCGATGCAGGATATCGCGCCTGCCGGTGTGAGATTTCTGCCGCTGACCGGCGATTGCCAGAGCACAGTCGCCCTCGCATCTCGGCAAAATCCCACAACTTTGGTGCAACACTTCCTCCAGACATTCACCGGCGAATGCCTTTAAACTGCGCCCCATGATTAAAGATCCCTTTGCAAGACTCGGCCTCGACCGCGAAGTCCTGACCGTCAGCCAGCTCAACGGCCGCGCGCGGGTGTTGCTCGAAGACGTGTTCAGCAACATCTGGGTCGAAGGCGAAATCTCCAACCTCGCCCGCCCGGCGTCCGGCCACGTGTATTTCACCCTCAAGGACAGCGGTGCCCAGGTGCGTTGTGCGCTGTTCCGGCAGAATGCTGCGCGGGTGCGTCAGGCGCTGAAGGATGGCCTGGCGGTCAAGGTGCGCGGCAAGGTCTCGCTGTTCGAAGGGCGTGGCGACTATCAGCTGATCCTCGACACCGTGGAGCCTGCCGGTGACGGTGCCCTGCGTCTGGCCTTCGATGCGTTAAAGGAAAAGCTCAGCGCCGAAGGCCTGTTCAGTGCCGAGCGCAAAGTGCCGCTGCCGGCGCATCCGCAGCGCATCGGCATCATCAGTTCGCCGACCGGCGCGGTGATTCGCGACATTATCAGCGTGTTCCGCCGCCGTGCGCCGCAGGTTCAGCTGACGCTGATTCCCACCGCCGTTCAGGGCCGCGAAGCCACCGCGCAGATCGTCCGCGCCCTGAAACTGGCGGATGCCCGTGGCTTCGACGCGCTGATCCTGGCCCGTGGCGGCGGCTCGCTGGAAGACCTCTGGTGCTTCAACGAAGAGGCGGTCGCCCGAGCGGTGGATGCCTGCGTGACGCCGATCGTCAGTGCGGTCGGCCATGAAACCGATGTGTCGATCAGCGACTTCGTGGCGGACGTGCGTGCACCGACACCGTCCGCCGCTGCTGAACTGCTTGCCCCGGATTCCAGCCACCTGATCCGTCAGGTCGAAAGCCTGCATCGCCGGCTGGTGATGCGCATGCGTGACCGCTTGATGCGCGATCGCCTGCGCCTTGAAGGCATGACCCGCCGCTTGCGCCATCCCGGCGAGCGTCTGCGCCAGCAGGCACAGCGCCTGGATGATCTGGACATGCGCATGCGCCGCGCCTTCGAACGCCAGCTCAATACCCGCCGCGAGCGCCTGATTCGCCTGGAAACGCGCCTCGCCGGGCAACATCCGGGGCGCCAACTGGCTCTATTGCGCCAACGTCTCGACAGTCTTGCCGAACGCCTGCCACGCGCAATGAACGAAGGCCTGAAACGCCGTCGTCTGCAGCTGCAAAGCCAGATGCAGACCCTGCACGTGGTCAGCCCGCTGGCGACGCTCGGCCGTGGCTACAGCATTCTGCTGGATGAGCGCGGCAACGCGATCCGCAACGCCGCGCAGACCCACACCGGCCAGCGCCTCAAGGCCAGACTGGGCGAAGGCGAACTGCAAGTGCGCGTCGAGGACAATCACCTGACGCCCGTCACCCTTTCATTACTGGACTGATCCATGCCGCGTTTTCTCGCTCCGCTGCTGTTGCTGTTGCTGTGCCTGACCTTCAACGCCCACGCCGACAGTTACATCACCCGCCTGCTGAACAAACCGGTGCCGGGCGGCGTGGCTGTCGTCGATCTGGGAACCGCTGCACAAGCGCCGAAAGCCACGTATCAGGGCAAACCGGTGCTGGTGGTCAAGGAACAGAACAACTGGCTGGCGATTGTCGGCGTTCCGCTGACCGTCAAACCCGGCACCCAGCAGATCAGCAGTGGCGGCCGCAACCTCAACTTCAATGTCGGCAACAAGAAATACCCGGAACAGCACATCACCCTGAAGAACACCCAGCAGGTCAATCCGAACCCGGCCAACCTCAAGCGCATCGAGGGCGAACTGGCCGAGCAGATCAAGGCCTACCGCAGTTTCAGTCCGAATACGCCGAGCAATCTGCTGCTGGACAAACCGGTCAACGGGCCTCTGTCGAGCAAGTTCGGCGTGCGCCGCTTCTTCAACGGTGAAGAGCGCAATCCGCACGCAGGCCTCGACTTCGCAGTGCCGGCTGGCACGCCGATCAAGACCCCGGCAGCGGGCAAGGTGATACTGATCGGCAACTACTTCTTCAATGGCAACACGGTGTTTGTCGACCACGGCCAGGGCTTCATCAGCATGTTCTGCCACATGTCGAAGATCGATGTGCAGAACGGCCAGCAACTGGCGCGCGGCGCGGTGGTTGGGAAGGTGGGCGCTACAGGTCGGGCAACCGGGCCGCACATGCACTGGAACGTCAGCCTGAACGACGCGCGGGTCGATCCGGCGATTTTCATTGGGGCTTTCCAGCCTTGATTCCGGGCTGAACACCCTCCAGCGGGGATTGCGCACGACGAACGGACTGCGCAATCTCTGCAAACATTCACTTTGATTCAGAGAATAAAATCTCGGAAAAAACCGCTTTCCGGGTATTCCTCTCAATTTTTTTCGACTGCTTGCCATCCTCATCCCCCGCGGTTAGGGTTGAAGGCATGAAAACCTCTCACACCCTCATTCAGCTTCGCCAGCACCGCAGCCTGTGCCTCGTCAGCGCACGACTGCCAGGCTGAATCGCTGCGCCTCGTCCCACGCTTTTCCAAGAACGTTCGTTCCACCGGCAGGCCGCCTCTTTTCGGCCCAGACAATAAGGAATTTCCCGATGAGCATGCTCAAAGACCCGTCTTCGAAATACCGCGCGTTTCCTGTGATCAACCTGCCGGACCGTACCTGGCCATCGAAAACCATCGATGCCGCGCCGATCTGGTGCAGTTCCGACCTGCGTGACGGCAACCAGTCGTTGATCGAGCCAATGGACGCGGTGAAAAAGCTGCGCTTCTGGAAAACCCTGGTGCAGGTGGGCGTGAAGGAAATCGAAGCCTCGTTCCCGGCCGCTTCGCAAACCGACTTCGACTTCGTGCGCACCCTGATCGAAGACGGCCACATCCCGGACGACACCACCATTCAGGTGCTGACCCAGGGCCGTGAAGACCTGATCGAGCGCACCTTCGAATCCCTGCGCGGAGCGAAGAAAGCCATCGTTCACCTGTACAACGCCACCTCCCCTTCTTTCCGTCGCATCGTCTTCAATCAGGACAAGGACGGAATCAAGGCTATCGCCGTGAACGCTGCCAAGCTGTTCGTCAAATACGCAGCCATGCAGCCGGACACCGAGTGGACCTTCGAGTACTCGCCGGAAACCTTCAGCGCCACTGAGCTGGAATTCGCCAAGGAAGTCTGTGACGCGGTGATCGAGGTCTGGAACCCGACGCCTGAGCACAAGATCATCCTCAACCTGCCGGCCACCGTTGAATGCGCGACCCCGAACGTCTACGCCGACCAGATCGAGTGGTTCCACCGCAACATCAACCGTCGTGACAGCGTGATCATCAGCCTGCACACCCACAACGACCGCGGCACCGGCGTGGCCGCCACCGAGTTGGGCCTGATGGCCGGCGCCGACCGCGTCGAAGGCTGCCTGTTCGGCAACGGCGAGCGTACCGGCAACGTCGACCTCGTGACCGTGGCCCTGAACATGTACACCCAGGGCCTCGACCCGCAACTGGACTTCTCCGACATCGATGGCGTGCGCAAGGTCGTCGAAGAGTGCAACCAGATCCAGGTTCACCCACGTCACCCTTATGTCGGCGACCTGGTCCACACCGCCTTCTCCGGCTCCCACCAGGACGCGATCCGCAAGGGCTTCGCCCAGCAGAAATCCGACGCCCTGTGGGAAGTACCGTACCTGCCGATCGACCCGGCCGACATCGGCCGCAGCTACGAGGCGGTGATCCGCGTCAACAGCCAGTCGGGCAAGGGCGGCATCGCCTACTTGCTGGAACAGGAATACGGCATCAGCCTGCCACGTCGCATGCAGATCGAATTCAGCCAGGTCGTGCAGCGTGAAACCGATCGCCTGGGCCTGGAGATGACCGCGCAGCAAATCCACGCGCTGTTGCACAGCGAATACCTGCAAGCCAACACCCCGTACGCGCTGGTCAGCCATCGCCTGCAGGAAGAAAACGGCAACAGCGCCGTCGAAGTGGAAGTGGCGAGCAAGGGTCAGGGCGAGACCAACCTGCACTGGCGCGGCAAGGGCAACGGCGCGCTGGAAGCGCTGGTGGCCGGTCTGCCGATTCCGGTGGAAATCATGGACTACAACGAACACGCCATCGGTGCGGGCACCAACGCCAAGGCGGCGGCCTACATCGAACTGCGTGTGAACGGCGAGCGTGCGGTACACGGCGTGGGCATCGATGAAAACATCACCACTGCCAGCTTCAAGGCCCTGTTCAGCGCGCTGAATCGCTCGCTGAGCCAGCCGGAAGCGAAAGCGGCGTAACTGACCGCTGCAATGCAAAAGGCCCCGGAGTGCGAACTCCGGGGCCTTTTTTATGCCTGCTGGCGCTATGTTGCCTGAACTGGCCTCTTCGCGGGCAAGCCCGCTCCCACAGGGTTTTCTGGTGTACATGACATTGAGTGCACACCGGTCTCTGTGGGAGCGAGCTTGCCCGCGATGGGGCCCGTACAAACTACGCAAAAACTCAGGTGAATTCGAAGGTGTCCGCGTCCAGATTCGCCGGAAACCGCTCGCGGTAAGCGGCAAGCGATGCCGCCTCCAGAACCACCTTGAACACCCCGTCCGCCTCCCCCGCCGCCAGCAACGTCTCGCCCTGGAAATCCAGCACCTGACTGTCGCCGGTATACGCGAAACCCTTGCCGTCGGTGCCCACCCGGTTGACCGCCGCCACATAACACAGGTTTTCGATCGCCCTGGCCGGCAACAACCGGTTCCAGTGCTGACGCCGTGCGCCCGGCCAGTTGGCGGTGTACAGCAGCAGATCGGTATCTTGCGCATCACGGCTCCACACCGGGAAGCGCAAGTCGTAGCAGATCAGCGGACGCACCCGCCAGCCCTTGAGTTCGAACTGCACCTGGCGCTCGCCGGGAGTGTAGTGGTTGTGCTCGCCGGCCATGCGAAACAGGTGACGCTTGTCGTAATGCAGCACTTCGCCGTCCGGGCGCGCCCACAGCAAGCGGTTGCGGTGGCTGCCGTCAGCGGCCTGAATGATCACGCTGCCGGTGACGACCGCATTCAGCTTCGCTGCTTGGGCCCGCAGCCATTTACTGGTCGGGCCGTTTTCGGCTTCGGCCAGGGTTTCGGATTCCATGGAGAATCCGGTGGTGAACATTTCCGGCAGGATGATCAGATCCGCACCGCGCGCCTGCTCCAGCAAGGCGTCGAAATGCTCGAGGTTGGCCTGACGGTCATGCCAGGCCAGACTGGTCTGGATAAGCGCCAGATTGAGATCGGGCAACGCACTCAAATCACGCATAGTTTGGCCGCCGCTTCCCGCAGCGTCTCCTCACGTTTGGCAAAGCACAGGCGCACCAGGCGCTGGCCTTCGGGTGGATTCTGGTAGAACACCGACACCGGAATACTCGCCACGCCGTGCTCGCGGGTCATCCACATCGCCATCTCGACATCGTTCAGGTCGGGACGAATCTGCGAATAATCGACCAGTTGGAAATAGGTGCCGGTGACCCGGGTAAAACTGAATCGCGACGGCTCCAGCAAATCACAGAACAGATCGCGCTTGGCCTGATAGAAACCCGGCAGTTCTTCGACGTGTTCCGGATGCTCGGCCATGTAATCGGCCAGAGCGAACTGCAACGGCGTCACACCACAGAAACTGACGTACTGATGCACCTTGCGCAGCTCGGCAGTCAGGGCCGGCGGCGCCACGACGTAGCCGGTTTTCCAGCCGGTGACGTGATAGGTCTTGCCGAACGAGCTGACCACGAAGGCGCGCTGATACAGCTCTTCATGGGCCAGTACGCTGACATGCGGGACGCCATCGAACACCAGATGTTCGTAGACTTCGTCGCTGATCACATAGATGTCGCGATCACGGATCAACGCCGCCAACTGATCCAGCTCGGCACGGCTGATCAGCGCACCGCTCGGGTTATGCGGGGTGTTGAGGATGATCATCCGCGTGCGCGGGCTCAGGGCTGCGCTGAGTTTGTCGAAGTCGATGGAGAAATCTTTCAGCCCAAGTTGCACGTGCACGCAGCGCCCGCCGGCCAGTTCCACCGCCGGCTCATAGCTGTCGTAAGCCGGGTCGAACACGATGACTTCGTCGCCGCTGTGGATAACCGCCTGGATGGCGCAGAAGATTGCTTGGGTCGCGCCGGGGGTCACGGTTACTTCGGTATCGGCATCGACGTTGGCGCCATAGCTGCGGGCGATTTTTGCCGCGATCTGCTGGCGCAGCGCCGGCAGGCCGGTCATGGGTGAATACTGGTTATGGCCGCTGGCGATGTGCCGACCGACCGCGTCGCGCAGTGCCTGCGGGCCGTCGAAATCGGGAAAACCCTGGGAAAGGTTGATCGCTCCGGTCTGCGCCGCGAGCTGAGACATCTGCGTGAAAATAGTGATGCCGACATTCGGCAGCTTGCTGGTGATCATCGGGGTTCCCTGCTCTGCCCCGGCTCTGACGACGGCGCGGGAGAGCCCGAGGATAGCCCATCCGGCGCCCATAAAAAAAGGGCGCCAAACGGCGCCCCTTCTCTCTGTTCGCAGCGACCTTACTTCTTGTCGCGACGCTTCTTGCTGGCCTTCTTGTTGTGCGACATCAAACGACGCTTCTTGTTGACCTGGCGGTCGGTCAGCGTGTTCTTGTTGCCTTCGTACGGGTTCTCGCCGCCCTTGAACTCGATACGGATCGGCGTACCGACCAGTTTGAGCACACGGCGGTAAGTGTTTTCCAGATAGCGTACGTACGACTTCGGCACTTTCTCGATCTGGTTGCCGTGGATCACGATGATCGGCGGGTTCGCACCACCCAGGTGAGCGTAACGCAGCTTGATCCGGCGGCTATTGACCATCGGCGGCTGGTGCTCGCTGACCGCGTCTTCGAGAATCTGCGTCAGGCGGCTGGTCGGCCAGCGGGTGACCGCCGACTTGAACGAGTTCTGCACCGAGGCGTAAAGGTTGCCCACGCCAGTACCGTGCAGTGCCGAGATGAAGTGGATATCGGCGAAGTCAACGAAGAACAACCGACGCTGCAGCTCGACCTTTACAAAGTCGCGCTCACTCGGGGTCATGCCGTCCCATTTGTTGATCGCAATCACCAGCGCACGACCTGCTTCAAGGGCGAAGCCCAGCAGGTTGAGATCGTGATCGACCACGCCTTCGCGGGCGTCCATCACGAAGATCACCACGTTGGCGTCTTTAATCGCCTGCAGGGTTTTGACCACGGAGAACTTTTCGACTTCTTCGTGGATCTTGCCGCGCTTGCGCACACCGGCGGTGTCGATCAGCGTGTACTTCTCGTCATTACGCTCGAACGGGATGTAGATACTGTCGCGAGTGGTGCCGGGCTGGTCGTAGACGATCACCCGGTCTTCACCGAGCATGCGGTTGACCAGAGTCGACTTGCCGACGTTCGGACGGCCGATGATGGCGATCTTGATCCCGTCCTTTTCGCTCGGGCCAGGAATGCGCTTGGCTTCCTCGCCTTCAGCGACCACTTCTTCCTCTTCACCTTCGGCCGGCTCGTCATCATCGCGCGGGAAATCGCTCAGGGCGGTTTCCAGCAACTGCGTGATGCCGCGACCGTGGGCGCCGGCGATCGGGATCGCGTGGCCCATGCCCAGCGGGGCGAATTCGGCGCGGGCCATTTCCGGGTCGATGTTGTCGACCTTGTTGGCAACCACGTGGGAACGCTTGTTACGTTTGCGCAGGTGTTCGGCGATCATCTGGTCGGCGGCGGTGAAACCGGCCTTGGCATCTACCAGGAACAGAACGACATCCGCTTCTTCGATGGCCAGCAGCGACTGCTCGGCCATTTTTTCGTCCATACCATGCTCGTCACCGGAGATACCGCCGGTGTCGATCAGAATGTAGGAACGCCCTTGCCACTTGGCCTCACCGTACTGGCGATCACGGGTCAGACCGGACAAGTCGCCGACGATGGCGTCGCGAGTCCTGGTCAGGCGGTTGAACAAGGTGGACTTGCCGACGTTCGGTCGGCCCACCAGGGCGATTACGGGAACCATGCGGCTCTCCACTTCGTTATTTCAGAAAATACAAAAGCCGCTGCGAGGCAGCGGCTGGTGCTCGGGGCAACACCCGTGGGTGCTGCAAACCCTGCAGAAGCAAGGCCGCCTGGGGAGTTAACCCCAAGCATAGTCAAACCATTACTTGATGGTCAGGGCTTCCAGTTTGCCGCTGTTGCCATACACATAAATCGTGTCACCCACCACCAGCGGACGGGCACGCAGGCCGTCGCTGTCGATGCGCTCGCGGCCGACGAAACGACCGTCCACCTGACTCAGCAGGTGCAGGTAACCTTCCAGGTCACCAACTGCAACGTAGCTGGAGAACACTTCCGGCGCCGACAGTTGACGACGGGCCAGCGAGTCGTTGCTCCACAGTGCTGTGGTGGAACGCTCGTCGACGCCTTCAACGGTGCCCGACGACAGGCTTACGTAGACGTTGCCGAAACCCTGGGCAACACCGGCATAGCTCGACGCGTCGCGCTGCCAGAGTTGACGGCCGCTTTCCAGATCCAGTGCCGCAACGCGACCCTGATAGCTGGCAACGTACAGGGTGCCGCCGGACAGCAGCAGACCGCCGTCGATGTCGACCACGCGCTCCAGTTCCGAACGACCTTGTGGAATCGCGATCCGCTGTTCCCACACCGGCACGCCGTTGGAAATGTCGAGAGCGACCACTTTACCGGTCGACAGGCCAGCCACCGCGAGGCGGTTGGTGACGATCGGTGCGCTGGTGCCGCGCAGGGTCAGGACGGCCGGAGTGCTGTCATACACCCAACGCTGGTTGCCGGTGGACGCGTCCAGACCGATCAGACGATCGTCCTGGGTCTGTACCACCACCACGTCACCGTTGTTGGCCGGTGGCGCGAGGACTTCGCTGTTGACGCGCGAGCGCCACTTCTCTTCACCGTTGATGGCGTCGAGGGCAACGACTTCACCGCGCAGGGTGCCGACCATGACCAGACCGTAACCCACGCCAACGGCGCCGGACACAGGCAGTTCGAGGTCTTTCTTCCATTTCACGTCGCCATTGCCGCGATCCAGGCCCATCACGATACCGGTCACGTCGGCCGCGTAGATGGTGTCACCGTCGATCGCCGGCACCAGCATGTTGTACGTTTCGCCCTGACCGTCACCGATCGAACGGCTCCACTGCTTGTGCAGGACCACTTCTTCTTTGAAGTCGGTCAGCTCGGCCGGTGGCAGTTCTTTTTTGCTGTTGCTGCTGCAACCCGCGGCCAGAATGGCCAGAGCCAGCAATGCTGCATGCTTCCAACGGATCACGTCACGCATCCCCTTTGGCCAGGTCGTCCAGCTTGATTTGAAGGCCACCGACCGCCGCTTCATCCGACAGTGCCGCCTTGGCTTTTTGATACGCCGCGTTCGCTTCGTCGGTACGGCCCAGCTGTACCAGCAAGTCGCCCTTGAGTTCTTCGCGAGTGGCCAGGAACGACTTGTCGGCATCGCCTTCGAGCAGTTTCAGGGCTTCATCGGCCTTGTTCTGTGCGCCCAGTACTTGCGCCAGACGCTGACGGGCGATTTCGCCCAGCGCCGGGTTGGCCGGTTTGGCAACGATGGCCTTGAGTTCGGTCGCCGCGTCGTCCAGCTTGCCGCTGTCGACCGCTACCTTGGCCACGAACAGGCTGCCGTACTGCGCGTAGGCAGAACCGCCGAATTCGCTGTTGAGCTTGCCGGCCAGATCCGCAACGCGCGCGGCGTCAGGCTTGCCGTCCGGGGTCAGCGTGGTTTCCAGCAATTGCTGATAGAGCACCGAGGCGCCTTGCGACTGGTTGCTCTGATACTTGTGATAAGCCTGCCAGCCGAACACGATGACCAGCGCCAACAGGCCGCCGGTGACCAGAGGTTTGCCGTTGCGTGTCCACCAGTCCTTCAAATCCGCCAACTGTTCGTCTTCGGTACTCGACACCCCAATACTCCTTAATCGCTAAATCGGCTGTTTAGACAGCTTCAACCCTGCACGACGCAGGTGGCCAGGTGTGCAGCGAGCGCATCCCAGGCAATGCTTTGTTGTTCGCCCTGGCCACGCAGGGGTTTGAAACCTACCACTTGCTGGGCCATTTCGTCGTCACCGAGGATCAGTGCGTACAGCGCACCGCTCTTGTCGGCTTTCTTGAACTGGCTCTTGAAGCTGCCGGCGCCGGCATTGACTTGCAGGCGCAGGTTGGGCAGTTGGTCGCGTACACGCTCGGCCAGGGCCAGACCGGCCAGCTCTGCTTCTTCGCCGAAGGCGCAGAGATAGACGTCGACCTGACGGGAGATTTCTTCCGGGATCTGCTCCAGGGTTTCCAGCAGCAGCACCAGACGCTCGATGCCCATGGCGAAACCGACGCCCGGGGTCGGCTTGCCGCCCATCTGCTCGACCAGACCGTCATAGCGCCCACCCGCGCAGACGGTGCCCTGGGCGCCGAGCTTGTCGGTGACCCATTCGAATACGGTTTTGCTGTAGTAATCCAGACCACGCACCAGCTTCGGGTTGAGCACGTAAGGAATGCCGACGGCATCAAGACGGGCCTTCAGACCTTCGAAGTGGGCACGGGATTCGTCATCCAGGTAATCCGCCATTTTCGGCGCATCGACCAGCACCGCTTGAGTGTCGGCATTTTTGGTGTCGAGCACGCGCAGCGGGTTGGTTTTCAGGCGACGCTGGCTGTCTTCGTCCAGTTTGTCGTGGTGCGCCGAGAGATACTCGACCAGCGCTTCACGATAACGGCCCCGGGACTCGCTGGTGCCGAGGCTGTTGAGCTCGAGCTTGACCGCATCACGGATGCCCAGCTCGCCCCACAGGCGCCAGGTGAGCACGATCAGTTCGGCGTCGATGTCCGGGCCGTCGAGGTTGAACACCTCCAGACCGATCTGGTGGAACTGGCGATAACGGCCTTTCTGCGGACGCTCGTGACGGAACATCGGGCCGATGTACCAGAGTTTCTGCACCTGGCCACCGCCGGTGATGCCGTGCTCGAGCACCGCACGCACGCACGCGGCCGTGCCTTCCGGACGCAGGGTCAGGGAGTCGCCGTTGCGGTCGTCGAAGGTGTACATCTCTTTTTCGACGATGTCGGTCACTTCACCGATCGAGCGCTTGAACAGCTCGGTGAACTCGACGATCGGCATGCGGATCTGCTTGTAACCGTAGTTATCCAGCAGACGCGAAACGGTGCCTTCGAAATAACGCCATACCGGCGTCTGTTCCGGCAGGATGTCGTTCATGCCACGAATGGCTTGCAGAGACTTGCTCACAGAAATTCCTTAATTCGTTCGATCAGCCGCGCGCGATAACCGCTGCGTCAGCTTCGACCTTCTCGGCCGCTTTCTCGCGGATCAGCTTTTCCAGCTCGTCCACCAGATTGTCATTCGTCAGTTTCTGCGACGGCTTGCCGTCGATGTAAATCAGGTTTGGCGTGCCGCCGGTCAAGCCGATATGGGCTTCCTTGGCTTCGCCGGGGCCGTTGACCACGCAACCGATCACCGCGACATCCAGCGGCACCAGCAGGTCTTCAAGGCGCCCTTCCAGCTCGTTCATGGTCTTGACCACATCGAAGTTCTGCCGCGAGCAGCTCGGGCAGGCGATGAAGTTGATGCCACGGGAACGCAGATGCAAAGACTTGAGAATGTCGTAACCGACCTTCACTTCCTCGACCGGGTCGGCCGCCAGCGAGATGCGGATAGTATCGCCAATCCCCTCGGCGAGCAGCATACCTAGGCCCACGGCGGATTTCACTGTACCGGAGCGCAATCCACCGGCTTCGGTGATCCCCAGGTGCAGTGGCTGGACGATTTCCTTGGCCAGCAAACGGTAGGCTTCAACGGCCATGAACACGTCGGAAGCCTTCACGCTGACCTTGAAGTCCTGGAAATTCAGGCGTTCGAGGTGTTCGACGTGACGCAGGGCGGACTCGACCAGCGCGGCCGGCGTCGGCTCGCCGTATTTCTTTTGCAGGTCTTTTTCCAGGGAACCGGCGTTGACGCCGATGCGGATCGGGATCCCGCGATCACGGGCGGCATCGACCACCGCACGCACGCGGTCTTCGCGACCGATGTTGCCCGGATTGATGCGCAGACAGTCCACACCCAGTTCGGCCACACGCAAAGCGATCTTGTAGTCGAAATGGATGTCGGCAACCAACGGCACCTTGACCAGTTGCTTGATTTTGCCGAACGCCTCGGCGGCGTCCATGTCCGGTACCGAAACGCGAACGATGTCGACGCCGGCGGCTTCCAGACGGTTGATCTGCGCGACGGTGGCAGCGACGTCATTGGTGTCGCTGTTGGTCATGCTCTGCACAGCGATAGGGGCATCGCCGCCCACGGGCACGTTACCGACCCAGATCTTGCGCGATTCGCGACGTTTGATTGGAGATTCGCCGTGCATGACTTATTGACCCAACTTCAGGCGAGCGGTCTCGCCACTGGTGAACGGAGCGACATCGACCGGCTGGCCGTTGTAGCTGACCTGCGCGCCACGGGCAACGCCCAGACGCACGGCAAACGGAGGTTTGCCGACGACAGACAGGCTGTCGCCCTTACGCTTGAGGCCGCTGTACAGCACTTTGCCGCTGCCATCGGTCACTTGAGTCCAGCAATCGGCGATGAACTGCACCTGAACCTGGCCTTGACCCGCAGCCGGAGCAACTGGCGCTGTCGGCGCGGGTGCAGCAACGGCCGGGGTTGCCGGGGCAGTAACAGTCGGTGCAGGCGTGGCCGGGGTAGCAGGCGTTGGAGTTGCCGGAGCAGCCACCACAGGCGCTGGCGTATGAGCCGGTGCAGCCGGAGTAGCGGCTGGCGCAGCAGGTGCCGGAGCAACTGGTGCGGTCGCAGGAGCTGCAGCCTCGGTCTCGGCACCGGTCGATTCAGCCGTGGTTTCAGATTGAGGCAGCGCCAGAGAGGTGGAACCCTCGGCCTCGCCTTCCGCGACGGCCTGGTCTTCCGGCTCGTCCAGCGGATGAATCTGGGTGGTGCCGTCGGCGCCTTCGACTTCGACGTGCTCCGGCGCCAGGCCGATCAGATCCTTGGTACGCAGCGAGGTCTGATCCTGCCACCAGACGAAACCGCCGCCGATGACCGCGATCAGCAGCAACAGGCTGACGATACGCAAAATGGTGTGGGAAACCCGTACCGGCTCTTCGATACGGCCCAGGGCGTGGACGTTGCTGCCCTGGGAGTCGGTGCCGGTGGACTGGTCGAATTGCTGGACCAGAACGGTCTGGTCCATGCCGAGCAATTTGGCGTAGGCGCGAATGTAGCCGCGAGCGAAGGTATGCCCGGGCAACTTGTCGAATGCGCCGGCTTCAAGATTGCTCAGGGAAGTCACGGTGAGGTTGAGCTTGAGGGCCACTTCGGCCAGCGACCAGCCATTGCTTTCGCGGGCCTGGCGCAGGGTCTCACCGGGGTTAACGCGATTCGCTGCTACAACTTCGGGATGCGCCGCTTTCATCATTGCTCCGACAGGTATTGCTGATATTCCGGCGTACCGGGATAGAGTCGTTTTAATTGCAGGCCCGCACTGGCGGCCTTGTCGCGATCTTCAAATACTTTTGCCAACCGAACGGCGAGCAACAGACTACGTGCATTTTGCTCGGAGAGCTGGCTGAAACGGTCGTAATAGTCACGCGCGGGCACATAATGCCTGTCTTCGAATGACAACTCAGCCATTTCCAGCAATGCCCGTGGCTGCTGGCGATTCAAACGCAGCGCTTTTTCCAGCTGCTGCTGCGCCAGATCACGCTCCCCGAGCTTCGCCGCCGTCATGCCGAGGTTCTCGAACACTCGCGAACGCTCAGGATACAGGGTATCGGCGGCCGCCTGTTCAAAACGCTCGTAGGCTTCCTTGTAACGCTGTTCTTCGTAGAGAAAACTGCCGTAGTTGTTGAGGATGCGCGCATCGGCGGGACGGGAGGACAAGGCTTTGCGGAAGTGTTCGTCAGCCAGCTTTGGTTCCATTTCGGCCTGGAATACCAGCCCCAGCGCGGCATTGGCATCGGGATCCGAACCGTCCAGCTCCAGTGCCTTCTTGAGTGGAACCTTGGCCCGCTCGGTCATGCCCTGCTGCAGGTACCCCAGCCCCAGCTGCACGTAGGCAGCCCGCGCTTCGTCACGGCCCTTGCTGGTCTTCATCGGGTTGTAATCGCCCGACAGGACACAACCAGCACACAGGCTGGCCAACAGCAACAGCAGCGCAAAGCGCAGGGACATAGAGATCCTCTCTTAGTTAGTGTTCGCGGCGTTCTGTGCCAGATCGCTGTCGGCGCTCAATTCGCGGACGGCGATGTAACGTTCGCTGCGACGGGTGCGATCCAGCACCTGCCCTACCAATTGACCACAAGCCGCGTCGATGTCTTCACCACGAGTGGTGCGCACGGTGACGTTGAAACCGGCCTGGTGAAGCTGATCCTGGAACCGGCGGATGGCGTTGTTGCTCGGCCGCTCGTACCCGGAATGTGGGAACGGGTTGAATGGAATCAGGTTGATCTTGCACGGAATGTTCTTCAGCAACTCGATCATTTCCACAGCGTGCTCAAGCTTGTCGTTGACGTCCTTGAGCAAGGTGTACTCGATGGTCAGCACGCGCTTCTCGCCCAGTTCGGACATGTAGCGCTGGCACGACTCGAGCAGCATCTTAAGCGGATATTTCTTGTTGATCGGCACCAATTGGTTACGCAATGCGTCATTCGGTGCGTGCAGGGACAACGCCAGGGATACGTCGATGTGCTTGGCCAGCTCATCGATCATCGGCACCACACCCGACGTGGACAGGGTCACGCGGCGCTTGGAGATCCCGTAGCCCAAGTCATCCATCATCAGATGCATGGCGGTCACGACGTTGTCGAAGTTCAGCAGCGGTTCGCCCATGCCCATCATCACCACGTTGGTGATGGCGCGGTCGATGGTAGCCGGAACACTGCCGAAGGATTTGTTGGCAATCCACACCTGGCCGATGACTTCGGCGGCGGTGAGGTTGCTGTTGAAGCCTTGCTTGCCGGTGGAGCAGAAACTGCAGTCCAGGGCACAGCCTGCCTGGGACGAAACGCACAGAGTGCCGCGTTTGCCCTGGGGGATGTAAACAGTCTCGACGCAGCTGCCGGACGCCACGCGCACCACCCACTTGCGGGTGCCATCGCTGGAAATGTCCTCGCTGACCACTTCGGGACCACGGACCTCAGCAACAGCCTTGAGCTTTTCACGCAAGGCCTTGCTGACGTTCGTCATGGCGTCGAAATCATCGACGCCAAAGTGGTGAATCCATTTCATTACCTGACCGGCACGGAAACGCTTCTCCCCGATTGAGTCGAAGAATTTTTCCATTTCCGGCTGGGTCAGACCCAGCAGGTTGGTTTTAACAGTCGATATCGTCATGGATTCACCTTCACTCTTAAGCCAATGCTTAGCGAGTGGTTACTTCAGTAGCTGCGAAGAAGTAAGCGATTTCGCGAGCAGCAGCGGCTTCGGAGTCCGAACCGTGAACGGCGTTGGCGTCGATCGATTCAGCGAAGTCAGCACGGATGGTGCCTGGAGCAGCTTCTTTAGGGTTGGTAGCGCCCATCAGCTCACGGTTGCGAGCGATGGCGTTTTCGCCTTCCAGAACCTGAACAACAACAGGACCGGAAGTCATGAAGGCAACCAGGTCGCCGAAGAAACCACGAGCGCTGTGCTCAGCGTAGAAGCCTTCGGCTTCGGCTTTGGACAGTTGCTTCAGTTTCGAAGCTACAACGCGCAGGCCAGCGTCTTCGAAGCGAGTGGTGATCTTGCCGATCACGTTTTTAGCAACGGCGTCAGGCTTGATGATGGAGAAAGTACGTTGAACAGCCATGGTGTAACTCCAGAAACGGTAATTTGCGAAAAATTAAACCCGCGAATTATACGCGGGTTCTTGGGTATTGCCTAACCTGCGAGGACGATCAGTCCAATTCATCGGCCCAGAGAGTCTGAACCGCCTCTAACACCTTCTCGCCAACACGACCAGAGGTGCTGTCGAAACCCGGCAGCTCTTTGATCCACTGCTGCAACTCGACAAAATTGACAGAATACGGATCTACACCCGGCTTGGCTTCCGCCAGCTCTTCTGCAATACGTTGAACATCATTCCAACCGTAGCTCATGACAGTCTTACCAGTCAGTGCGGCGCTTCGGCCGCATGGTTAAGCGAATATTTCGGAATTTCGACGGTGATGTCTTCTTCACCGACGATCGCCTGACAAGCCAGGCGTGACTGGGCTTCCAGACCCCAGGCACGATCAAGGAAATCTTCCTCCAACTCGTCGGCTTCTTCCAGCGAGTCAAAACCCTCGCGGATGATGCAGTGACAAGTGGTGCAGGCGCAGACGCCGCCGCAGGCGCTTTCCATCTCGATGTGATGTTCGTGAGCCAGCTCGAGGATCGACGTGCCGGGTGCGGCGTCAACGACCATGCCTTCAGGGCAGAACTTCTCGTGTGGCAGAAAAATGACCTGCGGCATCAGATATCCTCGATTTCATTCAGATTGCGCCCGG
This sequence comes from Pseudomonas fluorescens, assembly GCF_030344995.1. Classification (GTDB taxonomy): domain Bacteria; phylum Pseudomonadota; class Gammaproteobacteria; order Pseudomonadales; family Pseudomonadaceae; genus Aquipseudomonas; species Aquipseudomonas fluorescens_BF. The sequence continues at coordinate 5,369,008 of NZ_CP128260.1, forward strand.
ACAGAGCGGCTTTCACCGTCTGATCCATACGACGGGCAGCAAAAGCATCGGTCACTTGCGACAGACGCTTGGTCTGCTGCTCGATGGCGTAACCATCGGTGCCTTTCATCAGTTCGGTCAGTTCCTGCACCTGCAGATCGATGACCATGCGCTCTTCGGCGTCGAGCAAACGCTCGCCATCCGCCTCAAGAGCGCCCTGCACCGCTTCGATCAGGCGCTGGGCATCGACTTGCTGCTCACGCAGAACGCGAGCGACCTTGTCGTCATTGGCGTGCTGGAACGATTCTTTCAGCATCTTGGCGATTTCGCCGTCGGTCAGACCATAGGACGGCTTGACCTGAATGCTCGCTTCAACGCCCGAACCCAGTTCACGGGCAGAGACGCTGAGCAGACCGTCGGCATCGACCTGGAACGTCACACGAATTTTCGCCGCACCAGCCACCATCGCCGGGATGCCGCGCAATTCGAAGCGAGCCAGGGAGCGGCAGTCGCTGATCAGCTCGCGCTCGCCCTGCAACACATGGATCGCCATGGCCGACTGGCCGTCTTTATAAGTGGTGAAGTCCTGGGCGCGAGCGACGGGGATGGTGGTGTTGCGCGGAATCACCTTCTCCATCAGGCCGCCCATGGTTTCCAGCCCCAGGGACAGCGGAATCACGTCGAGCAGCAGCAGCTCGCCGCCATCGCGCTTGTTGCCGGCCAGCGTATCGGCCTGGATCGCGGCACCGATGGCCACCACTTGATCCGGGTCGATTTCGGTCAGCGGCTGACGACCGAAGGCTTCGGCGACGGCTTCGCGAACACGCGGAACACGGGTCGAACCACCGACCATGACCACGGCGTGCACGTCTTCGAGCTCGACGCCGGAATCGCGGACGGCGCGGCGGCAGGCTTTCAGGCTGCGGGCAACCATTGGCTCGATCAACGCATCGAAAGCTTCGCGGGTCAGCTGTGCTTTCCAGTCGCCGTAAGCCACTTCAACAGTGTCGGCATCCGTCAGGGCTTCTTTGGCGGCGCAGGCGGCTTGCAGCAGGCTGCGTTGTGCGCCCGGATCGAGGTCGGCGGACAAACCGGCGCGCTCAATGATCCAACCGGCAATCGCATGATCGAAGTCATCACCACCCAGCGCGCTGTCGCCGCCAGTGGCCAGCACTTCGAAGACACCGCCAGTGAGGCGCAGAATCGAAATATCGAAGGTTCCGCCACCCAGATCGTAAATGGCGACCAAGCCTTCGGCATGCTGATCCAGACCGTATGCCACCGCTGCGGCGGTCGGCTCGTTGAGCAGACGCAACACGTTCAGACCGGCGAGTTTCGCCGCGTCCTTCGTCGCCTGGCGCTGAGCATCGTCGAAATACGCCGGAACGGTGATCACCGCGCCCACCAGCTCACCGCCAAGGGTGGCTTCAGCGCGCTGACGCAACACTTTCAGGATATCGGCGGAGACTTCGACCGGGCTTTTCGGACCCTGCACGGTGTCGATGAACGGCATGTGCGATTCGCCGCCGACAAAGCGGTACGGCAGCTGATCGCCCAATTGCTTGACGTCGGACAGACCACGACCCATCAAGCGCTTGACCGACAGCACGGTATTCAGGGGATCGGAGGACGCAGCCAGTTTGGCTGACTCGCCGACTTCGACGCGATCGGCGTGATAACGCACGGCGGAAGGCAGGATGACCCGCCCTTCGGCATCGGCCAGCGGCTCGGAAAGACCACTGCGCAACGCAGCGACCAGCGAATTGGTAGTGCCCAAGTCAATCCCCACAGCCAGACGACGCTGGTGCGGTTGAGGACTTTGGCCGGGTTCGGCGATCTGCAGTAGGGCCATCGTGATCAGGACTTATCTGTATATCAGGCGTGCGACCGTAGCGGCACTGGGTTAATCGTCGAGGCGCTCTTCTAACTGGCGCACTTCGTAGGTGAGCTTGTCGAGGAACTGCATGCGCCGCATCAGGCGTTCGGCCTGTTCGCGTTGCGCTGCATCATCCCAACAGGCTGCGAAGCTTTCGTTGAGCGCTTCCTGGGCGGTTTTCAGGCGACGCTTGAAAGCCGCGACACCGTCCAGGTCGGCACTGTCCTGCAGATCTTCAAGCTCTTCGCGCCATTGCATCTGCTGCAGAAGAAACTCGGGATCGTGGACGGTGACTTCCATCGGCACTTCATGCCCGCTGATGGTCAGCAGGTAGCGTGCGCGCTGGGCCGGACTCTTGAGCGTCTGATAGGCATCGTTGAGCCGCGCAGACTGCTCGAGCGCCGACCGCTGCTCGCGCTCGGAAGCATCGGCAAAGCGGTCAGGATGAACGCCGCGCGCCAACTCGCGATAGCGCGTGGCCAACTGCTCGAGATCCAGACGAAAGCCCGGTTGCAGCTCGAATAAAGCGAAATGACAAGGAATACCCACGACAAGCCTCAGATGTTGAAGCTTTCGCCGCAGCCACATTCACCGCGTACGTTGGGGTTGTTGAACTTGAAGCCTTCGTTCAACCCTTCCTTGACGAAGTCGAGCTCGGTGCCGTCGAGGTAGGCCAGGCTTTTCGGGTCGATGATCACCTTCTCGCCGTGACTTTCGAACACCTGATCTTCTGCAACCACCTCGTCGACAAACTCCAGCACGTAGGCAAGGCCGGAACAGCCCGTGGTGCGAACACCCAGACGAATCCCTTCACCCTTGCCGCGCCCGTCGAGGGAGCGTCGCACGTGTCGAGCAGCCGCTTCTGTCATGCTGATAGCCATCGTTGACTCCTTACTCGTCGCCCAATGCTTAGATCAAGCCTTTCTTCTGCTTGTAGTCGCGAACGGCCGCCTTGATGGCGTCTTCAGCGAGCACCGAGCAGTGGATTTTCACTGGCGGCAGGGCCAGTTCTTCGGCCAGCTGAGTGTTCTTGATGGTTTCAGCTTCGTCCAGGGTCTTGCCTTTCATCCACTCGGTAGCGAGGGAGCTGGAGGCGATAGCCGAACCGCAGCCGTAGGTCTTGAACTTGGCGTCTTCGATAACGCCCTGGTCGTTGACCTTGATTTGCAGACGCATCACGTCGCCGCACGCCGGGGCGCCGACCATGCCGGTGCCAACATCCGGGTCTTCGGCATTCATCTTGCCGACGTTACGCGGGTTTTCGTAGTGGTCGATGACCTTTTCGCTGTAAGCCATGATTCTCAATCCTCACTCATCAGGGCCGCTCTTGAGACCCTGCAACTGCGCTGCGTAAACCGCCGCGTCGCTACAGGATCTGTATCCGGCGGCTTCTATATTTAGTGTGCCGCCCACTCGATCTTCGAGATATCGACGCCGTCTTTGTACATGTCCCACAGCGGCGACAGAGCGCGCAGCTTGGTAACGGCCTCGCAGACTTTCTGCGCGGCGTAGTCGATTTCTTCTTCGGTGGTGAAACGGCCGAAGGTGAAACGGATCGAGCTGTGTGCCAGTTCGTCGTTGCGGCCCAGGGCGCGCAGTACGTACGAAGGCTCAAGCGACGCCGAGGTGCAGGCCGAACCGGACGAAACCGCCAGATCCTTGAGCGCCATGATCAGCGACTCGCCTTCAACGTAGTTGAAGCTCAGGTTCAGGTTGTGCGGAACGCGGGCGGTCAGGCTGCCGTTGACGTACAGCTCTTCCAGGTGCTCGACCTGCTTGTAGAAGCGGTCGCTCAATGCCTTGATGCGAACGTTTTCGGCAGCCATGTCTTCCTTGGCCACACGGAACGCCTCGCCCATGCCGACGATCTGGTGGGTCGCCAGGGTGCCGGAACGCATGCCGCGCTCATGACCGCCGCCGTGCATGGTCGCTTCGATGCGCACACGCGGCTTGCGGCTGACGTACAGCGCGCCGATACCTTTAGGGCCGTAGGTCTTGTGAGCAGAGAACGACATCATGTCGACTTTCAGTTTCTGCAGGTCGATTTCGACCTTGCCGGTGGACTGAGCGGCGTCGACGTGGAACAGGATGCCTTTGGAACGGGTCAGCTCACCGATGGCGGCGATGTCGTTGACAGTGCCGATCTCGTTGTTCACGTGCATTACCGACACCAGGATAGTGTCTTCACGCAGCGCGGCTTCGATCATGGCCGGGGTGATCAGGCCATCTTCGGTCGGATCGAGGTAGGTGACTTCGAAACCTTCACGCTCCAGTTGGCGCATGGTGTCGAGGACAGCCTTGTGTTCGATCTTGGAGGTGATCAGGTGCTTGCCCTTGGAGGCGTAGAAATGTGCCGCACCCTTGATTGCCAGGTTGTCGGACTCGGTGGCACCGGAGGTCCAGACGATTTCACGCGGGTCGGCATTGACCAGATCGGCCACCTGACGACGGGCGTTTTCGACGGACTCTTCGGCTTTCCAGCCGAACACGTGGGAACGGGACGCCGGGTTACCGAAGTTTCCGTCGACCAGCAGGCATTCACTCATTTTTTGCGCAACGCGCGGATCGACCGGGGTGGTCGCAGAGTAATCAAGGTAAATCGGCAATTTCATGGACTATCTCCTAAATCAGGCTGGCTGGCGTGCCGCTAGCTCTCTGGCTGTCATTCGACGGCGGACGCTTCAATCTTGTCCAGGCGCGGCGCCTTGCCATTGCAACGACGCTGATCCTGACGCTGGGCCACTTCCTGCACCTCACGGCGAGTTACGAGGTCGGCCAAGCTGATACCGCTGAGAAATTCGTGAATCTGCAGGCTCAGGTCGCACCACAGGTGATGGGTCAGGCAGGTGTCACCGGAGTGGCAGTCGCCCTGGCCCTGGCATTTTGTTGCATCGACCGATTCGTTCACCGCATCGATCACCTGAGCCACCTGGATGCCCTGCATGTCGCGGGACAACTGGTAGCCACCGCCCGGACCGCGAACGCTGGAAACCAGGTTGCTGCGGCGCAGCTTGGCGAAAAGCTGTTCGAGATAGGACAGGGAGATGCCTTGGCGCTCGGAGATATCGGCCAGGGACACGGGCCCGTGTTGCGCGTGCAACGCCAGGTCAAGCATGGCGGTCACGGCGTATCGGCCTTTTGTAGTCAGTCGCATGGACAATTACCACGGAGTTCGGAATGGGCGGGAGTATGCAATTCCCGAGCATTTAAGTCAACTATAAGACCTAGTGCTTTAGTCGGGTTTACCCGCAAAAGAGCGCGCGAATGATAGCAGGGTCTGCGGCCTAATGGCACACCGGTCGGCAGCAGCCCTGCAAGTGCGTCAGTGGAGCTTGGATTCGTCCTTGCCCTTGACGCAGGCGAAGTCTTCTTCACGCAGCTCGGGTAGATCTTTCGCACAGTAATTACTGCCAAGATCCTTCAGCGCGCCGCACATCCCCTCCAGACGCCCGTCCACCGCTTGCAGGTGATCGAGCAACTGGCCGATGGCGCGCGCCACCGGATCGGGCATGTCTTCGCTCACGCCGTAGGCATCGAAGCCGATCTTCTCGGCCATCGCCTTGCGCTTGGCGTCGGCCTCATCATCGGACTTGACGATGATCCGCCCGGGAATCCCCACCACGGTGGCGCCCGGAGGCACTTCCTTGGTAACCACGGCATTGGAACCAACCTTGGCGCCGGCACCCACAGTGAACGGGCCAAGCACCTTCGCGCCCGCCCCCACTACAACGCCATCACCGAGCGTCGGGTGACGCTTGCCCTTGTTCCAGCTGGTGCCCCCCAGGGTCACGCCCTGATAGATCGTCACGTCATCGCCGATTTCAGCGGTTTCGCCGATCACGATGCCCATGCCGTGGTCGATGAAGAAACGACGACCAACCTTGGCGCCCGGATGAATCTCGATTCCGGTCAGCCAGCGGCCGAAGTTCGACACCAGCCGCGCCAGCCATTTCAGATCGTTGCGCCAGAGCATGCCGGCCAGTCGATGAATCCAGATTGCATGCATGCCGGGGTAGCAGGTCAGGACTTCAAAAGCGTTACGCGCCGCCGGGTCTCGGTGGAATACGCTCTGGATATCTTCACGCAAACGCTCGAACATCATTAATCCTTCCGCTTAAGGAGCTCGCCACGGGCCGCTTTCTGGGTTTCCGTGAGGATGCCACGCAAAATATTCATTTCCGCCCGGCTGACCGAGCTGCGTCCGTACAACCGGCGCAGGCGCGCCATCAAGTGCCGCGGCTTTTCCGGATCGAGGAATTCGATGGCCACCAGAGTCTGCTCCAGATGTTCATAGAACCGCTCCAGCTCATCCATGGTCGCAAGCTCTGCGCTTTTCACGGAGGCCACTTCTTCCTTCTCGATCTTGGTCGGCTGACCTTGTGCAGCCAGCCACGCCATGCGCACTTCATAACTCAACACCTGCACCGCCGCCCCGAGGTTCAGCGAGCTGAACTCAGGATCGGAGGGGATGTGCACGTGATAGTGACATCGCTGCAGCTCGTCATTGGTCAGGCCGGAATCTTCACGACCGAACACCAGTGCGATTTCCGCGCCCTGCCCGGCCTCCTCGACCACTTTGGTCCCGCACTCGCGCGGATCCAGCAATGGCCAGGGGATGCGCCGGTCGCGAGCACTCGTGCCGAGCACCAGATTGCAACCGACCAGGGCGTCTTCCAAGGTGGCGACGACTTGCGCATTTTCAAGGATGTCACCGGCACCCGAAGCACGGGCATCGGCTTCGTGATGCGGAAAGACTCGCGGATCAACCAGCACCAGACGCGACAGGCCCATGTTTTTCATGGCGCGCGCGGTCCCGCCGATGTTTCCCGGATGGCTGGTATTGACCAGGACGACACGAATATTTTGCAGCACGGCGGGCGCTCTCGGACTCGGCAAAGGGGTGCAAATCTTACAGAACAGCCTACCGTTAAGCTATGAAAGCGAACAGCGACCTTCACCTGAAGAAAAGTTCTGATAGAATGCGCGGCTTTCTTTAACAACCTTAGGTGACACATCCATGCAGCCCATGCTGAATATCGCGCTGCGCGCCGCCCGCAGCGCCAGTGAACTGATCTTCCGCTCCATCGAGCGCCTGGATACCATCAAGGTCGACGAAAAAGACGCCAAGGATTACGTATCCGAGGTGGATCGCGCCGCCGAACAGAAAATCATCGACGCCCTGCGCAAGGCTTACCCGAATCACTCGATCATGGGTGAAGAGACCGGCCTGCACGCCGGCACCGGCATCGAAGGCGAAGAATACCTGTGGATCATCGATCCGCTGGACGGCACCACCAACTTCCTGCGCGGCATTCCTCACTTCGCTGTCAGCATTGCCTGCAAATACCGTGGTCGCCTGGAACACGCCGTTGTTCTGGATCCGGTTCGCCAGGAAGAATTCACCGCCAGCCGTGGTCGCGGCGCTCAACTGAACGGTCGTCGCCTGCGTGTCAGCGGTCGCACCAGCCTGGACGGCGCTCTGCTCGGCACCGGCTTCCCGTTCCGTGACGACCAGATGGACAACCTCGACAACTACCTGGGCATGTTCCGCGCCCTGGTTGGCCAGACTGCCGGCATCCGCCGCGCCGGTTCGGCGAGCCTGGACCTGGCTTACGTGGCCGCCGGTCGTTTCGACGCGTTCTGGGAGTCGGGTCTGTCCGAGTGGGACATGGCTGCCGGCGCTCTGCTGATTCAGGAAGCAGGCGGCCTGGTGAGCGACTTCACCGGTGGTCACGACTTCCTTGAAAAAGGCCACGTCGTTGCCGGCAACACCAAATGCTTCAAGGCCGTTCTGACGGCAATCCAGCCGCACCTGCCAGCCTCGCTGAAGCGCTAAGCGTTTCGCGAAACCAAAAAAACACCCTTCGGGGTGTTTTTTTATGGGCATGAAAAAGCACCCCGAAGGGTGCTTTTTCTATAAGCCATCAGCCAATTACTGGCCTGGCTGGTTCTGTGACAGGATCAGCTTGCCTTCCTTGTCGACCGGGATCTGGTTGCCCGGATCACGATCCATCCGCACCTTGCCTTCCTTGCCGTCCAGCGAATACCGGACGTCATAGCCCACAACCTTGTCGCTGATGTCATTCACCGTGTTACAGCGAGTCTGAGTCGTGGTGTAGGTATCACGCTCCTGCATACCCTCCTGAACCTTGTTGCCGGCGTAACCACCGCCGACCGCACCGGCTACCGTGGCAATCTTCTTGCCGGTACCGCCGCCGATCTGGTTACCCAGCAGACCACCTGCCAGCGCACCGACCACGGTGCCGGCGATCTGGTGTTGATCTTTCACCGGCGCCTGCCGGGTCACCGTCACATCCTTGCACACTTCACGTGGAGTCTTGATCTGTGTTTTGACCGGTTCTACGGCCAGCACTTGCGCATACTCAGGGCCGCTTTTAACCAGGCTGTAGGTGGCAACAGCACCCCCGGCAGTCACACCGACAGCACCCAATACCGCACCAACCAGCAACGACTTGTTCACATGAACCTCCTGACCATCACATGCGGGACGCGCCCGCGCTTCTCCCAGCCTTGGAGCAAAAAAAAAGACGCGAGTTCAACTCGCGTCTTTTTTGACTGACCGCCGGGAAAACGATGGACGTTATGGACGGTCGTCGACTTCCTTCTCGGTGTTGGCCGGAGGAATGAGATCTTCAGTGCTCAGGTTCAGCCAGATCAACACCACGTTCGCGATGTAGATCGACGAGTAGGTACCCGCCAAAACGCCGATAAACAAGGCGATGGAGAAGCCGAACAGGTTATCGCCACCAAAGAACAGCAGCGCCGCGATCGCCAGCAAAGTGGAGATCGACGTCGCCATAGTCCGCAGCAGAGTCTGAGTCGTCGAGATGTTGATGTTCTCGATCAGCGAAGCCTTGCGCAGGACACGGAAGTTCTCACGCACCCGGTCGAATACGACGATGGTGTCGTTGAGCGAGTAGCCGATGATCGCCAGCACCGCCGCCAACACCGTCAGGTCGAAGGTGATCTGGAAAAACGACAGGATACCGATGGTCACGATCACGTCGTGGATCAACGATACGATGGCGCCGACCGCGAACTTCCACTGAAAGCGGAAAGCCAGGTAGATCAGGATGCCGCCGAGTGCCAGCAGCATGCCGAGGCCGCCCTGGTCACGCAGCTCTTCACCGACCTGCGGGCCGACGAACTCGACACGCTTGACGGTAGCGGGGTTATCGCCGCCGACCTTTTGCAGCGCTTCTGCAACCTGATGACCCAGTTGCGGGTCTTCACCCGGCATACGCACCAGCAGGTCGGTGGTTGCACCGAAGTTCTGCACGACGGCCTCGTGGTAACCCGAAGTCACCAGTTGCTCGCGCACCTTGGTGACGTCAGCCGGACGCTCGTAGGTCAGCTCGATGAGCGTACCACCGGTGAAGTCCAGTCCCCAGTTCATGCCCTTGTGGAACACACTGAAGATGGCCAGCAAGGTCAGAAATACGGTGACGCCGAACGCAAAGTTGCGGACGCCCATGAAGTTGATTGTACGTAACATGGCAGCCCCTTAAATCCACAACTTCTTGAAGTCACGTCCGCCAAAGATCAGGTTGACCATTGCGCGGGTCACCATGATGGCCGTGAACATCGAGGTAAAGATCCCGAGGGACATGGTCACTGCAAAGCCCTTCACCGGGCCGGTGCCCATGGCGAAGAGGATGCCGCCGACCAGCAAGGTGGTCAGGTTGGCGTCGAGAATCGCAGTGAATGCCCGGCCGAAGCCTTCGTTGATTGCACGTTGTACGGTCATGCCGGCGGCGATCTCTTCACGAATCCGCGAGAAGATCAGCACGTTGGCGTCGACCGCCATACCCATGGTCAGCACGATACCGGCGATACCCGGCAGGGTCAGCGTGGCACCCAGCAGCGACATCAGCGCCAGCAGCAGCACCATGTTCACCGCCAGAGCAACGGTGGCGATCAGACCGAAGAAACGGTAGATGGCGATGATGAACAGCGAGACGAACAGCATGCCCCACAGCGATGCATCTATACCCTTGGTGATGTTGTCCGCACCCAGGCTCGGGCCGATGGTGCGTTCTTCAGCGAAGTACATCGGAGCAGCCAGACCACCGGCACGCAGCAGCAGCGCCAGTTCGGACGACTCACCCTGACCGTTCAGGCCGGTGATACGGAACTGCGCACCCAGCGGCGACTGAATGGTCGCCAGGCTGATGATTTTCTTCTCTTCCTTGAAAGTCTGCACCGGCACGTCTTTCTCGACGCCGTCGACCACTTGCTTGACGTAAGTAGTGACCGGGCGCTGCTCGATGAAGATCACCGCCATGCTGCGACCGACGTTGCTGCGGGTCGCGCGGTTCATCAGATCGCCGCCGTGACCATCCAGGCGGATGTTCACTTCAGGCGTACCGTGCTGCGAATCGAAACCGGCCTTGGCGTCAGTCACCTGGTCACCGGTGATGATCAGGCCACGCTCGATCTGGGCAGGAGGACGCTTGCCTTCACGGAACTCGAAGGTTTCGGAAGTGGCTTTCGAAGCGCCCGGCTCGGCGGCCAGACGGAACTCCAGGTTGGCCGTCTTGCCGAGGATACGCTTGGCTTCGGCGGTGTCCTGCACGCCCGGCAGCTCAACCACGATACGGTTGGCGCCCTGACGCTGGACGATCGGTTCGGCAACACCCAGCTCGTTGACGCGGTTACGTACCGTGGTCAGGTTCTGCTTGATGGAGTATTCACGGATTTCCGCCAGCTTGGCCGGGGTCATCGCCAGACGCAGCACCGGTTGACCGTTGAGGTCGGCCGGAACAATGTCGAAATCGTTGAAATTCTTGCGGATCAGCGCACGGGCCTGTTCGCGGGAATCAGCATCGCTGAAGCCCAATTGAATGGCGCCATTGAGTTGCGGCAGGCTGCGATAGCGCAGTTTCTCTTTGCGCAGCAGGCTCTTGACGTCGCCCTCGTAGACTTTCAGGCGGGCGTCGAGGGCTTTGTCCATGTCCACTTCCAGCAGGAAGTGCACACCACCGGACAAGTCCAGACCCAGCTTCATCGGGTGCGCGGCCAGGTTGCGCAACCATTGCGGGGTGGTTTGTGCCAGGTTCAGCGCGACGACGTAGTCATCACCCAATGCCTTGCGGACAACGTCCTTGGCCGGCAGCTGGTCTTCAGCCTTGGTCAGACGGATCAGACCGCCCTTGCCGTTCGCAGCCAGGCTCGATGCCTTGACGTTGATCCCGGATTCCTTGAGCGCGGTGCTCACGCGATCCAGGTCGGCCTGATTGACCTGCAGGGCCGTGCTGGCGCCGCTGATCTGAATGGCCGGGTCATCGGGGTATAGATTCGGAGCGGAATAAATCAGACCGATCGCCAGCACCGCCAGGATCAGAATGTATTTCCACAGAGGATATTTGTTCAGCATCACGCCGCCCGTTATGAACGCGGGGCGCCTTGCGCGCCCCGTCGATTGAGTAGAAGTTGGAACCTTAGATCGCTTTCAGCGTGCCTTTTGGCAGCGTGGCGGCGATGGCGCCCTTCTGGAACTTCATTTCCACGGTGTCGGAAACTTCCAGAACCACGAAGTCATCGGCCACTTTGGTGATCTTGCCGGCGATGCCGCCGGTGGTGACCACTTCGTCGCCCTTCTGCAGGCTGCTCAGCAGGTTCTTCTGCTCTTTGGCGCGCTTGGCCTGTGGACGCCAGATCATCAGGTAGAAGATGACCAGGAAGCCGACCAGGAAAATCCACTCGAAGCCGCCGCCCATAGGCGCTGCAGCCGGTGCAGCCGCGTCAGCCATGGCATTAGAGATAAAAAAGCTCATTTAGCACTCCAGTTGCAAATGTTGAATCTTGGGGTCAGAAAACTCAGTCCAAAGGCGGAACGGGAAGCCCGCGTTTGGCGTAGAAGGCATCGACAAAGGCGGCCAATGTACCCTGTTGAATAGCCTCGCGCAAACCAGCCATCAGCACCTGATAATGGCGCAAATTGTGGATGGTATTGAGCATGCTGCCGAGCATTTCGCCGCACTTGTCCAGATGATGCAGATAAGCGCGGGAGAAGTTCTGGCAGGTATAGCAATCGCAGGTCGGATCCAGCGGCGAATCATCATGGCGATGGAACGCGTTACGGATCTTCAGCACGCCTGTATCAATGAACAGATGCCCGTTGCGGGCATTACGGGTTGGCATCACGCAATCGAACATGTCCACACCGCGGCGCACACCCTCAACCAGATCTTCCGGTTTGCCAACGCCCATAAGGTAACGAGGTTTGTCAGCCGGCATCATGCCCGGCAGGTAGTCCAGCACCTTGATCATCTCGTGCTTGGGCTCGCCCACCGACAGGCCCCCGATGGCCAGGCCGTCGAAGCCGATCTTGTCCAGGCCTTCCAGCGAGCGCATGCGCAGGTCCTGGTGCATGCCGCCCTGAACGATGCCGAACAGCGCCGCCGTGTTGTCGCCGTGGGCGTTCTTCGAACGCTGGGCCCAGCGCAGCGACAGCTCCATGGACACACGGGCCACGTCTTCGTCAGCCGGGTACGGGGTGCATTCGTCGAAGATCATCACGATGTCGGAGCCCAGATCGCGCTGGACCTGCATCGACTCTTCCGGGCCCATGAACACTTTCGAGCCGTCGACCGGGGAGGCGAAGGTCACGCCCTCCTCCTTGATCTTGCGCATGGCGCCGAGGCTGAACACCTGGAAACCGCCGGAGTCGGTCAGGATCGGGCCTTTCCACTGCATGAAATCGTGCAGGTCGCCGTGTTCCTTGATCACTTCGGTACCCGGGCGCAGCCACAGGTGGAAAGTGTTGCCCAGGATGATCTCCGCGCCGGTGGCGACGATGTCACGCGGCAACATGCCCTTGACCGTGCCGTAGGTGCCCACCGGCATGAAGGCCGGAGTCTCGACGGTGCCACGCGGGAAGGTCAGACGACCACGACGAGCCTTGCCATCGGTGGCGAGCAACTCGAAAGACATACGACAGGTGCGACTCATACGGATTCCTCTGGGCCGCGGGGAGCGGGATTACGGGTGATGAACATCGCATCACCGTAGCTGAAAAAGCGGTATCCGTTATCGACCGCGGCTTTGTAGGCAGCCATGGTTTCCGGATAACCGGCGAATGCCGAAACCAGCATCAACAGCGTGGATTCGGGCAAATGGAAATTGGTGACCAGCGCATCGACCACATGGAACGGCCGGCCCGGGAAGATAAAGATGTCGGTGTCGCCGCTGAACGGCTTGAGCACGCCATCGCGGGCGGCGCTTTCCAGTGAGCGCACGCTGGTGGTGCCGACGGCGATGACTCGACCGCCACGCTCACGGCAAGCGGCGACTGCATCGACCACATCCTGACCGACTTCCAGCCATTCAGTGTGCATGTGGTGATCTTCGATCTTCTCGACGCGCACTGGCTGGAACGTACCCGCGCCAACGTGCAGCGTGACAAACGCAGTCTCGACGCCTTTGGCAGCGATCGCATCCATCAGCGTCTGATCGAAATGCAGCCCGGCAGTCGGTGCCGCCACCGCGCCGAGTTTCTCGGCATACACGGTCTGATAGCGCTCGCGATCCGAACCTTCGTCCGGGCGGTCTATATAAGGAGGCAACGGCATGTGCCCGACGCGATCGAGCAGCGGCAGCACTTCTTCGGCAAACCCCAGCTCGAACAGCGCATCGTGACGCGCCAGCATCTCGGCTTCGCCGCCGCCGTCGATCAGGATCTTCGAACCCGGTTTCGGCGACTTGCTGGAACGCACATGGGCCAGCACGCGGTGGGTATCGAGCACGCGTTCGATGAGGATTTCCAGCTTGCCGCCGGACTCCTTCTGCCCGAACAGGCGCGCCGGAATCACCCGGGTATTGTTGAACACCATCAGATCGCCGGGGCGCAAATGCTCCAGCAGATCAGTGAATTGACGGTGTGCCAGGGCGCCGCTGACCCCATCCAGGGTCAACAGGCGACTACCGCGACGCTCGGCCAAAGGATGGCGGGCAATCAGCGAATCAGGAAGCTCGAAGGTAAAGTCAGCAACGCGCATGATGGGGTTCGTCTAGCAGGGCCGGAAAGTCTAGCGGAAATATCGAAAATTGACCATGAAACGTGATTGACCAACGGTAGGCACCTCTCTATACTTCGCCGCCATTGAGCCCTGATGGCGGAATTGGTAGACGCGGCGGATTCAAAATCCGTTTTCGAAAGGAGTGGGAGTTCGAGTCTCCCTCGGGGCACCAAAATCAAGAAAGGTCTTGCTTAGCAAGGCCTTTTTTTTCGTCTGTCGGAAAGTGCCACCGGCCCTCCGGCGCGATCTCACACAGGTTCACAACATGGAAACGTCACTGGAAACCGTCGCCCTGTTCTCCCTCAAACTCGCGTATGAGGAAGAAGACCTGAGCCCGATCCTGCGCGATGACATGGTCATGGGCGACTATCAGAAAGACGTGTTCGAACTGCTGGTGCGCCGGGGTGATGTCGAGACGATCCAGTTCAAAATGAACGAGTGTCTGGCGCTGGCGATGGATGCGTTGGGTGGCGTCGAGAAACCGTTGGGGCGGGAACTGCACAAGTTGTCGACCGACTTCAGTCAGGCGCAGTCGCTGGAGCAGCTGAATCAGCCGCTCCTCGCGCTCAAGGGTTATTTGAAGGACATTCTTTAAGCTACGCAGATGAAGAAAGTGGCGCGAAGCTTCTATTTTGATATCTTGCCGCCCACTCGCTAGAGACGTGTCTCCGCCTCTGTTATCGCGCACTCGGGAATAAACAAAATGGATGCTGTGTTGTGCTTGCTGGTGATGGCTGGAACCTGGCTGTGGGTGGTGAAGCAAAGGGGTGACTGGAACCTGTTGCTTGCCAACCTTGCCGGCGCCGGAAGTGGCGTGGTAACCGGCATTGTGTTCACGCTGATATACGACGCAGTCATTGGCACGTCGATGGCGACACCCAACCTGAATCGCAGCCTGGTGGTGTTCATCACCAGCGCGGGTGTTCTGGCGGGGGTATGGCTGTGGATTGCCAACCGCCACCAACCTGAACATCCGGTTGCACGTCAGTTGCTGGGCGCGGTGTGTGGCTTGGTCGCCGGCATGGCGACCCTGATGTTTCTGGCGGTGAATTATTTCCCCCATACGTGACTGGACGGTGTGACTGTTTTGCAGTCAGCGCCGAGCCTTCAACACCCGAATATCCGTCGCAAACCCGTCCGCACCGACCATTTTCTTCCAGCCCACATACTGAAATTCGCCCCGTTCATCAATGTAATCGCCCTTCTCCACCGACCTGCCGCCGACGATCGCCACGCGTTTTTCCTCACCACACCCGCCATCCGACGGCCGAACGGTGTAGATCACATACGGCTTCACATATTGCGTGGCACGAAAGTATTGGCCGCAGACTTCATCGACGGTAATCAACATGGTTTTCAAGCGTGCTGCGCCGTCCATGTCTTCGTGGAGCTTGAGGAAGGAGATTTCGCCGACGTCGCTGTAGCCGAGTGAGCGGGCGCGTTGATATTCGGGGGAGTTCTGGTGGGCGATCCGGCCTTGCTCGGCGACCTGGTTCATTCTGTCGGCGAACTCGGCTTTGCCACGGGCAATCATCGCATCGGCCTCGGCCGCCACGTTTTCGCATTGAGCGAATTCCCCGGAGGCGAGGTATTGGGGAGGCAGGTTCGGGCGGTGCTCATTCATGCTCCCCTGGCTGCTCTCCAGATCGCCCATCACTTCAAAGGCGCCGGATACGCGACCGCTCTGGACGTCGGCCATTTTTTCCTGCATGCGCTGACAGTTGGCGAGGTAATACTTCCAGCTGTTTTCCGGGTGCTCTTTCCAGGCGGCGAATGCCGGGGTCATGGCGCTGGCGAAAGTGATTGCGCACAGCAGACGCAGAGCAGGGGCGACTTTTGACATGAGTAGTCCATTACAGGAATCAGGAAAGTGGCGCGAAGCTACTATTTTGCTATCGTGCCGTCCACTGTCGCCAGGCTTATCAAGGGCATGCAACGCGACTGATTCAAAAGGATGAATTCGATGGATGGTGTGATTGCTTTAATGGCTTGGGCCGGCATGTGGGTGTGGGTCGTCCGGCAACGCGGCGCCTGGAATCTGCTTCTCGCCAATGTGCTGGGCGCAGCCAGCGGCATGGTGGTGGCTGTGGCGGTCAGCGAGCTTTGTATTGGCCTGTTCGGATCAACCCGACCGCCGATTTACGGCGTCATGGGCATATTGCTGGAAATAATGGCAACGGTTGCCACGCTGGTGGGTGTCTGGATGCTGGTGGCCCGTCGCTCGCAGGCTGAACATCCCGCCATGCGTCAGCTTCAAGGCGCCGCGTGCGGCATAGGGGCGTGCTTGGCGGCGGTCATATTGTTTGCAATCATCAATTCACCCAAAAACGGCATGTAAATGTCTTCGTGGCGTCAGACTTCCATTTTGGTATCTTGCCGCCCCATCGTCGGGACTCATTCTGCGCGACGCACTGTTTTCAGGTTTTTGCAGGTTTAAGGAAAGGATCGAATGGAGTTTCTGCGTTTTCTGGCATTTGTCGCGGCCTGGGGTTTCATGTGGCGCTGGGTGGTGAAAAACCGCGGCAGCTGGCATCTGTTTTACGCCAACCTGGTCGGTGTCGCGGGCGGTTTCATTGTTTCGATGGTGGTGCTGGCGATCACTTTTTCACTGTTCCCGCCGGCGGATCGCTACGAAGCTGCGCAGACTGAAAACGTCGTGGCACAGCAGGAAGCCGAGCCGACCTCGTTGCTGCCGGAAGCCGAGGCGATTGCCAGCCCCGCTGCACTGAAAGACGCGCCGGTGTTTGCCGCTATCGAGCCGGACAACAAGCCCTCTCCAGCGGATTCCGCGCTGCTGCCGAACTACGCCAGTCGCGCGCCGAAGACGATGTCGGTGCAAACCGTGATCGACCAGAGTGACGATGAGGGGCGCAAGGCCCTGACAGCGCTGAGCAAAAAACTGCGCGCTGATGCGCAGGGCGACAAATCGATGCTCGCATACGTCATGTGCAGCCCGTTCGTGACCAGCACCTTGCGCTTCCCCGCATCTGCCCGGTTTGCCGACAGCAAAAGCCTGACGCCGCAGCGCTTCAAGGATCAGGTTTACTCCTTCAGCAACACCGTCACCGCGCGGAACATGAATGGCGACGACGTGACGTACCGCTTCGATTGCTCCGTACAGGAACAGCCAAGAGTCGACGCGACACCTGCCGAATGGCGCCTGCTGGCGCTGAAGCTGCAAAAAGCCGGCTCTTAAGCCTGGTTTAAGGGTTCGAGGCGCCGGCTGCGCTATCATCGCCGGCCTGTGCGCCTTGAGCTTTTCCCCCGATGCCTGCGACACCTGATGACCTGAGCCCGTTGCCTGCTGTTCTGGCTGGACCACTGCTGCGCCGACTGGAACCGACGCGCTTAGTGCTTTGGCTGGTCGGCAGCCGCGAGCTGTCGCTGACCTTGCGCCTGCAAGGCGTAGGAGACATTCCACTGGATGCCGAGAAATGCACCGTCATTCCTGTGGGCACCCGGGCGTTTGTCCACCTCATCGATGTCCCCCTCGAAACCGCCCTGCCGTGCGACACCCGCATCGACTACGACCTGCTGATCGACGGCCAGCAGCCCATCGCCGACTGGGCGCCTCACCTGCTCTACGACAACGCCGCCGGCCCGAACTTCGTCCTGCGTTCGCGCATCGATCAGTTGCTGCACGGCTCCTGCCGCAAGCCCCATCATCCGGCCGCCGATGGCCTGCTCTGCGTTGACCGGTTGCTTGCCAGCGAAACCGATCCGCAGCAACGCCCCGCCCTGTTGATGATGAGCGGTGATCAGGTTTACGCCGACGACGTTGCCGGCCCGATGTTGCGGGTGATTCACGCGCTGATCGAGCGCCTCGGCCTGTTCGGTGAGCACCTCGAAGGCGCGGTGGTCAGCGACAGCGCGAAACTCTACGAACACCCGGCCAGTTACTACCATCGCGCGGATTTGCTGCCGGCACTGGAGAGCAACGAGACGTTGCGCGAGCGTTTCTTCGGGGGTGCGCGCAAGCCGATTTTCACCAGCAGCAGCGCCGACAATCACCTCGTTACATTCGCCGAAGTCATGGCGATGTATTTGCTGGTGTGGTCGCCAACCCCTTGGGCACTGGTCAATCCGCAACCACCAGTGCTGACGCCTGAACGCCTCAAGCGCTATGCCCTCGAACAGACCCGCATCGACGGCTTCAAGGCCGGCCTCGGCCAGGTGGCCCGGGCCTTGGCACACTTGCCGAGCCTGATGATTTTCGATGACCACGACATCACCGACGACTGGAACCTGTCCGCGCAATGGGAGGAAACGGCCTACGGCCACCCGTTCTCCAAACGCATCATCGGCAACGCGCTGATCGCCTACATGCTGTGTCAGGGCTGGGGCAACCATCCGGATGCATTCAGCGCAGTGCTGGAGAAAACCCGAGGCCTGAGTGCCAGCGGTGACGACCGCTATCTCGACGCTCCCGTGCAGGACGAACTGATTGAGGAACTGCTGCGCTTTCAGCAGTGGCATTTCGTATTGCCAACCAGCCCGGCGCTGGTGGTGCTCGACACCCGCACCCGACGCTGGCGTAGCGAGATGGCGCTCAAACAACCGTCGGGTTTGCTGGACTGGGAAGCCTTGAGCGAACTGCAGCAGGAACTGCTCGACCATCCTTCGGCGATCATCGTTTCGCCGGCGCCGATCTTCGGCGTGAAGCTGATCGAAACCGTGCAGCGAGTGTTCAGCTGGTGCGGTTATCCACTGCTGGTGGACGCGGAAAACTGGATGGCCCATCGCGGCGCGGCCCAGGTCATCCTGAACATTTTCCGACACTCGCGTACACCGGGCAGTTACGTGGTGCTGTCAGGCGACGTGCATTATTCCTTCGTCTATGAAGTTCTGATCCGCCACCGCAAGGCCGGCCCGCGCATCTGGCAAATCACCAGCAGCGGCATCAAAAACGAATTCCCGCCGACCCTGCTGGAGTGGTTCGACCGTCTCAACCGCTGGCTCTACTCACCGCGCTCGCCCCTCAACTGGCTGACCAAACGCCGCCGCATGCGCATCGTCCCGTACGTGCCGGAACACGCCGAAGCGGGTGAACGGCTGTGGAATTCGGCGGGGATCGGTCAGGTTTTTTTCAATCAACAGGGGCAACCGAAAGACATCATCCAGCACAACTCGAACGGCGCACCGAAGACCCGCATGCTGGCGCCGGATTTGTCGGACATCACTGATTAGAAAAATCTCACGTAGAGAGCGAAAGATATCTCAGGCTCGCCAGAATCAGATTACAGAAGTCTCAGAAACGTCTCGATGAGACTTCGGCGATACTCAGTACGCCGCAGACAGCCCGTCTGTGACACAACCACGGGTAGGTATCGCCTTGTCATCCTGTACTCATTTCTGTACGTTCTTTGCATCAAGCGAGGACTACAACATGGACACTATCAACTACACCACGGCTCGTGCGCACTTGGCTGAAACCATGGATCGCGTGAATGAAGACTGCGCCCCACTTCTGGTAACCCGCCAAAAAGGCGAGCCAGTAGTGATGATGTCTCTGGCCGAATACAACGCGCTGGAAGAAACGGCTTATCTGCTGCGCTCTCCGGCCAATGCCGAGCGCTTGATCAAATCGATTGGCGAAATGCGCGCTGGAAAAGCGCAAGTCAGGCAACTGATCGAAGAATGAAAATCCAGTTCACGCCAACGGGCTGGGAAGACTACTTGTGGTTTCAACAAAACGATAAGGCCGGTCTCAAACGAATCAATCTTCTGATCAAAGCGATCCAGCGCCAACCCTTTGAAGGCTTGGGTAAACCGGAGCCGCTCAAGCACAACATGAGCGGCTTCTGGTCACGGCGGATAACTGCCGAGCATCGCTTGGTCTATGCAATCGTAGACGGCGAAATCTGCGTCATAACTTGCAGATTTCACTATTGACCGAGGGATGAGACATGGCTCAGGGAACGGCCAACCCCTCTGACAATCATCCCCACCTCCCGCTCATCAATCGTCAGCGGCGGCAGCAGCCGGATCGTCTTGCCACGCGTGACGTTGATCAGCAGCCCATGATCCCGAGCAGCAATCAATGTCAGGTCACGGATCGGCTGTTTGAGTTCGATGCCGATCATCAACCCCTGCCCACGAATCGCCAGCACATTCGGATTATCCGCCAGCTCTGCACGCAAGCGGGTCAGCAAGCGCTCGCCCTGGCCCCTGGCATTTTCCAGCAGACCTTGTTCCTCGATGATCTCGAGTACGGTGCAACCCACCCGGCACGCCAGTGGATTACCGCCGAAGGTGCTGCCATGGCTGCCAGGGGTGAACAAATCCGCTGCCCGGCCCCGTGCCAGACAAGCGCCGATCGGCACGCCGTTGCCCAGGCCCTTGGCGAGGGTCATGACGTCGGGAACGATGCCTTCGTGCTGGAACGCAAACCAGCGACCGGTGCGACCGATGCCGGTCTGTATCTCGTCAAGCATCAGCAGCCAGGCGTGACGGTTGCACAATTCACGCAGCGCCTTGAGGTAACCGGGCGGTGCCAGTTGCACGCCGCTTTCACCCTGGATCGGCTCGACCAGAATCGCCACGATCCGCTGGCCATGTTTGCGCCGTACCTGCTCCAGCGCTTCGAGATCGCCAAACGGTACTTTGACGAAATCCCCCGGCAAGTCATTGAAACCGAGCCGCACCGCTGGGCCATCGCTGGCGGACAAGGTGCCGAGGGTACGGCCATGAAACGCGTTGGCCATGACCACCACCAGCGGTTGCTCGATACCTTTGCGCCAGCCGTACAGACGCGCCAGTTTCAGCGCGGTTTCATTGGCCTCGGCACCGGAATTGTTGAAGAACGCCCGCTCCATCCCCGCCAGTTGCGTCAGCTTCTGCGCCAGCGACCGTTGCCAGTCGATGCTGTAGAGATTGGAGGTGTGCAGCAGCAATCCCGCCTGCTCGCTGATCGCCGACACGATGCGTGGATGTGAATGGCCGACATTGGTCACCGCCACGCCCGCCACCGCATCCAGATACTCGCGACCCGCCTGATCCCAGAGTCGCGTACCCAGGCCTTTGATGAAGCTCAAATCCAGAGGTTGATAGGTGTTCATCAGGGCGGCGGTCATGTCGGCAAGCTCCAGCGAGGTGAGAGGTGCTGGCAGTATGGTTATCCACCTGAACTGGATAAACTCGGCAAAACTTCAATCATTTAAAAGCCAGGCTTGATAATGGATCTATTCCAGTCAATGAGCGTTTACGTCAAGGTTGTGGAGTCCGGCAGCATGACGGCGGCCGCGCTGCAGTGCGAAATGTCCACGACCATGGTGGGCAATCACCTGCGGGCGCTGGAGCAACGGCTCGGCGTGCAACTGTTGCAACGCACCACCCGCCGCCAGCGGCTGACCGAATTTGGCAGCGTTTACTACCAGCGCTGCCTGGAAGTGCTCGGTCTGGTCGCCGACTCCGAACGCCTCGCCGAACAGACGCTTGATGAACCGCGCGGCATTCTGCGGGTTACCGCACCGCTGACCTTTGGCGTCGAACGCCTGGCCCCGGCACTCAGTGAGTTTTCCCTGCAATGTCCGCAGGTCAAACTCGACGTGATCCTGACCAACCGTCGCCCGGACCTGCTGGAAAGCGGTCTCGACGTGGCCTTCCGACTGGGCCACTTCGACCAGTCCAACCTGATCGCGCGCCCCCTGATCGACTACACCCTGACCGTCTGCGCCTCCCCGGAATACGTGGCCCGACGCGGCATGCCCCTCACCACTGAAGAACTGCGTCAGCACGACTGCCTGTCCTTTGCCTATCCCGCCGGTGACGACTGGCAATCGGTGGAAAAGCAGTGGCGCCTCAGCGGCCCCGACGGGGAAATCATGGTCGACGTCAAAGGGCCGATGCTGATCAACAGCTCAGCCGGCCTGCATCAGGCCGCGCGCACCGGCATGGGCATCGTGATGCTGCCGGACGCTCTGGTGGAGCAGGATCTGCGCGAAGGCCGACTGGTCGTCGTGATGCCGGACTATCAGCCGCCGAACCGGCCGATGCATCTGCTCTACGCGCCGGATCGCTATCGGCTGCCGAAACTGCGTCGCTTCGTCGAGTTCGCCATGCAGATGTGGGGCAGACCGTAAGCAACGCGACTACTGTTGGAAATACACCAGGGACGGGATCAAAGAATGAACAATGACATTTCAATACGCGACCTTCTGCCCACGGAAGTGGAGGCGACAAGGCAGTTTCTCGAGCGGCACGGCTGGGGTCATCGCACCGGCATAGCAGAACATTTCGCCAAACTCATCCAGAACTCCCAACGCACTGCCGTTGCACTGAGCGGCCAGCAAATTGTCGGTTTCGCCCGTGGCATCACCGATGGCTTGTCCAACGGTTACCTGTCGATGGTCATAGTCGACGGACAACATCGGCGCGCGGGCATCGGGCGGGCATTGGTCGAACATGTGATGGGCGACAATACCGACATCACTTGGGTCCTGCGTGCCGGGCGTGAAGGTGCGGAAGCGTTTTTCGCCAGCCTGGGGTTTGAAACGTCGGTAATCGCGATGGAGCGTTTGCGGCTGAAATAGCCGACGATTTCAGCGACCCCGGCTATGCTCCACCCTCCTCCTTTTTTCCAGCATGGATGCTGCGCAATGCTCACGATTCTGCAAAACACTCCGATACGGGTTTACCTGATTTTTCTGCTGGTGGTTTGTTTCGGCATCAAGGCGTTTTCTCCCCGACGCGAAAGTCGTGCCTCGATGCTGATAACACCCCCGGCGTTTTTGGCGTGGTCGCTGTATTCCCTGAACCTGACGATCAACCCGACCTTGTTTTTCTGTATCTGGCTCGGCGCGCTGTCGCTGGGCGGTCTCTCGGCCTGGCTGGTGTTCTCCCGCCGGGGCGTGGCGCTCGACGACTCCGCGACAGGGCTGATCATGCCGGGCACGGCAAAGATCCTGATCATGTACCTGATGTTCTTTTTCGCGAACTACTACTTCAATTATCAGCATGACGTGCATCCGGAGCGTTCAGCATCGCCGGACATGCTGCTGCTCAAGGCCGGCATAACGGGTTTCATGTGCGGTCTGATCAGCACCCGTTCGTTGAAGCTCTACTGGACACTGCGAGCTCTTTGCGCTCGAAAGTTGCCGGTGGTTGCACAGTAGCCATTGGACAACCGGTGCTCACGACCCGCTTTTCACCAGCACCGGCTTTTCCTGATAACGCTGGGCAAACAACTGCTTCAACTGCGCCACTTTCGGCAAATCGTTGATCACGATGTACGGATAGCTCGGATGCTCGGTGAGAAAATCCTGGTGATAGTCCTCCGCCGGGTAAAAACCGTTATAGCTTTCCAGCCTGGTGACGATGGGTTTGCTGAAGACATGGGCGGTATCCAGTTGCGCAATGTAGGCCTGGGCGACACGTTGCTGATCAGCATTGACCGGGAACAGCGCCGAGCGATATTGGGTGCCGCTGTCCGGCCCCTGGCGATTGAGCTCGGTCGGGTTATGGGCCACCGAAAAGTAGATCTGCAACAGGCTGCCGTAGCTGACCTGGGCGGGGTCGAAGGTCACTTGCACCGACTCGGCGTGCCCGGTGTCGCCCTCGCTCACCCGTTCATATTCAGCCGTATCGGCAGCGCCGCCGGCGTAACCCGAGACGGCCTTCTGCACACCTTTGACATGCTGAAAAACACCCTGCACGCCCCAGAAGCAACCGCCGGCGAACACCGCGGTTTCACTGTGCGCCTGGGTGTTTTCGTCGAGTGCCGGCGGGGGGATGAGCACACCCTCCTCGGCACCGAATGACAACGCCGAGCACTGTCCGATCACCCCGGCCGCCACGATGCCCAACAACAGTCGACGCCAGATAGTTTGAGCTTTCATGTTCTGTACTCCTGATCAGCCGAAGGTAAAGGCGTAGGCCGATACGCCCGAATCGAGAAACTCGATACTGAAGGTGCGGTCCTTCACATCAGCGGTCTGCCGTACCAATTGATACAAGCGTTGTTCGGTCACGCGCCCGCTGCCGTCAGGCGCCACGTCGACACCGTGGGCATCGCCCGGTGCCTGACCATCGATCATCACTTTGAAGCGCACCGGTTTGCCGTCCGCCCCCGGGCCCAGCACCAGGTGCAGGTCGCGGGCATGAAAGCGATAAACGATGCGACTGGCCGGCGCACTGGCCGTGGCACGCTCGGCGCCGACCGCCCATTGGCCGCCGAGGCTCCAGTCATTCAGGGCAAGATTTGCAGGTGTCTTGTAGGCCGCGACCTTGTCAGGCACCAGGCTGGTTTCCGGTACGAAATGTTCCGCACGCTGGTAGCCGACGTAAGTTTCCGGTGACAGCACCTGATTCATGTCCGGTGCGAGCTGCACGCCTTGGGCGTCTGCGTTGATCAGGCTATCAGCCACGGTTTTCGCCCCGGCCTCACGCAACAGTTGCTGGATGACCCGTTCCGACTCGGCGTAGTCCCCTTCGCCAAAATGGTGATAACGAATACGCCCCTGCGCGTCGGCAAAATAATGCGCAGGCCAGTACTCATTGTTGAAAGCGCGCCAGATCCTGTAATCGTTATCAATGGCTACCGGGTAGTTGATGCCCAGTTCCTTCATGGCTTTGGTGACGTTTCCAACATCACGCTCGAAAGCGAATTCCGGCGCGTGTACACCAATCACCACCAGCCCCTGATCGCGATACTTCTCGGCCCAGGCTTTGACGTATGGAAGAGTGCGCAGACAGTTGATGCAGGAGTAAGTCCAGAAATCCACCAGCACCACTTTGCCCTTGAGTGCCTGGGCGTCCAGCGGCGCCGAGTTGAGCCACTGCACCGCGCCTTCGAGCGCCGGCAACTGGCCCTCGATGGGCAAAGAGCCCGGTGCCTTGGCAGCCATTTTCATCGCGCCGCCAGCAGCCATCATGCTGCCGTTCGCCGCGTCATCCGCCGCGGGAATCTGCGCCATCATCGTGCCGTTGCCCTGAGGGGATTTGCCCGAGAGCTTGCCGACCAAGGCCTGCTCCAACCCGCCGGTCGAAGCCGTCGACACCCGCGCCAGAATCCCGGTATCGAGGCCCAGCGCAATGGCGGCCACTCCGGCCAGCATCGCGGCCCCGAGCCCGCGCCGGATCCACTCGCCAGTGCCGATCGAACGCTTCATCAACGCGAAAACCTTACCGCCCAGCAGCAACGCCGCGGCGAGCGAAGTCGCGGCACCGGCGGCGTAGGCCAGCAGCAACAACGTGGTGGCGATGCTTGCACCTTGCAGCGCGGCACCGGTCAGAATCAGCCCGAGGATTGGCCCGGCGCATGGCGCCCACAGCAATCCCGTTGCGACACCGATCAGAAACGAAGCGCCGGGACGCGGACGATTGTCCAGGCCGGCGGCTTCCGACAGGCGACTGCCGGCGGAAACCAGCGGCCGGGTCAGGCGCTCGGCCAGACGCGGCAACAGCAGCGTCAGCCCGAACAGTGCAACGAACAGCAACGCGAGCCAGCGACCGTACTGATTGACTTGCACCACCCAACCGCCGCCCACCGCCGCCAACGAGGCGACGAGCGCGAAGGTCAGTGCCATCCCCGCCAACAGCGGCAAGCCACTTTTGATAAACGGCTGCCCGGTGCGAGCGAAGACAAAAGGCAGAACCGGCAGGATGCACGGGCTGACGATCGTCAGCACACCACCGAGATAAGCGAGAACCAATAGCCACATAGTGTCGTCCTGTTGTAAGTGAAGATCGCTGGCGGGCCACGACTCAGGCCGCCACGGGTTTGAAGGTCATCGCCAGACCGTTCATGCAGTAACGCAGACCGGTGGGTTTCGGCCCGTCGTCGAACACATGGCCGAGGTGGCCGCCGCAACGCCGACAGTGAACTTCCTCCCGCCGCATGCCGAAGGAACGGTCCTCGCGTATGGCCACGGCGTGTTCCAGCGGTGCCCAGAAACTCGGCCAACCGGTGCGACTGTCGAACTTGGTCTCGGAAGAAAACAGCGCCAGATCGCATCCGGCACAGGCAAACGTGCCGTTCCGGTGTTCGTTGTTCAGCGGGCTGCTGTAGGCGCGTTCAGTGCCTTCATTGCGCAGCACGTCGAATTGCTCGTCTGTCAGCAACGCGTGCCATTCACTGTCGCTGTGGGTCACTTCAAAAATCTCGTCGGCAAACGCCTCGCCTACCAGCGCAGAGCCCGTGGATAACTTTGGCAATACACCGGCCAGAAGGGCTGCAAGCCCCAGCCCGCCGCCTGTTGCCAGAATCTGTCGCCGTGAAAACATGGCCGTCTCCCGAAATTCCAGATGCCTGTTGTGGAACACAGCCTAGGCTTGGGTTGATCGCCAAATCCTCACGGGAAGTTAAACAATTCGTGATAACTCGCCCCGAGGAAAACCCGCACAATGCGCACATCGCGCCGAAGGATTGAGCTTCATGGAACAGACCAAACGCGTCCTGGTGGTCGAGGACGACCTGCACATCGCCGACCTCATTTGCCTGCACTTGCGGGACGAGCAATTCGAGGTGGTACACAGCGCCGACGGCGACGAGGGAATGCGCCTGTTGCAGCAAGGTCACTGGGATGCACTGATCCTCGATCTCATGCTGCCGGGAGTCGATGGCCTGGAAATCTGCCGCCGCGCCAGGGCCATGGCCCGTTACACACCGATCATCATCACCAGCGCCCGCTCCAGCGAACTGCACCGCATCCTCGGACTGGAACTGGGTGCCGACGATTACCTCGCCAAACCGTTTTCGATGCTTGAACTGGTGGCCCGGGTCAAAGCCCTGCTGCGCCGGGTCGACGCCATGGCCCGCAACCTGAAGATGGACGCCGGCAGCCTGAGTCTAGATGGCTTGACCATCGACCCGATCACCCGTGACGTCACCCTCGACGGCCAGCGCCTGGACCTCACCCCGCGGGAATTCGACCTGCTGTATTTCTTCGCCCGTCAGCCGGGCAAGGTGTTTTCACGCATGGATCTGCTCAATGCAGTCTGGGGCTACAGCCACGAAGGTTACGAACACACGGTCAACACCCACATCAATCGCCTGCGGGCAAAGATCGAGACCGATCCGGCACAACCGGTGCGCATC
This sequence comes from Pseudomonas fluorescens, assembly GCF_030344995.1. GTDB lineage: Bacteria > Pseudomonadota > Gammaproteobacteria > Pseudomonadales > Pseudomonadaceae > Aquipseudomonas > Aquipseudomonas fluorescens_BF. The sequence goes on from NZ_CP128260.1 coordinate 5,395,940, forward strand.
CTTACGGTGTGGGGCCGTGGCTACAAATTCGGCACGAGTACAGAACAACCATGAAACTGACCCTGACCCAGCGCCTGTCCCTGGTATTCGCCGTGTTGCTGCTGGCGTGCTGCGGCACGTCGGCGTGGTTGCAGGTGCGCTCCAGCCAGATGCATGAACTGGAGGTGGTGCAGGGTCTGTCCCGGGATCTGGCGCAACACATCGCCCACGATACGGTGCTGATGGACACCAACGGCCTGATGCCCGGCGCGGTGCGCGAACTGTTCAGCCAGTTGATGCTGGTCAACCCGAGTGTCGAGGTGTACCTGCTCGACACCGAAGGCCGGATCGTCGGCAACGCGGCGCCGGAAGGACGCCTGCGTCGGCAAACCGTCGATCTCGCGCCGATTCAACGATTGCTCAACGGTCAACCACTGCCGATCCTCGGCGATGACCCACGCAGCGTCGATGGCCGCAAGGTCTTCAGCGCTGCGCCATTGCGGGTCAACGGCAAAGCGGCCGGTTACCTGTATGTGGTCCTGCTCAGCGAAGCGCATGACCGTTTCGCCGAACGCGGCGCCACCAGTGCGGCGCTCAACACGGCGCTGCTGTCCATCGGACTTGCGGCGTTCCTGTGCCTGATTGCCGGCCTGACGGCCTTCAATCTGATCACGCGGCCGCTGCGGCGATTGACCGAAACCGTGAGCCGGCTCGACATCGACGGCGTACCGCAACCACTGCCAGACACAGCGACGCCTGTGGACAAGTCCGCTGACCCGGATGAAATAGCCGTGCTCGACGCAGCATTCCGGCAAATGCAGAACCGCCTCGGTGAACAATGGCGATCGCTGACCCGTCAGGACCAGGAGCGCCGGGAACTGGTGGCAAACATCTCCCATGACCTGCGCACACCATTGGCCTCGCTGCATGGTTATCTGGAAACCCTGTCGCTCAAGGACGCCACTCTGTCCCCGGAAGAACGTCGTCGCTATCTGGGGATTGCCCTGGATCAGAGCCGCAAGGTCGGCGGGCTCGCGCAATCATTGCTGGAGCTGGTGCGCCTGGAACATGGCTTCGTGCAGCCTGTGCTGGAGAAGTTTTCCCTGACCGATCTGGTTCAGGACATCTTCCAGAAATTCGAACTCGGCGCCGAAGCCCGAAATGTTGCACTCAAGGCCAGCTTCAACAACAACCTGCCGACCGTTTGTGCCGATCTCGGGTTGATCGAACGGGTGCTGACCAATCTGTTCGATAACGCCTTGCGCCATACGCCACCGGGTGGCGAAATCGAGCTCAGCCTGGTCCCCCAGGGCGCACTGGTTGAAATCACCGTCAGCGACACCGGCCATGGCATCGCTGCCGAGCTGCGCGAAGGTTTGTTTCTGCGCCCGTTCAATATCGGTGGCGCGCGACGCGATGGCGGATTGGGCCTGCGCATTGTCCACCGCATCCTGCAGTTGCACGGGCGCGAGATCCGGTTGCTCGATGTCGCAGGGCGGGGAGCGACCTTCAGCTTCTCGTTGCCAGTGAATCAACAGGACGCCGAACAGTGGATCGTGCGTTCGATGAACCTGAATACGCCGGGCAAATAATCAACTCCACCGAGCCGTTGCTCCGTGACAACGCCGCCCCGCTCCCCTAAATTAGTCGGCCTGAAAAAGCCCCCAGCGCTTTCTCGTCTCATCTCAAGTTAAAAAAGTAGTGAAATTTCAATGTCCGATTTCAACACCGCTGAATCCGTAGTCACTCTGTCGTCCAAAGCGGAATACGAAAACTCCATCAATCTTTCACAACACATCCCACAGGCGAAGATCATCAGCGAGATGGTACTGGACGCGTTCCAGTCGAGCCGCGAGAGCGATCAGATCCGCGAACTGCGCGCTGCGATCCGTCAGGCCCACGACCGCTTTGATGACGACCAGGCCTACGAGCTGATGGGCGAACTCAAGCGCTTGAAGGACGCCGAGGCCGCCGACATCGCCGCCCTCGAAGACCTCAGCAGCAAATTCCCGATCAGCCGCATCCTGTCGAGCTTCAAGGACGATCCGGCGTTCCAGGAAATCGTCTACGGCCTGGCCCTCAAGGTGCTGAACCAGACCCATCAGGCGATCAGCAACCCGAGCGGCGGCAAGAGCAAGGCTGCCCGCGCCAAGAAAGACGTCGAAGTGTTCAGCATCAGCAAGGACGGCATCAGCGTGACCCTGCCAATGCGCACACCGCGTTCGCGCCTGAGCGTGGATCGCGAGGCGCTGGAATTCCTTGGTTTCACCTTCGTCGGTGAAGGCGATGAGGCGGAAATTGAAGGCGAAACCTTCGTCGACAACGCCGGCACTGAGCACGCGATCAACCGCAAGAACATTATCACCGCGCTGCAACAGCAGACCGCGTTTGATGGCTACAGCATCGCCGCCCAGTAATACCGGCGCTGACGAAAAAGCCCCGCTCTGAAATCCAGGCGGGGCTTTTTGTTGTGCGCTGATTGGCGATTATGCCGATGGATGCACGGCGGCAATCATGTCGACTTCGATGGCTGCGTTTTTCGGCAACTGATAGACGCCGACGGTGGTCCGGGTATGGCGCCCGACATCGCCCAATACATAACTGAATACATCCGATGCGCCGTTGGCGACTTCGCTGAGGTCGACGAAATCCGGCGTGGACTTCACGTACACCGTGACCCGCAACAACGACCGGACCTTGTCCAGCGAACCGACCGCATCGACGATAAAGGCCAGGCAGCGCATCGCGCTGATGCTCGCCGCGGCCTGCGCATCCTTGAGCGTCAATTCCTGCCCCACGCGCCCCGGATACTGAATCTTGCCCTCGGTGCGCGGCACCATGCCGCTGATGTAAATCTCATCGTGATGACGGATCAACGGCGCGTAATTGCCACCCACCGTGTTCTCGCCATTGATGTCGTAGTTCAGCTCTTTTGCCAGGGCAATGAAGCGCTCGTCGCAGGTCATCCTCTCAGTCATTTCGCCCAGCCTCTTGATCGATGCATGTAGTTGGATCCGAATCTAGGGCTTTTGCCTACCGACCGCAACCTGTCGATTTCTAGCTAGTCGTTTCGAGGGAATGGCTGATTACCCCACCCTTTTGGGAGAGAGTCTGTTCGCGACAAAGGACGTCGTTTCTCCTTCATTCGGGCAACAAAAAACCCCGCTCATCTCTCGATGAACGGGGTTTCTCGTACAACGTTCGAACCTTACGGCGCGTACGTCAGCAGCAGCTCGGTCGGCACCTTGAAGTCCAGGGACATCATGACGCTCAGCGCGGTGATGGTGAAGATCGAGAACACGAACAGCTTGCGTGCCCAGACCGTGTCATCCACCGCCTTGTAGCCGGTCCAGGCCATGTACAACCAGTACATGCCCATGGCCGCGGCGACGGCGAGGTAGCTCATGCCGGCGTAACCGCTGAAGGTCAGCATCAAGGTCGCCACGAGGAAGGCCAGGATGTAGAACAGGATGTGCTTCTTGGCCACCTGGATTCCACGCTTCACTGGCAGCACCGGAATCGATGCGGCCAGGTAATCGTTGAAGCGGAAGATTGCGATGGCGTAGGAATGCGGCATCTGCCACAGGCTGAACATCACCAGCAGGGTCAGCGCGGCCATGTCGAAGCTGTTGGTCACGGCCACGTAACCGATCACTGGCGGCATGGCGCCCGACAGACTGCCCACCAGCGTGCCGTGAACCGACTTGCGCTTGAGGTACAGGCTGTAGAAGCCGACGTAGATGATGAAGCCGATCACAGCGAACAGGGCAGCCAACGGGTTGGCCACCTTGTACAGCAACGCAACGCCGGCGACACCCAGGACGGTCGCATAGACCAGGGCCAGTTTCAGGGAGATCAAGCCCTGGACCAGCACCCGGTTCTTGGTGCGTTCCATCTTCAGGTCGATGTCGCGGTCGATGCAGTTGTTGAACACGCAACCGGAGGCCACGACCAGGGAAGTGCCGATCATGGCTGCCAGAAACACGGCCAGATCGACATGCCCTTTCGAGGCCAGGAAGAACCCGCCTGCCACAGAAAGCACGTTACCGAAAATGATCCCCGGTTTGGTGATTTGGATAAAGTGCTTGAGCGACATCGGGTTTACCTCACTTCGCCATCATGTAGGTGTGGATGCTGAACATGATCCACAGCGACAGACCGACCAGCAGCACGATCACGATGGCCGTAAAGACGAACGCAATCACGTTGTTACGTTGAGCAATGGAACGGTCCAGGTGCAGGAAGTAATACAGGTGAACGATCACCTGGATCACGGCGAACAGCAGGACGATTGCCAGCGTCGTCGACTTCGGCAGGGTCGGGAACATCACCAGGCCGAACGGGATGACGGTCAGGATTACCGACAGGATGAAGCCGATGGCGTACGACTTGACGCTGCCGTGGCCAGCATCGTGGCTGTCATGGGAGTGTGCATTAGCCATTACAGGGTCCCCATCAGGTAAACAACGGTGAATACGCAGATCCACACCACGTCCAGGAAGTGCCAGAACAGGCTCAGGCAGCTCAGACGGGTCTTGTTGGTCGCCGTCAGGCCGTGCTTGTTGACCTGGTACATCATGATGCCCATCCAGATCAGACCGGCGGACACGTGCAGACCGTGGGTACCGACCAGCGTGAAGAACGCCGACAGGAAGCCCGAACGGCTAGGACCGAAGCCCTCGGAGATCAGCAGGTGGAACTCGTTGATCTCCATGGCGATGAAGCCTGCGCCGAGCAGGAAGGTCATGAACAACCAGCCCAGAACCTGCTGCTTTTTACCTTTGTACAACGCCAGCATGGCGAAGCCGTAGGTGATCGAACTGAACAACAGCAGAGCGGTTTCGCCCAGCACGTATGGCAGTTCGAAGATGTCGTGGCCCGACGGGCCACCGGCGACGTTGTTTACCAGTACCGCGTACACCGCGAAGATCGACGCAAACAGAATGCAGTCGGTCATCAGGTAGAGCCAGAAACCGTATACGGTCATCTCGCCCGAGTCGTGGTGATGGTCATCGTGCCCATGGTCATGACCATGGGCGTGTCCAGCATTGGTCACTAAGTTCGACATTGTTTAAGCCTGTTCCAACTTGGTTTCAACACGGGTTGCGGAAGCAGGGATCTTCCCGGCCGCTACCAGACGCTTGTGCTGCTCGGCTTCGATGCGCTCGATTGTTTCAACCGGCACCATGTAGCCCTGATCGTCACGTGCTGCGTGGATCACGAAGTAGATGACAGTGCCGGCCAGGCTGGCGATCGCCAACCACCAGATGTGCCAGATCATCGCGAAACCGAACACGGTCAGCAGTGCGCCCATCACCACGCCAGTGGCGGTGTTGTTCGGCATGTGAATCGGTTCGTACTTGGCCGGAGCCTTGTACGCGGTACCGTTTTCCTTGGCCTCGGTGAACGGATCGATGCAGTCTGCTTTTGGCAGTACAGCGAAGTTGTAGAACGGAGGTGGCGACGAGGTCGACCATTCCAGGGTATGGGCATTCCACGGGTCACCGTGTTCGCACATGTTTTCCGGCTTGTTGCGGTCACGCACCGACACGTACAGCTGGATCAGCTGGCAAGCGATACCGACAGCGATCATCACCGCACCGAACATGGCAACGTACAGGTACGGTACCCACTCAGGGTTGGTGGTGGCGTTCAGACGACGGGTCATGCCCATGAAGCCCAGAGCGTAGAGCGGCATGAACGCAACGAAGAAGCCCGAGATCCAGAACCAGAACGCTGCTTTACCCCAGCCTTCGTGCAGCTTGAAGCCGAACGCTTTCGGGAAGTAGAAGCCGAAGCCTGCGATGTAGCCGAATACCGCGCCGCCGATGATCACGTTGTGGAAGTGAGCGATCACGAACAGGCTGTTGTGCAGAACGAAGTCAGCACCCGGGATGGCCAGCAGTACGCCGGTCATGCCGCCGATGGCGAAGGTCACCATGAAGCCCAGGGTCCACAGAACCTGACTGGTGAAGCGCAGACGGCCCTGGTAGATGGTGAACAGCCAGTTGAACAGTTTCACACCCGTCGGGATGGAAATCAGCATCGTCGCCAGACCGAAGAAGGCGTTGACGCTGGCACCCGAACCCATGGTGAAGAAGTGGTGCAGCCAAACCATGAAGCCCAGTACCGAGATCGCGCCCGAGGCGTAGATCATCGAGTGGTGGCCGAACAGTTTCTTGCCGGTGAAGGCCGAGATGACTTCCGAGAAGATGCCGAATGCCGGCAGGATCAGGATGTAAACCTCAGGGTGGCCCCATGCCCAGAACAGGTTGACGTACATCATTGGATTGCCACCAAGTTCATTGGTGAAAATGTGGAAATCCATGTAACGGTCAAGGGTCAGCAGTGCCAGGGTAGCGGTCAGGATCGGGAACGAAGCCACGATCAGAACGTTTGCCCAGGTGCAGGTCCAGGTGAAGATCGGCATGTCCATCAGTTTCATGCCAGGGGTACGCATTTTCAGCACGGTCGCGAGGAAGTTAACCCCCGTTAGCGTTGTACCCAGACCCGATAGCTGTAGCGCCCAGATGTAGTAGTCCATCCCCACGCCAGGGCTGTATTGCAGACCCGACAACGGTGGATATGCTACCCAGCCGGTCTTGGCGAATTCGCCGACGCCCAGGGACAGGTTGATCAGCACGACGCCGGACACCAGCAGCCAGAAGCTCAGGGAGTTCAGGAACGGGAACGCAACGTCACGCGCGCCGATCTGCAGCGGCACTGCAAGGTTCATCAGGCCGGTGAAGAATGGCATCGCCATGAAGATGATCATGATCACACCGTGAGCGGTGAAGATCTGGTCATAGTGTTCAGGTGGCAGGTAGCCAGGCGAACCCTCGGTGGCCATGGCCAACTGGGTACGCATCATGATGGCGTCGGCAAAACCGCGCAGCAGCATGACCATGGCGACGATGATGTACATCACGCCGATTTTCTTGTGGTCGACCGACGTCAGCCACTCGGTCCACAGGTAAGTCCACTTCTTGAAGTAGGTGATTGCAGCGAACAACGCCAGACCACCGAGCGCGATCATCGAGATGGTGACCATCACGATCGGCTCGTGGAAAGGGATCGCTTCCCAACTTAATTTACCAAACATCGTTTACTCCTCTGCCCCGGCAGCTGAATGCGAATTCGAGTCCATATCCGTTGCCGCCACTTCTTTCTCTTTCTTCTCGTGCTTCAGCGGCTTGCCCGGTTTCATGCCTTCGTACTTGTCGACGATGGTCTGAAACAGGTTCGGCGTTACCGAGGAGTAGAGCTCGACTGGATTGTTCTGGCTTGGCTTGGCAAGGGCTGCGTATTCAGCTGGTTCAAGCTGTTTAGGTGCCTTTTTGACTTCACTTACCCAGGCGTCGAAATCTTCCTGAGAAGTTGCGATCGCTTTGAATTTCATACCGGTGAAACCAGCGCCGCTGTAGTTGGCGGAGATACCGTCCATTTCAGCGTTGCGGTCAGCGATCAGGTGCAGCTTGGTGGTCATGCCCGCCATCGCGTAGATCTGGCCGCCCAGGCCCGGGATGAAGAACGAGTTCATCACCGCGTCCGAAGTGATCCGGAAGTTAACCGGGGTGTGCGCCGGGAATACGATCTTGTTGACCGTGGCGATGCCTTGTTCCGGGTAGATGAACAGCCACTTCCAGTCCAGCGCGACCACTTCGATGGTCACAGGCTTGACGTCGGATTCGATCGGACGATACGGATCCAGCGAGTGGGTCGACTTGTAGGTGATGTAACCCAGGGCAATGATGATCAGGACCGGGATGGTCCAGACTGCCACTTCGATTTTGGTCGAGTGCGACCATTTCGGGGTGTAGACGGCGTTCTTGTTGGAGGCGCGGTACTTCCAGGCGAACAGGAAGGTCATGACGATGACCGGCACAACGACCAACAGCATCAGCAGCGTGGCGGTGATGATCAGGTTGCGCTGTTCCAGGCCGACCTGGCCCGTTGGATTGAGCAAGGTCATGTTGCAGCCTCCCAGCAACAACGTGCCGAGCAGCGGCACTAGGCCTAGTAATCTGGGGTACCTGTTTTTACTCATCTCACGACCTCTAAAGCAGCTTGCGCAATGCAGTTGGGTTTTGATCGCCAACACTTCACCCTGCCAAGGGTTGGCATTTTCTTTGGATTGAATAAGGGCCGCCCGTCGCGCGTCAGACGCTCGACAAAACCTGGGACAGCGGTCAGTTCTTATTCGAATTCGTGGTCAAAGGCCTTGTTACAGACCAATTCCATTTGGTGCGGAAAGTTGGAAGGCACCGACACCTGGGTGTCTCGCAAGCCTCTCGGCTGCTCGACACCCGACTTCCTGCTCGCCTCCTTAATAAAGGCTGAACAGTGCCGGGAATTCAGTGCGGGCGATTGTAGATAGGTAGCGCCCTATACACCATGTCTTATCCCGAAATAATTTTTATCGCTCAGAGCAACAATCCATCACCGTTTTTGCAAAAGTTCCGCATGTTATCGAAATCGATTCTCAACAAAAACACCAAAAAATGTAGGTCTATCGGCCTCAGTTCAGACAGCTCCGAGGGCTTTTTCCCACGGCGCGATCCGCGCAAAGCCCGATATGCCAAGGCTTTTGGCCATCTGCCGGAGTCTGTTAAAACTGCCTGATCCGGCACACGCGTGCAAAAATCGAAAAACGCTGAAACAGACCAATCCTTTTTTGTAACAGCACTCCAATCCGGGACTGTGAAACGCCCTGCGACATGGCGTGTGTGACAACATGTCGCACACCTGTCGCACCCTTCCTTGCCGTTCGTCACGGTGTTTTCACACAGACCCTGAAATGCAAAACGCCTCGATTTGCGTCACTGCAAATAGAGGCGTTTGTTTTATCGGCGCAAGCGCCGAAAAGTTGATTCAGCGCAACGCTTTTCGGTTACGCGAGGTCAGCAGCGGCACCAGGATCACCACCAGCACGAAGGCCACGAGCGCCCATTGCGCCAGCGACAGACCGAGGATCGGCGGGTACGGCGTCGAGCAGAAACCATCGACCTGGAAGCCCAGCGGGAAGATCTTCGCCAGCGGCAGGTCATCGACGATCGGCTGCAACACATCGATGCCGCAGCTCACCGCCGGATAGAACTGGGTGTACACGTGATGCCCGGCAACGCCGGCCCCGGCGATGGCACAAATCACCACCAGCACCTCGAACACCGTGATGCTGCGCCGGGTACGCATGGCCGCGCCGATGAACGCGAACAGCGCGATCAGCAGCAACGCATAACGCTGCAGGATGCACAGCGGGCACGGCGCCTCGCCCAGCACGATCTGCATGTACAGCGCGCCGCCGATCAGCGCCAGGCAGATGATGCCCAGCAACACCAGATAGCGCCGCTCACGCCCCAATCGAATCGTTTCCTCGCTCATCGCGTTTCCCTTTCATGTCCATGGTTCAGCTGGCCGGCGGCTGCGCTTGCAGTTGCGCCATCAGGCTGATGTTGTCTTCGATATGCCAATTGGCCGCGATGCGACCGTTGTCGATCTGATAGATATCGGTTGCCCGGAAGTCTACACGCTGGCCCTGCCCTTTGAGAGCCTTGAACGTGCCAGTGAAATGCCCGCGAAAGTGCAGATGCACCACCACGCGATCCCCGGCGACGATCATTTGTTCGATGTCGCAACTCAAGTCCGGCACCGCCGTGCGAAAGAACTTCGACGCCAGCAACGGCCCGGTCGGCCCCTGCACCCGGCCTTCCGGAGGGGTCTTGTCGACGAACTGCGGCGACAGGGCGGCGGTGGCCAACGCCTCTTCACCCGTGTTCCAGAAACTGCCGTAACGCCGCGCCGCCAGTTCCATTGCATCACGCTGCGCCTTCGGCAGGCTCTGATCGACGATCAGGGTCTGGGGTTCGATCAAGGCGGATTCGGCGAACGCAAACGGACTGGACAACAAGGCAACCGACAGGCCCAAAGTGGCCAGGCTGAAACGACGGGAAGAGGCGAAGTGCGACATGGGGGCGATCCTGATCATGTAAACGAACGAGCGCCTATCATCAGCATCGGGGAATAAACGATAAACCGGTTAAGAAACGATTAACCTTTAAACAGAATTTAAGAATCAGGACCGTGTAACGGCCAATCGTCGGATCGCCGCCCGGAGCAGGCTCGCTCCCACATTTGAATGCATTTCAATGTGGGAGCGAGCCTGCTTGCGATGAAGGCGACTCGGTTCCGGATTATTCCAGAGCAGCAGCCGGCCCGAAGAACTCATACCGGCTCTGCTTCTCCGGTACGCCCAGCGCCTTCAGATGACGCTTGATCGCCCCCATGAAGCCTTTCGGCCCGAGGAAGTAAGCGTCCACATCACGCTCCACCGGCAGCCACTCGTCCAGTTGCTCCTCGCTCAACAACCCGACCTTGTCCGCCGCCGGGCTCACGCCATCATCTTCGGCGTAGCAATAAAAGCGTTTGAGCTGCGGATGACGCGCGGCCAGCCCATCAATCCAGTCACGGAACGCATGCACGCTGCCGTTGCGCGCACTGTGGATGAAGTACACCGGACGCTCGGTTTCCAGCGCCGCTTCCAGCATCGCCAGAGTCGGGGTGATGCCGACGCCGCCACTGATCAGCACCAGCGGTTTGTCGCTGGCAGTCAGGGTGAACTCACCCGATGGCGGGAACAGCTGAATGCTCGCGCCGACATGCAGTTGATCGTGCAGGTGATTGGAGGCCCGGCCGCCCGGTTCGCGTTTGACGCTGATGCGGTACTGGCCTTTGTTGGCCAGAGCCGACAGTGAATAGTTGCGGCGGATTTCTTCGCCGTCGAGGATCAGCTTCATGCCGATGTACTGGCCGGGCTCGGCTGCGAGGATCGGGCCCTTGTCCGCCGGTTCGAAGTAGAACGAAATGATTTCCGCGCTCTCCTCGACCTTGGCCGCGACGATGAACTCCCGCGCCCCGCGCCAGCCGCCGACGGCTTGCTCTTTCTGGTCATAAATGGCGGTTTCGGCGCCGATCAGGATATCGGCCAGTTGACCGTAAGCCGCGCCCCAGGCACTCATCACTTCCGGGGTGGCGATTTCTTCGCCAAGCACTTCGGAGATCGCGCGCAGCAGGCAGGTGCCGACGATCGGGTAGTGCTCCGGCAGAATCTGCAACGCCACGTGCTTGTTGATGATCTTCGCCACCAGATCGCCCAACTGGTCGAGTTGATCGATGTGACGGGCGTACATCAACACGCCGTTGGCCAGGGCGCGGGGCTGGTCACCGCTGGCCTGGTGGGCCTGGTTGAACAGCGGGCGGACTTCCGGGTACTCGGAGAGCATCATGCGGTAGAAATGGGTGATCAGCGCTTCACCGCCGCTTTCCAGCAGAGGCACAGTGGACTTGACGATGGCACGATCCTGGACGCTAAGCATAAGGGTGACTCCTGAGCTTTCTCTAAAAGTGCCTTATCTACTCCAGTATTCGTGCCAACTATTTTTTCCATATAAATCAATATCTTGAAAATTATGTAGTCAGATCGACACAAGCACCTCTATAGTCGCTTCGACTACAACGTGTCTCTTTGACTACAAGCCCATGTCCGCCAAATCATTACTCACCGCCCTGCTCCCACTGGTCTCCGACCTGTCCCGCGAACTGCCCGAAGGCGAGCGCTACCGACGCTTGCTCGAAGCCATGCGCGCCCTGCTGCCCTGCGATGCCGCCGCACTGCTGCGCCTCGACGGTGAATGGCTGGTGCCGCTGGCTGTCGACGGCTTGAGCACCGACACTCTTGGTCGACGCTTCAAGGTCAGCGAACACCCGCGCTTCGAAGTATTGCTGGCCGGCGAAGGGCCGACCCGTTTCGCCGCCGACAGTGAATTGCCGGATCCTTATGACGGATTGGTCGACGGCCTCGACGATCACCTCGAAGTCCACGACTGCCTCGGCTGCCCGCTGTTCGTCGATGAAAAACTCTGGGGTCTGATTACCCTGGACGCCCTCGATCCCGAGCGTTTCGAACCCATCGAACTCGACGCGCTGCAAGCCTTCGCCAGTCTCGCATCGGCCACTGTGAATGCCGCCGAACGCATCGAACGCCTGGCGATTCGTGCCGAGGACGAACATCAGCGTGCCGAGGTCTATCGCCAGGCCAGCGGTCAGCAAAACCGCGAAATGATTGGCCAGAGCAAGGCGCATAAGCGGCTGGTGGAAGAAATCAATCTGGTCGGCGGCAGCGACCTGACCGTGTTGATCACCGGCGAAACCGGGGTCGGCAAAGAGCTGGTGGCTCAGGCGATTCACGCCGCTTCCAAGCGTGCCGACAAACCGATCATCAGCCTCAACTGCGCGGCCCTGCCGGACACGCTGGTGGAAAGCGAACTGTTCGGCCACGTGCGCGGCGCCTTTACCGGCGCCACCAGCGACCGGCGCGGCAAGTTCGAACTGGCCAATGGCGGCACGCTGTTTCTCGATGAGGTCGGCGAGTTGTCGCTGACCGTCCAGGCCAAGCTGTTGCGGGTGTTGCAGAGTGGCCAGTTGCAGCGGCTGGGATCAGACAAGGAACATCAGGTCGATGTGCGCCTGATCGCCGCGACCAACCGTGATCTGGCCGAAGAAGTGCGCAGCGGCCGCTACCGCGCTGACTTCTACCATCGACTCAGCGTCTACCCGTTGCGGGTGCCGGCGCTGCGTGACCGGGGGCGCGATGTTTTGCTGCTCAGCGGTTATTTCCTGGAACAGAACCGCTCACGCATGGGCCTCAACAGCCTGCGCCTGAACAGCGACGCCCAAGAGGCGCTGCTGGCCTACACCTGGCCGGGCAACGTGCGGGAACTGGAACACTTGATCGGCCGCAGCGCACTGAAGGCGCTGGGCAACTGCAAGGTGCGGCCGAAGATTCTCAGCTTGAGCGCGATGGACCTCGATCTACCGCGCGAGATTTTGGATAACTCGCCGGCGCCGTCCGAAGCGACTGCCACCTTGCCATTGATCAGCGGGGATCTGCGTGCAGCCACCGAGCAGTATCAGCGCCAGTTGATCAGCGCCGCACTTGAGCGCAATCAGGACAACTGGGCCAGTGCCGCCCGTGAACTGGGGCTGGACCGGGCGAATCTGGGGCGAATGGCCAAGCGGTTGGGGATGAAAAGCTGAAATGCTTATTCAAGATCAAATGCCCCCCTCACCCCAGCCTCTCCCGGAGGGAGAGGGAGCCGATTGGGGGATGATTCAGAGCTACACCGACCTGAAAGTGCATTGTTGAATCCATAATCGACTCGGTGGTTCAGGTCGATGTCAGACGCCAGACACCTCGGTCGGCCCCCTCTCCCTCCGGGAGAGGGCTGGGGTGAGGGGGCTCTGGATCTCAACGTCATCCGACAACTAACCTAAAGCCCAACCTTTTGACGCCGATAACCCGGCATCAATAGTTTCTGGCGATTTCCACCCTCGCCCACCACCTTTTTCCACAGAAGGTTTTTATGTCTTCCAACAAAGCCCGCGCAGATTCACTTTCGCTTCTGCTGTTTACCTTGCGCAGCGGCAAGCTGATGGCGATCAACCTGCTGAAGGTCAGTGAAATCATCCCCTGCCCGCCGCTGACCAAGCTGCCGGAGTCCCACCCGCACGTCAAAGGCATCGCCACCCTGCGCGGTGCTTCGCTGTCGGTGATCGACCTGAGCCGCGCCATCGGCGAGCGGCCGCTGGAAGACCCGAACGGCGGCTGCCTGATCGTCACCGACGTCAGCCGTTCGAAACAGGGCCTGCATGTGCAGGCGGTGAGCAAGATCGTGCATTGCCTGACCACCGACATCAAACCACCGCCGTTCGGCTCCGGCGGTTCGCGCGCCTACATCACCGGCGTGACCTCGGTGGACGGCACGCTGGTGCAGGTGCTGGACATCGAAAAAGTCATCCACGGCATCGCTCCGGCGCAGATCGACATGGCCCCGACCGAGCTGAGCATGGAAGACGCCGAAGTGCTGGGCAACGCGCGGATCCTGGTGGTCGACGACAGCCAGGTGGCATTGCAGCAATCGGTGCACACCCTGCGCAACCTCGGCCTGCAATGCCACACCGCCCGCAGCGCCAAGGAAGCCATCGACTGCCTGCTGGACCTGCAAGGCACGGCGCAGCAGATCAACCTGATCGTCTCCGACATCGAAATGTCCGAGATGGACGGCTACGCCTTCACCCGCACCCTGCGCGAAACCCCGGACTTCGCCCACCTCTACGTGCTGCTGCACACCTCGCTGGACAGCGCGATGAACAGCGAAAAGGCCCGCCTCGCCGGCGCCAACGGTGTGCTGACCAAGTTCTCCTCGCCGGAGCTGACCCACTGTCTGATCGAAGCGGCCAAATTTGTCGCCGCTCAGGGCCACTGAGTCTTGAGCGAGACGTTCTGCTTCCTGATGCGGCGCGACCTGAGCCAGGACGTGCCGGCCATCGAATGGCCGAACGGCATCGAACTCACGACCTACAGCGCCGAACGCGCATCCGCCGTGCATGAACTGATGCAAATCGGTTACCGCGAAGGTGGTGGTCGGGTGCCGGCGCTGGACGTCTGGCAACAGCAGTTCGAAAACGATCCGGAATACGATCCGGCACTGTGTTTCATCGCCAGCGATGCCGACGGTGTCATCGGCGTGGCGCAATGCTGGACCAGTTCCTACATCAAGAATCTGGTGGTGCATCCCCGCGCTCAGCGTCTTGGATTGGGCCGGGCATTGTTGCTTCATGCGTTCAAGGCCTTTCAGGATCGACGCGAAGGGTTTGTCGACCTGAAGGTGCTGGAAGACAACCGGCAAGCGCAGCGCTTGTACGAAAGGTCTGGAATGTATGTGGTTCGCCGGGAATTGGTGCCGGACTGACAAACTAAAATCCTGCGGCATACTCCAACCTTGGCGATCAACTTCCAAGGATGCCCGAACCATGAAACGCCTCGCCCTCTCACTGCTTTGCCTCATCGCCCCGTTGGCCCACGCCTCCAGCCCCGACGCCTGGGCGGCCTACGACAAAGCCGTACTCGCCAGTTGCACCAAGGCCAGTGGCCTGAAAGGCGTAAAACCGGTCGGCAACGCCGCGCAATTCGACGACCGCGTCGGCTACACCGCGCTGTTGCTGCAAGGCCAGTACCCGCAAAAACACATGAAGGGCCAGCAAGGCACCGAGTTGTGCCTGTACAACAAAAAGTCGAAAACCGCGTTCGTCACCGAATGGGACTCGATCCGCCCGACCGCCAAACCCTGAGCGAATGGCGCACAACTTGCTTCACTCCGGGCCTGTACGGCGGCTTTATGTCGCCGATTCACACCCTGATTGAAGATTGCCCGCTCAATGAATACGACCTTTTCCTGCGTAGGCTGTGGCAAATGCTGCACCGATCACCACGTGCCTCTGACCCTGGCCGAAGCCCGCATGTGGGCGGCCGACGGCGGTCAGGTGATCGTGCTGGTGGAGGCGTTTCTCGCCAACGGCCTGGGCTTGCCGGAACAGCAGCGCGAGCATGCACAACGGCGTTCGGCGGTGGTACGCAGCGGAATGTCCGATGCGCATGTGGCGATCACTTTTGCCGCCTACAACGTCGGCCCCTGCCGGAATCTTGACGAAGACAAGCTGTGCCGCATCTACGAGCGCCGACCGTTGGTGTGCCGCATCTATCCCGCCGAAATCAATCCGCACATCCCGCTGAACCCTGCTGCAAAGGACTGCCCGCCGGAGTCGTGGGAGCAAGGGCCGGAACTGATCGTCGGTGGTGAACTGGTGGATCAGGAACTGGTGACGCTAATCCAGCGTTCGCGCCAGGCAGATCGCGACGACATCCGGATCAAGGATGCGATCTGCGGCTTGCTCGGCATCCGCACCACCGCGCTCAAGGGCGACGGGTTTACCGCGTATCTGCCGGACATGGGTGCGTTTGCCTCGGTGATCGATCAGGTCACGGCGCAACCGTTGAATACTGGTCACAGCGAATGGCTGTTCCATGTCTCCGGCGACGACATCGCCGGGCAAGTGCGGGCGGCAGGCGCACAAGTGGTCACCGAACCGCCGCAGACCTACGCGTTCATTTCCCTGCGCGCGGCCTAGGATCCCTGGCGCCGCCCCCAGAACTCCCGCGCCAGCGAACGCAAATCCCCCGCCAGCCCCGCCACGTCCTGTGAGTTGAGCTGGCTCTGGCGCCCTTCATCCACCGTCAGTTCACACGCCGTGCGAATACTGACGATATTGCGGTTGATGTCCTCGCTCACTGCACTCTGTTCCTCAACCGCCGCCGCAATCTGCAAACTCATCTCGGTGATCTGCTCGACTCGCCCACTGATTCCGTCCAGTGCCCGAGCCGCGCGTTGCGCCTGTTCGACACTGTTATCTACATGCTCGCTGCTCTGCTGCATCACCAGCACCGCATCCCGCGCGCCGTTTTGCAGGGTGCTGATCATCCGCTGAATCTCGTTGGTCGACTGCTGAGTGCGCTGGGCCAGACCACGCACCTCATCGGCGACCACCGCAAACCCACGCCCGGCATCCCCTGCCCGCGCCGCTTCGATCGCGGCGTTGAGTGCCAGCAGATTGGTCTGCTCGGCGATGCTGCGAATCACCTCCAGCACCCCGGAAATCTCGCTGCTGTGACCTTCGAGCTGATGAATCACCTCGGTCGCCCGCCCCAACTCCTCGGCCAGCCGCAACACCGCACTGCGACTCTCGCCGACCAGCAGATGTCCCTCACGGGTTTCCGTCCCCGCCATATCCGCCGCCACCGACGCCTGCTGCGCATGGCTGGCGACCTCAGCGACACTGGCCGCCATCTGATGAATCGCCGCCGCCACCTGATCGGTTTCCGCCTGCTGCGCCAACGTACTGGTGTGACTGCTGTGCAGATGATCCACCAATTGCGCGGCATGCCCGGCCAGTCGCTGCGAGGCATCACCGATCCGCCCGACCACCGCACCGACCTGGGCTTCGAGCATCTGCAAGGCGAACTCGATCTGCCCGAACTGATCCCGCCGCCCGGTATAAATGCCCTGACTCAACGGGTTGTCGGCAATCAGCTGCGCACGCTCGGTCAGCCGCTCCAGCGGCCGCAATAACCAGCCCACGCCCAGCGCACAGGCGCCACTGCCAGCCACCAGCGCAGCAGCTTCGATGCCCATGGATTCCGGCCGCAACCAGGCTTCCATCCCCAGCACCACCGCCAGCACCGAACTGGTCAACGCCATGATCTTTGCCCGCAAACTCAGGCTCGGCAGCCGCTGCCAACGCGCCACCCGCCCCTCGCGCAAATGCGCGTACGCCCGCTCCGCCGCCGCAATCTGCCGGGCATCCGGCCGCGTGCGTACCGACTGATACTCCACCGCCGCACCGTTCTGCGTGACCGGCGTGACATAGGCACTGACCCAATAGTGATCACCGTTCTTGCAACGATTCTTCACCAACCCCATCCACGACCGCCCACGCTTGAGCGTCTGCCACATATGGGCAAACGCCTGCGCGGGCATGTCCGGATGGCGCAGCAAATTGTGCGGCGCACCCAGCAGCTCGTCGCGGCTGTAACCGCTGATCCTGATGAAATCGTCGTTGGCGTAGGTGATCGCGCTGGTCAGATCGGTGGTCGAGAGAATGTTCGCATCCGGCGCAACATCGACATTGCGCCCGGTCACCGGGAGATTGATCTTCATGGAAAGCGCGCTCGTTTTATTGGAAAGAGTCGGCAGGGCTGCTGACTCTAAGCGCACTAACTGGTTAAACGTTGATCTGGCTCAGGAACTGAGCAATTAGCCATCACTGTGACCGAAAATCACAGCGACGGCCGAGGCGGGATTGAATCAGCGCTTGCCCATCGAACGGCGAGTGCCCGACGGCGCCACACCCGGAATCTTGGCATGACGATCACCGTCCTTGCCCTTGAACTGCGGCTGTTTGGCGCCTTTGGCTGCAGCCAGCTCACCTGGCTTGAACGGAAACTTGAACGCAGGAATGGTCGGCTTGGTTTCGCCGGCCTCGGCCAGCTCTGCCGGGACATCGCTTACAGCGTTGTCGATTGGGGAAGTCATGAAAGCTCCGGGAAGCAAAAAGTCCGGCCCGGTGGATGAGCCGCGAAGGCGCGCAGTATACCTGCGCGCGCGGAGTTTAAAGAGTCCCCAAAAGGGTACGACCGGTCCCTTTTTGGGACTGCTCGACTAACGGATCACGTCTGCGGATCAACCCGATCCAGCGCCCGATTCACCGCAAGCTCCGCCAGCATGATGATCTGCTGAATTCCCAACGCCGTACTGCGCTGCGGGCCCGAAAGCTCATTGGCGAAATTGCTGGCAATGGTACTGGCCGAGGCCAGGGATTCGCAGGCATTGGCCAACAGGCTTTCGGTGTCGACGTTGGGAGTGACCCTATACATCGTGCTCGGGCGAGGCTTGGCAGGGTTGGGGCAGAGGTAGTAGTCGAGGGCGCGTTTGATGGCTTCGCGGTTGCGGGCGAGGTCTTCGGCGCGCATGGCTTCTTCGAGTGGGGTGGGTGATTCGAGGGGTGGGTCGGGTACAGGTTTCGTCATTGAAATGTTCCTGTTCAATAGCCAGCACTCGTCGTTTCTCACGCGACGAAGTGGTGGCAGCTATGTGCGGAGTGAGAAACCGGTAGGAACAGATCCGGCCGGACCGAAGTCCGCCCGCACACAGCCGCCATAAAACATTGCAAGCAGCAGATAAGCCGGCGGCAATTATGGTGGTACTGATGATGGATTAACAGTTCCTAAGGGTTCTCACACCCGATCACAGAGTTTTCTGCGACAGCCAAAGACTAGAGAGCGCGGTTCCGACGGACAACCTGAAAACTTTGTGGGAAGGGTCCTGAGTTGTTGTTGAAAATTAAACAAATTCAAAGCCGGCCCTCACCCTAGCCCTCTCCCGGAGGGAGAGGGGACTGACCGAGGTGTTTGGTGGAGGTACGCCGACGTGAAAGACCGAGGTGAACTCAGTTTTGAAAAGCACATAAGCCGTCCCCCTCACCCTCGGCAGAGAGCTGAGGTCAGCAAATCCAACAAAGAAAAAAAGCCGACCGCACGCTCTTCACCACTCAAAACGATGAGCGTTAGCTCGAGTACCGCTTTTGACGTACCGGCCCCATCGGCAGGCTGAGTGGAGGGATTTATCCGGGGGTGGGAGCGCAGCGACCGTGCGGCGAAGCCGCATGCATCGAGAGGAGGTGCAGCGAAGCAAACCGTAGGCGATGCCCCCGGATGAATCCCGGAACGAAGGAACACCGAGCCACAGCGAGGCGCCGAACGCCGGGGCCCAGACCTTTGGTTCCTTTGGGGCGTTTGCCAAAGGGACTCGCCGTAAGGGCGAAACCGCCAGCCGCAACACCCGAAAAAACGGATATACACCCAAACCCAAAACAGCCTGGTCGGCCCAAAGGCCGCCAAGTCAAAAGCCGAAACTGACAGCGCCGTCAGCTAGCCGTCACCCTCCTGACCCTCAAACAAGTTTATAAAGACAAAACCTGCCCAAACCCCGTCCCCCTGGCGCCCCACAAGCATGCAAATCCAGAAGAAAAAGGCCCTGCTCGCCACCCTGCTGATCGCCCTCGCAGCCGCCGGCCTGTGGTATGCGATAAAACCCGCACCGGCCAAACTCGCCGCCCCGACTGCGATCCCGGTCAGGGTCGTCGCCGTCAGCGAAAAAGACGTCCCCCGCTACACCAGCGGCATCGGCTCGGTCCTCTCCCTGCACAGCGTCGTGGTGCGCCCACAGATCGACGGCATCCTCACCAAGCTCTTGGTCAAGGAAGGTCAACTGGTGAAGCAAGGCGACCTGCTCGCCACCATCGACGACCGCTCGATCCGCGCCAGCCTCGATCAGGCCCGCGCGCAACTGGGCGAAAGCCAGGCGCAACTGCAAGTCGCCCTGGTCAACCTCAAGCGCTACAAACTGCTCAGCGTCGACGACGGCGTCTCCAAGCAGACCTACGACCAGCAACAGGCACTGGTCAACCAGCTCAAAGCCACCGCACAGGGCAATCAGGCCTCGATTGATGCGGCGCAGGTACAACTTTCCTACACCCAGATTCGCTCCCCGGTCACCGGTCGCGTCGGCATTCGCACGGTCGACGAAGGCAATTTCCTGCGCATGACCGACACTCAGGGTCTGTTCACCGTGACCCAGATCGACCCGATCGCCGTCGAGTTCTCCCTGCCCCAGCAAATGCTGCCAACCCTGCAGGGCCTGATCAGCGATCCTCAGCGCGCGCAGGTCAAGGCCTACATCGGCGCCGACACCGATGGCGAAACCGGCAACCTGTTGGGCGAAGGCCACCTGACCCTGATCGACAACCAGATAAACGCCAACACCGGCACAATCCGCGCCAAGGCCGAGTTCGACAACCCCAACCAGAAACTCTGGCCGGGCCTGCTGGTGACGGTAAAGATTCAGACAGCGCTGGATAAAGATGCGCTGGTGGTCCCGCCCACCGTCGTACAACGCGGCCTCGATCAACACTTCGTGTACCGGGTCAACGGCGACAAGGTTGAAGCCGTGCAGGTGCAGATGGTTTATCAGGGCAGCGGCCAGGACATCATCAAGGGCGTGAAACCCGGCGACGTTTTGGTCAGTGACGGCCAGTCACGGCTCAAGCCCGGTTCGACCGTGCAGGTCATGAGCGAACCGCCGCAGGTGGTGCAAGCGGAGCCCAAGCCATGAAACAGCACAAAGGCGTTTCGACCTGGTGCATCGATCACCCGGTGGCGACGATTCTGCTGACCATCGCGCTGGTGCTGGTCGGGGTGATTGCCTTCCCGCGCTTGCCGATTGCCCCACTGCCGGAAGCGGAATTTCCTACGATCCAGGTCTCCGCGCAGTTGCCCGGTGCCAGTCCGGACACCATGGCCTCGTCCGTGGCCACGCCGCTGGAGGTGCAATTCAGCGCCATCCCCGGCATGACCCAGATGACCTCCAGCAGTGCGCTGGGCTCAAGCCTGCTGACCCTGCAATTCACCCTCGACAAGAGCATCGACACCGCCGCCCAGGAAGTGCAGGCCGCGATCAACACCGCCGCCGGCAAACTGCCGAAAGACATGCCGACCCTGCCGACCTGGAAGAAGGTCAACCCGGCGGACAGCCCGGTGCTGATCCTCAGCGTCAGCTCCACCCAGATGCCCGGCACCGAGCTCAGCGACCTGGTGGAAACCCTGCTCGCGCGTCAGATCAGTCAGATCGACGGCGTAGGCCAGATCAACATCACCGGTCAGCAACGTCCGGCAATCCGCGTACAGGCTTCGGCGGACAAACTGGCGGCCATCGGCCTGACCCTCGCCGACATTCGTGTGGCGATCCAGCAGACCAGCCTCAACCTCGCCAAGGGCGCGTTGTACGGCGACTCGAGCATTTCCACGCTGTCGACCAACGACCAGTTGTTCCACCCCGAGGAATACAGCCAGCTCATCGTTTCTTACAAGGATGGCGCCCCGGTTCACCTGAAAGATGTCGCGAAAGTCGTCAACGGTTCGGAAGATGCCTACGTGCAAGCCTGGGCCGGCGATCGACCGGGGGTGAACCTGGTGATCTCCCGCCAGCCCGGCGCCAACATCGTCGAAACCGTGGACCGGATTCAGGCCGCCCTGCCCGGCCTCGAAGCCATGCTGCCGGCCTCGGTACAGGTAAAAACACTGATCGACCGCACCCAGACCATCCGCGCCTCGCTGCATGAAGTGGAAATCACCCTGCTGATCGCGATCCTGCTGGTGGTGGCGGTGATGGCGCTGTTCCTGCGCCAGTTGTCGGCGACGATGATTGTTTCGGCGGTACTCGGCGTGTCGCTGACCGCCAGTTTCGCCTTGATGTACCTGCTCGGCTTCAGCCTGAACAACCTGACCCTCGTCGCCATTGTGGTGGCGGTGGGATTCGTGGTCGACGATGCCATCGTGGTGGTGGAAAACATTCACCGACATCTCGAGGCCGGCGACAGCATGCGCGACGCTGCGATCAAGGGCGCGGGCGAGATCGGCTTCACCGTGGTGTCGATCAGTTTCTCGCTGGTGGCGGCGTTCATTCCGCTGCTGTTCATGGGCGGTGTGGTCGGGCGTCTGTTCAAGGAATTCGCCCTGACGGCCACCTCGACCATCATGATTTCCGTGGTGGTATCCCTGACACTCGCGCCAACGCTGGCAGCGCTGTTCATGCGCAAACCGGTGCATCACGCCCATGACAAACCGGGCTTCAGCGAACGTCTGCTCGGCTGGTACGAAAAAGGCCTGCGCCGCGCCCTCGCCCATCAGAAACTGATGATCGGCGTGTTCGGCGTTTCCGTCGCGCTGGCGATCGGCGGCTACGTGTTTATCCCCAAGGGTTTCTTCCCGGTACAGGACACCGGATTCGTCCTCGGCACCACCGAAGCCGCCGCCGATATCTCCTACAGCGACATGGTGAAAAAACACCTGGCAATGGCCGAAATCGTCGCCGCCGACCCGGCCGTTCAGGCGTTTTCCCACTCGGTGGGTGTGTCCGGCAGCAACCAGACCATCGCCAACGGCCGCTTCTGGATTGCCCTGAAACCACGGAGCGACCGCGATGTTTCGGCCAGCCAGTTCATCGACCGCATTCGTCCGCAACTGATGAAAGTCCCGGGTATCGTGCTTTACCTGCGCGCCGGCCAGGACATCAACCTCAGTTCCGGTCCGAGCCGTGCACAGTATCAATACGTGCTCAAGAGCAACGACGGGCCGACCCTCGCCACCTGGACCCAGAAACTCACCGAAAAACTGCGCAGCATTCCGGCGTTCCGTGACATTTCCAACGACCTGCAACTGGGCGGCAGCATCACCCACATCAGCATCGACCGCAGCGCCGCCGCGCGCTTCGGCCTGACGGCAAGTGATGTCGACGAGGCGCTGTACGATGCCTTCGGTCAGCGGCAGATCAACGAGTTCCAGACCCAGGTCAACCAGTACAACGTGATTCTGGAACTGGACACCAAGCAGCGCGGCAAGGCCGAAAGCCTCAACTATTTCTACCTGCGCTCGCCGCTGAGCGGAGAAATGGTGCCGCTGTCGGCGCTGGCCCGTTTCGACGCGCCGACCATCGGCCCGCTGTCCATCGCCCACGACGGCATGTTCCCGGCCGCCAACCTGTCGTTCAACCTGGCGCCCGGTGTGGCACTCGGCGACGCGGTGATCCTGCTCAATCAGGCCAAGGCCGAGATCGGCATGCCGACCGCGATCAGTGGCAACTTCCAGGGCGCAGCCCAGGCGTTCCAGAGTTCCCTCGCCAGTCAGCCGTGGCTGATTCTCGCTGCATTGGTGGCGGTGTACATCATTCTGGGTGTGCTCTACGAGAGCTTCGTCCATCCGCTGACGATCATTTCGACCCTGCCGGCGGCGGGTCTGGGCGCGGTGATCATGCTGTGGATCTGCGGCCAGGACTTTTCGATCATGGCGCTGATCGGGCTGGTGCTGTTGATCGGTATCGTCAAGAAGAACGGCATCCTGATGATCGACTTCGCCCTGGAAGCACAGCGTCATCGCGGGCTGTCGCCGCAGGATGCGATTTTCGAAGCATGTATCACGCGGTTCCGGCCGATCATCATGACCACCCTGGCCGCCCTGCTCGGCGCCCTGCCGCTGATGCTCGGCTACGGCACCGGCGCCGAACTGCGTCAGCCGCTGGGGATCGCCGTCGTGGGCGGCTTGTTGGTCAGCCAGATGCTGACGCTGTTCACCACGCCGGTCATATACTTGTGGCTTGAGCGGCTGTTCCACAAGCCCAAACCTGCGCCCATCGAGGCGCTGGCAACGACAGACTGAGGCGGGTCATGCGCGTTCTGATTATCGAAGACGAAGAGAAAACCGCGGACTACCTGCACCGCGGCCTGACGGAACAGGGTTACACCGTGGATCTGGCCCGCGACGGTGTCGAGGGCCTGCATCTGGCGCTGGAAAGCGACTACGCGGTGATCGTCCTCGACGTGATGCTGCCGGGCCTCGATGGCTTTGGCGTATTGCGCGCGTTGCGTGCGCGCAAGCAGACGCCGGTGATCATGCTCACCGCCCGCGAGCGGGTCGAAGATCGGATCCGAGGCCTGCGCGACGGCGCCGACGATTACCTCGGCAAACCGTTTTCCTTCCTCGAACTGGTGGCGCGCCTGCAAGCACTGACCCGGCGCAGCGGAGGTCATGAACCGGTGCAAGTGAGCATCGCCGACCTGTGGATCGATCTGATCAGCCGCAAGGCCACGCGCGCCGGCACCCGGCTGGATCTGACCGCGAAAGAGTTTTCACTGCTCAGCGTGCTGGCCCGGCGTCAGGGCGAAATCCTCTCGAAAACCGCAATTGCCGAAATGGTCTGGGACATCAATTTCGACAGCGACGCCAACGTCGTCGAAGTCGCGATCAAGCGTCTGCGGGCCAAGCTCGACGGGCCGTTCGACGAGAAACTGCTGCACACCATCCGCGGCATGGGTTATGTGCTGGAGAGCCGTGGTGTCCAGTAATTCGATTGCGCTGCGTCTGAGCGGGATGTTCACGCTGGTGGCGCTGCTGGTGTTCCTGCTGATTGGCGGCGCGCTGTATCAACAAGTGGACAAAGGCCTGGGCCTGCTGCCGGAAGCGGAACTGGATGCGCGTTACAGCGTGCTCGAATCCGCGCTCAACCGCTATGGCACCCCCGAGCATTGGGTAAAGATCAACGCCAAGCTCAAGCTGCTCGGCGAAGAAGACAAGCGCATCCATTTCTGGGTGGTCAGCGGCAATCCAGGCTACGAATTCGGCGAACCGGATGCCTTGATCCGCGCGTTTGCCCAAGGCCCGCTGGGCATGCGCGACCTGCAACTGCCCAACCATCCTTACCCGCTGAAAGTGCTGCTGACTGAACTGCCGGCCAAGGATCAGCGCCCGCCGCTGCGCTTCATGATCAGTATCGACACCGAGACCTTTCACCAGACCCAGCATCAGTTGCTGATCGCGCTGATAAGCCTGGCGGTGATCGGCGTGCTGCTGGCCTCGGCATTGGGTTACTGGGTGGCGCGTATCGGCCTCAAGCCGCTGATCAAACTGTCCCAGGAGGCCCAGCGTCTGGCCCCACCGTTGCGGGCCGGGCGCCTGCGTCTGTCACCGTTGCCGCCGGAGCTCGAGCAGTTTGTCGACTCGTTCAACTCGACGCTGGAGCGGGTTGAGCAAGCCTATTCGCGGCTGGAATCCTTCAACGCCGACGTCGCCCATGAGCTGCGCTCGCCGCTGACCAACCTGATCGGCCAGACCCAGGTCGCCCTCACTCGCGGGCGCTCTGCCGAGCATTATTTCGAAGTGCTGCAATCCAACCTCGAAGAGCTGGAACGCCTGCGCTCGATCATCAACGACATGCTGTTTTTGGCCAGCGCCGATCAGGGCAGCAAAGCCACCAAACTGACCTCGACCTCGCTGGCCGACGAAGTGGCGACCACTCTCGAATACCTCGACTTCATCCTCGAAGACGCGCAGGTCCAGGTGCGGGTAAGCGGCGATGCACAGGTGCAAATCGAGATCGCCCATCTGCGCCGGGCTTTGATCAATCTGCTGAGCAACGCGGTGCAACACACGGCACCCGGTGAGGTGATCGAAGTGCAGATCGAGGTCGGGGAACATCAGGTCAGCATCGGCGTCGCCAACCCCGGCTCGCCGATTGCCAGCGAGCATTTGCCTCGGTTGTTCGAGCGCTTCTACCGGGTCGATGCGTCGCGCAGCAACAGCGGCAACAATCACGGCCTGGGGCTGGCGATCGTCAAGGCGATTGCGCTGATGCATGGGGGGGATGTGTTTGTGCGCAGTGATCGTGGGATGAACACTTTCGGGATTCATTTGCCGGTCTGAGGGCCGTGATCATTGCCATTCCCGCAACAGTCATTTATGAAAATCACGCTGTTTCCCAACGCCCGGCAACCTTATCTTTGCCCGCACCAAACAGCACTTGCCAAGCAAGAAGGTTTTCAAGATGTCCAACAGTATGGGTATTGCCAGCGCTTTCGTTTTGTCCTCATTGATCCTGTCGCCGATGGCGATGGCTGAAGAATCGCAGTCGTTCGTGGTGCAAAATGCAGCTCGCGCTCAAGCGTATGAACAGCATAAGGCAGAAGTGATGGCCAAGGCCAAAGACGCCACGCAAGCCCCGCAGGCCGGCCTTTCCCAAGCGCAGTCCGAATCCGGATCCGACAGCTGAGGCGCGCACCGCTCCGTTTCCCTCGACGCGGTTGTTTGGCTCTTCCCGTTCAACCGTCGTCCTTGCAGGCCGCTGATTTTCAGCGGCCTTTTTTCGTTGTGGTCTGTAAGCTGTCTGGTTCGTCTTTAACAATTAGAAACATCCCGCACCTCAAGACATTGAAGTGTCAGTTGACCCCAAGGAGCTTTACCGCACGTGCGTTACCCAGTTCGCTTCACCCCGCTGTTCATTGCAATTGCCGCAACGATTGCCCCCGCCGCCCACGCTGCCGAAGCCGAGCAACAGGGTTTCGTCGAAGGCTCGAGCCTCAACCTCAATGCCCGCAACTACTACATGAACCGCAACCGTCTGCAGCAGGCGGATGACAACATCGAGTGGGGCCAGGGTTTCCTCGGCAAATTCGAGTCGGGCTACACCGAAGGCACGGTCGGCTTCGGCATCGATGCCCACGCCATGCTCGGCTTGAAACTCGACGGCGGTGGTGGCACCGACAATTCCAGCATCCTGCCGGTCAGTGACGGCAACGGCAAAGCGCCGGGCTCGTTTTCCACGGCGGGCGGCACCCTGAAAATACGTGCGTTCGATACCGAGCTGAAAGCCGGCGACCTGTTCCTCGCCAACCCGGTGATCGCCGGTGGCGAGACACGCATGCTGCCGCAGACCTTTCGCGGCCTCAGCCTGACCAACCACAGCTTCGACGGCTGGATGATCGAAGGCGGCCAGGCCAGTTTCACCAAGCCCTACAACCAAAGCGGCCACAAACGCATCGGCACCTCTTACGGCAGCCTCGCCGACGGCGACAAGAGCCAGCACCTGAACTGGGCCAGCGTTGCCTGGAGCGGTGTCGAAGGCCTGACCAGCAGCCTTTACGCTTCCGAGCTGAAGGACATCTGGAACCAGTACTACTACGACCTCGACTACACCTGGGCGCTGAATGACCTGGTGACCCTCAATCCGGGCCTGCACTTCTATCACACGCAGGACACCGGCGACGCGCTGCTGGGCAACATCGACAACAACACCTACAGCCTGCATTTCACCGTCGGCATCGGCAGCCACAGCGTCACCGCTGCGTATCAGCGGGTCAACGGCAACACGCCGTTCGATTACATCAGCCAGGGTGACAGCGTCTACCTCGACAACTCGCAGCAGTACTCGGACTTCAACGGCCCGAACGAGCGCTCGTGGAAACTCAAGTACGCCTACGACTTCGCAGGCGTCGGTCTGCCGGGCCTGACGTCGGCAGTGTCCTACTCGCGCGGCACGCTGGACCTGACCAAGGCCGATCCGGACAGCAAGGGTTACGCCTCGTGGTACAGCGCCGAAGGCCGCAACGCCAAGCATTGGGAGCGCGACATCGACCTCAAGTACGTGGTGCAGAGCGGCCAGGCCAAAGACCTGGCGGTACGCCTGCAATGGGCGACCAACCGTGGCGGCAACGGTTACGGTGCGCTGGATACGGACACCGATGAATACCGTGTGATCATCGACTACCCGATCAACGTCTTCTAAGATCGGCGCTACAGTAAAAAGGCCAGCCGACGTGCTGGCCTTTTTCTTGCGTGTGGCAGCGAAGCGGGTACAACTACGCTTACAAGAATCCCTTACCGAAACCGAACCATGATCGCGAGCCGCACCCCTACCGTTTCCGGCACGACCGGACGCTCCGAGCTGCTGTTGATCCTCGGCAGTCTGCTGAGCGTGATCGCGATTGTGTGCATCGTCACGTTCCTGCTCATCCGCGAACACGCCAACGCTCAGGAATCGGCCACCCGTGGCGCCACCACGATTGCCCAGTTGATCGACGCCGACGTGCTGCGCACCGTCGAGCTGTATGACCTGACGCTGCAAGGGCTGATCGCCGCCGCCCAGCGCGACGACCTGAAAAACGTGTCGCCGCAGATCCGCCATCTGGCGCTGTTCGATCGCTCCACCACGGCGCGCTTCAAAGGCGACATCCTGCTGCTCGACAAGCACGGCGAGGTGATTGCCGACTCCTCGCGGGTCGAACCGCTGCCGGGCAATTTCGCCGACCGCGACTACTTCCTCGCCCACGCCTTCAAACGCGACACCGGCATGTTTATCAGCCGCCCGTTCAAACCCCGTTGCGACTGCGATGACGCAGACCAGTGGCGGATCAGTTTCAGCCGGCGTATTTCCTCGGACACCGGTGAGTTTCTGGGCGTGGCCGTAGCGTCGATGAAACTCGATTACTTCGATCAGCTGTTCAACAGCCTCGACATCGGCGTCGACAGCACCCTCAACATCATCAACAACGATGGCATCCTGCTGGCGCAGAAGCCTTATCTGCAGAGCGATTCGATCGGCAAGAGCTTTGCCGCCCGGCCCAATGTGGTGCGGATTCTGCGCGACAGCAACGGCAATGGCAGTTTCAACAGCATTTCGAGCATGGATTATCAGCAACGGCTTTACACCTATTCGCGGGTCGGTAATCTGCCGCTGACGGTGATTGTTGCCCTGTCCAGCGAAGAAGTATTCGGTGCGTGGCGACGCACGGCGATCCTGATCAGCGGCGCCACCGGCGTGTTGTGTGCCGGGCTGCTGTGGCTGACCTGGCTGCTGGCCCGGGAGCTGCGTCTGCGCCAGCGGGCCGAACGCGAACTGGCGCAATTGGCGGCGACCGATGCCCTGACCGGGGTCGCCAACCGGCGGATGCTCGACCAGTCGCTGCGCCACGAGTGGTTCCGCGCCCAGCGCTCGGCCAAGCCGCTGTCATTGCTGATGATCGACGCCGACCACTTCAAGGCGTTCAACGACCGGCACGGGCACCAGGCCGGGGATCAGGCGTTGCGTGAACTGGCCAGGGTAATCACCACCAATGTGCGACGCCCGGCGGATCTGGTGGCGCGTTATGGCGGTGAGGAGTTTTCGGTGATCCTCGCGGAAACCGACAGCGTCGGGGCACAGCAGATCGCCGAGCACATTCGTGCGGCGGTGGAACAGCTGCCGAGCGTGAACGAAGACCAGTCACCGATGACCGTAAGCATCGGCATCAGCACCTGGACGGCGACGAGCGAGATCAGCCTGGAGCAGCTGTTGTTCGCGGCGGACAGGGCGTTGTATCAGGCCAAGGAAGGTGGGCGAAACCGGGTCGTCGTGGCCTGAGAGCAGGCATAAAAAAAGGCCACCCAAAGGTGGCCTTCAAAAAACTAGAGAGGTTTTTTACTTACACCGCCGCAACCGGGCGCATGTAAGAGATTGGTGCAGTGCTGGCGTCTTCGAACGTCACGACTTCCCAGGCATCTTTCTGCTCAATCAACTTGCGCAGCAGCTGGTTGTTCAGTGCGTGGCCGGACTTGAAGCCCTTGAACTCACCAATCAGGCTGTTGCCCAGCAGGTACAGGTCGCCAATTGCATCGAGGATCTTGTGCTTCACGAATTCGTCTTCATAGCGAAGGCCGTCTTCGTTCAGTACGCCATCGGCATCGACCACGATCGCGTTTTCCACGCTGCCGCCGAGTGCGAGGTTGTGCTTGCGCAGGTACTCGATGTCACTCATGAAACCGAAAGTACGGGCGCGGCTGACTTCTTTTACGAACGAAGTGCTGGAAAAATCCACGCTTGCACTTTGGGTGCGGTCCCGGAAAACCGGGTGATCGAAATCGATCTCGAAGCTCACCTTGAACCCTTCGAAAGGGACGAAAGTGGCGCGCTTGTCGCCGTCTTCCACTGTCACTTCACGCAGGATGCGGATGAATTTCTTGGCGGCGTCCTGTTCTTCCAGGCCAGCCGATTGAATCAGGAATACGAAAGGTCCTGCGCTGCCATCCATGATCGGGACTTCAGACGCGGAGAGCTCGACGTAGGCGTTATCGATGCCCAGGCCAGCCATGGCCGAGAGCAGGTGCTCCACCGTGTCTACCTTCACGTCACCGTTGACCAGCGTCGTCGACATGGTTGTCTCGCCGACGTTGGCCGCGCGAGCCGGTATCTCGACAACCGGATCGAGGTCGGCACGACGAAAGACGATCCCGGTGTCGACAGGTGCAGGCTTGAGGGTCAGGTAAACCTTCTCCCCGGAGTGCAGACCTACACCGGTGGCACGGATAATATTTTTCAGTGTGCGTTGTTTAATCATGGCATGGGCCGCTTCAGCGCAAATTGCGAACTGGTATCAACAAAGGCTGGCGATGATAGCAGACCGAGCCTTTGCTGAACACCAATCACCTGAATACCCCTGATACATTTCATCAATCGGCCTGACGACGCAGGAAAGCCGGGATGTCCAGGTAGTCCAGGTCATCTTGCGGATTCATCTTCGCGGCAGTCGCAGCACCGGCCTGAGCCTGGTTGCGCATGACGGTCGGACGGTCCAGGTCACGGTAGTTCACCGCGGGCTGTTCCTGACGAGCGGGTGCCGGTTGCTGCACTTGAGCAGCCGCCATCGAGGTGTGAACGGTGTTGTCGATGACCTTTACAGGCTTCTCGATTTTCGCGCCCAGACCGGTGGCAACCACGGTCACGTGCAGTTCGTCGCGCATGTCCGGATCGATAACGGTACCGACCTTGACCATTGCGTGCTCGGAAGCGAAGGCTTCGATGATCGAACCCACGTCGGAGTACTCACCCAGGGACAGGTCAGGACCGGCAGTGATGTTCACCAGGATGCCGCGTGCGCCTTGCAGGTTCACGTCTTCCAGCAGCGGGTTGCGGATGGCCGCTTCGGTCGCTTCACGTGCACGGTTCGGACCGCTGGCGCAGCCAGTGCCCATCATCGCCATGCCCATTTCGCTCATCA
Source organism: Pseudomonas fluorescens (assembly GCF_030344995.1). GTDB lineage: Bacteria > Pseudomonadota > Gammaproteobacteria > Pseudomonadales > Pseudomonadaceae > Aquipseudomonas > Aquipseudomonas fluorescens_BF. The sequence continues at coordinate 5,426,783 of NZ_CP128260.1, forward strand.
CGGTGCGTACGTCGGCGAAGTCGACGTTGATCATGCCCGGACGCTTGATGATGTCGGAGATACCGCGAACGGCACCGGCCAGTACATCGTCAGCCTTGGCGAAAGCCGACAGCAGGCTTGCGTCCTTGCCGAGGATGGTCAGCAGTTTTTCGTTCGGAATGGTGATCAGCGAGTCGACGCTTTCCGAGAGCATGCGGATGCCTTCATCGGCGATCTGCATACGCTTGCGGCCTTCGAACGGGAACGGACGGGTCACGACCGCAACGGTCAGGATGCCCATTTCCTTGGCCACTTCGGCGATGATCGGCGCAGCACCGGTACCGGTACCGCCGCCCATGCCGGTGGTGATGAACACCATGTTGGTGCCGGCCAGCACTTCAGCGATGCGCTCGCGATCTTCCAGCGCAGCCTGACGGCCGACTTCCGGGTTGGCGCCGGCGCCCAGGCCTTTGGTCACGCCGGTGCCCAGTTGCAGAATGGTGCGCGCGCCGATGTTTTTCAGCGCTTGAGCATCGGTGTTGGCGCAGATGAATTCCACGCCTTCGATGTTGCTCTTGACCATGTGGTTGACAGCGTTGCCGCCGCCACCGCCAACACCGATAACTTTGATTACCGGGCTTGCGGGGATGTTGTCTACGAGTTCGAACATTTTCCCTCTCCTTACATTCTCTAGTTTTTTCGCCTACTGCTGTTTGTTGCGGTGCTGCGGTAAAGCTTTAGAAGTTGCCTTGAACCCACTTCTTCAAACGGTCCAGCAACGGGGCCTGCGGTTCATCGTTGCTGTAGCTGTCGCGGCTGCCGATGCCCGAGAACGAGATCCCGTCGGACTGCTTCTGCAGGCCGTACATCAACAAGCCAACGCCAGTGGAATAAATCGGGTTGCGTACCACGTCATCCAGACCTTTCACGCCATGCGGCACGCCCAGGCGGACCGGCATGTGGAAGATTTCTTCGGCAAGTTCCGTGGCGCCTTCCATCTTCGAGGTACCGCCGGTCAGCACGATGCCGGCCGGGATCAGGTCTTCGTAGCCGCTACGACGCAGCTCGGCCTGGATCAAGGTGAACAGTTCGTCGTAACGCGGCTCGACCACTTCGGCCAGGGCCTGACGGGACAGTTCGCGCGGCGGACGGTCGCCAACGCTCGGCACCTTGATGGTCTCGCCGGCACCGGCCAGTTTGGCCAGGGCGCAGGCGTAGCGGATCTTGATCTCTTCGGCGTACTGGGTCGGGGTGCGCAACGCCATGGCGATGTCGTTGGTCACCTGGTCACCGGCAATCGGGATCACGGCCGTATGGCGGATGGCGCCTTCGGTAAAGATCGCGATGTCGGTGGTGCCGCCGCCGATGTCGACCAGGCACACGCCCAGCTCTTTTTCGTCGTCGGTCAGAACCGAGTAGGCCGAGGCCAGTTGCTCGAGAATGATGTCGTCGATTTCCAGACCGCAGCGGCGCACGCATTTTTCAATGTTCTGTGCGGCGTTGACGGCGCAGGTGACCACGTGGACCTTGGCTTCCAGACGCACGCCGGACATGCCCAGCGGCTCGCGCACGCCTTCCTGGTTATCGATCACGTAATCCTGCGGCAGGGTGTGCAGCACACGCTGGTCGGCCGGGATCGCCACGGCCTGAGCGGCGTCGAGTACGCGCTCCAGGTCAGCCGAGCTGACTTCGCGGTCGCGGATTGCGACGATGCCGTGAGAGTTCAGGCTGCGGATGTGATTGCCCGCCACGCCGACGAACGCCGAGTGAATGCGGCAGCCCGCCATCAACTGGGCTTCTTCGATCGCGCGCTGGATCGACTGCACGGTGGACTCGATGTTGACCACCACGCCTTTTTTCAGGCCGCGGGACGGATGGGTGCCGATCCCGACGATATCGAGCGTGCCGTCGTCCGCAACCTCGCCGACCAGCGCCACCACCTTGGAGGTGCCGATATCGAGACCGACGATCATTTTGCCGCTTTGCACGTTTGCCATGGGTCCTGCCTCTTCTTAATTCTTTGCGACAGCGGGTTGGGCTGTCGTCGGCGCTACTGGTTCCCGCCAGCCAACAGCGAGGCCGTTGGCGTAGCGCAGATCGATGCGCGCAATGTTCGTAATCTGGTCTTTAAGCGTCTTGTCGTAGATGGCAATGAAGCGGCGCATCTTTTCCACCAGGTTGCCGCGTCCCAGCAGCAGCTCGATCCCGGGACCGGAACTGCCGGCACCGGTGGTCAGGAACCAGCTGCCACGTTCACGCAGCTCGAGCCGCGCAATCGAGAAGCCCAATGGCCGAAGCATCTGGCTCAGCACCTGGTATTGCTGCATCACTTGCTGCTGGGCCCGCTGCGGACCGAACAGCTGCGGCAGGTGTTCGTAGTTCGCCAGTTCCTTGGGCGTGAACGCCTGGCCCTGGTTGTTGAGCAACGACTCGTCACCCCAGCGGGCCACCGGCAGTTGCTCTTCGAGGCGGATCACCACCTGGTCCGGCCACACCCGACGTACTTCGGCGTGGGCAATCCACGGCATCTGTTCCAGCTCGGTTCGCATGCTCGCCAGGTCGATGGTGAAGAAGCTCGACGCCACGTACGGGGCGATCCGCTGCTGCACTGCTTGCTGGCTGATGTAACTCAGGTCGCCCTGCACGGCGATCTTGGTGATCGGCCGGTCGGCGTACGGCAGCAAACGCTGCGCGCCTTCGTAAGTGCCGAACCCCAGGGCCACCAGCAGCACCGGCCAGAACAGACCTTTCAAAAAGCCGAAGTTGGCTTTTGGCAGGCGCGCGGACATCGGCTCTTTGGCCACCATTCGGCTGGCACCCCGCGGCACCGGCTTGCGGCCGGGTGCGGGTGGCTGATGTCTGAGCTGTGCGCCTTGCATGGTCTTAACCTCGCGCCTCTTTCTTGCCATCGGCATCGACACTGGCGGCCAGAATGGCCAGGACCAGTTGCTGGAAGTCCAGACCGGCCGCTTTCGCTGCCATCGGTACCAGGCTGTGATCGGTCATGCCGGGAGCGGTGTTGACTTCCAGGAACCAGAATTTGCCGTCGGCGTCCTGCATCACGTCCGCCCTGCCCCAACCGGCAATACCCAGCGCCTCGCAGGCTTGCGCCGTGAGGTCCATGAGTTCTTTTTCCTTGGCGGCATCGAGCCCGCACGGAATCCGATACTGGGTATCGTTGGCGATGTACTTGGCGTCGTAGTCGTAGAACGTGTGTGGCGTACCCAGGGCGATAGGAGGCAACACCTGGTCACGCAGGGTGGCGATGGTGAACTCCGGACCGTGGATCCATTGCTCGACCAACACTTGCGAATCGTAGGTACTGGCCGCTTTCCATGCGTCGATCAACTCGGACGCAGAACTCACTTTGGCCATCCCGATACTTGAACCTTCATGCGCCGGTTTGACGATCAAAGGGAAGCCCAGTTCCGTCGCTGCCGAAATACAATCGGCCTCGCTGCGCAGCACGGCGTGACGCGGCGTCGGAATCCCGAGCGTGTGCCAGACCTGCTTGGTGCGCAGTTTGTCCATCGCCAGTGCCGAAGCCAGGATGCCGCTGCCGGTGTAGGGAATACCGGCCACTTCGAGCAGGCCCTGCATGCTGCCGTCTTCACCGCCACGACCGTGGAGAATGATGAACGCGCGGTCGATCTTTTCGCTCAGCAGGCGCTGCAGAATGTCGGCGCCGACATCGATCCCGAACGCGTCCACACCCGCGCTTTGCAGCGCAGTGAGTACGGCATTGCCGGACTTCAGCGAGACTTCACGCTCGGCACTCAGGCCACCGAACAGCACGGCCACACGGCCGAAGTCTTTCGGGGCGATGGTGGAGAACAGATTGGCGTAGGCAGCAGTCATTTCAACTTCCCCTCGACCGATGCCGCCACGGCACCGGCGAACAACTCGCTTTTCAACAGTTTCGGTGCAAGACCGCCGATATCACCGGCGCCCTGGCACAGCAGAATGTCGCCGGCGCGCAGCAGCGGCTTGACCAGCGGCGCCAGGTCGACGCCGCGCTCGATGTAGATCGGGTCGAGCTGACCGCGCTGACGGATGCTGTTGCACAGCTTGCGGCTGTCCGCGCCCGGGATCGGCTCTTCGCCGGCCGGATAGACTTCCATCAGCAGCAGCACGTTGGCGTCGGCCAGTACATTGACGAAATCGTCGTACAGGTCGCGGGTGCGGCTGTAGCGGTGCGGCTGGTAAACCATCACCAGACGGCGCTCAGGCCAGCCACCGCGCACGGCTTTGATGACCGCTGCGACTTCGGTCGGGTGGTGACCGTAATCGTCGACCAGCATCACGTTGCCGCCGTCCACTGGCAGTTCGCCGTAGACCTGGAAGCGTCGGCCGACACCCTGGAACCCGGACAGGCCCTGGACGATGGCTTCATCGCTGACGCCTTCGTCGGTGGCAATGCAGATGGTGGCCAGTGCGTTGAGCACGTTGTGGTTGCCCGGCATGTTCACGGACACATCCAGCGGCTCGCGCTCGGGACGCAGCACGGTGAAGAAAGTCTGCATGCCCTGCTGGCGAACATTGATCGCGCGCACGTCGGCGTCTTCGCTGAAGCCGTAGGTGACGGTCGGACGCTTCACCAGCGGCAGGATTTCACGCACCACCGGATCGTCCAGGCACATCACTGCCAGACCGTAGAACGGCAAGTTGTGCAGGAACTCGACGAAGGTTTTCTTCAGCTTGTTGAAGTCGCCGTCGTAGGTCGCCATGTGGTCGGCGTCGATGTTGGTGACCACGGCCACCAGCGGTTGCAGGTGCAGGAAGCTGGCGTCGCTCTCATCGGCCTCGGCGATCAGGTAGCGGCTGGTGCCGAGCTGGGCATTGGTGCCCGCAGCATTCAGACGGCCACCGATGACGAAGGTCGGATCCAGGCCACCGGCCGCGAACACCGAAGCGATCAGGCTGGTGGTCGTAGTTTTGCCGTGGGTACCGGCGACGGCGATGCCGTGACGGTAGCGCATCAGTTCGGCGAGCATTTCGGCACGCGGCACCACCGGAATACGACGCTCAAGGGCAGTCGCCACTTCCGGGTTGGAGGTGTTGACGGCGCTCGACACCACCAGTACATCGGCGGCAGCAGCATTCTCGGCGCGGTGGCCGATGAAGATCTGCGCACCGAAGGATTCCAGGCGCTCGGTCACCGGCGAAGCTTTCAGGTCCGAACCGGACACTTCATAGCCCAGGTTCAGCAGCACTTCGGCAATACCGCACATGCCCACGCCGCCGATCCCGACGAAGTGGATGCGACGGATGCGGCGCATTTCCGGTTGCGGCATGGCTTTCTGATTCTCAACCATGGGCCACCTCCAGACAGGTATCGACCACGCTACGGGTGGCTTCGGGTTTCGCCAGACGGCGGGCCGCTTGGGCCATTTGTTCGAGTCGTTGCGGTTGCATCAAGACCTCTGTCAGGCGCGCGGCAAGGTCCGCGGCACCAGTCGTTCTTTGCGGCATCAGGAAGGCAGCGCCTTCGCGGGCCAAATAATCGGCGTTGCGGGTCTGGTGATCGTCGATCGCGTGGGGCAAGGGCACCAGCATCGAGGGCAGACCGGCGGCGGCCAGTTCGCTGATGGTCAATGCGCCGGCGCGGCACACCACCAGGTCAGCCCAGCCATAGGCCTGGGCCATGTCTTTGATGAACGGCTGCACCTGCGCATCCACGCCGGCGGCGCGGTAGCGCTCTGCAGTCACTTCATCGTGGTTTCTGCCTGCCTGATGGAACACTTCCGGACGCAAGTCGGCAGCGACTTGTGCCAGGGCTTCAGGCAGCAACTTGTTCAACGGCTCTGCGCCCAGGCTTCCGCCCAGGATCAGCAAACGCGCCTTGCGTCCGGCCAGGGCCGGGCGCGGTGTTTCGAGGAACAGCTCGCTGCGCACCGGGTTACCGGTGGTACGGCGGCTGTCCGACAGGGTAAAGGTGTCGGGGAAGGCTTCACACACCCGGGCGGCGAACGGCACCAGCAACCGATTGGCGGTGCCGGCCACGGCGTTCTGCTCGTGAACGATCACCGGCACGCCGGCCAGTTTGGCGGCAAGACCACCGGGGCCGGTCACATAGCCACCGAATCCGACCACGCACACCGGGCGCAACCGGCGAATGATCGCCCGCGCCTGCCACACCGACTTCAGCAACATGAACGGTGCCTTGAGCAGCGACAGCTTGCCCTTGCCACGCAGGCCAGTGGCATTGATGCGGTGCAATTCAAGACCCGCCGCCGGCACCAGATCGTTTTCGATCCCGCGCGGCGTGCCGAGCCAGTGCACGGTGTAGCCGCGCGCCTGGAATTCGCGGGCACAGGCCAGCGCCGGGAACACGTGGCCACCGGTGCCGCCGGCCATGATCAATACGTTAGCGCCCATGGTTCGGCTCCTCGGCGAAGTCGCTCTCATGGAATTCCATCTCTTCACTGCCCAGGTGGGTCCGACTCTCCCACTCGATCCTCAGCAACAGGCCAAGGCAGGCGCAGCAGATCACCAGGGAACTGCCGCCATAGCTGAGGAACGGCAAGGTCAGGCCCTTGGTCGGCAGCAGGCCGACATTCACGCCGATGTTGATCAGGAACTGGCCGATCCACAGGAACGACAGCCCGTAGGCAACATAAGCGGCAAAAAACTGTTTGGCTTTTTCGGCCCACAGACCGATGTACATGCCGCGAATACACACGAACACGAACAGCGCCACGGTGCACAGCGAACCCACGGCGCCGAGCTCTTCGGCCAGAACCGAGAACACGAAGTCGGTGTGCGCTTCCGGCAGGTAGAACTGCTTCTGCACGCTGTTGCCCAAGCCGACGCCCAGCCACTCACCGCGACCGAACGCGATCAAGGCTTGGGACAATTGATAACCGGCGCCGAACTGGTCGGCCCACGGGTCGGCGAAGTTGGTCAGACGCGCCATCCGGTACGGCTGCATCTGAATCAGCAACACCACCGCCACCACCGCCAGCACCACCATCAGCGAGAACCGGAACAGCCCGACCCCGCCGAGAAACAGCATCGCCGCCGCAGCGCCCATCATCACGACGGTGGCACCGAAGTCCGGTTCCATCAGCAACAGGCCCGCCATCGGCAGCAGCACGATGAACGGCTTGAAGAAGCCCATCCAGCTCTCGCGCACTTCTTTCTGGCGACGCACCAGATAACCGGCGAGGTAGATCACCACGAACACCTTGGCGATCTCGGACGGCTGAACGTTGAAGAAGCTGAAACCGATCCAGCGCATCGAACCGTTCACCTCACGGCCGATCCCCGGGATGATCACCATCACCAGCAGACCGAACGCACCGATCAGCATCATCCAGCCGAGGCGCTGCCAGGTGGCGATCGGGATCATCATCGTAACGACGCAGGCACCCAGGCCCAGCACCACGTAGATCAGGTGACGAATCATGTAATACAGCGGGCTGCCCGACTGCACGGCCGCCACTTCGGTGGAGGCCGAGGCGATCATGATCAGACCCAGGCCGAGCAACGCCAGGCAACCGGCGAGCATCGGGAAGTCGAGGTCGATCCCGCGTCCGGTGATGAGCGGCGACGGGTATGGCTTGATGATGTTTCTCAAGCTCATGCCAGATCCTCCACGGCGCGGACGAACTGGTGACCACGGTCTTCGTAGTTCTTGAACATGTCGAAACTGGCGCAGGCCGGCGACAGCAGCACCACGTCACCCGGCTGGGCGGCGGCGCGGCATTGGGCGACCGCATCGACCAGCGTGGTCGCGCGAATCAGCGGCACGGCATCGCCGATCGCGTCGCCGATCTTGTCGGAGTCGCGACCCATCAGGATCACGGCACGGCAATGGGCCGCCACCGGATCGCGCAGATCCTTGAATTCGGCACCCTTGCCGTCGCCACCGGCGATCAGCACGACCTTGCCGTCGATGTCCGCGCCCAGGCCTTCGATGGCGGCCAGTGCGGCGCCGACGTTGGTGGCTTTGGAATCGTTGTAGTAACCGACGCCGTCCAGATCACGTACCCACTGGCAACGGTGTTCGAGACCGGCAAAAGTGCGCAGCGCTGCCAGCATGGCGTCGAACGGCAGCCCGACTGCATGGCCGAGCGCCAGCGCCGCCAGGGCATTGGACTGGTTGTGGGCGCCACGAATCTTCAATTCACGCACCGGCATCAGGTTCTGGAATTCAAAGGCCAGGTATTTCTCGCCATTCTCTTCGCGCAGACCGAATGCCTTGAAATCGGGTTTGGTCAGGCCGAAAGTCCAGCACGGCTGGCCCTCGCCCATCAGCGGACGGGTCAGGGCGTCCTGACGGTTGACCACGAACTGCTTCGCACCACGGAAGATCCGGTGCTTGGCCAGGTGATAGGCCGGCAGACCGCTGTAACGGTCCATGTGGTCTTCGCTGATGTTCAGTACAGTCGCCACTTCGGCGTTGAGCTGGTCGGTGGTTTCCAGCTGGAAGCTCGACAGCTCCATCACGTACAGCTCGACGTCATCACTGAGCAGATCCAGCGCCGGCGTACCGAGGTTGCCGCCCACTGCCACGCGCTTGCCGGCCGCAGCCGCCATCTCGCCGACCAGGGTGGTGACTGTGCTTTTCGCGTTGGAACCGCTGATGGCCACGATCGGCGCCTTCGCGTTACGCGCGAACAGCTCGATGTCGCCGGACAGCTTCACGCCACGGGCCGCGGCGGCTTGCAGGGCCGGGGTCGCCAGCGCCAGGCCGGGGCTCACGTAGAGCTCGTCGGCACGGCACAGGAACTCGACGTCCAGCTCGCCACAACGCACTTCCACGTGCGGATAGTCACGCTGGAGCGTGGCCAGTTCCGGTGGATTTTCCCGCGTGTCGGCCACGGCAAACGCCACGCCCCGGTTCGCCAGGAAGCGAACCAGGGACATGCCGCTCTTGCCGAGGCCGACAACGATGCGGAAGTGGTCAGAAGCGATCAGAGACACTCGTTCTACCTCAGCTTCAGGGTGGCAAGGCCGATCAGCACGAGAATCACGGTGATGATCCAGAAACGGACAATCACGCGCGGCTCGGGCCAGCCCTTGAGTTCAAAGTGGTGGTGAATCGGCGCCATGCGGAACACACGGCGACCGGTCAGCTTAAAGGAAGCAACCTGAATGACGACTGACAGGGTTTCCATCACGAACACGCCGCCCATGATGAACAGGACGATTTCCTGACGGACGATCACCGCGATGGTGCCCAGGGCTGCGCCCAGCGCCAGTGCGCCGACGTCGCCCATGAAGACTTGCGCAGGGTAAGTGTTGAACCACAGGAAGCCCAGGCCGGCACCGATCAGCGCGCCGCAGAACACGATCAGCTCGCCTGCGCCCGGCACGTACGGGATCAGCAGGTATTCAGCGAATTTCACGTTACCCGACAGGTAGCAGAAGATGCCCAGGCCACCGCCGACCATCACCGTCGGCATGATTGCCAGACCGTCGAGGCCATCAGTGAGGTTGACCGCGTTGCTCGAACCGACGATCACGAAGTACGTCAGCACGATGAAACCTGCGCCCAGCGGAATGCTGTAGTCCTTGAGCATCGGCAGGATCAGGGTGGTTTCCACGGGAGTGCTGGCAGTCATATAAAGGAAGATCGCCGCACCGAGGCCGAACACCGACTGCCAGAAATATTTCCAGCGACTCGGCAGACCACGGGAGTTCTTCTCGATCACCTTGCGGTAATCGTCGACCCAGCCGATGGCGCCGAACAGCAGGGTCACCAGCAGCACGACCCACACGTAGCGGTTGCTCAGGTCAGCCCACAGCAAAGTGCTGACGCCGATCGAAGACAGAATCAGCGCGCCGCCCATGGTCGGCGTACCGGATTTGGACAGGTGCGATTGCGGGCCGTCGTTACGAACGGACTGGCCGATCTGACGGTTCTGCAGGGTGCGGATCATCCACGGGCCGTAGCACAGCGACAAGACCAGCGCGGTCAGCACACCGAGGATCCCGCGCAGGGTCAGGTACTGGAAGACCGCGAAGCCTTTGTAAAACTGTTGCAGATACTCCGCTAGCAGCAGCAGCATTAATGTTTCTCCAGACTGGATCCGCACAGGGCCGCAACGATGTTTTCCATCGCTGCGCTGCGCGAACCCTTGATCAAAATGGTGGTGTTTGTGTCCTGCTCGGCATCGAGGGCCTGGATCAGTTCGGCCTGTGTGCCGAAGTGATGCGCCTCTTCACCGAATGCGTTCACGGCGTGGACCATGTTCGGCCCGACGGCGTAAAGCGCGGAAACCTTGCCCCGGGCGTATTCGCCCACGTCGCGGTGCCCCTGCTCCGCCCAGTCGCCCAACTCGCCGATATCCCCGAGCACCAGGACGGTGCGGCCGGAAAAGCCGGCGAGTATATCAACGGCCGCGCACATCGAGGTGGGGTTCGCGTTGTAAGTGTCATCGATCACGCGCATGCCGTTTTTCGCCAGTTGCGCGACGGTGCGACCCTTGACCGGTTGTACTGCGCCAAGCCCGGTGGCGATGCCGAACAGCGACACGCCCAGGGCGTGAGCGGCAGCGGCGGCGGCCATGGCGTTGGCGACGTTGTGGGTGCCGAGCAGGTTCAGTTGAACCCGCTCCACACCTTCAGGACTGTGCAGGTTGAACGCCGGGCAGCCACGGGCATCGGTGGCCAGATCGCTTGCATGAAAGTCCGCCTGAGTGTTGCTCAATGCGAAAGTCAGCACTTTGCGACCGGCAGCGCGGGTCTTCCAGATACCAAACGCCTTGTCATCGAGGTTCAGCACGGCGACGCCGTCGGCCGCCAGCCCTTCGATGATTTCGCCCTTGGCTTCGACGATTTTCTCCGGCCCGCCGAACTCGCCGACATGGGCAGTCCCTGCGTTGTTGAGGATCGCCACGTGCGGCTTGGTCAGCCCCACGGTGTAAGCGATTTCACCCAGACGCGAGGCACCCAGCTCGATCACCGCCGCGCTGTGTTCCGGGGCAAGTTCGAGCAGGGTCAGCGGTACGCCGAGGTCGTTGTTCAGGTTGCCACGGGTCGCGTGTACCGAACCGCGCGTGCGCAGGATGCTCGCGAGCATTTCCTTGACCGTGGTCTTGCCGCTGGAACCGGTAACGGCCGCGACCGGTTTGGTGAACGCGGCACGGTTCAGTGCACCCAGTTGACCGAGGGCCTGGCGGGTGTCCTTGACCAGCAATTGCGGCAGCGTGCTGTCGGCAACTTCGCGCTCGACCAATGCTGCAACGGCGCCTTTGGCGGCGACTTCATTCAGATAGTCATGACCGTCGAAACGCGGGCCGGTCAGGGCAATAAACAGTTGGCCAGCCTTGATCGCGCGGCTGTCGATGCTCACGCCGTCAAAGCTTGCGTCGGCACTGATCAGACGGGCGTCGAGCGCGTTGGTCAGTTCGCTGAGTTTCAGGGCCTTAAGCATGGGCCACCTCCCACGCGGTCAGGGCGTGATCCGCCTCGACCAGATCGGAAAATGCATGGCGCTCGCCGTTGATTTCCTGATAGTCCTCGTGACCTTTGCCGGCCAGGACCACCACGTCATCCGCCGAGGCGCTGGCGATCAGTTGTGCGATGGCCTGGCCACGGCCGGCCACAAATGTGACGTTATCCACAGCTGTGAAACCGGCGCGGATGTCATCGAAAATCACCGCTGGATCTTCGGTACGCGGATTGTCATCGGTCACCAGCACGCGGTCGGCCAGACGCTCGACCACTTCGGCCATCAGCGGACGCTTGCCGCGATCACGATCACCGCCGCAGCCGAACAGGCACAGCAGTTGACCTTTGACATGCGGGCGCAATGCGGTCAGGACTTTTTCCAGGGCGTCCGGGGTGTGGGCGTAATCGACCACCACCAGCGGCTGAGTGCCGCCGCCAAGACGCTGCATGCGTCCGGCCGGGCCTTCGAGTTTCGGCAACACTTTGAGAATTTCGTCGAGCGCGTAGTCGAGACCGAGCAAGGCGCCGACGGCGGCCAGTACGTTGCTCAGGTTGAAACGACCGAGCAATGTGCTGCGCAGATGGTGCTCGCCCTGCGGCGTCACCAGCGTGGCGCGCACGCCATGGTCATCGAACTGCGCTTCACGCACATAGAGATAGGCGCTGCTGTCGAGCAGGCTGTAAGTGATCAGCCGCGACTCGCGTTTTTCAGCGGCCAGTTGCCGGCCGAAATCGTCGTCGAGGTTGACCACGCGGCACTTCAGATCATTCCAGGCGAACAGCCGGGCCTTGGCCTCGGCGTACGCTTCCATGGTGCCGTGGTAATCGAGGTGATCGCGGGACAGGTTGGTCATCACGGCCACGTCGAACGCCAGCGCGGTAACCCGGCCCTGATCCAGACCGTGGGACGAAACTTCCATGGCCACGGCTTTGGCGCCGGCCTTTTTCAGGTCGCCCAGGGTCGCTTGCATGGCGATTGGATTCGGCGTGGTGTGCAGGCCGCTTTGCAGCGCGCCGTGGAAACCGGAGCCCAAGGTGCCGACGATGCCGCAATGCTGGCCGAGCAGATCCAGCGCCTGCGCCACGAGTTGGGTCACGCTGGTCTTGCCGTTGGTGCCAGTAACGCCAACCAGATTCAGATGATGACTTGGCTCACCGTAAAAACGCCCGGCGATGTCCGACAGCTGCGCCGCCAGGCCCTTGACCGGAATCAGCGGCACTTCAGTGATCGGCAGCACGGTGGCGCCTTCCACTTCATAGGCCACGGCAGCAGCTCCGCGCTGCAAGGCGTCGGCAATGTGAGCACGCCCGTCGAACTTGCCGCCCGGCACCGCGAGGAACAGGTCACCCGCGCGTACGTTGCGACTGTCGAGCGCCAGTTCACGGATCAACAGATCGTGGCCGGCGTGAGGGAAAATCTTGTTCAGACTCAGAGACATCAGCCGCGCCCTCCATTGGCTTTCAGCGGAACGGCCGGGGTGGCGTTGGCCTGTTGTGTGGTCGGCAGGTTGTCCGGGGTGACGTTCATCAGGCGCAGGGTGCCCGACATCACACGGCTGAACACCGGCGCCGAGACCAGACCACCGAAGTAACCGGCCTTGGTCGGCTCATCGATCACCACGACGATTGCATAACGTGGATCGCTCATCGGGCCGAAACCGGCGAACAGCGAGCGGTAAGAGTTTTCGGCGTAGCCCTTGGTGCCGACCGAAGTTTTACGTGCAGTACCGGACTTGCCGCCCACGTGATACGCCGGCACCTGCGCACGGAACACGCCGCGCGGGGCTTCGATCACTTGTTGCAGCATGCCTTGCATGGTTTTGGCGACGGCTTCCGGCAGCACCTGGGTGGTCTGCGGCGCCTTGTCGGTTTTGATCAGAGTCAGCGGTGCAAGGCGACCGTTGTTGGCCAGCGCCGAGAACGCGTGCACCAGCTGGATCGCAGTCACCGAAATACCGTAGCCGTACGACAGCGTTGCGGTCTCGGCCTTGCGCCACTCGCGGTAGTTCGGCAGGTTACCGACACGTTCGCCCGGGAAGCCGAGGCCGGTGTCCTGGCCGAGGCCGACTTTCTGTGCGAGGCGGAAAATGGTTTCGCCACCGATATCGAACGCGACCTTACTCATGCCGACGTTACTGGAATTGATCAGAATGCCGGTCAGATCGAGTACCGGACCTTCGGTCTTCGATACGTCCTTGATCGTGTATTTGCCGATCTGCAGGGAGCCCGGATACACCTCGACGGTGTCGCTCGGTTTCCAGCGGCCGGTTTCGATCGCGGCGCTCATCGAGATCGCTTTCATGGTCGAACCGGGCTCGAACACGTCGATCATCGCGCGGTTACGCATCATCGCCGGTTGCAGGTTGCGACGGTTGTTCGGGTTGTAGGTCGGCTGGTTGACCATGGCGAGGATCTCGCCAGTCTTCACGTCCATGATCACCAGACTGCCGGCTTTGGCGCCGTTCTCGATGATCGCGTTGCGCAGTTCGCGGTTGGCCAGATATTGCAGGCGCAGGTCAATCGACAACGCCAAGGGCTTGCCGGCCTTGGCGTTTTTGGTGACCTGGACATCCTTGATCAGCCGTCCACGCCGATCCTTGATGACTTGCCGCTTGCCGGGCACGCCGGCCAGCCATTCATCGTAGGCCAGTTCGACACCTTCACGACCGTGGTCATCGATGTCGGTGAAGCCGACCATGTGCGCCGTCACTTCACCGGCCGGATAGAACCGGCGGAATTCTTCGATGCCGTAAACGCCCGGCACTTTCAGGTCGAGCACGGCCTGGCCCTGCTCAGGGGTCAACCCGCGCACCAGATAAATGAATTCTTTGTTGGCCTGGGCTTCGAGACGCTCGGCCAGGGCTTTCGGATCCTGCCCCAGCGCGGCAGCGAGCGCCGGCCACTTTTCTTTGGCGGTCTGCATTTCCTTGGCGTTGGCCCACAGGGTGGTCACCGGGGTACTGACAGCCAGCGGCTCGCCGTTGCGGTCGGTGATCAGGCCACGGTGCGCAGGAATCGGGATGTGACGAACGCTGCGTGCATCGCCCTGGCCTTTAAGGAAGTCGCGGTCGACCACTTGCAGATCGATGATGCGCCAGCAGATCGCGGCCACCATCATGCCCAGCAGACCGACCACCAGACGGAAGCGCCACGGGAAGAGAGCCCCTTCGAGTTTCATCATGGCGCCACCATCTTCACGTCAGCCGCGCCGGGGATATGCATCTTCAGCTGTTCGGTGGCCAGCACTTCGATCCGGCTGTGGGCGGTCCAGGTGCTTTGCTCCAGGATCAGGCGCCCCCATTCGGCCTGCGCCTTGTCGCGCACGCTCAGTTCGTTGTACAGGGCGTTGAGCAACTGCCGGTTCCAGTGGGCGCTGTAAGACACGCCGATGGCCGACACGAGCACGCCGATAAACAGCAGCAGCATGAAAAAGCTGCCGCCGGGCAATGGCTTGGCGAAAAGCTTGCTCACCGCAGCTTCTCCGCGACGCGCATGACGGCGCTACGGGAACGTGGGTTGGCTTTGAGTTCGGCGTCGGAGGCCGTCTGCGCTTTGCCATGGACTTTGATTTTCGGTTCGAACGCCACGTGGCGAACCGGCAGGTTACGCGGCAGGTTGTCGGCTTCGCCTTTCACCAGCTTGCGCATGAACAGTTTGACGATACGGTCTTCCAGCGAGTGGAAGCTGATCACGACCAGGCGACCGCCCACTTCCAGGCATTCGAGCGCGGCTTCAAGACCCGCTTCCAGATCGCCCAGTTCGTTGTTGACGTGAATGCGCAGGCCCTGGAATGCGCGGGTTGCCGGGTTCTTGCCCTTTTCCCACGCCGGGTTGGCGACTTTCAGGACTTCGGCCAGGTCGGCGGTGCGCTCGAACGGCGTGATGTCACGACGCTCGGCCACGGCACGGGCCATGCGACCGGAGAAACGTTCTTCGCCGTATTCCTTGAAAACACGGGCGATTTCTTCCACCGGCGCGGTGTTGACGAACTCGGCGGCGCTGATGCCACGGGACGGATCCATGCGCATGTCCAGCGGGCCGTCGTTGAGGAAGCTGAAGCCGCGCTCGGCATCATCGAGCTGCGGCGAAGACACGCCCAGATCCAGCAGGATGCCACTGACCTTGCCGGCCAAGCCCTGTTCGGCAACCACCGAGCCGAGCTCGGCGAAGCTGCGCTGCACAACGACAAAGCGGCCGTCTTCGGCCGCTAGCGTTTGCCCGGTGGCAATCGCTTGAGGATCTTTGTCGAATCCGATGAGCCGACCGTCCGGCCCGAGCTTGCTCAGGATCAACCGGCTGTGCCCGCCGCGCCCGAACGTGCCGTCCAGATAGCAGCCATCAGGACGTACGGCGAGAGCCTCGACGGCTTCGTCAAGCAGTACGGTGATGTGGTTAAAGCCGCTATCAATAGTCACAGGATCAGATCACGCAGTTCATCAGGCATGGCGCCCGGTTGTTGTATGGCAGCCAGGTCAGCGGCAGAAACCGCGTTCCAGGCATCTTCGTCCCACAGTTGGAACTTGTTCAGTTGGCCCACCAGCATCGCGCGCTTGTCGAGCTTCGCGTATTCACGCAGACGCGGCGGCACCAGGAAACGACCACTGCCGTCGAGCTCGAGGTCAACGGCATTACCAATCAATAAACGTTGCAGACGACGGTTCTCTTCGCGAAGCGAAGGAAGCGCGCGCAACTTGGTTTCAATAATTTCCCACTCATCGAGCGGGTAGACACACAAACATGGATCAACGGCATCAATGGTCACGATCAACTGGCCGGAACTGCGCGAATCGAGCTCGTCACGGTACCGGCTCGGCATGGCGAGACGGCCCTTTGCGTCGAGACTGATAGCGTTAGCTCCGCGAAACACGTCTGCGTTTCTCCAATTTTTATCGTTTTGAGCTCAAAAAACCCACTTCATGCCACTTTCCGCCACTTGCGCACACTATAGGAATGCGCCCACCACACCGTCAAGGCGGGGATTAAAGGAAAACCCTTACAGAACGGAGATTTAGGAGCATAAAAGGAGGAGCAACGAGAATCTGGCGGATGCTTTTATCCAATAACTTGAAGCAGCACTGAAAGCTGCGCTCGAAAGTTAAAGTAATTTGTTAAGAGTAAGATTTTTTCGGTATTACAAAAGCGCTTCTGCTGTTGATTGAAGCAAGGTGGGAAATGGCTATTACTGCGTTTGCCGCTGCCGGATTTCCAGCGCAGGCCTGCTGATAATAAACAGCCCTGTCGCCTTTAATTCAAGCAGGGAAAAGAAAAAGGTGGAGAGTCGATCTGTAAGCCGGGTTCTGTCTTGAACAGTCATTCGTCTACGATGGCCATCACTGGACATCTTTAGCAACCTACCCGGTCCCAGCGCGGGCCACGCCTTGGGACCCTATTTGGTCTTGCTCCAAGTGGGGTTTACCTAGCCACGAACTGTTGCCAGACGTGCGGTGCGCTCTTACCGCACCTTTTCACCCTTACCGGCGCCGAAGCGCTTAGGCGGTTATTTTCTGTGGCACTTTCCGTAGGCTCACGCCTCCCAGGCATTACCTGGCACTTCGCCCTATGGAGCCCGGACTTTCCTCCCCCCCCTAATTTTCATAGAGGGCAGCGACTGTCCGATCGACTCTCCGCCGCGCAGGTTAACGGCAGAGCGGCCGAAGAACAAGCGCTAATAGCCCGCAAACCGGTCTGCGCGACGGGTTACGCGTCTTTTTGCTGATCCAGCGCCACCTGATACAACACATTTTTGCGCTCACCGGTGATTTGCGCCGCCAGAGCCGCCGCACGCTTGAGCGGCATCTCTTCCAGCAACAGATTGAGGATGCGCATCGCCTCGCTGCTGACAGCATCTTCGGATTCCGGCGCAGTCCAGCCCGCCACCACCACGACACATTCGCCACGCTGCTGATTGCTGTCCGCCTCGACGAATGCCCGCAACTCGCTCAGCGGTAATCCCTTAAGTGTTTCGAAGGTCTTGGTGATTTCACGAGCGAGCAATGCCGGACGATCAGCACCGAACAGCGCCTCCATATCCTGCAGGCATTCCAGAATACGGTGCGGCGCCTCGTAGAAAATCAGCGTGCGCGGTTCTTCTTTAATGGCTTCCAGACGCGCCTTGCGCCCTACGGCCTTGGCCGGCAGAAAACCTTCGAAGATAAAACGGTCGGACGGCAGACCAGCAGCCGACAACGCTGCGATCAACGCGCAAGCACCCGGCACCGGCACCACATTGATCCCGGCGGCACGGGCCTGACGCACCAGGTGATAACCGGGGTCGGAAATCAGCGGCGTACCGGCGTCGGAAATCAGCGCGACGTTGTCACCTGCCAGCAGACGGGTAATAAAGCGACTGCCTTCGTCCCGCTCGTTATGCTCGTGACAGGCTGCCAGCGGCGTGGAGATGCCGAAGTGCTGCATCAGGCGCTGGGAATGGCGCGTATCTTCGGCGGCGATCAGTGCCACCTCGCGCAGGATCTTCAACGCCCGGGCGCTGATGTCATCCAGGTTGCCTATGGGCGTCGCCACCACATAAAGCGAGCCCGCAGCGGAATTCAAAGGACCTGGAGCAGTCAAAGCGCACACCTCATGATCGGTAAAAGCCGCCATTGTAACGCGTCACGCGCCGGACGATGCGCCCGGGTCGGACACGGTTTGTCGCACCATTGTGAGGCTGCGCACTCTTTGTATCAGCTAAATTGACGGTTTCACGCCAGTAACATCGCGCCCCGGCCAGTGCTTGGGTACAATTCGACGCTAATTTGATCGAGTATCAGGAACACTTACATGATCGCTTGCCTGCGGCTGTTCACTGCCCTCTGCCTCGCTGCCTTGCTGGCGGCTTGCGCCAGCTCCCCTTCCTCCAGCCTTGGCGAACTTCCACGGACCCCGGATGCCACCATCGAGCAACTGCTCGAACAGGCTGCCCAGGCCAAATCGCCGGACAAGGCTGCATTGCTGCGCCTGAGTGCGGCAGACATGGCGTACCGCCAGGGCAATGCGGGACAGTCCGCGCAAATCCTGCAACAGGTACCGATGGATCAACTCCAGCCGGGCCAGCAGGCATTCGCCAGCACGCTGTCTGCTGAACTGGCCATGACCCGCAACCAGCCGAAAGCCGCGCTGACTGCCTTGAGCCATCCAAGCCTGCAACGCCTGAGCGAGATGTCGGTACCACTGCAAGTTCGCGCCGGCACCGTTCACGCCCGCGCCCTTGAAGCCGACGGCCAGACCCTGGCTGCCGCCCGCGAGCGCATCTTCATCGCGCCGATGCTGGAAGGCGAAGCCGCCAGCAAGAACCACGAAGCGATCTGGACCCTGATTGCGTCGCTGCCGGCCGATCAACTGCAAGCGAACACCACCGATGACCTCGGCGGCTGGATGAGCCTGGCCCTGGCGGTGAAAACCGCCGGCACCCTGGAGCAACAGCAAGCCGCCATCGACAACTGGCGCAACCAGCATCCGAAACACCCAGCCGCAATCAACCTGCCGCTGCCCCTGACCAAACTCAAGGAACTGGCCAGCCAGCCCCTGAGCAAGATCGCCCTGCTCCTGCCACAGGACGGCCCACTGGCCTCGGTCGGCAAGGCCCTGCGTGACGGCTTCATGGCTGCGCACTATCAGGCTCAGCAAGCCGGCCAGAAACCACCGGCCATCGAGTTCTATGACAGCTCGAAACTGACCAACCTCGACGAGTTCTACCGCAAGGCCCAGGCCGATGGCGTGCAACTGGTCGTCGGCCCGCTGGAAAAGCCGCTGGTCAAACAGTTGAGCACTCGCCCGCAACTGCCGATCACCACCCTCGCCCTGAACTACAGCGAAGGTGATCAAGGCCCGGCGCAGCTGTTCCAGTTTGGTCTGGCCGCTGAAGACGAAGCCCGCGAAGTTTCCCGCCGCGCCCGTGCCGACGGCCTGCATCGCGCCGCCATCATGGTGCCGAAAGGCGAATGGGGCGATCGCGTCCTGCGCGCGTTCAGCCAGGACTGGCAAGCCAACGGCGGCAGCATCGTCGCCACCGAACGTGTCGACCAGCCAGTGCAACTCGCCCAGCAGATCGCCGACATGTTCCAGCTGCGTCAGAGCGAAGCCCGCGCCAAGAGCCTGCAGAATGCTGCCGGCACCAACGTTGCCGCCCAGCCTTCGCGTCGCCAGGACATCGAATTCATCTTCCTCGCCGCCACCCCGCAGCAGGCGCAGCAGATCAAGCCGACCCTGAACTTCCAGTACGCCGGTGACGTGCCGGTCTACGCGACCTCCCACGTGTTCAGCGCCAGCGGTGACGTCAACCAGTACAACGACATGAACGGCGTGCGCTTCTGCGAAACCCCGTGGCTGCTGGAAACCAGCGATCCGCTGCGCCAGCAGGTCACCGCGCAATGGCCACAAGCCGCCGGTAGCCTCGGCCGCCTGTACGCGATGGGCGTCGATGCCTATCGCCTGGCGCCACGCCTGGATCAGCTCAAGGCACTGCCGGACAGCCGCATCGAAGGTCAATCGGGCAGCCTGGGCATGACCCAGTCCCAGCGCGTCGTACGTCAGTTGCCATGGGCGCAGTTTGTCAGCGGCCAGATCCAGCGCCTGCCGGACACTCCACGCTGATGCCCGACAGGTCACACCTGCAAAGCGGCAAGGATGCCGAGCGCCAGGCGCTCGAGCATCTGCAACACCAGGGTCTGCGCCTGCTGGCGCAGAACTGGTCATGCAAACGCGGCGAGCTTGATCTGGTCATGCTTGATGGCGATACAGTAGTATTCGTCGAAGTCCGTTACCGAAAGAACACTCAATGGGGTGGCGCACTCGACAGCATCGATGGGCGCAAACGGCAGAAACTGATTTTCGCCGCGCAGTTTTTTCTTCAGCGCGAGTCGCGTTGGGCCAATTCCCCCTGCCGCTTCGACGTGGTGGCCATCGACAGTCACCAGGGTCAGCTGAACTGGTTGCAGAATGCGTTCGACAGTTGACCGCCCACTCCGACCCGGACACTTTCACTCAACACTTTTGCTCTTTGCTTTGCGGGCTGCACATTCACGTGCCGGACAGCCGCGCTAATTAAGGTCACACAGATGGACATGCAATCCCGAATTCGCCAGCTTTTTCAGGCCAGCATCGACACCAAGCAACAGGCGATGGACGTACTTGCACCGCACATCGAGCAAGCCAGCCAGGTGATGGTCAACGCCCTGCTCAACGAGGGCAAAATGCTCTCGTGCGGTAACGGCGGCTCGGCCGGCGATGCCCAGCACTTCTCTTCGGAACTGCTCAACCGTTTCGAGCGTGAGCGCCCTAGCCTGCCGGCGATCGCGCTGACCACCGACAGCTCGACCATCACCTCGATCGCCAACGACTACAGCTACAACGAAGTGTTCTCCAAGCAGATCCGCGCACTCGGCCAGCCGGGTGATGTGTTGCTGGCGATTTCGACCAGCGGCAACTCGGCGAACATTATTCAGGCGATCCAGGCCGCACATGATCGCGAAATGATTGTCGTAGCATTGACCGGACGCGATGGCGGCGGCATGGCTTCGCTGCTGCTGCCCGAAGACGTCGAGATCCGTGTACCGGCCAACGTCACCGCACGTATTCAGGAAGTCCACTTGCTGGCGATCCATTGCCTTTGCGATCTGATCGACAGCCAACTGTTCGGGAGTGAAGAATGACCCCTAATCGCCTTGGCCTTCTGGCCTTGACCCTGTGCCTCGGCATCAGCGGCTGCACGTCGGTGGTGAATGCCAGCCGTGAAGCGCCGATCGAAGACGACCGTGGCACCCGCACTTTCGGCAGCAAGATCGATGACTCGCTGATCGAAACCAAAGTCGGCGTCAACGTGGCCAAGGCCGATCCGGCCCTGGACAACGACTCGCACATCGTCGTCACCAGCTTCAACGGCGTCGTGCTGCTGGCCGGCCAGACCCCGCGCGCAGACCTCAAGGAGAAAGCCGAACAGGCAGCCGCTAACGTTCAGCGCGTGAAAAAGGTCCATAACGAACTGCAAGTGATCGCACCTTCTGGCTTCATTGCCCGCCAGAACGACTCCTGGCTGACCACCAAGATCAAGACCCAGATGCTCACCGATGCCAGCATTCCCGGCTCGCGCATCAAGGTCGTGACCGAGAACGGTATCGTCTATCTGCTGGGCCTGCTGACCAAACAGGAAGCCGCCCAGGCGACCAATCTGGTTCAGGGTGTTTCCGGTGTGCAGAAGATTGTGAAGCTGTTCGAATACATCGACTGAGAACGATCTGCCCTCGGCGGCGCTTGCGAAAGCGCTTTCGCGAGCACAAAAAAGGCGATCCAACCGGATCGCCTTTTTTATTACTTCACCACTTTCAGGCTTGGCCGGCCGCTTGGGCGCGGTGGTTCGCTGTCCGGTGGCGGGATATCGTCATCCTGTTCGATCTCGTCTTCGTCATCCATCGGCGACTCCAGATCGAACACCATGCCCTGACCGTTCTCCCGGGCGTAGATTCCCAGGATTGCAGCAATCGGCACGTACAGGCTGTGCGGGACGCCGCCGAAGCGACCTTCGAAGGTCACAACGTCGTTGTCCATGTGCAAGTGCCGCACGGCACTCGGCGAAATATTCAGGACAATTTGCCCGTCGCTGGCAAAACCCTGTGGTACCTGCACTGCCGGGTACTCGGAATTGACCAGCATGTGCGGGGTGCAATCGTTATCCACAATCCACTCGTAGAGCGCGCGGACCAGATAAGGTCGACTGGAGTTCATAGCGGCTCCTTAAGCCTTAGCGCATGTCGCGTTCGACACCAGACAGACTCGCCTGGAAAGCCTCACGCGCAAACTGACGCTCCATATAATCAAGCAGCGGCTTGGCCGGCCGCGGCAGTTCTATACCCAGAATCGGCAAACGCCAGAGTATTGGCAATAGGCAGCAATCCACCAGACTTTGTTCCTCACTGAGGAAAAACGGCTTGTCGGCAAACAGCGGCGACACGCCCGTCAGGCTTTCGCGCAATTCCTTGCGCGCCACGGCACGAGCCGCTTCCTTGGTGCGCGAATCCAGAATCAGATCCACCAGACCACACCAGTCGCGCTGAATGCGGTGAATCAGCAGACGGCTGTTGGCACGCGCCACCGGGTACACAGGCATCAATGGCGGATGCGGGTAACGCTCATCCAGGTACTCCATCACCACGGTCGACTCCCACAACGCCAGTTCACGATCGACCAGCGTGGGCAGACTGCCGTAAGGGTTCACTTCAATCAGTTTAGGTGGCTGACGGCCAGCCTCCACAAAAATGATTTCGGCGCTGACACCCTTCTCTGCAAGCACGATGCGCACTCGGTGGGAATAGTGGTCGGCGGGGTCGGAGTAACAGGCCAACCGATTGGTCACGCCCATGGCGATCCTCCTCGCTTGTTGAAATAGTCGGAGCCGGAAAAACGCGCGCGCCCAGAGGGCGCCTCCCGCACCGCTGGCGAACCAGGCGTTGCGTTTTCAGAGGCGCCCTTGGGCGCGCGCGATTAACAGCAATTGCTTGAAGCGTATCAGTGCACGTCTTTCCAGTATTCACGCTTGAGCAGGTAGGCGAACACAAAGAAGAACGCCAGGTACAGCAAGACGTAAGTACCGATGCGCTGATGTTGCAGCTTAACCGGGTTAGCCGAGTAAGCCAGGAAGGTTACCAGATTCTTGACCTTCTCATCGAACTGCTCTTCGTTGAGGGTTCCGGTTTTCGGCACGATGGTCAGTTGATCGCACGCTTCATGAGTCAGAGGCGTACCGGTCAGCGGGTCATATTGCTTCTTGCCGTCTTCGACGATCTGTACCTGTTTGCAACCCACGACCTGACGACCTTGCAGGCCGACCAGCACGTTAGGCATGCCGACGTTCGGGAAGACCTTGTTGTTCACGCCCCATGGACGCGCAGGATCTTCGTAGAACGACCTCAGATAACCGTAAAGCCAGTCGGTGCCGCGAACACGAGCCACCAGCGTCAGGTCAGGCGGCGCTGCGCCGAACCAGGTCTTGGCGTCGGCCGGCTGCATGCCGATGTTCATGTGATCGCCGATCTTGGCACCGGTGAACACCAGCTTTTCCAGCATCAGTTCGTGCGGAACGCCAAGGTCATCGGCCACACGCTCGTAACGCTGGAACTTGGCACTGTGGCAACCCATGCAATAGTTGGCGAAGGTACGCGCGCCATCCTGCAGGGCAGCCTTGTCGGAAACGTCGATATCGACCTTTTCCAGTTCCGGACCACCGTGTTCGGCCGCGAAAGACAGCACTGGCAGAGCAGCAAAAATCAGAGCAAAAAATAACTTTTTCATCAGCCAGTCACCCTTTCCGGAACCGGTTTGGTCTTCTCGAGCCTGGTGTAGAACGGCATCAGAATGAAGTAGGCGAAGTACAGGAAGGTGCAGACCTGCGACAGCAGCGTGCGGCCTGGCGTCGGGGCCAGAACGCCCAGAATGCCGAGGATCACGAACGAAATGCAGAACACCACGAGCCAGATCTTGCTCATCCAGCCTTTATAGCGCATCGACTTGACCGGGCTGCGGTCGAGCCACGGCAGGACGAACAGCACCGCAATTGCCGCCCCCATCGCGATAACGCCCATGAGCTTGTCAGGGACCGCACGCAAGATTGCGTAGAACGGTGTGAAGTACCAGACCGGTGCAATGTGCTCAGGCGTCTTGAACGGGTTGGCTTGCTCGAAGTTAGGTTTTTCGAGGAAGTAACCGCCCATTTCCGGGAAGAAGAACACAATGAAACAGAAGATAAACAGGAACACCACGACGCCGACGATATCTTTCACGGTGTAGTACGGGTGGAAGGCGATGCCGTCCAGCGGGATACCGTTTTCGTCTTTGTGCTTCTTGATGTCCACGCCGTCCGGGTTATTCGAACCGACTTCGTGCAGTGCCAGGATGTGCAGCACCACCAGACCGAGAATCACGATCGGCAGTGCAACCACGTGCAGGGCGAAGAAGCGGTTCAGGGTGATCCCGGAAATCAGGTAGTCACCACGGATCCACTGGGTCAGGTCGTTGCCGATGACCGGGATCGCGCCGAACAGCGAGATGATCACCTGGGCACCCCAGTAGGACATCTGGCCCCACGGCAGCAGGTAACCCATGAAGGCTTCGGCCATCAGCGCCAGATAAATCAGCATGCCGAAGACCCACACCAGCTCACGCGGTTTCTGGTACGAACCGTAGAGCAGGCCACGGAACATGTGCAGATAGACCACGATGAAGAACGCCGAAGCGCCGGTGGAGTGCAGCAAACGCAGGATCGAACCGTACTCGACGTCGCGCATGATGTATTCGACGGAAGCGAACGCTTCTTCCGCCGACGGGGTGTAGCTCATGGTCAGCCAGACACCGGTGACGATCTGGTTGACCAGAACGAGCAGCGCCAGCGAGCCGAAGAAGTAGAAGAAGTTGAAGTTTTTTGGAGCGTAATACTTGCTGAGATGGTCTTCCCACATTTTGGTGGCGGGGAAGCGTGCATCAACCCAATCCATGAACTTGCTCATCACGCTTTCTCCGTATCGACGCCAATGACAATCAGGTCATCGGTCTCATAGGAATGCGGGGGTACTGGCAGGTTCAAAGGCGCAGGTTGCGACTTGTAGACGCGGCCAGCCAGATCGTAGTGGGAACCGTGGCAAGGGCAGAAATAGCCGCCTACCCAGTCCTTGCCCAGATCCGCGGGTGCCACTTCGGGACGGAAGGTCGGTGAGCAACCCAGGTGAGTGCAGATCCCGATCAGCAGGAGAATTTCCGGCTTGATCGAACGCACTTCAGGGTCGACATAAGTGGGTTGCGTGGAGTTTTTGGAGGTCGGATCGGAGAGCTGGCCCTCGATCTTCTTGAGATTCCCCAGGATTTCCTCGGTACGGCGGACAATGAACACCGGCTGGCCGCGCCATTCAGCAATCATCTGCTGCCCTGGCTCGATTTTGCTGACATTCACTTTCACCGGTGCTCCGGCAGCCTTCGCCTTGGCACTGGGAAACCATGACCCCACGAACGGGACCGCAGCCCCCACCGCTCCTGCAGCACCCACCACGGATGTGGCTGCTACCAAGAAGCGACGCCGGCCTGCATTCACGCCGTCATTGCTCATTCAGTCCTCTCCCATCAGCTTTGTGGCCTGTTAAATCAGGCGTCTACTAAATTGAAACTATGTACTTATAAAAATTTTGCCGAATGGTAATGAAAACCCCCAATTCTGACAAGGTAATTACCCGGAGGGCTGGCCCTCAAGCCTTGTAGTATAGGGGGTCTACGAATGTGGCAAGTTGTCACAGCGCAATTATTCAAGAAATCGCACGCATAAAAAAACGCCCGGTTCCGTGAGGAATCGGGCGTTCTTTTTGAACGTGGAAGCGAAATTAACGCTTCGAGTACTGCGGACGCTTACGCGCTTTACGCAGACCAACTTTCTTACGTTCAACTTCACGGGCGTCGCGAGTAACGAAGCCAGCTTTGCGCAGAGCGCTACGCAGGGTTTCGTCGTAGTCCATCAGAGCGCGAGTGATGCCGTGGCGGATTGCGCCAGCCTGACCACTTACACCACCACCGATGACGGTGACGTAGATGTCGAACTTCTCGACAGTCTCAGTCAGTTCCAGCGGCTGACGAACTACCATGCGGGCAGTTTCGCGACCGAAGAACGTGTCCAGGGAGCGGTTGTTGATGGAGATGTTACCAGTACCCGGACGCAGGAAAACGCGTGCGGTTGCGGTCTTGCGACGGCCAGTGCCGTAATTTTGAGTCGCCGACATAATGAACTATTCCGTTAAATCTTCAGTTCTTGGGGCTGCTGAGCAGTATGAGGGTGTGCAGCGCCCGCATAGACTTTCAGCTTACGGTACATGTCGCGACCCAGTGGGTTTTTAGGCAGCATGCCTTTAACCGCGGTCTCGATCACGCGCTCAGGGGCCTTGGCGATCAGCTTTTCAAAGTTGATCGACTTGATGCCGCCCGGGAAACCGGAGTGGGAGTAGTACATTTTGTCAGTGGTTTTAGCACCGGTAACACGGATCTGCTCGGCGTTGATTACGACGATGTAGTCGCCGGTGTCAACGTGAGGAGTGTACTCAGGCTTGTGCTTGCCACGCAGACGGCTCGCGATTTCGGTGGCCAGACGACCCAGGGTCTGACCAGCAGCGTCGACGACAAACCAGTCGCGCTTTACTGTTTCCGGTTTAGCAGTAAAAGTTTTCATTCTTTATAGCCTCAGGGGCCGCCTGTAAATAAGACGGCGGATCTTACTGAATAGTGCGTACTTTGACAAGTCAAAGGCAGCCGGATACAGACGCTTTCGGGGGCTCGGGTCGGCGCGTCCGTTCAACGGCAAGATTCTTCGGCGGCGGCGCATCACTTCCACTGCAGAAAGAGGTCGGCAATTATGCAGATTGCGAAAAAAATTTCAACCTGCTTTTATGCTTGTTTTGCCCAAGGAGCACCCGATGGACTATCGCCAGCTAGGCCGTACCGACCTGAACGTGAGTGCAATCTGCCTCGGCACCATGACCTGGGGCGAGCAAAACACTGAAGCTGAAGCCTTCGCCCAGATTGAACGGGCAAAAGAGGCCGGGATCAATTTCCTCGACACCGCCGAGATGTACCCGGTACCGCCGAAAGCCGAAACCTACGCCACCACCGAGCGCTACATCGGCAATTACTTCAAGAGCCGCGGCGACCGCGCCGACTGGATCCTCGCCAGCAAGATCGCCGGCCCCGGCAACACCATCGACTACATCCGCGACAAGAACCTGCGCCACAACCGCCAGCACATCACCGAAGCCGTGGACGCCAGCCTCAAGCGCCTGCAGACCGACTACATCGACTTGTATCAATTGCACTGGCCGGAGCGCAGCACCAACTTTTTCGGACAGCTGGGCTACAAGCACCAGACCGAAGCCAACCTGACGCCGCTCGAAGACACCCTTGAAGCGCTCGATGAGCAAGTGAAGGCGGGCAAGATCCGCCACATCGGCCTGTCCAACGAAACGCCGTGGGGCACCATGCGCTTTCTCGCCCTGGCCGAAGCCCGTGGCTGGCCGCGCGCCGTGTCGATCCAGAACCCGTACAACCTGCTCAACCGCAGTTTCGAGATCGGCCTGGCGGAAATCGCCATCCGCGAGCAATGCGGCCTGCTCGCCTATTCGCCGCTGGCGTTCGGTTTCCTGTCGGGCAAGTACGAAGGCGGGGCGCGTCCGCCGAAAGGCCGCCTGAGCCTCTACAGCCGCTTCAGCCGCTATTTCAACTCGCAATCGGAGGCGGCGTGCAGCCGTTACGTCGCACTGGCCCGTGAACACGGCCTGGATCCGGCACAAATGGCCCTGGCGTTTGTGAATCAGCAACCATTCGTCACCAGCAACATCATCGGGGCGACGACGCTGGAGCAACTGGACAGCAACATCGCCAGCTACGAGCTGAAACTGTCGAGGGAAGTGCTGGAAGGAATCGAAGCGATTCACAAGGATCATCCGAACCCGGCACCGTGATCAGCCGCTAAAAGCTTCGCGAGCAGGCTCGCTCCCACAGTTACAGCGTGATCCTTGTGGGAGCGAGCCTGCTCGCGAAGGGGCCAGTCAACTCACTGCAAAACTCAAAGCGACCGCGCAATGATCTCCTTCATGATTTCATTGGTGCCGGCATAGATCCGCTGCACCCTTGCATCCGCCCAGGCCCGGGCCACCGGGTATTCCCACATGAAACCGTAGCCGCCATGCAGTTGCACGCACTCGTCGAGCACCTTGCATTGCAGGTCGGTGCCCCAATACTTGGCCATCGCCGCCGTCGGCACATCAAGCTTGCCCTGCAGGTGCAACTCCAGGCAGCGATCGACGAACACCCGGCCGATCTGAATCTCGGTGGCCATTTCCGCCAGTTTGAAGCGGGTATTCTGGAAGTCGGCAATCGATTTGCCGAACGCCTTGCGGTCGCGGGTGTAATCCAGCGTCCACTGCAGCGCCGCCTCGGCTGAAGCCAGACCGCCAATCGCCACGGTCAGACGCTCCTGCGGCAGTTCCTGCATCAGATAGGCAAACCCCGCCCCGGCCTGACCCAACAGGTTTTCCTTCGGCACGCGCACGTCCTGAAAGAACAATTCCGACGTGTCCTGAGCCTTCATTCCGACCTTCTCCAGGCGCTTGCCCTTGTCGAAGCCCGGCGTATTCGCCTCCACCAGAAACAGGCTGGTGCCCTTGGCGCCGGCCTTGGGATCGGTCTTGGCGACGACGATCACCAGATCCGCCAGAAAGCCATTGGTGATAAAGGTTTTCGAACCGTTGATCACATATTCGTCGCCATCCAGCACCGCCGTGGTCTTGACCCCTTGCAGGTCGGAACCGGCGCCCGGTTCGGTCATGGCGATCGCGGTCACCATCTCGCCAGACACCAGTTTCGGCAGGTACTTCTGCTTCAGCGCCTCGCTGCCGTAATGCAGGATGTACGGCGCGACAATGTCCGAATGCAGCGAGAAACCAATGCCGGTCAGACCCAGCCGCCCTACTTCTTCGATCACGACTGCGCTGTAAAGAAAGTCCGCCCCCAACCCGCCGTATTCCTCTGGCAGGTGCGAGCAAAGCATCCCCGCCTCCCCCGCCTTGTTCCACAGTTTGCGGTCGATGTAGCCTTGCTTTTCCCATTGCCCATGGAACGGCACGGCCTCTTTTTCGAGGAATGTTCGTACGCTGTCGCGGAACAATTCGTGCTCGGAGCTGAACAAGGTTCTGGGAATCATGCGGCACCTTTTCTTTATTGTTGGAGGGATCAGACCTTCAGAGACTAAGCCTCGCTTCCGATACAGGACACTGGACACATCCGACAAAAAATAAGACGATCCAGCCGTCTGGTGACCACTTTCCCTTATAAAAACAAAAGTTGAATTATGTCCAAGCAAGTCTCCACGCCCTTGCGGCGCGTCAGCATCCTGGCGATCGACCGGGTTTTCGCTTCCACCCTCATGCAAGCCAAGGATTTCTTCCATCTGGCCAGCCTGCGTTACGGCAAACAACTGGGCCACGGCCTGACTCCGGCGTTCGAAACCCGCCTGGTCAGCCCCGACGGCAAACCGGTGAACAGCTTCAGTGACGTGGTCATGCCGGTGGACGGCGGTCTGGAAAACGCCGACGTCATCATCCTCCCGGCCTTCTGGGACGATTTCGATACGCTGTGCCAACGTTATCCACAGATCCTGCCGTGGCTGCGCGAGCAGCACGCCCGGGGCGCCGTGCTCTGCGGCGAGGCCACCGGGGTGTTCTGGCTGGCCGAGGCCGGATTGCTCAACGGCAAGGAAGCGACCACCTACTGGCGCTTCTTCAATGCCTTCGCCGAGCGATTCCCCAAGGTCTATCTCAATCAGGACAAACACCTGACCGACGCCGACAACCTGTACTGTGCCGGCGGTACCACCTCCGCCTGCGATCTCTACATTTACCTGATCGAGCGCTTCTGCGGCGCCAATGTGGCCCAGGCGGTGGCCCGCGACATTCTCTATGAAGTGCAGCGCAGCTACGCCCCGGGCCGCATCGGTTTCGGGGGCCAGAAGCTGCACCAGGACGTGATCATCCTGCAGATCCAGCACTGGCTCGAAGAGCATTTCGCCGACAAGTTCCGCTTCGAAGACGTGGCGCGCGAGCACGGCATGAGCATCCGCAACTTCATGCGTCGCTTCCAGACCGCAACCGGTGACAAGCCGCTGCACTACCTGCAACGGCTGCGTATCGAGACTGCCAAAGGCCTGCTCTCCGGCAGCCGCAAGAGCATCAAGACCATCAGCTACGAAGTCGGCTACGACGATGCGAGCTTCTTCGCACGGCTGTTCCGCCAGCACACCGAACTGTCGCCAAACCAGTACCGACAGCAGTTCCAGCAAGCGGCCTGACGATTCGACCAGACACAAAAAAGGGCCTGCATCTGCAGGCCCTTTTTGTTTGCCGAATCCGCTTAAGGCTTGTGCGCCCGGGACAGGAATTCGTGGGATTGCATCTCCAGCAGACGGCTGAGGGTACGCTGGAACTCGAACGTCAGGCGTCCGCCGGTGTACAGGTCTTTCAACTCGACTTCGGCAGAAATGATCAGTTTGACGTTACGGTCGTAGAACTCGTCGACCATGTTGATGAAGCGTCGGGCGATGTCGTCGGTGGTGACGCTCATCTGCTCCACGCCACTGAGCAGCACGGCGTGGAAGATCTTGCCCAGCTCGATGTAGTCGTTCTGGCTGCGCGGGCCGTCGCACAGTTCGCGGAAGTCGAACCAGGCCACGTCATCGCAAGTACGCAGGGCACGGATTTCGCGGTTTTCGATGATCAGCACATCGTTTTCCACCGCCGCCGTGCATTCCGGCGTCAGCGCGCGGAAGCTCTTGCGCAGGCTTTCGTGAGCGGCTTCGTCGAGCGGGAAGTGGAACAACTCCGCTTGTTCGAGGTGGCGCAGACGGTAGTCGACGCCGCTGTCGACGTTGACAATCTCGGTGTTCTGCTTGATCAGCGCGATGGCCGGCAGAAAACGCGCGCGTTGCAGGCCGTCCTTGTACAGGCCGTCCGGCACGATGTTCGACGTGGCGACCAGGGTCACACCGTTCTTGAACAGCTCTTCCATCAGCGTGCCGAGGATCATGGCGTCGGTGATGTCGGAGACGAAGAATTCATCGAAGCAGATGACCCGAGATTCAGTCGCGAAGCGCTTGGCGATGATGGTCAGCGGATTTTTCTCGCCGCCGAGGGTTTTCATCTCTTCGTGCACACGCTTCATGAAGCGATGGAAGTGAGTGCGGGTCTTTTCCTTGAATGGCAGGGCTTCGAAGAAGGTGTCCACCAGGTAAGTCTTGCCGCGACCCACGCCGCCCCAGAAATACAGACCCTTGACCGGCGTCTGATCCTTTTTGCCAAACAGCTTGCCCAGCAAACCCGGCTTGTTCTGCTCGGCCGCGATCAGATCGTCGTACAGGCGTTGCAGATGACGCACAGCAGTTTCCTGCGCGGCGTCATGGAAAAAGTCCGGGCGTTTCAGATCAGCTTGATATCGTTCTAGGGGCGTCATAATTCGTTAGCAAGGCAACAAAAACGGGCCGTCACTGTAGCGATGGCCCGTGGGAATGGCAATCGGCCCTTGGTCGGGCCGGGCCGTTGATTATTCCTGAACCGGTGTCAGAGCGATCCGCAGGGCCTCGACGGCCGCATCCCGAGCAGCCACGTCGGCGAACGCCGGGCTGTCGCCGACACACTCGCCTTCCAGCCAGACGCTGAAGCTCAGGTCTTCGCTGCGCACATCCAGCGCCTGACCCGATTGCAGTTGCTTGGTCACCTGACCGGCGGTTTTTCCGTCGGCGAAGTTGCGCGACAGCAGCAATTGCTCGCCGTCGGCCGCCAGCAGACGGAAACGGAAGCTGCCGTCGTCTTCACGGAAGCTGACGAAACGTGCGGCTTTCGCGGCTTTCTTCTTGGTGGTCGCAGCCACCTGAACCTGATTGACGAAGGAGCGCAGGCCGACCGCTTCGCGCAACTCATTGAGGAACGGCGTCGCCACCGCACGGGCCTTCTTGGCGCCGTGTTGCAGGATGTCTTCCAGATCTGCCGGACGTTCGATCAACTGGTGATAACGCTCGCGGGATTCGCCCAGCTCGTTGTCGAGCAATTGGAACAGACGGTTCTTCGCCTCGCCCCAGCCCAGACCGCCTAGCAGTTCGCTGCGGAACTCGTCGGCCTGCGCCGGCGTGGAGAAGGCCTGGAACAGGGTGAACAGGTGCGAGTTGTCCGGATCTTTCGCTTCGCCCGGCGCGCGGGAGTCGGTAACGATGCGCGAAATCGCGTCCTTCATTTCCTTGGCGCTGGAGAACAGCGGAATGGTGTTGTCGTAGCTTTTGGACATCTTGCGACCGTCCAGACCCGGCAACGTGGCCACGCTTTCCTCGATCAGCGCTTCGGGCATGGTGAAGAACTCTTTGCCCTGGCCGAACAGGTGGTTGAAGCGCTGACCAATGTCGCGGGCCATTTCTACGTGCTGGATCTGGTCGCGACCGACCGGCACCTTGTGTGCGTTGAACATCAGAATGTCCGCCGCCATCAGCACCGGATAGCTGTACAAGCCCATGGTGATGCCGGCATCCGGGTCTTCGCCGGTCTCGACGTTCTTGTCCACCGAAGCCTTGTAGGCGTGGGCGCGGTTGAGCAGGCCCTTGGCGGCGACGCAGGTCAGCAGCCAGGTCAGCTCAGGGATTTCCGGGATGTCGGACTGACGATAGAAGGTCACGCGATCCACATCCAGGCCACCGGCCAGCCAGGTCGCGGCGATTTCCAGACGCGAGCGCTGGATGCGCAGCGGGTCATCGCACTTGATCAGGGCGTGATAGTCGGCCAGGAAGTAGAACGAATCGGCATTGCTGTCGCGGCTGGCGAGAATCGCCGGGCGGATGGCGCCGGCGTAGTTGCCCAGGTGCGGGGTGCCGGTGGTGGTGATGCCGGTGAGGATGCGGGTACGGTTCGTCATGGGTAATCGCTTGTCAGACTGCAATCAATTCGAGAGACGCGGCAGGATCAGATCCTTGAGATCGGTCAGCTTGCCATGAAAAAAGTGTCCGCATTCTGCCACTTTCAGCAGCTCATGGGGGCGCTGGAGTTTGTCGGACCATTCGTAGACCAACTGCGGATCGATCACTTCGTCGGTTTCCGGCTGGATCACGGTCAGTTCGCCCTGCTGCGGCAGTTGATCCTGATCGCCCAGACGCATCACCGCCGGCGCAACCATGAACAGGTGCTTGAGCGTAATGCCTTGGGCTTCGAGACGACCGCCGAGACTTGCCGCAACAAATCCACCGAAGGAGAAACCGAACAGGGTCAGTGGCAGACCCGGGTGTTTGTCCAGCAGCCAGGCGGCGGCGGCCTGGGCGTCATCGACTTCACCGGTGCCCATGTCATGGGAGCCTTCGCTGGCACCCACGCCCCGATAGTTGAAGCGCAAGGTGATAAGACCCGCGTCGCGCGCGGTGCGCTGCAGGGTCGAGACGACCTTGTTGAGCATGGTGCCGCCCTGCACCGGGTTCGGGTGGCAGATCAGCGCGATGCCGCGTGGCTGCTCGTTGTCCAGATACAAAGACTCAAGTTGCCCCACCGGGCCATCAATCACTACAGGGGTTTCACGCATCAGCAAGGAAGGAACTCCGTGACCTCGAATCGGGTCGACTCGTCTAGCAAATTGTCTGTGCCAGTCTATTGCGAGTGAATCGCGGTATACAGCGCAGGTTCGAGCCGTTAACGTAAAGCAAAGCCGTTTATAGAGGAAGGACTCGTGGAACACTCGCTCTTAGTTTGGTTGTTACCGACTCTTGCCCTGGTTGTGGGTGTCGCCATTGGTTTCCTGATCGCTCGCGTTGCGCCGAACGCCGCACCCAGCCGCACGCAGCGTCAACTGGATGATATTCAGGAACGTTTCGACAGTTATCAGAACGAAGTGGTGACCCACTTCAACAGCACCGCCAATCTGGTCAAGAAACTGACCCAGAGCTATCAGGAAGTGCAGGATCACCTCGCCGAGGGCGCCAACCGCCTGGCCCTGGACGAGCAGACTCGTCAACGCCTGCTGGCTTCGTTGCACTCCGAGGCCGCACAGGCTCCACGGGAACGCCTGACGCCACCACGGGATCAGGAACCGCCGCGTGACTACGCGCCGAAGACCCCGAACTCGCCGGGCATGCTCGACGAGCATTACGGCCTGAAGAAGTAATCAGCCTTCGCGCCAACAAAAAGCCCCCGGACAATCACTTGTCCGGGGGCTTTTTTGTAGCTGACGGTTACGGGTATTGCTGAACCGTGCCCGGCTGTTGCTGGCCACCGTACTGCTGGCCCGGGATCGCCTTGAGGTTGACCTCGACGCGGCGGTTCTGCGCCCGGCCGTTGACGTCACCGTTGCTGGCGATCGGATTATCCGGACCGGCACCGCGGGCGCTCAGGTTGGCACCGCTGACACCTTGCGAAGTCAGGTAGGTCGCCACGCTCTGCGCACGACGCTGGGACAGGTCCATGTTGTGCTGACGACTGCCGGTGCTGTCGGTGTAGCCAACGATTTCGATCTGGTTCTGGTTGAACTCCTTCAGGGAGTTGGCCAGATTATTCAGCGGCTGATAGAAGCTGGAAGCGATGTTCGCCGAATCGGTGGCGAAAGTGATGTTGCCCGGCATGATCAGCTTGATCTGATCGCCCTGACGCTGCACTTCAACCCCGGTGTTGGCCATGCTGGCGCGCAGTTTTTTCTCCTGCTGGTCGGCGTAGTAGCCGTAACCGGCGGCCGAGGCACCGACGACGGCTGCGCCGATCAGCGCACCCTTGCCGCGGTTGTTGTGGTCGATGGCGGCACCGGCCAGCGCGCCGGCCAGCGCACCGAGGCCACCGTACTTGGCGGTTTTGCTCATGCCCTGGGAGCCACCGTCGGCCTGACCCTGATTGTCATACGGGTTGGGCGAGGCGCAGCCGGACAAGACGGCCACGGCAGTAGCGACAATAATCAAACGACGCGTGGTGAACATGGAGTGCTCCTACATTTTGCATTCTGTGGTGCAGCGGCCATTGGCAATTGGCCCGTGCGGGCGTTGGATCATGACAATGCACAAAAATTCCGCCGGGCACCCGTGACAAAATGTTTAGGCACGCACAAACGGGTTCTCGCGCATTTCATCCCCCAGACGCGTATCCGGACCATGCCCGGCCACAACGGTCGCGTCTTCATCCAGGGTGTACAGCCGCTGCTTGATCGATCGCACGATGGTCGCCTGATCGCCGCCCCACAAATCCGTGCGCCCTACTCCGCGACGAAACAGCGTGTCGCCGGCAATCAACAGCTTAGCCTCGGAAAACCAGAAGCTCATGGAACCTGGCGTATGACCCGGTGTGTGCAACGCCACGCCACAGCCGCAGGCCAGCTCTTCGTCGTCGCTCAGCCAGCGATCCGGCGACGGCACCGGGGTGTAGGGCACACCGAACATCTGGCACTGCATTTCGAGGTTGTCCCAGAGAAACTGGTCTTCCTTGTGCAGATGCAAGGTGGCGCCGGTCTTCTCCTTCATCTGCCCGGAAGCCAGGAAGTGATCGAGGTGTGCGTGCGTGTGAATGATGCTGACCACTTTCAGGCCCAACGCATCGAGGCGGGCCATGATCAGGTCAGGATTGCCGCCCGGATCGACAACGATGGCTTTTTTGGTGATCGGGTCGCCGATGATCGTGCAGTTGCACTGAAGGGGGCCGACGGGGAAGGTTTCTCGGATAAGCACGGGGCTGGAAACGGACATAGAGATCCTGGACAAACGGCAAGTGGGCTTGCTTCAGGATTCTACTTCACATGCCGATATAGATCGCCCGGTCAGTAATTTGACGCCACTAATCAGAAAGATAGTGGCCCAATGATGTCAAATGTATTGTTTCTGGTGCAAAATCGCATTTTTTTGTAGCGGTCGCATCCAGGAAGGGCCGCAGCGCACCCAGGAAATCCCGCATGCCAACGCCCAAGACGTATTCATTAAGCCTCCCTGCGTCACTGACCGGCAACGCCACGGTCGACAGTATTATTTCCGGAACATACTGGTTTGGCTCCAACTGGAAGCCGCTCGGGCCGACCAATCTCAGCTATAGCTTCATGGCGCCCGGCACTTCTTATTTCGTTATCAACTACAGCCCTGACAACGAATACGATGCACTGTATGAACTGACACAAGGTCAAAAGACAGCAGCGATCAACGCACTTAACACGTGGAGTGCTGTCGCCAATCTGAATTTCACCTTGACCAGCGATACCCTGAACAACGTCGGTGACTTGCGCTTCGGTGGTTATCGCTTGATGGATGACAAAACCGCTGCCTGGGCCTACTTTCCGGCCAACAACCCTGCTGGCGGTGACGTATGGATAGGTCCGCAGACAAATGACCCCAATCCATCCAAAGGCACTTATGACTTCATGACGTTTGTGCATGAAATCGGTCATGCCCTGGGCCTCAAACACCCATTCGATTTCAGTGCAACCAACAACACGCTGCTGGATCCCTCACTGGACGATGTTCATTTCACGGTGATGAGTTACAACAGTAACTATTCCTACCAGCCCACCACTCCCATGGTGCTCGATATCGTCGCGATTCAGAGCCTGTACGGCGTCAACATGCTTTGGCAGACCGGCGACAATATGTACAAATGGGATGCAAACCAATCGATCTTCGAGACCATTTGGGATGCAGGCGGTAACGACACCATCGATGCAAGCAACCAGCTGGCAGCGGTCAGCATCGACCTGAATGAAGGGGCCTACAGCCAGATTGGCAAGTCGTTCACCAATCTGAACAACCAGACCGCCATCAATAACGGGCTCGCCATCGCCTATGGAGCCAAGATTGAAAACGCCATCGGGTCGCAGTTCAACGACTCGCTGGTCGGTAATGCGCTCAACAATTCGCTCTATGGTGGTGCCGGGGCCGATACGATGGATGGCGGCGATGGTAGCGATATCTATTACGTTGACAACATCGGTGACGTTGTCACCGAAACAAGTACTTCGCTCAGCGATACCGATTGGGTTTTCTCCAGCGTCGATTTTACGTTGGGCGCCAACATCGAGAACCTGACGCTGACAGACTCAGGCAATCTCAACGGTACCGGCAACGAGCTGAATAACATTCTGACTGGTAACGCCGGCAACAACATTCTCACCGGCAATGCCGGCAATGACTTCCTCGACGGCAAGGCCGGCGCTGACACCATGATCGGTGGTGATGGCAGCGACACCTACTATGTCGACAACGTCGGCGATGTGGTGATCGAGACCAGTACCTCGCTCACCGATCTCGATCGGGTCTATACCTTCATCGACTACACCCTCACCGCCAACCTGGAAAACATCCTGCTCAGCGGCAACGGCAACATCAACGGCACCGGCAACGAGCTGAACAACCGCATGACCGGCAACGCCGGCAACAATGTCTTCGACGGCAAGGGTGGCGCCGATACCATGATCGGCAACGGCGGCAGCGACACTTATTACGTCGATAACGTCGGCGATCAGGTCATCGAACTCGAAGCCTCGCTCACCGATGTTGACCAAGTTTTCTCGTCCATTGACTACACCCTTGGCACCAATGTCGAGAACCTGACCCTGCTGGGCAGCGCCAACCTCAATGGCAACGGCAACGAACTGAACAACGTTCTGACCGGTAACGCTGGCAACAACATTCTCACCGGCAATGCCGGCAACGACTTCCTCGATGGCAAGGCCGGTGCAGACGTCATGATCGGTGGCGATGGCAGTGATACCTACTACGTCGACAACGTCGGCGATATGGTGATCGAAACCGGTACCTCGCTCACCGATCTCGACCGGGTGTTCACCTTCATCGACTACACCCTGGGCAGCAACCTGGAGAACATCCTGCTCAGCGGCAACGGCAACATCAACGGCACCGGCAACGAGCTGAACAACCGCATGACCGGCAACGCCGGCAACAACGTCTTCGACGGCAAGGGCGGCGCCGACATCATGATCGGCAACGGCGGCAGCGACACTTACTACGTCGACAACGTCGGCGATCAGGTCATCGAACTCGAAGCCTCGCTCACCGATGTCGATCAGGTGTTCTCGTCCATTGACTACACCCTTGGCACCAATGTCGAGAACCTGACCCTGCTGGGCAGCGCCAACCTCAATGGCAACGGCAATGAGCTGAACAATGTGCTGACCGGCAACGCCGGCAACAACTTCCTCGATGGCAAGGCCGGCGCTGACACCATGATCGGCGGTGATGGCAGCGACACCTACTATGTCGACAACGTCGGCGATGTGGTGATCGAGACCAGTACCTCGCTCACCGATCTCGATCGGGTCTATACCTCCATCGACTACACCCTGGGCGCCAACCTGGAGAACATCCTGCTCAGCGGCAACGGCAACATCAACGGCACCGGCAACGAGCTGAACAACCGCATGACCGGCAACGCCGGCAACAATGTCTTCGACGGCAAGGGTGGCGCCGATACCATGATCGGCAACGGCGGCAGCGACACTTACTACGTCGATAACGTCGGCGATCAGGTCATCGAACTCGAAGCCTCGCTCACCGATGTTGACCAAGTGTTCTCGTCCATTGACTATAACCTTGGCACCAATGTCGAGAACCTGACCCTGCTGGGCAGCGCCAACCTCAACGGTACCGGCAACGAACTGAACAACGTTCTGACCGGTAACGCTGGCAACAACATTCTCACCGGCAATGCCGGCAATGACTTCCTCGATGGCAAGGCCGGCGCCGACACCATGATCGGCGGTGATGGCAGCGACACCTACTACGTCGACAACGTCGGCGATGTGGTGATCGAGACCAGTACCTCGCTCACCGATCTCGACCGGGTGTTCACCTTCATCGACTACACCCTGGGCGCCAACCTGGAGAACATCCTGCTCAGCGGCAACAGCAACATCAACGGCACCGGCAACGAGCTGAACAACCGCATGACCGGCAACGCCGGCAACAACGTCTTCGACGGCAAGGGCGGCGCCGACATCATGATCGGCAACGGCGGCAGCGACACTTACTACGTCGACAACGTCGGCGATCAGGTCATCGAACTCGAAGCCTCGCTCACCGATGTCGATCAGGTGTTCTCGTCCATTGACTACACCCTTGGCACCAATGTCGAGAACCTGACCCTGCTGGGCAGCGCCAACCTCAATGGCAACGGCAATGAGCTGAACAATGTGCTGATCGGCAACGCCGGCAACAACTTCCTCGATGGCAAGGCCGGCGCTGACACCATGATCGGCGGTGATGGCAGCGACACCTACTATGTCGACAACGTCGGCGATGTGGTGATCGAGACCAGTACCTCGCTCACCGATCTCGATCGGGTCTATACCTCCATCGACTACACCCTGGGCGCCAACCTGGAGAACATCCTGCTCAGCGGCAACGGCAACATCAACGGCACCGGCAACGAGCTGAACAACCGCATGACCGGCAACGCCGGCAACAATGTCTTCGACGGCAAGGGTGGCGCCGATACCATGATCGGCAACGGCGGCAGCGACACTTACTACGTCGATAACGTCGGCGATCAGGTCATCGAACTCGAAGCCTCGCTCACCGATGTTGACCAAGTGTTCTCGTCCATTGACTATAACCTTGGCACCAATGTCGAGAACCTGACCCTGCTGGGCAGCGCCAACCTCAACGGTACCGGCAACGAACTGAACAACGTTCTGACCGGTAACGCTGGCAACAACATTCTCACCGGCAATGCCGGCAATGACTTCCTCGATGGCAAGGCCGGCGCCGACACCATGATCGGCGGTGATGGCAGCGACACCTACTACGTCGACAACGTCGGCGATGTGGTGATCGAGACCAGTACCTCGCTCACCGATCTCGACCGGGTGTTCACCTTCATCGACTACACCCTGGGCGCCAACCTGGAGAACATCCTGCTCAGCGGCAACAGCAACATCAACGGCACCGGCAACGAGCTGAACAACCGCATGACCGGCAACGCCGGCAACAACGTCTTCGACGGCAAGGGCGGCGCCGACATCATGATCGGCAACGGCGGCAGCGACACTTACTACGTCGACAACGTCGGCGATCAGGTCATCGAACTCGAAGCCTCGCTCACCGATGTCGATCAGGTGTTCTCCTCCATCGATTACACCCTGGCCACCAACGTCGAGAACCTGACCCTGCTGGGCAGCGCCAACCTCAATGGCAACGGCAATGAGCTGAACAATGTGCTGACCGGCAACGCCGGCAACAACTTCCTCGATGGCAAGGCCGGCGCTGACACCATGATCGGCGGTGATGGCAGCGACACCTACTACGTCGACAACGTCGGCGATGTGGTGATCGAGACCAGTAACTCGCTCACCGATCTCGATCGGGTCTTTACCTCCATCGACTACACGCTGGGTGCCAACCTGGAGAACATAATTCTCACCGGTAATGCAAACATCAATGGTGTGGGCAATGAGCTGAACAATCGTATGACCGGCAATGTCGGTAATAATCAACTCAACGGCGGAGACGGCAACGACACACTGATTGGTGGATTCGGAGTAGACACCATGACAGGTGGCAATGGCGCAGACGTGTTTATGTACAGCACGTGGAGTGAAACGGGTGTGGGCAGCCTGCGTGACATCATCACCGATTTCAGCAGCCTGCAAGGCGACAAAATCGACTTGAAAATGTTCGATGCCAACTTGCAGCAAAGTGGCCTTAACAGTTTCTCTTTCATCGGAGCTGCCGAGTTCACCGGCGCGGGTCAACTGCGCTTCATCGATCACGTATTGTCGGGCAACGTAAGTGGCAATACCGGTGCGGATTTTGAGATCCAACTGGTAGGTGTGAACAGCTTCAGCGCCAACGACCTGGTAGCCTGACTCGATCTCCCTGGCCTGCCCGCAGGCCGGGCGCAGACAAAAAAAGCCCCGATTGATTCGGGGCTTTTTTTGTCCGGTTGGGGCTGCGCTCTACGTCAAGACGCCCATCGCCTTGGCCCGCGCAACTGCCTGGGTGCGCCGCTCGACGCCCAGCTTACTGTTGATATGGCTGGCATGGGTTTTCACCGTGTGCAGCGAGATGAACAGTTGCTCGCTGATTTCCTGATTCGAGCAACCTTGGGCAATCAACCGCAAGACAGCGAGCTCTCTGCTGCTGAGCTGTTCAGTGGCGGCAGACTCCACAGTGGAGCGAGCCGGCGCCTGCGGAAAGTGCTCCAGCAATTGCTGACCGACAGCTGTCGGTGCAGCCAGCGACAATTGCCCGCGCAACCAGTCCGCATGTTCCCTGACCAGCGCGTCGAAGGGTTGCAGGACACCGCCGGTAGCCGCTTCCAGCGCCTGACTCAACGCCTTTCGGGCTTCAGCTTCGCGCCCACCCGCCAACAGCAACGCCACTTTTTGCGTCAGCGCCATCACGCTGAGTAGCTGTCGTCCGGTTTGTTGGCCGTTTTCCAGCAGCGCGTTCAGCCGCCCTTCAGCGAGCATTGGGTGCCCCTGGATCATGTCCAGCAACGCCTGTTGCAGTTCGACGTGCAACGGCAACTGCGGATGAAACTCCGGTGGGGCTGCCGCGCGTTCACCGGTGTAGGTCTGGCCCAGCCGCGCCAGCCAGGCTTCAGCCAGATCAATGCGCCCTTGGGCCAGCCACAGTTCGCATTTGACCAGTGTGATCATCGCCAGGTAGTAGATTGGCGGCACGTCCCAGATATGCATCAGACGTTCGGCCTCAGCCAGCTCGGCGAAGGCCTTGGCAAAATCTCCATTGTTGCCGTCCAGACGGGCGATCACGCAGTGGCCTATCAAAACACTGATGTCACGACAGGCCCGCGCTTCCGTCAGGCCTGCCTGCAATCGCGCCCTTGCCGCCTGCGGCTGCAATCGCATGGCCAGCAGAAAACCCTCATACAGCGTCAGTCGCGCACGCACGGCGTACAAACGCTGTGCGGACAATCCGCGCAAGCGCTCCAGCCCTTGGCGCACCTCGTCGAGCGCGCGCAGAATCTCGCCGCGCGCCTGCAGGACGCGGGCACGATCATAATGCGCCAACGCCTCGAACAACGGATTGCCGACCCGCTGCGCCAGCTCAAGCGACTCGCGGTTCAGGCCCCGTGCGCGCCACAGATCACCGTCGGCGATCGCCAGGTTGGACAGGGTCGACAGGCACATCAGGCGTTGGCCGTAGCGTTTGGCCGGCAGGCTTTCCAGTGCCTCGCTGCAAAATTCGATGGTCTGCTCGCGATGGCCTCGCCCACGGGCGATGATGCCCTTGAGCGCCAGCCATTGGGCCAACATCGATTTCTGCGCGGTGGCAGAAGGCGCCGGCAGAAACCGGCTCAGATGACTGGCCAGCTCTTCGGCTGCGTCCAGCTGACAGGCCAGCCCCAATGCCCAGCTGTACAACACGATCAGGCGCGGGGTGCTGATCAGCAAACTGTCGGGCAAGTCCATTTTCCAGCGCAGCAGCATGCCGACGTTCTGTTCGGCCAGCAGTTGTTCCTCGGACAGGTTCTGTACCAGATTGGCCGCGACGTCCAGATGCCCTGCGCGCAGCGCCTGCTCGACAGCTTCATCCAGCAGGCCCTGGGCATTGAACCAGCGGCAGGCGCGAAGATGCAGCGTCGCGGCCGGCACCAGTGCCCGGGTGATAGGCCGGCTGCGCAACAGGTCGGAAAACAGGTGGTGATAACGGTACCAGTGCCCGTGCTCGTCCAGCGGTACCAGGAACACCTGATGCGCCAGCAGGAAACGCAGTATTTCGGCGCTGTCATGGGCTTCGCGCACCGCATCGCACAGCTCGCTGCAAAAGCGTTCCTGCGGTGCGGTGTCATAAAGAAACGCCTGAACCTCGGCGGGCAGGCAATCGATGACTTCTTCCAGCAGATATTCGCGGATCAGCCCTTCCCCGCCGTTCAAGGCTTGCGGCAGGGCCGATTCGGTGCCGGCTTCAGCAATCGCCAGCAGCCAGAAACGCAGCCCGGCCACCCAGCCTTCGCTGCGCTGGATCAGGTTTTCCAGCGCCTCGCCGCGCAGGGAACTGCTGTGACGATCGAGCAGTGCCAGGGCTTCATCGTGGGTCAGGCGCAGATCCTGTTCGTGCAGTTCCAGCAACTGGCGCGACAGGCGCAGACGGGCCAGGTGCCAGTCCGGGCGCTGCCGACTGGTGACCATGACCACCAGGCCGTCCGGTAAATGATTGAGGAAAAATTGCAGGCAACGGTCGAGTACCGGCCCCTGGGCAAGATGGTAATCGTCCAGTACTAACAGCAGCGGGGCCGTCGGTTGCAGATGCAGCGCCAGTTCATCCAGCAGGCCGTCGAGCCATTCTTCGAACGCAAACGGCTGATGGCGTTGACGCATTTTCAGCAGCCCCAGTGCCCGGCTACCCAATTGCGGAAAGTAATCCTGCAGGCCTTCGAGCAGTCGTTCGAGAAACCGCCCCGGATCGTTATCTCGCGGGCTCAGCCCCAGCCACAGGCTTTGCCAGTGCGCCGGCAGGCTCTGACAGAACTCCACCGCCAGCGAACTCTTGCCGAACCCGGCCGGGGCGCTGACCAGCAACAGGCGCCCTCCGAGTCCGGCGCTCAGGCGCTCGCACAAACGGGGTCGCAGCACGTAGCTATCCGGTAACGGCGGACGGAAAAAACGTCCGTCCAGTGCCGCGACGGCAACGCTTGCGGGACCCGGAAGTGGGGACAGATCAGTCATGGCCGGCTCTTGTTCGTATGGCTGTTGGCGGCGTAGCAGATGCCCGCAGACTAGCCTTAAACGGAGCGGTTATGAAGGTCGTTGCTACAAATGGCTACAAAAAGGCTACGGAAAAAGCGACAGACAAAAAAACGCCCCGAACCGGTCGGGGCGTTTTCACGAGGATGCGGCCTCGGTTTATAGCAGCTTAGCGAACACCATCCTGACGCAGGGCGGCTGGAGTGAAGTCGCTGGTGGTGGCGGTGAAACCGAAGTCATACGCCGACTTCTCTTCGTTCTTCATGCCCAGCGCCAGATAACGGCCCGATTGCAGATCGTAGAGGGTTTCCAGGGTATACCAAGGCACCTGCACGTTGTAGTAGTCCTGGGAGTGGGCTTCCGCCACGCGCCACAGTTGGTTGCGACCGTCGTAGTGATCGATCACCGCCGCTTGCCAGGTGTCTTCGTCGATGAAGAAGTCGCGCTTGGCATAGATGTGACGCTGACCTTCCTTCAGGGTCGCGGTCACGTGCCAGACGCGACGCAGTTCATAACGCGCCAGATCCTGGTTGATATGACCG
Organism: Pseudomonas fluorescens; assembly: GCF_030344995.1. GTDB lineage: Bacteria > Pseudomonadota > Gammaproteobacteria > Pseudomonadales > Pseudomonadaceae > Aquipseudomonas > Aquipseudomonas fluorescens_BF. The sequence continues at coordinate 5,470,921 of NZ_CP128260.1, forward strand.
GCCTTGATGATGTCGGCATACTTCAGCTTCGGATCGTCGAGCTTGTAGCTGTCGGAGGCGATGTACATCTCTTGCTTGCCGACCAGTTTCCAGTCGTAGCGGTCCGGTGCGCCGTTGAACATGTCCAGGTTGTCGGAAGTCCGCAGGCCGTCTGCCGCGGTACCCGGGCCGTCATACGACACTTGCGGTGCGCGACGTACACGACGCTGACCGGCGTTGTAGACCCACGCAGAACGCGGTTCCTTCACCTGGTCGAGGGTTTCGTGCACCAGCAGCACGCCACCGGCCAGACGTGCCGGCGCGGTCACTTTCTGCTTGAAGTAGAACAGGATGTTGCCCGGGTTCGCCGGATCGTAATCCTTCATCTTGTCGCGGAACACGAACTGGTCCTGGAAGTACACCAGGCTGAACGAGCCGTTCGGTTGCGGCGTGGCCTGGGTCACCAGACGGGTCACGCTGCCGCCGCGATAGCGGGTGATGTGGTTCCAGATGACTTCCACACCGCTTTTCGGAATCGGGAACGGCACGGCGGTATCGAAGTTTTCCAGGCCGTTGCCACCCGACACCAGAGTCGTGGTGGTGGCATTCTTCTTGATGGCGGCGAATACCTCATCCGGCACGGTGGCACCACGATGAGACGGATAGACCGGCATTTTGAAGGTGTCAGGGTAACGCTGGAACATCGCGTACTGACCCGGCGCAAGCTTGGCCTTGTACTGATCGACGTTCTGCTTGGTGATGGTAAAGAGCGGCTTTTCACTGGCGTACGGATCGGACAGGAAGCCTTTGCTGTCGACGGTGCCGGCATTTTTCGGCATCGGTTTCCAGGCAGGGATCGAGCCGTCGGCGTTGCCGGCCATTTCGGCGCCCATCGGGGTCAGGCTCTTGCCCAGCTTGTCCGCTTCGGCGGCAGGCACCGCCGCCATGACGCCGGTCGCCAGCAGCGACAGGCCCAGAACACCGGCGTGGAACAGACTTTTTGTTATTTTCATAAATTCGTTCGTCCTGAAATGCAGTGCTTAGAAGTTCACGCCGAGGCTGAGCGCCACGAAATCGCGGTCATCCACGGTGCTGTACTTGCCGTCGAAGAAGTTGGTGTAGGCCAGGCTCGCGGTGTAGGTGTTCTGGTACTCGGCATCGACACCCAGGCTGACAGCCTTGCGACCTTCCTCGAAGTTGCCGCCAGGGCCTGGCGAGTAGCCGCTGACGTCGTGGGACCAGGCCACGTTCGGCTTGAGGTTCACGCCGGCGAACACATCGTTGTATTCCCAGATCGCACGACCGCGATAACCCCAGGACATCGACGTGGTGAAACCGTCATTGTCGCAATTGCGGCTACGGTTGTTCTGCGGTGAGCCAGGTCCGGCGCCATTGATGGTGCCGTTGTTGAGGATGTTGACGCAGGTGTTGGTGGTACCGGTGGCTGGCAATTCGCCCGGGCCGAAGACCGGATCGCGGCCATAGCGCTTGTCGGACCGGCTCTCCAGGCCGCCCACGTAAGTCATGCCCACTTCACCCACCAGGGTCAGGCGGCTCGCGCCCATGACCTGATCGAAGAAGTGCGTGAAGGTAGTTTGCAGTTGAGTGATTTCCTTGCGCTCGTAGCCATGCAGATCCTGACCCGGCACGCCATTGAGCAGCGATGCGTTGGCGTAAGGGCCACCCAGCGGACGCACGCCGGCGAACAGGATGTCGGTGGAGTTCAGTTGCACCGGTGCATTCGGGCGATAGCTGATTTCACCACTCCACGCAGTACCGGTAGGCAGGGTGGTGGAGAAGCTCAGACCGTAGAGGCGGATGTCTTCAGGGTATTCGACGAAGTACTTCGAGTTGCCGGCGACCAACAGTGGCCCGAGCGCCTGAAACGGGCCTGGCAATGCGGCTACGGTGTTGTACACCGACTGCGGCGCACCGGTGGCACTGAAGATCGGCGCACGGCTGTGGTAATTCATGAAGTAGGCACCGAATTCGGTGTCCAGCGGTTCGAACATGTACTTGAGGGACGCGCCCCACTGGCCGCTGTCGCGCGCATCGCGATCGCCGCCGCGCGGTACCAGCACGCCTTCTTCATTGACGTTGACGCCGTTGGCAGCCAATGGCCCCAGGGCAATGGCCGGGATCTGCGAGCGTTTGTTCAGCACGCGCAGGTTGTCGGTGCAGCCGTCGGCAATGATGTCCGGCTGGGAGAAGAACGTGCCGCAGTTGTCGACGACAGTCTGATCCCACTCGAGCTGATAGAAGGCTTCGGCGGACAGGTTGTCGGTCAGGCTCTGGGACACGTAGAACATGTTGACCGGGATCAGGCCCTCCTTGATCTCGGCGCCCGGACGGCGGAATGCGGAGACGTCGATCGGGTTGATCGAGTTGATGCCGCCACCGATGAAGGTACTTTCACCCCAGCTCACCACCTGCTTGCCCAGACGCACGGAGCCTGGCTGATCGGCGACCGAATAGTTGTGGTAGACGAAGGCGTCGAGGATCTGACCGCCGGCGGACTTGGCGCCTTCCTTGCGGTTGTGGTCGCTGATGTCCTTGAACTCGCGGCTCTCGTCCTTCAGTTCGAAGTCGTACCAGTATTTGCCACGGACGAACACGCCGGTGTCGCCGTATTTCAGTTCGAGGTCATGGATGCCCTTGAAGATCTTCGAGAAGGTTTCGCCGCTCTTGAAGTTGGCATGGCCGTCGTCGGAAGTCTGGGACAGACCGTGACCGCCGTTGTTGACGCCGATGAGGTTCTTGTTCGGGCTCTGGGTGGACCAGCTGGCACCGATCGACAGGGAGGAGTCGAACTGGCCTTCGATTTCACCGACGTTGAAACTGACGCCGAATGCGGGCCCGGCGAGCGAAGAAGCAAGACTGACGGCCAGAGGCAGCTTTGCCCGGCGCCAGAACTGGTTTACTGAGGTCATCGACGCTACTCCATGTGCATTATTGTTATGGCAGTGAGTACTTTTAAAAACGCCTGAAGGACCGGGCGCCAGAGGCTTCCCGAAATCGCTTCAATGTTGCATCGCCCCGTTTGTGCGTTTGCCCCGTTCTTAAAAATCCTTGAGCGGACTATAGCCAGCAGGTGGTACTGCTTGATCCCTCTAAAGTGTGATTTGCAGCTGCCGGCCACTCTGGAACAGTCCTTTCGCCAGTCCGACACATGTCGGCACGGCAAGGATGGCTGAAAATTCCGATTTCACAAGCCAAGCGCTTGCTTGGTGGGTCTGGCGCGCCGTTTTCGGCGCGCCAGGGGACGCTCAGAGCGTGGAGAGGAAGGTGCTGTTGTTGGCCTGCCATTCGGTGATGTCGAGGCGGATGCGCTTCTTGTCGAGCTTGCCGACACTGGTCTTGGGAATTTCAGTAACAAGCGCGATCTGGCTCGGGATCGCCCACTTGCTCAAGTGCCCCAATTCAACGAATGGCTTGAGGTGTTCCTTGAGCTCGCGCGCCCCGATCGCGTGCCCTTCACGGACCACCAGCAAGGCAAACGGGCGCTCGCCCCACTGCGGATCGGCAATGCCCACCACTGCTACTTCACGTACCGCGACGTGGCGACTGATCAGGTCTTCAAGGTCCAGCGAAGAGATCCACTCGCCACCGGTCTTGATCACGTCCTTGATCCGGTCGCGGATGTCGATCACCCCCATGCTGTCGAGCGTGGCAACGTCGCCGGTGTGCAGCCAGCCACCGGCCCACAACTCGGCGCCCTTCTGCGGTTCATTGAAGTAACCCTCGGTCAGCCACGGTGCGCGCAGCACCAGTTCGCCCTGGGTCTCGCCGTCAGCCGGGAGGAAATTGCCCTCGGTGTCGACAATCGCCGCCTCGACCAATGGCCCCGGCACGCCGGCCTTGATCCGGTAGGTGGTGCGCTCGTCTTCGGTGCCCGCCATCAACTCGTCGTTCAAATGCGCGCACGAGACCAATGGCCCGGTTTCCGACATGCCATACGCGGCCGTCAGCTGAATGCCTTTGCTCTTGGCCGTTTCATACAGCGTGCGATTGAGCGCACTGCCGCCGATGACGATTTTCCACCCGCCGAAATCGGTGCCCTGCGCGCCTTTGGCGTTGAGCACCATCTGCAGGATGGTCGGCACGCAATGGGAGAACGTGACCTTTTCCTTGCGCCACAGCTCGACCAGGAACTCCGGATCGTAACGCCCCGGATAAACCTGCTTGAGCCCGAGCATGGTCGCTACATAAGGCAGGCCCCACGCATGCACATGGAACATCGGGGTGATCGGCATGTACACGTCGTTGGTGCCCAGCAGCCGCACGCTGTCGATGGCGCCCATGATGGTCGACACGCCCATGGTGTGCAGCACCAGTTGCCGATGGGTGAAGTACACGCCTTTCGGATTGCCGGTGGTGCCCGTGGTGTAGAACGTGGTCGCGACCGAGTTCTCGTCGAAATCCTGGAAGTCGTACTGCGGACTCGCGGCCGCCAGCAGTTGCTCGTACTCGCCCACCAGATTCGGCAGATCCGCAGTTTTTTCCGGCAGATCGGTCAGCAGCAGGGTTTTCTCCACCGTGGTCAGGTGCGGCGCGATGGCCTGGTACAGCCCGACGAACTCGCTGTTGACCAGCACGAAGCGGTCCTCGGCGTGGTTCATGGTGTAGAGAATCTGTTCCGGCGACAGGCGCACGTTGATCGTGTGAATCACCGCGCCGATCATCGGAATAGCAAACATGCACTCCAGGTAGCGATGGCTGTCCCAGTCCATCACCGCCACGGTGTCACCGGCCTTGACGCCGGCCGCCGTCAGCACGTTGGCCAGCCGCGCGACCCGCTCGATCAGGGTCGGGTAGCTGTAGCGCAACTGGTCACGGTAGATGATCTCGCGGGTTTTCTCGTAACGGGCGCCCGACATCAGCAGCCGTTTAATCAGCAGTGGATACTGGTACGCCCCTTCGGCGGGCGGAATAACGCGAGTCTGCAACATAAGAATCCCTTTTCTGACTGCACGGTGTTGGCTTTGGAGTTTCGTACTCTAGAACCCTTATACGTCAGCCAAATCAGCCAAAGGAATGATTTGCAGAGCCGTACAAATGCTAGCTTTGCGCCAGCATTTGCCGGAATTCGTCACCGCTCAGGCCGTTTGCCCTACAGCCGCTTCAGAAGGTGTGCGTGGGAAAACCACTGCCGCAAGGAAAGTCAAAGCGCCAAAACCCGCCAGAATCAAGTAAAGCCCCACAAAACCATGGCGCGGTTCGACATAAGAAATCAGCGGAATCGCCGTCGCACTGGCACCGAACGATAAACAGTAACGCAAGGCAAACACCCGCGACTGCCATTGCGGCGCGACGAAGTTGGCGACCATCGAATCGTTCACCGTCACCTGACCGAACACCACGAACATGAACGCCGCCCCGACGGCGATCACCGCCCAGCCATCGACATAAGCCATGGCGTAAAGCAGTGGCGCCTGAAACAGCGTCAGCACCACAAATGGCCACTTCAGACTGACCCGGTGCAGCAATTGCCCGATGCTCAACTGCGCCACCGCACCGAACGCGTACGCCAGGCTGACCACCACACCGAGTGTCTGCGGCGAGGCGAACAGGTCATGCAAGCGCTCCTGGAACAGTTTTGGGTAGGTCATGGTGGTGGCGTTGAACACCACCCCGCCGGTGGCCGTGGCCAGAGCCAACACGCCGAACACCATGACCATCGAAATACGCTGGCCGCCTGCGCCTTTGAGCGCGGTGTGCGGACGCTTGGGGATCGGCTCCTCACGCACCTGCAAGGCAAAACCGATTCCCAGCACGATGGCCACCGCCCCCGGGACCAGGAACGCCGAGCGCCAGCCGAACTGCGCCACCAGCAGCCCGGTAATCAATGCCGAGAACGCCACGCCAAGGTTGCCCCACATGCCGTTGATACCGATCTCGCGCCCGCGATTCTGCGCGTACGCCACCAACATTGCCGTGCCGACCGGGTGATAGATCGCAGCAAAAATGCCGATCAGGGTCAGGCCGAGGACCAGCATCGTCGGGCTGCTACTGAGACCTGTGAAGATTGCCGAAGCACCGATGCCGAAGAAAAACACAAGCATCATCTGCCGCCGACTCCAGCGATCCCCCAGCCATCCGGCCGGTAGCGAACACGCGCCGAACGCGATGAACCCGCCCAGCGACAGGCCGATCAGCGCGGCATAGTCGAGGGTGAAGGCCTGGGTCATGCCGAGCACGGCGGCGGGAAAAATCAGCATGAACATGTGATCGATCACATGGGCGGCGTTGATGTAGCGAATGACGTTTCTGGACTGGTTCATGACGGCACGCTTTACGTTGTAGTGAGCGCTCATGCTAAGTTGGCCGGAAAGCGCATTCCTGCCAACCAAGTCATCGAATCCGACATGTTGATCAGCCATTTCGAACACGGCCCCGTAAGCGCCTATCCCCGGGACTATCTGGACGGCTCGCACCAGCCGCTGCACCTGCACCGCGAGGCGCAATTGCTGTATGCCGTGAGCGGGGTGATGCGCGTGGTCACGGCGCAAGGCGCCTGGGTGCTTCCGCCGAGTCGGGCGGTGTGGATTCCGCCCGAAGTCGCCCACGAGATTTTCATGTCCGGCGATGTGCAGATGCGTTCACTGTTCATCGCCCCCGAACTGGCGCCTGCCAGTCTGCGCAACTGTTGTGTGCTGGCGGTCACGCCATTGTTGCGCGAGCTGATCCTGCGTGCGGTGCAGGGCCCGCCGCATGCCGACAATCCGCTGATCCAGCAACTGATGCTGGAAGAACTCGCCAGCATCGAAAACCTGCCACTGCACATTCCGATGCCCACCGACCGGCGTCTGCAAGGCATTTGCCTGGCGCTGTTGCGCACGCCGGATCATCCCAACACCCTGGAAGACTGGGCGCAGCAGGTCGGCGCCAGCTCACGCACGTTGGCGCGGCTGTTCCAGCAACAACTGAAGATGAATTTCAATGCCTGGCGCCAGCAATTGCGCCTGATGGAAGCCCTGCCCCGCCTGCTCGCCGGGGACAGCGTGCAGAGCGTGGCGCGGGATCTGGGTTACGGCAGCGCGCGGGCGTTCAGCGCGATGTTTCGCCGTTTGCTCGGGGACAATCCCCGGGAATACCTCAACGCCCTGAATCAGCTCAGCTCGATCAATGCATCTCGGTGAACGCGAGTTTCACGCCGATGGCGATCAGCACCGCGCCCATGGTGCGGTCGAACCAGTGGCCCATGCGGGCGAAACCGGCGCGCACGCGCTGCTGGCTGAACAGCATGGCCACCAGACAGAACCAGGTGGCGGTCGCGGCGGCCAGGTAAATACCGTAACCGGCCTGTACTGTCAGCGGAGTGTGCGGGTTGATCACCACGGTGAACAACGACAGGAAAAACAGCGTGGCTTTCGGGTTCAGGCCATTGGTCACGAAACCCGAAGTAAACGCGCCACGAGCGGTGCGCTCTCCGGCCTCTTTATGCAGATCATCGGTGACGGTTTTCGCCGGTTGCGCGCGCAGGGCCTTGAAGCCGATGTACAGCAGGTAAGCGGCGGCGGCCCATTTCAGGGCGTTGAACAGCACGATCGATTGGGAAACGATCAGGCCGATCCCCAGCAGCGAATAGCCGACGTGCAAGAAAATCGCCGTGCCCACGCCCAATGCCGTCCAGGTCCCGGCGCGTCGACCATGGGTCACGCTCTCGCGCACCACCACAGCGAAATCAGGACCGGGGCTGGCGACGGCCAACAGGTGGATCAGGGCAACGGTCAAGAATTCGGTCCAGTACATGGGGGCTCCTTTCGGCCAAGCGTAACGAGTTGTTTCATCTGTTAGGCTCGGCAGATTACGCCTTCCCTTCAAAGCACAACAGGTACAGTTGATGACGAACGCCCACCGCGCCGTATTCCTCGATCACCCGTCGCTGGATCTTGGCGATCTCGATCTGAGCCCTTTGCGTGACTGCTTCAGCGATCTGCAAATGTTCGCCCAGACGTTGCCTGCGCAAGTGAGCGAACGCCTGCAAGGCGCGACGGTGGCCATCAGCAACAAGATCCTGATCAACGCCGCCGCCATGGCCGCCAACCCACAGTTGAAGCTGATCCTGATCACCGCCACCGGCACCAACAACGTCGATCTGGCCGCCGCCCGCGCCCACGGCATCACCGTGTGCAACTGTCAGGGTTACGGCACGCCGTCGGTGGCGCAGCACACGATCATGTTGCTGCTCAACCTCGCCACGCGTCTGGCCGATTATCAAAAAGCCGTCGGAGAAGGCCGCTGGCAGCAGGCGAAACAGTTCTGCCTGCTGGATTACCCGATTGTCGAACTGGAAGGCAAAACCCTGGGGCTGCTCGGGCACGGCGAGCTCGGCAGCGCGGTCGCGCGTCTGGCCGAAGCCTTCGGCATGCGCGTGTTGCTGGGGCAGATTCCAGGGCGCCCTGCCCGTCCGGATCGTCTGCCGCTGGAAGAATTGCTGCCGCAGATCGACGCCCTCACCCTGCACTGCCCGCTCAACGAGCACACCCGGCACTTCATCGGCGCCCGCGAACTCGCCTCGATGAAACCCGGCGCCTTCGTGGTCAACACCGCCCGTGGCGGGCTGATCGACGAACAGGCCCTGGCCGATGCCTTGCGCAACGGTCATCTGGGCGGCGCGGCCACCGATGTGCTGAGCGTCGAGCCGCCAACCCAAGGCAATCCGCTGCTGGCCGTCGACATCCCGCGCCTGATCGTCACTCCGCACAACGCCTGGGGCAGTCGCGAGGCGCGGCAGCGAATCGTCGGCCAACTGGTCGAAAACACCCAGGCGTTCTACAGCGGTAAGGCGCTGCGGGTCGTCAGTTGATAAACTGCGGCACTTTTTTTCACAGGAGCAGTTATGGATCCGCGCAGTGAAGTACTGCTTCGTCAGGCCGAGTTATTCCAGGGTTCGGTGTTGCTGGCCGGTTTGCCTGCCGATGACCTGCTGGGGCGCCTGCCCGACGCGTTTGGCTGGTGCTGGCACGCCGGCGATCAGGCCGCGCTCGATGCGCGCTTCGAAGGCCGCAGCCATTTTGGCGTGAACGTGCCGGAGCGCGAATTCACCAACGCCGTGGTGTTCCTGCCCAAGGCCAAGGACCTGACCGATTACATCCTCAATGCCGTGGCTTCGCGTCTGGCCGGGCGTGAGGTGTATCTGGTCGGGGAAAAGCGCAGCGGCATCGAAGGCGCGTCCAAACAGCTCAACCCGTTCGGCAAACCGCGCAAGCTCGACAGCGCGCGCCATTGCCAATTGTGGCAGGTGACCGTGGCCAACGCCCCGCAAGCCAAACCACTGGAAAGCCTGGCGCAGACCTACGAACTGCCGCTGGCCGAAGGCCCGCTGAAAGTCATCAGCCTGCCGGGCGTGTTCAGCCACGGCCGACTGGATCGCGGCAGCGCCCTGCTGCTGGAACACCTGGACAAACTGCCGAGCGGCCATTTGCTGGACTTCGGTTGCGGCGCTGGTGTGCTCGGTGCGGCGGTCAAGCGTCGTTACCCGCACAATCAGGTGACGTTGCTCGACGTTGATGCCTTCGCTGCCGCCAGCAGCCGTTTGACCCTGGCGGCCAATGGTCTGGAAGCCGAGGTGCTGACCGGAGACGGAATCGATGCGGCGCCGATGGGTTTGAACGCAATTCTGAGCAATCCGCCGTTCCATGTCGGCGTGCACACCGATTATTTCGCCACCGAGAACTTGCTGCGAAAAGCGGCCAAACATCTGAAAAACGGCGGTGAACTTCGCTTGGTTGCAAACAGCTTCCTGAAATATCAACCGCTGATCGAAGAGCATCTGGGCGTGTGTGCGATCAAGGCCGAAGGCAATGGTTTCCGGATTTACCGGGCCAAGCGCGGCTGAAAATTAGCACTTGCCGAATGGATTCTGCCTAGGCAGAATCCGCTCCGTCCTAGGGGAGTAGTCTCCCACGAGCGCCAAGCTCGTCCGGCATACGTCAACATACTTGATCCTCAGATCATGGCGTATGCGACCCAAGCGTCCGCACCAGACGGATCGCAGGGTTTGACAAGACCTATGACACGCACACCTTACCCGGGGCGGGAAGGCTGTACGTGTCATAGCCGTGTCGACCCGCCCCTTAGGAAATCCTGATGCTGGACTCGTTACTCGTTCCCACCGCAATCGTTGCCTTGGCCGAAATCGGCGACAAGACGCAACTGCTCGCGCTGATTCTCGCCGCTCGCTTTCGCAAACCCTGGCCGATCATCGCTGGTATCGTCGCTGCGACCCTGGCCAACCACGCGGCAGCCGGTGCGGTCGGCGCCTGGTTCGGCAGCTTCTTCTCCGATTCAGTCCTGCACTGGATCCTCGCCGCGAGCTTCGCCGCCACCGCCCTGTGGACGCTGGTGCCGGACAAGATGGACGACGATGAAGCCAGCACCGCCCGCAAGTTCGGGCCGTTCCTGACCACCCTGATTGCATTCTTCCTCGCGGAAATCGGTGACAAGACCCAGATCGCCACCGTGATGCTGGCCGCGCAATACCCGGAACTGTGGCTGGTGATCATCGGCACCACGGCGGGCATGCTGATTGCCAACGTGCCGGTGGTTCTGGCGGGTAATTTTGCAGCAGAGAAACTGCCGCTGACCCTGATCCGTCGACTGGCCGCCTCGGCGTTCCTGATCCTGGCGATCGTCGCGGTGTACAAGGCGATGCAAAGCAGCGGCTGGGTTTGATCCGGCAGATCGCTCCCGCACCGAGTGCGGGAGCGATCATTGTTTCAGGACTTGGGCGCTTTCTCGTAAAGCGGCATGACCTTCGGAATGGCCGCCTGCAACGAGGCGATACGGCTGGACGACGCCGGGTGAGTGCTCATGAACTCTGGCGGCGCACCTTCGGAAGCCTTGCTCATCTTGTTCCACAGGGTGATGGCGGCGTTCGGGTTGTAGCCGGCACGCGCGGCCAACTCCAGACCGATCAGGTCAGCTTCGTTTTCGTTGGCGCGGCTGTTGGGCAGCGTCATGCCGTAGTTGGCCACGGTGTCGGCCAGCGCCAGGCTGTCCTGCCCCAGGCCGAGCAACGCACCGGCGCCCTGCTTGGCCATTTCGATGCCGTAAGCCTTGGACATGGCTTCACGACCATGTTCGCGTAGGGCGTGGGCAATTTCATGGCCCATGACCGCGGCGATTTCATCGTCGGTGAGTTTCAGACTGTCGATCAGCCCGGTGTAGAAAATGATCTTGCCGCCAGGACCGCAGTTGGCGTTGAGCTCGTCACTCTTGATCAGATTCACTTCCCACTTCCACTGCGCCGAATCCGGACGGAAATTCGGTGCCTGGGCGATCAGCCGGTTGGCGATGGCCTGAATGCGTTTGGCATCGTTGCTGGTCTTGTCCAGCACGCCTTTGCTGGACGCTTCGCCCACGGTCTTCTGATAGGACTGGGCATACATCTGGTCGACCTCTTGCGAGGACAGCATGCTGAACATGTACTGCTTGCGCTCCACGCCCACGGCACCGCCGCTGGTGGTGTTGACCGACTGACAACCGGCCAGCAACAGCGCTGCGCTCAGTGCACTTACAACCAATGTCTTGTTCATTCAAAAGCTCCCTGAAAACCTGCCGCGTATCCTAGGCGGGTAATTGTATCGACGCCAGATACAACGGACGTGTTGCACGCACTTTCAGAAAGCGCCCGTCTGACCTGTAGGAAAAAATTCATACCGACCGACAAGCCCTGCACATCCGCGTCGCGCACTGCTCCATTTGCGACATCCGACTGTCATTACTCGCCCTGAACCTCATGGCGCAATAGCGGCTGCCGATACAACAGCGCAGACGTCCTCTCGCGTGCGGAGCTCCCATGAAGTTCAAGTCGATCCAGTTTTCCGTGGCCGCCCTGGCCGGCGCCATCGTACTCAGCGTAGTCGCCGCACTGGTGCTGTATGCGCTGTTCTCCGGTGCCCGCACCCAGGAAATGGTCCAGCAACGGACCCAGGCCCAGTTCGAGCAAGTCATCGAACAGCGCCTGACCTCGCTGGCGCAGACCCAGGTCAGCCAGATCCAGCGCGAACTGGAAGCGCCGCTGCTGATTGCCGGCGGACTGGTACGGGTCAACGCCCTGCTCGGCACCCCGGGCGCCGACGGCCAGCCGCGACTGACCGTCAGCCGTGAGCAGTTGATCAGCCTGATCAAGGAAAACGTCGAGAAGAACCCGAAGATTCTCGGCACCTACATCGGCTGGGAAAAGAACGCACTCGACCACAATGACGCGGCCTACGTCGGCACCAGCGTGGTCGGCATCGACACCGCCAACGGGCGCTTCCTGCCATGGTGGTTCCGCAACGACGACGGCACTCTGGGCCTGGACAAACTGGTGGACGTCGACGACCAGAAAGTCCTGTCCACCGGCGTGCGCGCCAGCGAGTACTACCTGTGCTCGAAGGAAACCAAAAAATCCTGCGTGATCGATCCCGCCCCGTACAAGGTCGGCGACAAGATCGTCATGCTCGCCTCCTTTATTGAACCGATCATGCTCAACGGCGCGTTCCAGGGCATCGTCGGCGCCGACCTGTCGGTGAACTTCATTCAGGAAATGCTCCTGGGCGCCAACCAGAAGCTGTACAGCGGCGCCGGCCAAATGGCCCTGATCGGTGGCAACGGCCGGATCGTCGCGTACACCAAAGACCCGAGCAAATTCGGCGAGAAGGTCAGCGACATTCTCGACGCCCAGCAGATTGCCAACATGGCCAATCTCAAGCGCGGCGAAGTGACCTACACCGTCAATAAGGAGTCGGGCCGGATCGAGTTGTACCTGCCGTTCGGCATCGGCCAGACCGACGCGCGCTGGACGCTGATGCTGCAACTGCCGCTCGACGCGGTGATGGCCGATCTGCAAAAGCTGCAAGGCGACCTCGACGCCCAGCGCAAATCCGACACTTTCGGCATGGCCATGGTCGGTCTGATCATTGCCGGTCTCGGCCTGCTGGTGATCTGGCTGGTGGGCCACGGCATCGCCCGCCCGCTGAAGCAAATGGTGACCATGCTCGACGACATTGCCCAAGGCGAAGGCGACCTGACCCGTCGTTTGACCAGTGACCGCAATGACGAACTCGGTTCAATCGCCAAAGGCTTCAATACCTTCCTCGCCAAATTGCAGGGGATGATCACGCAGGTGGTGTCGTCGGTGCAGAGCGTCAGCGACTCCTCGGAGCACACGGCCGACATCGCGATCCGTACCAATATCGGCATTCAAAAGCAGATGGCCGAGATTGATCAGGTCGCCACCGCCGTGCAGGAAATGACCGCCACAGCGCAAGACGTAGCACGCAACGCAACCCAGGCTGCGCAAGCCGCCAGCCACGCCGATCAGGCGGCCAGTCAGGGCATGCAGATCGTGCGCGACACCTCCAATTCGATTGGCGTGCTGGCTGTGGAAATCGGCAAGGCCGTGGACGTGGTGCAGACGCTGGCCAAGGACAGCGAGAACATCAACGCGATCCTGATCGCCATTCGCGGGATCGCCGAGCAGACCAACCTGCTGGCCCTCAACGCGGCCATCGAAGCCGCCCGCGCCGGTGAGCAGGGACGCGGTTTTGCGGTGGTGGCGGATGAGGTGCGCAATCTGGCGCAGAAAACCCAGCAGGCCACCGAAGAAATCCAGAGCATGATCCAGCAATTGCAACAGGGCACCCGCGATGTGGTGCGGGTCATGGAAGACAGCCAGAACCGCACCGACGAAAGCGTGCAGCACGCGGCCAAGGCCGCTGAGGCGCTGGAGACCATCACTCAGGCCGTGTCGGTAATCAACGACATGAACACCCAGATTGCGAGTGCCGCCGAAGAACAGAGCGCGGTGGCTGACGATATCAACCGCAACGTGATCAATATCGGTCAGGTGGCGAATGAAGTGGCTGGTGGTGCGGATGAATCGAGTTCGGCGAGCGCGGATCTGACCAAACTGGCGGAGCAGCAGCGGCGGTTGATCAACCAGTTCAAGGTTTGAGAGCCCCCCCTCACCCCAGCCCTCCCGAAACGTCGGACCGCCCGGAGGGAGAGGGAGCCGACCGAGCTGTCTTCCGTCATACATCGACCTGGTAAATAGTGTCGATTATGGATTCAGCAAAGAACTTTCAAGTCGGTGTATTTCTGCAATATCCCTCGGTCAGTCCCCTCTCCCTCTGGGAGAGGGCTAGGGTGAGGGGCTTTTGATCTGGATGCATCAGGCCGGGGTCAAACACTCCGGCCCGTTGAGTTTCGGATCATTGACCAGATTCGCCAGCACCCGCTCGCGCAAGGCGGCAGGTTCGCTGGCGAGCAAACCTTGCAGAACATGCAGCGGCGTCTCGGGATCAAGCCACGCCGCCTGCCCCGCTTCATCGAGAATCAACGGCCGGCGCTGACTGGCCGCAGGCTGGGTAATCACCGCCGTGCTCAGCCAGACTTGTTCCTGCACCGGATACGCTTCCCAGATCGCCGCAAAAAACAACGAAGCACCTTCCCCCGGCGTCAGCCAGTACGGGCGTTTGCGTGTGGTGCCGCGCCATTCGTAGAAGCCGTTGGCCGGCAGCAGGCAACGGCGCAGGCGCAGGGCTTCACGAAACATCGGTTGCTCGGCAACGGTTTCAGCCCGGGCATGGGCCGGCGTGCGTGACAGGTCGGTCAGCCATGGCGGTGTCAGCCCCCAACGGGCGCGGGCCAGCGTGCGCTGGCCGTCGGGTTCGGCGCGCAGCATCAACACCGAATCGTTGGGGGAAATGTTCCACTGCGCCTGCTGATCGGCAGGAAAACCGGGCAGGTTCGCGAAATCGCGGTTCCAGCGAAACAGGGCATAACGTCCACACATGGGGCAGCACGACTCACAAATAAAACGAACGCCAGCCTAACAGACCAGCGTCCCGGGATAGCTGTCCGGTTCATCGCCGGGCAGCGGCAGCGCGGCATTGTACGCACTGATCAGCTCGCGGGCGTATTCGGCCTGGTCGTTATCGACCGACAGGCCCAACAGGCCGAAGATCGGCAACTCGCCCGTACCGCCCAGCAGATCGCGCCCGACCAGATGCGCCTCGATGCCTTCGCTGGCGAGCATGCCCTTGAGCATTTCGCCTTCCATCAGGTTTTCCGGCTCGTAGATTCGCTGCATGGGCGCACCTCACTCGTTTTCGCTGAACACTTCCAGAAACCAGTCCTCTCCATGGACCTGCAACACAAAGGTGATCGGCCGACAACAGACCTGACAGTCCTCAATATAAGTCTGGTCGCCACCGGAGAGATCCACGGTCGTCTCGACCTCTTCACCACAATACGGACATTCATATACTGCGCTTTCCAGCATCGCGGTCTCCCGGGTGACTTGTGCGTATAATCGCCGGTCTATTTGCAGGGCCATTTTTGTCTGGCTACTTTTTCAGACCGTGCCCCGTTAGTTTTCGATCAAAACCTTTACTTACCCTAGCCGTTTCCAACAAGAGAGCATGATGGGCGAATTCGATGCCATCCGACCTTACGACGACAGCGAAGTACCTGCGGTACTGGCGCGACTGCTCGGCGACAAGGCGTTTCTAGATATCCTCACCCACTTCCGCTTCCCGCGTTTTGCCGGTGCCTTCGGCTGGATGCTCAAACCACTTATAGCCCATCGGCTGCGTCGTGAGTTTGCCGACGTGACCTCCGTGGCCACTTTGCAGGACAAGGTCGAGTTCTACGTCGACCACACCATCGAGCGCGCCACCGATGGCGTGACCTACACCGGTGTCGAGCAATTCAAGTCCGGCAGCGCCTATCTGTTCATCGCCAACCACCGCGACATCGTGATGGACCCGGCCTTCGTCAACTACGCCGTGTACCACGCCGGCCTGCCGACGCCGCGTATCGCGATTGGCGACAACCTGCTGCAAAAGCCGTTCGTCAGCGACCTGATGCGTTTGAACAAGAGCTTCATCGTGCACCGCTCGATCACCGGGCGCCGCGAGAAAATGGCCGCATACCAACTGCTGTCGGCCTACATCAACCATTCGATTCGCAACGATTGCGCTTCAATCTGGATCGCCCAGGCCGAAGGCCGCGCGAAGGACGGCGACGACCGTACCGAGTCGGCGATCCTCAAGATGTTCCACATGAGCCGCAAGGACGAGCCGTTCGGCGAGGTCATCCAGTCGCTGAACCTGACCCCGGTGTCGATCAGCTACGAATACGACCCGTGCGACCAGGCCAAGGCCCGCGAGCTGTACATCCGCGCCACCACCGGCACCTACAGCAAGGCGCCGGGCGAGGATGACGTGAGTATTGCCAAGGGCATTACCGGCTACAAGGGCCGGGTGCACGTGAACTTCGCCGCGCCGATCACCGAGCTGTTCGAGGACACCAAGCAATTGGCGGTCGAGATGGACAAGCAGATTCTCGGTGGTTATCGCCTGTTCCCGGTGCATTACCTGGCGTACGCGCAGTGGGCCGATGCCGATCCGCAGCTGAACGTGCCGAAGGCTGCCGAGGTGTTTGGTGCCGAAGAACTGGCCAAGGCCCAGGAAGAATGGCAGAACCGTCTGGACGCCTGCCCCGAGGAGCATCGTCCGTATCTGGTGCTGCAATATGCGACGCCGGTGCGCAATCAGTACCGGGTCAAGGCGGGACTGCCGCTGTAAGCGGTATCGGCTGGATACAAAAACGGCGCCTTCGGGCGCCGTTTTTCGTTCAGAAGCGGGTACTGATCCAGGACACCAGCAACGCCAGGCCCAGGCAGGCAAAACCGAAGCGGTAGAAGAAGCGGTTCATGCGCAGGGTCGCCCAATCGAGGACCGGCTCCTGATCAGGCTGATGCTGACGCTGGGCCGCGATACTGGCCATCGCCCGTTGCTCACGGCGGCGGGTCGCGTGCAGCAGCCAACTGCCGGGGAAGGCCAGCAGCAGGGCCAGCAGGTTGATCAGTTTGGCGGGATGGGCGGTAAACAGCGTCATCAAGTGCAGCGACATCACAGACCTCAATCTAGACCGGTATGGCGAACGCCAGACCGACGACCGCGGCGCGGATTCTACCGAAACACTCCCCGACTGCCCTATCCTTTGCGACAAATAACCCGTCAATCGACCGATGGCTGTCCTGTGTCACGGCATCGTCATTTGTTTCAGTCACCCTGCGCGCCTCGAAACCGACACGGAACGCGACATGCTTCACGCTGAAAACCAGGATCGCCTTTACCTCATCTCCCCGTCCGACGAACAGCAGACCCTCGTCGGCAGCCTGGCCTTCAATGTTCAGGACCGTCACTGGCTGGTGTACTGCGCCCTCGGCGGGCACCAGCATGCGGACTTGCCCGAGACCGATCTGCTGACCGGCGTCAGCGTCCTCGACTTCTATTCCCAGGCCGCCTGAACGAAAAAGCCCGGGGCCATCGCTGGCCCCGGGCTTTTTCACATCAACCGAAACTTACTCGGCGAGGATCTGGCCGATGCTCGGATCCTTGAACAGACGGGTCAGCGCATCGCTCAATACGTCGCTGACCAGTTTGGTGTTGGTTTCCTGATTCGGCGCCATGCCGAAACGCTGGTCCAGCGAAGCACCGTAACGGCCGCTGTAGCGACGGTTGCCGCTCTGCACGTCGGAACGGAAGGTCGCGCCGATGGTGGCTTCGGTCACGTACATGCCTTCTTTCGGCGACTGGTATTTCAGTTCAGTCAGGGTCACGGTCAGTTGTGGAGCATTCATCGCGCCGTTGGACGGGGTGAAGCCCAGCAGACGCACGGCCGCTTCGGCCTGAGCCTGCAGCTTCGGCAGGATCTGCTCGCGTTGCACGGTGATGGCGCTGGTTTCCGGGTACAGACCGCCACGGGTGCCGAGGGTTGGCGACGGACGACCGTCCACTACGCGAACCACGACAGGCTGGCCGTGGCCGACCGGTGCCAGCTGAGTGGTCAGCTTCGGTTCCGGGCTCAGTTGTTGCGGGCTGTGGGCGCAGCCAACCAGGGTCAAACTGGTCACAGTGATCAAACCGAACAACAGGCGTTGCAACATGCTCTTCTCTCCAGAATCAGGCACAGACAGGCCGGCAGTATAGCGGTGGGCCACTGTGGGTCACCAGCACTGAAATCTCAGACAAAACCCGCCGCCAGCGGTTCCTGTCACACATTCTTCACCCCCCATACACGTTCGCGTCACGGCGTTTTGACAATCTTCCTCACAGATCCCCAAAAGGAGCACTGCCATGCGCTATCTGATCTCGTTGTTCGCCCCACGTCCGCTGCACCGCAGCTTCGCCCTGCTCGACCGCAACGGCCATTGCCAGGCTTTCAAACAGTGCAGCCTGCAGCCAATGGGTGACGGCTGGGTCGAAATCGAGGAAATCCGTCTCAACTGGTTGCACCAGCCTTTGCCTGCCAGCGCCCGGATCGAACAGCAGCGCCCACGCGCACGCGCTCAGGCGATGTTGAGCATCTGACCGGATGCCTAATAAAAGTCATTAAACTCGACCAACTCCCCGCATTTCTTCGATACAATCTCCCCCCGATTATAAGGACGTCTCCTGATCGGGCCCCGCAACAGCGTCAATGCGCTTGCATTGGCATCCAAATCGCCCACAGAGAGCCGCCCACACAGATCGAGTGAAGCTGGCGTGCTTGCTGTTTCCCTGGCAAATCCCGCTTTTCGCGAATCTGCAGAGCTGTCATGACGCTCGGCCACTGAGTTGTTTGCCCCTCCGGGCACGGTGCCAGCCCTGGACAGCCCTTTTTGAGGTTCACGTCTTCAAAAGAGCGTGAAAAAAACGGGTTTTCACAACTTCACAAGAGTGTGGCGAGCAAATGAATAGTTTTGCGTCTGAACATGCACCATTAGCGTCTGAAACAGCCCAACGACACAGGAACGGGAACGCCTCGAATACCGGAGCCTGAAGCCTGTCCGCTACGGATTTGGTTGCACAAACGGATGTCTCGACCATAAGTCGAATTGCCAGCCGCGTGCCGAAATGAGTTCATGGGACTCTTTAAGCCAGGCCGCACGCATCCGTCGAAGTTGCGAAAAATTGCGAAGATTCGGACATGGCACACCTGACCAAGGATACCCGGGGCTCAACTGACCTGCCCTGGACGCCTGGCAGCCATGCCGACAATTTGGTGCTGCAGATTTTGGAGACGCGTTAAATGGCGCATAACGAAGCAGTCGACGTAGTTCTGGTTGGGGCCGGCATCATGAGTGCCACCCTTGCAGTACTGCTCAAAGAGCTCGACCCGGCGATCAAGCTGGAAGTCGTCGAGCTGATGGATTCCGGTGCCGCGGAGAGTTCCAACCCATGGAACAACGCCGGTACCGGCCACGCCGGCCTGTGCGAGCTGAATTACACGCCGCAGGCTGCCGACGGCACCGTCGACATCAAGAAGGCCGTGCACATCAACACCCAGTTCGAGGTGTCGAAGCAGTTCTGGTCGTACCTGACCAAAAAGGGCACGTTCGGCTCGTGCAAATCCTTCATCAGCCCGGTTCCACACCTGAGTTACGTCGAGGGTGAGAAAGGCGTGTCGTTCCTCAAGGAACGCTTCAACGTGCTGCACAAGCACCACGCCTTCGCCGACATGGAATACACCGAAGACAAGGCGAAGATGGCCGAGTGGATGCCGCTGATGATGCCGGGGCGTCCGAAAGACCAGGTGCTCGCCGCCACCCGCGTGATCAACGGCACCGACGTCAACTTCGGCGCCCTGACCAATCAGTTGCTCAAGCACCTGACCAGCGCACCCGATGCCCAGGTCAAGTACTGCAAGCGCGTGACCGGTCTCAAGCGTAATGCCAACGGCTGGACCGTCAGCATCAAGGACGTCAACAGCGGCAGCAGCCGTGAAGTCGACGCCAAGTTCGTATTCCTCGGCGCCGGTGGCGCTGCCCTGCCGCTGCTGCAAGCTTCGGGCATCGAAGAAAGCAAAGGCTTCGGCGGTTTCCCGATCAGCGGCCAGTGGCTGCGTTGCGACAACCCGGAAGTGGTCAAGCATCACCAGGCCAAGGTTTACAGCCAGGCCGCCGTGGGTTCGCCTCCGATGTCCGTGCCGCACCTGGACACCCGCGTGGTCGACGGCAAGAAATCCCTGCTGTTCGGGCCATACGCCGGTTTCACCACCAAGTTCCTCAAGCACGGCTCCTTCATGGACCTGCCGATGTCGGTTCGCGCCGGCAACATCGGCCCGATGCTGGCCGTGGCGAAAAACAACATGGACCTGACCAAGTACCTGGTCAGCGAAGTGATGCAGTCGATGGAACAGCGTCTGGAATCCCTGCGCCGTTTCTACCCGGAGGCGAAAGCCGAAGACTGGCGCCTGGAAGTGGCCGGCCAACGGGTGCAGATCATCAAGAAAGACCCGAAAAAAGGCGGCATCCTGCAGTTCGGTACCGAACTGGTGGCGGCGAAGGACGGCTCCCTCGCCGCCCTGCTCGGCGCTTCGCCAGGCGCGTCGGTGACCGTTTCGATCATGCTGGAACTGATCGAGAAGTGCTTCCCGGCCAAGGCCAAGGGTGAGTGGGCGGCCAAACTGGCGGAAATCTTCCCGGCCCGTGAAAAGGTCCTGGAAACCGACGCTGCGCTGTATCGCAAGATCAACACGCAGAACAACGTCGCGCTGGAGCTGGTTGAAGCCAGCAACGAGACCGAAAGCTACGCCTGATTCGGCTCCATGAAAAACGCCCCGCACTCGGTGAGTGCGGGGCGTTTTTTTATGCCTGTGGAAAACTTCGGCTATCAGCCGCGTGCTTTCTCGATCAGCTCGATGTATTCCGGGGCGTTGCGCTGATCGCGGATCTGGTCGACGAAGGTCTGGCCGTGCTCGTCCTTGCCGTCCACGTCATAACCGGCTGCAACGAAGAACGTCAGGAAACGCTCGAAATCGTCGATGCGCAGGCCACGGTAAGCCTTGACCAGTTTGTGCAGCGACGGCGAGGTGGCGTCGACCGGCTCAAAATCGAGGAACAGCTTGATCTGCTCATCGCCGATCTCGTCACCAATCACTTGCTTCTTATCTTTACGCATTGCCGACTCCAGCTCGCAGACATTTCACGGGGCGGGCAGTTTACCCCTGCGCAGGCACAAGGCTCAACGCGAGCGCGTGCTGCCGGTGTGCAAATCGGCCCAGATGTGGCCGTTGGCGTAGGTCAGGAACTGCACGTACACCGTTTCGTTGCGCAACAGATCGATCACCACCCGGTACTGGGCCAGCGGGTAGAACAGCGTCAGGGTCTTGCTCTTGTCGTCATACACCGGTTTTTTCAGGCTTTTGCTTTCGCCATCGAAGTTGACCAGCACCTGATTGATCGTCGCGCCCTTGTTCAGGGATTTACCCTTGAGGCGGATCACCAATGGCGAGGTCACCGGGATCGGCTGCTGATTGGACTGACGCTGGGCGCCCACGACCACGGAATAATCGGTGACCTGCAACAGTTGCTGCTGCTCGGGTTCGGCATCGCGCAGGGTCAGGTCGTCCGGCGGCAGGAATTGACTGTGCATCGGGGCGGCGGCCAGGGGCAGGCTAAGGGTCAGCAACAGGGCGGCGCAGCTGCGGATCAAGAGGCTCATGACGGGCTCCGGGGGGCGGGGCCGAGCACTTTAGCAGTCTTTAAAAGCAAAAGATCGCAGCCTGGGGCTGCGATCTTTCAGGGGTTCTTACATGCCTTTGACGGCGAAGATCCCGTTGGCGTTGCGCCAGTAGCCTTTGTAGTCCATGCCGTAACCGAAGATGTAACGGTCGATGCACGGCAGACCGACGAAATCGGCTTTCAGGTCAGGACGGGCCTTGCGGTCGTGGTCCTTGTCGATCAGCACGGCGGTGTGCACTTTGCGTGCGCCGGCGTGACGGCAAAAGTCGATGATCGCGCCCAGGGTGTGACCTTCGTCGAGGATGTCGTCGATGATCAGCACGTCGCGGTCGATGAACGAGACTTCCGGCTTGGCTTTCCAGAACAGGTCGCCGCCGCTGGTTTCGTTGCGATAACGGGTGGCGTGCAGGTAGGACGCTTCCAGCGGGAACTGCAGATGAGTCAGCAGTTTGCCGGAGAAGATCAGGCCGCCGTTCATCACGCAGAACACCACCGGGTTGCTGTCGGCCAGTTGTTCGTTGATTTGTGCACCGACGCGGGCAATGGCAGCCTCGACTTCAGCTTCGGTGTACAGGCAGTCAGCCTCTCGCATGATTTGACGGATATGCTCGAGATCAGCGGACATGGCGCTCTCCAAGGGGGGTCTGTTTCGGAAAAGCGGGCAAAGGTACGCATCCCGCACGGCCGAATCAAGCATTTGTGGACTAACGTACTGTATGTCCTATAGGACATCACCCTCGGATAGATTAATCTAGGCCGGTTTTTTTGCCCGCCGCCGGAGCCTTTCCCCATGTCCATCCAAGAGATCCGCCATCCGCTGATCCGTCACAAACTTGGCCTTATGCGCCGTGCAGACATCAGCACCAAGAATTTCCGCGAGCTCGCTCAGGAAGTCGGTGCCCTGTTGACCTATGAAGCTACCAAAGACCTGCCACTGGAAACCTACGATATCGAAGGTTGGTGCGGCACTGTGTCGGTCGAGAAAATCGCCGGCAAGAAAATTACCGTCGTGCCGATCCTGCGTGCCGGCATCGGCATGCTCGAAGGCGTGCTGAGCCTGATCCCGGGCGCCAAGGTCAGCGCCGTCGGCGTTGCCCGTAACGAAGAAACCCTGCAGGCCCACACTTATCTGGAAAAACTGGTTCCGGAAATCGACGAACGCCTGGCCATGATCATCGACCCGATGCTCGCCACCGGCAGCTCCATGGTTGCGACCATCGACCTGCTGAAGAAGGCCGGTTGCAAGGACATCCGCGCAATGGTGCTGGTTGCCGCGCCGGAAGGCATTGCCGCTGTCGAGCAGGCCCACCCGGACGTGATCATCTACACCGCGTCCATCGATCAGAAACTCAACGAGCACGGTTACATCATTCCTGGGCTTGGCGATGCCGGTGACAAGATTTTCGGCACCAAGCAGAAGGACGCGTAAGCATGCAGCAAGAGTTCAACGATCCGCTCTGGCGCACGGTGCTGTCCGGCGCACAGATGCTGTTCGTGGCTTTCGGCGCCCTGGTGCTGATGCCACTGATCACGGGCCTGGACCCGAACGTGGCACTGTTTACCGCAGGTCTGGGCACGATTCTGTTCCAGATCGTCACCGGGCGTCAGGTGCCGGTGTTCCTGGCGTCGAGCTTCGCCTTCATCACCCCGATCATTCTCGCCAAGGGCCAGTTCGGCCTGGCGGCGACCATGGGCGGTGTGATGGCGGCCGGTTTCGTCTACACCTTCCTCGGCCTTGCCGTGAAGATCAAAGGCACCGGGTTCATTGACCGTCTGCTGCCGCCGGTAGTGATTGGTCCGGTGATCATCTCCATTGGCCTGGCCATGGCGCCGATTGCCGCGAACATGGCGATGGGCAAGGCTGGCGACGGCTCGGAGCTGATCCATTACCAGACTGCGATGATGATCTCGATGCCAGCGCTGCTGACCACGCTGATCGTGGCAGTGTTCGGCAAAGGCATTTTCCGTCTGGTACCGATCATTTCCGGCGTGCTGGTGGGTTTTGCCCTGTCCTTCTACTTCGGCGTGGTCGACACCGCGAAGATTGCCGCGGCACCGTGGTTCGCCCTGCCGGCCTTCACCGCACCGGAGTTCAACTGGCAGGCGATCCTGTTCATCGTCCCGGTGGCGCTGGCCCCGGCCATTGAGCACATCGGCGGCGTGATTGCGGTCGGCAGCGTGACCGGTCGCGACTACCTGAAAAAGCCGGGCCTGCATCGCACCCTGCTCGGTGACGGCATCGCCACCACCGCAGCCGGCCTGTTCGGCGGCCCGCCCAACACGACCTACGCCGAAGTGACCGGCGCGGTGATGCTGACCAAGAACTACAACCCGAAAATCATGACCTGGGCGGCGATCTTCGCCATCACCCTGGCGTTCATCGGCAAGTTCGGCGCCCTGCTGCAAAGCATTCCGGTGCCGGTGATGGGCGGGATTCTGTGCCTGTTGTTCGGTTCGATCGCAGCGGTGGGGATGAACACCCTGATCCGTCACAAGATCGACCTGGGCGAGGCGCGCAATCTGGTGATCGTTTCGGTGACCCTGGTGTTCGGTATCGGCGGTGTGCTGGTCGGCACCGGCACAGGTCCGGATGACTTCGGCCTCAAAGGCATCGCGCTGTGCGCGGTGGTGGCGATTGCGCTGAACCTGCTGCTGCCGGGCAATGACGGCTGGAAGCAGAAGAAGGCGGATGAGCCGCTGATCTAAGCCTTTAGATCTTCATCGCCTGACAGTCAGCCTTCGCGAGCAAGCCCGCTCCCACATTGAAATGCAATCAAATGTGGGAGCGGGCTTGCTCGCGAAGCTTTTGGCTCCTACTAGAGGGCCAGTGGCGCCCGTTCACAAAGCGTCGCCAACGCCTTCGCCCATTGCGGGTCGTCATTCAGGCACGGCACCAGCACCAGCTCCTCTCCCCCCGCCTCGCGGAACTGTTCCTTGCCGCGATCGCCGATCTCTTCCAGGGTCTCGATGCAATCGGCAACAAACGCCGGGCACATCACCAGAATCTTCTTCACGCCGCTTTTGGCCAACTCGTCCAGCCGCGCTTCGGTGTAGGGCTCGATCCATTTCGCTTTGCCGAGTCGCGACTGAAACGACACCGACCATTTACCGTCAGGGATGCCCATGCGCTTGGCGAACTCGGCTGCCGTGCGCAGGCACTGGCCGCGATAGCAGGTCGCGACGACTTCCGGCGGCGCACCGGCGCAGCAATCGCCGTGACCATCGAAGCGATGACCCGGATTGAGTTTGGTCAGATGCCGTTCCGGCAAACCGTGGAAGCTCAGCAACAGGTGATCGTAATCCTGCTGCAAGTGCGGCCGGGCGCTCGCCACCAGCGCGTCGAGGTATTCCGGCTGATCGTAGAACGGCTGCAGCACCGACAGTTGCACATCGAGTTTCTTCTCGCGCAGCACGCGCCTGGCTTCTTCGATCACCGTGGTCGTGGTGCTGTCGGCGAACTGAGGATAAAGCGGCGCAAGGGTGATGCGTTTGTGCCCCGCCGCGACCAGCTTCAACAGGCTTGTCTCGATCGACGGTTCGCCGTAACGCATCGCCAGTTCCACCGGGCCATGGGTCCACTGAGACGTCATCTGCTGTTGCAGGCGACGGCTGAGCACCACCAGCGGCGAACCTTCGTCCCACCAGATCGAGGCGTAGGCATGGGCCGACTGCTCCGGGCGCTTGATCAGGATCAGCGACACCAGCAAACGCCGCACCGGCCACGGCAGGTCGATCACATACGGGTCCATCAGGAATTGATTGAGGTAGCTGCGCACGTCGGCCACCGAAGTGGAAGCCGGCGAACCCAGGTTGACCAGAAGCAAGGCGTGATCGGTCATGCAACGTCCTATTTCAGAGGCGGCTGGAAAGATCGTCCAGGGCCGCGCGTAAATCCGTGAACCGGAAAGTGAATCCCGCTTCCAGCAAGCGTTTCGGCGTGGCCCGTTGGCCACCCAGCAACAGCAATGACATCTCGCCGAGCCCGACCTTCAACGCGAGGGCCGGCATCGGCATGAACGCCGGGCGGTGCAGCACGCTGCCCAGCGTCTTGGCGAATTCGCGATTGCGCACAGGTTTCGGCGCGCACGCATTATAAGGACCGCTCGCCTGATTGCGGTGCAGAAGAAAATCAATCAGGGCGATTTGGTCATCGATATGAATCCACGGCATCCACTGCCGACCATTGCCCAAAGGCCCGCCCAGCCCGAGCTTGAACGGCAGCAGCAGGCGCGACAAAAAGCCGCCCTCGGCCGACAGCACCAGCCCGGTGCGCACCAGCACCACACGAATATCCATCGCTTCGGCGCGTTGCGCGGTTTCCTCCCAGGCGATGCACAACTGGCTGGCGAAATCGTCGATGACCGGGGGCGAGTCCTCGGTCAACTCACGCTCGCCGCCGTCACCGTACCAACCCACGGCCGAACCCGAGATCAGCAGCGACGGTTTCTGCCCGCGTTTTTCCAGCCACGCCAGCAACGATTCGGTCAGCGTTATCCGGCTGCTCCACAACAACGCCTTGCGCCGATGGGTCCATGGCCGGTCGGCAATCGGCGCGCCGGCGAGGTTGACGATCACGTCGACCGGCTCGTCGCCAAGTTCCTCCAGACGCGCGATTCCACGCACCTGGGCGCCACAGATGTTCGCGACTTTTTCCGGACGACGACTCCAGACCGTCAGGCGATGCCCCTGCCCGGACCAGTGCCGGCAAAGCTGACGTCCGATCAATCCAGTACCGCCGGTCAGCAATATGTGCATGACTTCTACCTCGCGTGGCGTTTTACCCCGATCACTAGTCTATTTTTATAAACAGGGATCTTTTCTATCGGGCAGGCTCTATTGTTTAACCATAGGCCAAGCTGTCAGAACGAGAACGCTGGAAGTTATACCAAAAAACAAAATTGTACAGGTTTCATCCACGGCGTAGTCTGTACAGAAAGGTAAACGAGGCCCCTATGACTGTACCTATCGCAATCATTGGCACCGGCATCGCCGGACTCTCCGCCGCCCAGGCTCTGACAGATGCCGGGCATACCGTTCAGTTGTTCGATAAAAGCCGCGGCAGCGGCGGACGCATGTCGAGCAAGCGCAGCGACGCGGGCTCGCTGGACATGGGCGCGCAATACTTCACCGCCCGTGACCGACGCTTCGTGACTGAAGTCCAGCGCTGGCAAAGCAAAGGCTGGGTCGCCGAATGGGCACCGCAGCTCTACACCTTTCATGGCGGGCAGTTGAACCTGTCGCCGGACGAACAGACCCGCTGGGTCGGCACGCCGCGCATGAGCGCCATCACCCGGGGCCTGCTCGATGGGCTGGAAGTGCATTTCGCCTGCCGCATCACCGAGGTCTATCGCGGTGAAGAACACTGGCACCTGCAGGACGCCGAAGGCTTTACTCACGGGCCGTTCAGCCACGTCGTGATCGCCACGCCGGCGCCGCAGGCCACTGCCCTGCTGGCCGCCGCGCCGAAGCTGGCCGGTGCCGCCGCCGGAGTGAAAATGGAACCGACCTGGGCCGTCGCCCTCGCCTTCGACACACCGCTGGATACACCGATCGAAGGCTGCTTCGTCCAGGACAGCGCCCTCGACTGGCTGGCCCGCAACCGCAGCAAACCGGGACGCGACACCACGTGCGACACCTGGGTCCTGCACGCCACCAGCGCCTGGAGCCGGCAGCACATCGACCTGCCCAAGGAAGCGGTGATCGAACAATTGCATGGCGCCTTCGCCGAATTGCTGCACAGCGCCATGCCCGCCCCGACCTTCAGCCTCGCCCACCGCTGGCTGTATGCCCGGCCGGCCAGCAGCCATGAATGGGGCACCCTGGCCGACGCCGATCTGGGCCTGTACGCCTGTGGCGACTGGTGCCTGTCGGGTCGGGTCGAAGGGGCTTGGCTCAGTGGTCAGGAGGCTGCACGACGCTTGCACGAGCACCTGCAGTGAACCGCATCAATCCGCGCAAATTGCTGCTGTCGAAATGGACAGCAGCCCACCCGCAAAGCCGTGAAAAGCATTTCCTGGTGACCGAACTGTTCCGCGACGAGGACGGCACGGTGCTGGAAATCGAGCTGCAAGCTGTGCTGACCCGGCGTACCGAGCAATGCGATTGGCATACCCTGCAGGATGATTCGCGCTGGAAAATGGGTTGGCGCTAAAAACCTGAAAAACTTGTACAAACGATTTGACTTGTACACCTATGAATCTATGCTGAAAGAATGTTGTACAGATCTACTCGTCTGTACAGGTTTAGATTCGAGGTTGCTGCATGTCCGACTCATCGATGTCCCCACCGAAAATCGCCATCAGCGCCTGCCTGATGGGCGCCGAAGTGCGCTACAACGGTGGGCACAAGGAATCGCGGCTGTGCACCCGCACCCTCAGCGAACATTTCGAATTCGTCCCGGTGTGCCCGGAAGTCGCGATCGGCCTGGGCATTCCCCGCGAGCCGATCCGCCTGGTCGGTGACCCGGAACAGCCCGAGGCCCTAGGCACCGTCGACCGCGAGATCAATGTCACCACGCCGCTGGCGGAATACGGCGAGAAAATGGCCGCCGAACTGCACGACATCTGCGGCTACATCTTCATGCAGCAATCGCCGTCGTGCGGGCTGGAACGGGTCAAGGTCTATCACCCGAACGGCGCGCCACTGGGCAACGGTCGCGGAATCTACGCCCAGGCGTTCTGTGCAGCGCACCCTGAATTGCCGGTGGAAGAAGCCGGGCGCCTGAACGATCCGGTGCTACGGGAAAACTTCATCACCCGGGTGTTCGCTTACAGCGACTGGCAGCAGGTTCTACAAAGAGGCCTGAGCCGGCGCGCCCTCACTGACTTCCACTCGCGCTACAAATACCTGCTGATGGCCCACAACCCGGTGCAATACAAGGCGCTGGGCAATCTGCTGGGCAACATGGGCCGGCTCGATCCCGAAGAGCTCGGCCCGCGCTATTTCAGTGAACTGATGGCGGCGCTGAAAAAATGCGCCACCCGCCGCACCCACAGCAATGTCCTGCAGCACATCAGTGGATACCTGAAACAGGTCATCACCGCCGAAGACAAACAGGAAGTGCAGCGCATCATCGGCCAGTACCGGCACGGCATCGTGCCGCTGGTGGTACCGCTGACGCTGCTCAAGCATCACTTTCGCCTCCACCCGGATCCCTACATTGCGCAGCAGGTGTACCTGCAACCGCATCCGGAAAACCTCAGCCTGCGAAACGCCATTTGATGAACGACTCACCTGACACCAGCGCCCGTGAAGACCTCGGCGCCGACTTCAAGAAAGCCCTCGACGAAGGCTGGCTGCCGATCCGCGAAGTCGCGCGCCAGACCGGCGTGAATGCCGTGACCCTGCGCGCCTGGGAACGCCGCTACGGGCTGATCGTTCCGCACCGCACGCCCAAGGGCCATCGCCTTTACAGCGCAGACCATGTGCAGCGCATCCAGAACATCCTCACCTGGCTCAACCGGGGTGTCGCGGTCAGCCAGGTCAAACCGCTGCTCGACACGGCGCAGGCGTTCAACGAACCGGTGGAGGACGAATGGTATCCGCTGCGCCAGGCCGCTCTACTGGCGGTCACTCACCTGAACGAGCGCAGCCTCGACGACTGCATCAACCAGGCGATGGCGCTGTACCCGCCGCGCACACTCTGCGAGCAATTGCTGCTGCCGCTGCTGACAGATCTCGAACAGCGCTGGCAGGGCCAGTTCGGTGCGCAGATGGAGCGCGTGTTCTTTTTTGCCTGGTTACGCAGCAAATTCGGCGCACGCATCTACCATAACAATCGTCAGTTGCGCACCGCGCCGCTGCTGCTGGTCAATCAGTCGGATCTGCCACTGGAACCGCACCTGTGGCTCTGCGCCTGGCTGATCAGCAGCGCCGATTGCCCGGTGCAGGTGTTCGACTGGCCGCTGCCGGCCGCAGAGCTGGCGCTGGCAACCGATACCCTGCAAGCCCGTGGCGTACTGCTGTATTCCAGCAAAGCCCTGAGCCTTGCGCAGCTACCAAAACTGCTGAATGGAGTCAGCTGCCCAAAACTGATTGCCGGACCCACGGTGTGCATTCACCACGCCGAGTTGTCAGCAAGAACTTCCGAAATCGCTGATCTGCTCCTGGCCGAAGACCCTCTTTCGGCGCATCGGGTACTCATTCAGCGTGGGTTGATTTAATGATTCAGACAGAGACCGACATGCAATTGATCTGGCTGCGCAGCGACCTGCGACAACACGACAACACCGCCCTCGCGGCCGCCGCCGAGCGTGGCCCGACCGTGGCCGTGTACTTGTTGAGCCCGCAGCAATGGCAGGAACATGACGACGCACCGTGCAAGATCGATTTCTGGCTGCGCAATCTGCGTGAATTGAGCAAAAGCCTTGGCGACCTGAACATCCCGCTCCTGATCCGCACTGCGCCTCACTGGGATCAGGCACCCGCCGTGCTGCTCGAACTGTGCCGGCAGCTGAAGATCGAGGCGGTGCACGTCAACGAGGAATACGGTATCAACGAAAGCCGTCGCGATGCGGCCGCTGCCGAGGCGTTGCAAGCCGAAGGCATAACCTTGCACAGCTACCTCGACCAATTGCTGTTCAAACCCGGCAGCGTTCTGACCAAAACCGGTACTTACTTTCAGGTGTTCAGCCAGTTCCGCAAGGTCTGCTACGAACGCCTGCACCGCTCGATGCCTTCGCTGAAACAGGCTCCGGGCAAACAGTCAGTGCTGAACATCGCCAGCGACCCCGTTCCAGAAGCCATCGAAGGATTCCCGACACCCGACGAATCCCTGCGCGCCCTGTGGCCCGCCGGTGAAACCGAGGCCCGACGCCGCCTCGACACATTCGCCGATGCACAGATCGATTACTACAAGAGCGAACGCGACTTCCCCGCCAAACCCGGCACCAGCCAACTCTCGGCCTATCTGGCCGCCGGCGTGATCTCGCCACGCCAATGCCTGCACGCCGCCCTGCAAAGCAATCAGGGCGAATTCGAAAGCGGCAAGGTCGGGGCCGTCACCTGGATCAACGAACTGCTGTGGCGCGAGTTCTACAAACACATTCTTGTCGGCTATCCACGGGTTTCACGGCATCGCGCATTCCGCCCGGAAACTGAAGCCCTGGCCTGGCGCGACGCCCCCGAGGACCTGGCCGCCTGGCAAGAGGCCCGCACCGGCTTGCCGATCATCGACGCTGCCATGCGCCAACTGCTGGAAACCGGCTGGATGCACAACCGCCTGCGGATGGTGGTGGCGATGTTTCTGACCAAAAACCTGCTGATCGACTGGCGCGAAGGAGAACGCTTTTTCATGCGCCACCTGATCGACGGCGACCTGGCCGCCAACAACGGCGGCTGGCAGTGGAGTTCCTCGACCGGCACCGATTCGGCGCCGTACTTCCGCATCTTCAACCCGGTCAGCCAGTCGGAAAAATTCGACAGCGAAGGCCTGTTCATCAAGCACTGGCTGCCGGAGCTGGCCGGGCTGAACAAGAAAGAAGTCCACAACCCGGCCAGTGCCGGCGGGCTGTTCGGGGTGGCGGACTATCCGGCGCCGATCGTCAATCTGAGCGCATCGCGGGAACGGGCGCTGACAGCGTTCAAGAACCTGCCGTCACGCGCGTCTCAAGGAGTGAGCGATGAGTGAATTTCTGCGCGGTTTCGCCCAGCGGTTCGCACAGTTGAACAAAGACAACTTGCGGAATCTGGACGAACTGTACAGCGAGGACATTCATTTCACCGATCCACTACACGAAGTGCAGGGGCTGACGAACTTGCGCGGCTATTTCAGCGAGTTGTACGCCAACGTCAACGAACTGCGCTTTGATTTCCACGGCTTCGACCAGATCGGCGACGGCGAAGGCTATTTGCGTTGGGTCATGAGCTATCGCCACCCGCGTCTGAGCGG
Organism: Pseudomonas fluorescens; assembly: GCF_030344995.1. GTDB lineage: Bacteria > Pseudomonadota > Gammaproteobacteria > Pseudomonadales > Pseudomonadaceae > Aquipseudomonas > Aquipseudomonas fluorescens_BF. The sequence continues at coordinate 5,502,294 of NZ_CP128260.1, forward strand.
CGGGCAACCGATCCGCGTCGCCGGCTGTTCACACCTGCTCTGGAGCGACAAGGTTTACCGCCACCGGGATTACTTCGATGCCGGAGCGCTGCTTTATGAACATTTACCCGTATTGGGCCGAGTGATCGCCTGGCTGAAAAGGAGATTGGGATGAGTCGTACAGCTCCACGGCGTTATTGGTTGACCGGTGCCAGCAGTGGGATCGGCGCCGCATTGGCAGAAGAAATCCTCAAGACCGGTGCACATCTGGCGGTCAGTTCGCGCCAGGTCGCACCGCTCAAGGTTCTGTCGCAACGTTATCCGGGACAGGTGCTGGTGGTGCCCGGCGATCTGACCAACAGCCAGACTGTGCGCGAAATTGGCGAACAGATCGCGCACGACTGGGGCTCGCTGGATTCGGTGATTCTCAACGCGGGCACCTGCGAATACGTCGATGCCCGTCAGTTCGACGCCTCGATCGTCGAACACGTGGTGCGCACCAACCTGCTCGCCAGCAGCTATTGCATCGAAGCCGCCCTGCCCTTGTTGCGCAAAGGCACGGCGCCGCATCTGGTGGGCATGGCCAGCTCAGTGACCTATGTGCCGCTGCCCCGCGCCGAAGCCTATGGCGCATCGAAGGCCGGGCTGCGTTATCTGTTCGAATCACTGCGCATCGACCTCGCCGACGAAGGCATTGAAGTCACGGTGATCAGCCCCGGTTTCGTCGACACACCGCTGACCGCCAAGAATGATTTTCCGATGCCGCTCAGTTGGCCTGTGGACAAAGCCGCGCGGCATATCTTCGCCAAACTGAAGGATCGCCCGCTGGAGATCGCTTTCCCGGCGCTGTTCATGGCAGCCCTGTGGCCCTTGTCGAAAATGCCCGCGCGCGTACAACTGGCGATCGGCAAACGCATGGTGCGCAGCAGCCCGCCGCTCAGGGACGCAACATGAAAATCGCCATCGTCGGCAGCGGCATCGCCGGTTTGACCTGCGCGTATCTGCTCGCTCGCCGACATGAAATCACGCTGTTCGAAGCCGACGCCCGGGTCGGCGGTCATACGCACACGGTGCCGGTGACTGTGGACGGGCGCGACTACGCGGTGGACACCGGGTTCATCGTGTTCAACGACTGGACGTATCCCAACTTCATTCGTTTGCTCGGCCAGTTGGGCGTGGCCTTCAAGCCCACCGAAATGAGTTTTTCAGTCAACGATCCGGACACGGGACTCGAATACAACGGCAATAATCTGAACAGCCTGTTCGCCCAGCGCAGCAATCTGTTGTCCCCCGGATTCTGGGGCATGTTGCGCGACATCCTGCGGTTCAACAAAGAGGCTCGGCGCGACCTCGCCGAACAGCGAATTACCGCCGACACCACCCTCGACGATTACTTCAAGGCCGGCGGTTACGGCGAGCGATTCATCCTGCATTACATCGTGCCGATGGGCGCGGCGATCTGGTCGATGCCGATGGCCGAAATGCTCAATTTTCCGTTGCAGTTCTTCGTGCGCTTTTTCGAGAATCACGGGTTGCTGTCGATCAGCAATCGGCCGCAGTGGCAGGTGATCGAGGGCGGCTCCAGTGCCTATATCACACCGCTGACCGAGGCGTTCAAGGAGCGCATCCGCCTGAACTGCCCGGTGGGCCGGATCGATCGCGATGCGCACGGCGTGGTTATCCACAGCCCTGCCGGCATCGAACGTTTCGACAAAGTGGTGCTGGCCTGCCACAGCGACCAGGCGTTGCGACTGCTGGGAAATCCTGACGATAAAGAACGGGAAATCCTCGGTGCCCTGCCCTACGCCGACAACGAAGTGGTGTTGCACACCGACACCCGTCTGCTGCCCACACGCAAACGGGCCTGGGCCAGTTGGAACTATCGCCTCGGCGGTGCGGGCCATACCCGGGCCGCCGTGACCTACGACATGAACATTCTGCAAGGCATCCAGAGCGATACCACGTTCTGCGTCAGCCTCAACCAGAGCGCCGGCATCAGCCCGTCGAAAGTGCTCGCGCGCTTCACCTACGCCCACCCGCAATTCAGCCTCGCGGCGGTAGCGGCGCAGCAGCGATGGGCCGAAATCGACGGCGCGCAGCACACGCATTATTGCGGCGCCTATTGGGCCAACGGTTTTCATGAGGATGGCGTGGTCAGCGCTTTGCGCGTGGCCGCATCCTTTGGAGAAAGCCTGTGAACAGCGCGCTCTACAGCGGCTGGATCGCCCATCGGCGATTTGCTCCGCGTCGTCATGAATTCCGTTACCGGATCGGCATGCTGTACCTCGATCTGGCTGAACAGGAGGCGGTGCTGAACCTGTCCCGACTGGCGGGCTCCAGCCGCTTTGCGCCGTTTTCATTTCGCGAAACCGACTACCTGAAAACCTTCACTGGCGCAGGCGTAAGCCTGAGCGATGCGGTGCGGCAACGGGTGGGCGAAGCCCTGGGCCATACGCCGCAAGGTTCGATCTGCCTGCTGACCCAGCCGCGCAGCTGGGGCCTGTCGTTCAACCCGGTGAGTTTTTTCTATTGCCACGAGGCCGACGGTCAACTGGCAGCGATTCTCTGCGAAGTCAGCAACACCCCGTGGCGCGAGCGTTATCACTACGTGCTGCCGGCCAGAGCGCCGACCAACCTGCAGGACTTTCACCAGCACTTTGCCGTGGCCAAGGCGTTTCATGTGTCGCCGTTCCTGCCGCCGGATCTGGAGTACCGCATGAGTTTCAGCCCCGCCGCGCAGACCCTTGGCGTGCATATGGCCGACTGGCAAGGCGAGCAAAAACTGTTCGACGCCACCCTCGACCTGCGACGCGAACCCCTTGATCGGCGCCACTTGCATCGACACCTGTGGCGTTTTCCCTGGATGACCGCGAAGACCGCGCTGGCGATCTATTGGCAGGCGCTGCGCCTGTTGCTCAAGCGCACGCCGGTGTTTGCCCACCAGCGCGCCGACGACCGTTTTCGAACCGCCACCGCACCTCCCGAGGAACGTCACCATGAAATCCACTAGCGTCTCGGCCAAAGCCAGCCTGCTCAGCCCCCATGGCCTGAGCGGTTCGCTGCTGCGCCGGGGAGTACTGCGCCAGCTGGAGCAGCTCAAACATGGCCAACTGATCGTCATCGAGGACGGCGAACGCCACGTCTTCGGCACGCCGGGCAGTGCGCTGGCTGGCGAGATTCAGGTCATGGATCCGGCCGCTTGGGGCCTGGTCGCCGGCAATGGTTCGATCGGTGCCGGTGAGGCTTTTATTCATGGTTACTGGCGCTCGCCGGATCTGACGGCGGTGGTGCGGATCTTCGTCAGCAACCTTGAAGTGCTCGACGCAATGGAAGGTGGCCTGGCCCGCCTCGGTCGCCCGCTGGTGCGCGGGCTGCACTGGCTAAACCGCAATACGCGCAAGGGCTCGCAGAAAAACATCGCCGCTCATTACGATCTCGGCAATGACCTGTTCGAACAGTTTCTCGACCCGACCATGATGTACTCGGCCGCGCAGTTTCTCCGCCCCGACGACAGCCTGGAGCAGGCGCAACTGAACAAACTGGAGCGGATCTGCCAGAAGCTCGCGCTCAAGCCCGGCGATCATCTGCTGGAAATCGGCACCGGCTGGGGCAGCATGGCGCTCTACGCGGCGCAGCATTACGGCTGCAAAGTCACCACCACCACGCTGTCGAAGGAACAGTTCGCTTTCACCGCCGCCCGCATCGAACGCCTCGGTTTGCAAGATCAGGTGACGCTGCTGCTCAAGGACTACCGCGACCTCACCGGCCAGTACGACAAACTGGTGTCGATCGAGATGATCGAAGCGGTCGGCCACCGCTTCCTGCCGACCTACTTCAAACAGTGCGCGCACTTGCTCAAGAGCAACGGCCTGATGCTGCTGCAAGCGATCACCATCCGCGAGCAGCGCTACGAGCAGGCGCGTCGTGGGGTCGACTTCATCCAGCGTTACATTTTCCCAGGCGGCGCTCTGCCCTGCGTGCAGAAAATGCTCGAGATCGTCAGCCGCGACACCGACATGAATCTGTTGCACATGGAAGATTTCGGCCTGCACTACGCTCGCACCCTGCGTCTGTGGCACGAGAACTTTCGGCATGCTCAGGGGCGTCTGACCGAATTGGGCTACGACGATTACTTTCTCAGACTGTGGGAGTTCTACCTGTGTTATTGCGAGGGCGGCTTCCTCGAACGCACCATCGGCACCGCGCAACTGTTGCTGGCCAAACCGGCGGCGATGACCGCGCCTTTGCTGGGCCGGTTCGATGCTTGAGCGGTTGGCCAACGCGGTGCTGTTCCAGATCGGCTGGCTGGCCTGCGTACTCGGCGGTAACAGTTTGTGGTTGCTGCTGGCGCTGGCGGTGCTGGTGGTTCATCTGCGCTGGGTCAGCAGTTGGGCGCAGGAAGGCCGGTTGATCCTCAGTGTGGTGATCATCGGCACAGCGGTGGACAGTGTGTTGCGCGGCCTCGGGGTTTTCGAGTTCAAGGATCTGTCGCCGCTGATTCCACTGTGGCTGATGTTGTTGTGGGCGTTGTTCGCCACGACGTTGCGTCATTGCCTGCAATGGAGCGCACGGCCGTGGTGGCTGGCCAGTCTGCTTGGCGCGGCGGGTGGCGCGCTGTCCTATGGCGCCGGCGGACGACTGGCCGGTGTGCAGTTTCCTTTCGGTGAATTGTCTACCCTGATCGGCATCGCGCTGCTGTGGGCGTTGCTGTTTCCGCTGCTGCACCAATTGTCCCGGCGGCTGGCGCGCTAAACGCCTGTCAGGCCTTTCACACGGTCATCAGTCACTGCCGTACACTGGCGCCATGAAAACCATTCCCCATCGGCAAATCGCCGAACCCGTGGTCACGTGTTCGACCTGTGCAGCCTGCTGCTGTCAGCTCGAAGTGATGCTGATCACCGACACCGGCGTACCCGAGCGTTTTATCGATACCGACGATTGGGGTGGTGAGGTGATGCTGCGTCTGGACGATGGCTGGTGTGCGGCGCTGGATCGCGACACGATGATGTGCACGATCTACGAGAAGCGCCCGCTGATCTGCCGCGAGTTCGAAATGGGTGCGCCGGAATGCATCGATGAACGCCAGGGGATTGCCACGGCGTATCGCTGAACACAAAAAAAGGAGCGCTTGGCGCTCCTTTTTTATGGGTCTGACTTCTTCTGGGGGATTACAGCGGCATCGTGTAATGCAATGCGTAGCTTTCCACCCCATCGTTGTCGCTGCTCAGACCGGCGTTGGAATAGTGCGTCGCACGGATCCCGACTTCGTGCCCGCCATTGAAGCGCAGGCCGAAACCAAGGCGGTCTTCGAACTGGAAGGAACCGCCGAGCTTGTTGTCTTCGTACTCGGTGTTGGAGAACAGCGCCACCCCGATCCCCGCCTCGACATACGGTTTGACCGACTGACCGGCGAACTCGTAAACAAACACCGGCGAGAACGACAGGCTATTGTTGCTCGACGTTTTGTCGCCTTCCCAATAGGTATAGGCGCCGCTCCAGTAACCGGTCAGACGACCGACGTCACTTTGCAGCCAGCTCTTGTCCCAATCGAAATTCATGCCCAGGCGATAAGTCATCGTCGAATCGCTGGTGGCACCCACTGCAAACTCGACGCCAGCAGCTTGTGCGGTAAAACTTTGCCCCATCAGTGCAGCCGCAATCGCGGCCAAGCAGAATAGTCGCTTCACGTTGAAACTTCCTTTTCCGGAACGATCGTTTGGTTTTTTAGGTCACTCTGCGCTATAGAAATCTGCGCTTGGTCAGAAGTTCAGCTGACTTTTTAGATATTTCACATTTTTTTTACAAGGTGAATTTTTCGACGTCGCCGGCGACTTGTCCCAGCAGGACCAGCGTGTGGCGCAAAGACTCGGGATCGGCGCTGGTCCAGAATCTGACCGGGCGGTTCGGCCCTTCGGCGAGCAGATCACGCTCGGCCAGCAACCGTTGCAGTTGCCGTGCTACCGCCGCGCCCGTATCGATCAGGCTGATGCTCTCGGGGATCATCGACTTGAGCATCGGCTTGAGAAACGGATAGTGGGTGCAGCCGAGAATGATCGTGTCGCAACCGTTGGCCAAAAGCGGATCGACGTAGTGTTTGAGCAAGGCACGCAACTGGGGACTGTGCAGATCGCCGCTTTCAATCAGCTCGACCAGTCCGGGGCACGGTTGAGTGATGACCCGCACATCGGTGGCAAAACGATCGAGCAGCGCTGCAAACTTCGCACTCTGCAAGGTGCCGGTGGTGGCGAGTACCCCCACCACCCCGCTGCGAGTGGCGGCGGCGGCCGGTTTGACCGCCGGCTCCATGCCGACGATCGGCCACTCGGGAAAGTCCCGGCGCAGATCGGCGACACCGGCCACGGTTGCGGTGTTGCACGCGATCACCAGTGCCTTGGCGCCCTGCTCCCGGAAAAAACCGGCCATCACGCTGCAACGCTGGCGGATGAAATCCGGGGTTTTCTCGCCATAAGGAATATGGCCGCAGTCGCCGAGGTACAGCAGCGATTCATTCGGTAGCAGTTGCTGGATTTCCGCCAGCACCGACAGACCGCCGACGCCGGAATCGAATACGGCAATCGGCGCTTCACGCATGCTGCGAACCACAGACGCTGCAACCGGGATCGCGCTTGACCCGCAGTTCACGGAAACGCGAGCCCAACGCATCGATCAACAGCAGGCGGCCCACCAGTGGCTCGCCAAAACCCGCCAGCAACTTCAAGGCTTCCAGCGCTTGCAGGCTGCCGACCAGACCGACCAGCGGCCCGACCACGCCGGCTTCGCTGCAAGTCAGTTCGGCTTCGCTGCCGTGACCGTACAGGCAGTGGTAGCACGGGCTCTCGGCGCGACGTGGGTCGAACACCGAGAGTTGTCCTTCGAGGCGAATCGCGGCGCCGCTGACCAAGGGCTTGCGCGCCGCCACGCACGCAGCGTTGACCGCTTCGCGGGTGGAGAAATTGTCCGAACAGTCGAGCACCAGATCCACCGCCGCCACGGCGGCGGCGAGGGAATCCTCGTCCAGCGCCTGACGATGGGGCACCAGTCTGATTTCAGGGTTGATTGCGCTCAGGCGCTTGAGTGCCGAGTCGACCTTGGTCATGCCGACGCTGTCGGTGTCGTGGATGATCTGGCGTTGCAGGTTGGTCAGGTCGACCGTGTCGAAATCCGCCAGGTGCAATTCACCGACACCCGCCGCCGCCAGATACAAGGCCACCGGCGCACCGAGACCGCCGAGACCGACGATCAATACCCGACTGTCCTTGAGCTTCAACTGGCCATCGATGTCGATGTGTTGCAGCAGGATCTGCCGACTGTAGCGCAACAATTCCTGATCATTCAGCACGGCAGGCGCCCCAGGCTGATCCGTTGATGGCCGCCCAGATCGGTACGGCTGTGGACTTCTTCGAAACCTTGCGTCAGCAGCAGATCGCGCACGGCTTCGGCTTGATCATAGCCGTGTTCGAGCATAAGCCAGCCACCGGCCTCCAGATGGGCCGGCGCCTGGGCGATGATCAGACGCAGGTCGTCGAGCCCGTCGATGCCGGCCACCAAGGCGCTTTCCGGCTCAAAACGCACATCGCCTTCCACCAGATGCGGATCGGCGGCGCGGATGTACGGCGGGTTACTGATGATCAACTCGAAACGCTTGCCTTCGAGGGCGCTGAACCAGTGGCTGCTCAGCACCGTCGCGTTGTTCAGATGCAGGCGTTGGCGATTGCGCTCGGCCAGGGCCACGGCTTCCAGCACGCGATCCACGGCGGTGACCTGCCACGCCGGGCGCTCGCTGGCCAGGGCCAGGGCAATCGCCCCGCTGCCGGTGCCGAGGTCGAGAACTTTGGCCGGGGTCGCCGGCAGCAATTCCAGTGCGGCTTCCACCAGCAGTTCGGTGTCCGGGCGCGGGATCAGCGTGTGCGGCGCGACTTCCAGATCCAGTTTCCAGAAACCCTGCTGGCCCAGAATGTAGGCGACCGGCTCGCCGCTGCGCCGACGTTGCAGGTACTCGGCGAACACCAGAGCGGCTTCGCTGGGCACAATGCGCTCGGGCCAGGTGTGGAGAAAACTGCGCGACTTGCCCAGCGCGGCGGCCAGAAGCAATTCGGCGTCCAGACGCGCGGTAGGCGAATCCGGCAGTTCGGCGGCACGCAACAGGCTGGCGATGATGGTCATTTACTCACCTATCGCTGCGAGCTGGTCGGCCTGGTATTCGGCCAGCAACGGCTCGATCACCGCTTCGACGCCACCGGCGAGGATTTCGTCGAGGGAATACAGGGTCAGGTTGACGCGGTGGTCGGTGACCCGGCCCTGGGCAAAGTTGTAGGTGCGGATACGCTCGGAGCGGTCACCGGAACCCACCAGCAATTTACGTTCGCTGGCGATGGCATTGGCCGCCGCAGCCGTCTGCTGGTCGTTGAGCTTGGCCGACAGCCAGGCCATCGCCCGGGCACGGTTCTTGTGCTGGGAACGTTCTTCCTGGCACTCGACAACGGTGCCGGTCGGTATGTGCGTAATACGGATCGCCGAATCGGTGGTGTTGACGTGCTGACCACCGGCCCCGGAGGAGCGGTAAGTGTCGACGCGCAAATCCGCCGGGTTGATCTCGATGGCTTCACGCTCGTCCGGCTCGGGCAATACCGCCACGGTGCAGGCCGAGGTGTGGATACGGCCCTGGGACTCGGTGGCGGGTACACGCTGTACGCGGTGCGCGCCGGATTCGAATTTCAGTTTGCCGTAAACGTTGTCGCCTTCGATGCGGGCGATGACTTCTTTATAGCCACCGTGTTCGCCTTCGTTTTCCGAAAGGATCTCCACGCGCCAGCCACGCCGTTCGGCGTAACGCGAGTACATGCGGAACAGGTCGCCGGAGAAGATCGCCGCCTCGTCGCCACCGGTGCCGGCGCGGATTTCGAGAAAGACGTTGCGCCCGTCGTTTGGATCCTTGGGCAGCAGCATGCGTTGCAGGTCGGATTCCAGCGTGACCAGCAATTCCTTGGCTTCGCGGACTTCTTCCACGGCCATTTCACGCATGTCCGGGTCGCTGTCCTTGAGCAGCGCCTGTGCGCCTTCAAGATCGCTTTGTACACCGAGCAGTTTTTTATAGCCTTGTACCACCGGCTCAAGTTCGGCGTATTCCTTGGAATAGGCGCGGAATTTGGTCTGGTCGGAAATGACTTCGCCGTCGCCGAGCAGAGCGGTCAGTTCCTCGAAACGGTCCTGGAGAATATCCAGCTTATTGAGCAGTGACGCTTTCATTGCGGTTTTTTATCCGAAAAGCTATCCGGTGAGCCCTCGAGGGCAAAGAGTTCCTGAGCCATGGCCAGCGCATCGAGGCGGCCTTCGGCAGAAAGCTTTTTCAACTGCACGCTCGGGGCGTGCAGGAGTTTGTTGGTCAGGCCACGGGCCAGTTGCCCGAGCACGTCTTCGGCGTTACCGCCGTTGGCCAGCAGGCGCAGGGCCTTTTGCAGTTCTTCGTCGCGCAGGCGTTCGCTCTGTTGACGATAGGCCTTGAGCACATCGACCGCCGCCAGCTCGCGCAGGCGCACCATGAAATCGTCGGCGCCGACCGAAACCATCTCTTCGGCCGCTTGCGCTGCGCCCTGACGGCTCTTGAGGTTTTCGGCGACCACTTCGTGCAGATCGTCGACGCTATAGAGATAAACGTCGTCGAGTTCGCCGACTTCTGGCTCGATATCACGGGGGACGGCGATGTCGACCATGAAGATCGGCTTGTGCTTGCGCAGTTTCAGCGCGCTTTCCACCGCGCCTTTACCGAGGATCGGCAACTGACTGGCGGTAGAACTGATGACGATATCGCTGCGCACCAGTTCGGCCGGGATGTCCGAGAGCAACACCGCATGGGCACCGAACTGCTCGGCCAGCAGGCTGGCACGCTCCAGGGTCCGGTTGGCGACCACGATGCGCTTGACCCCCAGTTCATGCAGATGGCGGGCGACCAGTGTGATGGTCTCGCCGGCGCCGATCAGCAAGGCCTGGCTGCGTTGCAGGTCGCTGAAAATCTGTTTGGCCAGGCTGACGGCGGCAAACGCCACGGACACCGGGTTTTCGCCGATGGCGGTGTCGGTGCGCACTTGCTTGGCGGCGTTGAAGGTCGCCTGGAAGAGTCGTCCGAGCAGCGGCCCGATGGTGCCGGCCTCGCGGGCCACGGCGTAGGCCGATTTCATCTGGCCGAGAATCTGCGGTTCGCCCAGCACCAGCGAGTCGAGCCCGGAGGCGACACGCATCATGTGACGAACTGCCGCATCATCTTCATGCACATAAGCACTCGCGCGCAGCTCATCGAGGCTTAAATGGTGATAGTCGGCCAGCCAGCGCAGCACGATATCGGCCGAAAGCTGATCCTGTTCTATATACAGCTCACTGCGATTGCAGGTGGAGAGGATCGCAGCTTCGCGGCTGTCGGTGAGTCGGCAGAGCTGCTGCAAGGCCTCCACCAGCTGCTCAGGGGTAAAGGCCACGCGCTCGCGGACGTCTACTGAAGCAGTCTTGTGGTTGATACCGAGTGCAAGGAAGGCCATTCAAGGTCGCTGATGGTGACGTGAAGCCGGCAATTGTCCTACTTCGTCAGATTCAGAACAACTACCGCTGACTATTGTCCCAATTGTCGGCCCCTATAATGGCCACAATCGAGACTCGGTTATGTTTGGCCGAAGGCTTGTGTCATGATGATCCGACCGCAGGTTAGTCGTCCTCTTCCTATATGAATAGATCTTCCGCGTTGCTCCTCGCTTTTGTCTTCCTCAGCGGCTGCCAGGCCTTGGCCCCCGTTTCGCAGGACGGTGCCTCACCGGTCGAAGACACCACGCCGGCTCCTGAAAAGCCCAAGGTTTACAGCTCGTTCAGCCAGGAAACAGTGTTCAGCCTGCTGAGTGCCGAACTCGCTGGCCAGCGCAATCGTTTCGACATTGCCCTGGACAACTACGTGACCCAGGCCATCAACACCCAGGATCCAGGCGTCTCCGAGCGTGCGTTCCGCATCGCCGAGTACCTGGGCGCCGACCAGCCAGCGCTGGATACCGCGCTGATCTGGGCGAAAAACGCCCCGGACGACCTCGAAGCGCAACGCGCCGCTGCCGTGCAGCTGGCTCGCGCCGGGCGTTATGACGACTCGATGGTCTATATGGAGAAAGTCCTGCAGGGCAAGGGCGACACCCATTTCGACTTCCTCGCGCTGTCGGCCGCCGACACCGATCAGGAAACCCGCAACGGCCTGATGAAAAGTTTCGACCGCCTGTTGCAGCGTCACCCGAACAACAATCAGCTGATTTTCGGCAAGGCCCTGCTGATGCAGCAGGACGGCGACACCCAAGGTGCGCTGACCCTGCTCGAAGACAATCCGCCGGAAGACGGCGAGATCGCCCCGATCCTGCTGCGCGCACGCCTGCTGCAAGGGCTCAACCGCGGCGACGAAGCGCTGCCGCTGCTGCAAAAGAGCATCAAGAAGTATCCGGACGACAAGCGCCTGCGCCTGACTTACGCGCGGATGCTGGTGGAACAGGACCGGATGGACGACGCCAAGGTCGAGTTCTCCACCCTGGTTCAGCAATACCCGGAAGACGACGAGCTGCGTTACTCGCTGGCGCTGGTCTGCCTGGAAGCCAAGGCCTGGGACGAGGCCAAGGGTTATCTGGAAGACCTGATCGCCCGGGAAAGCCATGTCGACTCGGCGCACCTGAACCTGGGCCGCATCGCCGAAGAACGCAACGACCCGCAAGGCGCGCTCATCGAGTACGCCCAGGTCGGCCCCGGCAACGACTATCTGCCGGCGCAACTGCGTCAGGCCGATATTCTGATGAACAACGGCAAGACCGCCGAAGCCCAGAGCAAACTGGCCGCCGAGCGTGACGAACAACCGGATTACGCGATCCAGCTGTACCTGATCGAAGCCGAAACCCTGTCCGCCAACAATCAGGGCGACAAGGCCTGGAAAGTCTTGCAACAAGCGTTGCAGCAGTACCCGGACGATCTGAATCTGCTTTACACCCGCGCGATGCAGGCGGAAAAACGCAATGATCTGGCGCAGATGGAAAAAGACCTGCGCCTGATCATCAAGCGCGATCCGGACAACGCCATGGCCCTCAACGCCCTCGGCTACACCCTGTCCGACCGCACCACCCGCTACGCTGAAGCCAAGGCGCTTATCGAGCAGGCGCACCAGATCAACCCGGAAGACCCGGCGGTTCTCGACAGCCTTGGCTGGGTGAACTTCCGCATGGGCAATCTGGAAGACGCCGAGAAATACCTGCGTCAGGCCCTTGAGCGCTTCCCCGATCACGAAGTCGCCGCGCATCTGGGCGAAGTGCTGTGGGCCAAGGGCAAGCAGCGCGAAGCGAAACAAATCTGGGGCAAGTTCCTCAAGGACCAGCCTGACAGCACCATCCTGCGCAGCACCATCAAGCGCCTGACCGGATCCGAGACTCTTTAACTCATGTTTTTGCGCCACGTCATAGTTTTCAGCTTTATCGCCCTGCTCGCCGGTTGCGCGGGTTTCGGTGCCCGTGAATCGGTCGAAGGCCACGGCAATCCGGGCCAATGGCGCGAGCACAAACAGCAATTGACCGGCCTCGATGGCTGGCAGATCGACGGCAAGATCGGCATCCGCGCCCCGAAAGATTCGGGCAGCGGCACGCTGTTCTGGCTGCAACGTCAGGATTACTACGACATCCGTCTGTCCGGCCCGCTGGGTCGTGGCGCGGCGCGCTTGACCGGCCGCCCGGGTGCGGTGTCGCTGGAAGTGGCGAATCAGGGCCGCTATGAAGCACCGACTCCGGAAGCGCTGGTCGAAGAACAACTGGGCTGGAAACTGCCGGTCTCGCATCTGGCCTGGTGGGTTCGCGGCCTTCCGGCACCGGACAGCAAAAGCCGTTTGACCCTGGACGGCAACAGCCGTCTGGCCAATCTGGATCAGGATGGCTGGCAGGTCGAATACCTCAGCTATGCCGAACAGAACGGTTACTGGCTGCCCGAGCGGATCAAGTTGCATGGCACCGATCTGGACGTGACGCTGGTCATCAAGACCTGGCAACCGCGCAAATTGGGGCAATAACGCATGACCGCTCCACGCCTGACATTGCCTTCTCCGGCCAAACTCAATTTGATGCTGCACATTCTCGGTCGTCGTGAAGACGGTTATCACGAGTTGCAGACGCTTTTTCAGTTCCTCGACTACGGCGACGAAATCACTTTCGCCGTGCGAGACGATGGCGTGATTCGCCTGCACACCGAATTCGACGGCGTGCCCCACGACAGCAACCTGATCGTGCGCGCGGCGAAAAAACTTCAGGAGCAATCCGGCTGCTCGCTCGGCATCGACATCTGGATCGACAAGATCCTGCCGATGGGCGGCGGCATCGGTGGCGGCAGTTCGAACGCGGCCACCACCCTGCTCGGCCTCAATCATTTGTGGCAACTGGGTTGGGATGAAGATCGCCTGGCTGCACTGGGCCTGACACTGGGCGCCGACGTGCCGGTGTTCGTGCGTGGCCATGCGGCTTTCGCCGAAGGTGTCGGTGAGAAACTGACCCCGGTCGACCCCGCCGAACCGTGGTATGTCGTGCTCGTTCCGCAAGTCTCTGTTAGTACGGCAGAAATTTTTTCAGATCCATTGTTGACACGTAACACGCCGCCCATTAAAGTGCGCCCCGTTCCCGAGGGAAACAGTCGAAATGACTGCTTGCCGGTGGTCTCGAGGCGTTATCCAGAAGTACGTAACGCATTGAATTTGTTAGGTAATTTTACCGAAGCAAAACTCACCGGAACTGGAAGTTGTGTGTTTGGGGGCTTCCCAAGCAAAGCTGAAGCTGATAAAGTCTCGGCCCTTCTGACAGAGACCCTTACAGGGTTTGTAGCGAAAGGAAGCAACGTTTCGATGTTGCATCGCAAGCTGCAAAGTCTGCTCTAAAGGAACCAAGTGCCCGGCACTTGCAAGCAACAGATACAGGGGCGTCGCCAAGCGGTAAGGCAGCAGGTTTTGATCCTGCCATGCGTTGGTTCGAATCCAGCCGCCCCTGCCATTTTCCTATACTCATCCAGGTATACCCTCAGCCTTCAGGTACTGCGCGTGTCCAAGATGATGGTCTTTACGGGGAACGCTAACCCCGATCTGGCTCGGCGTGTCGTACGTCAGCTGCATATCCCTCTCGGTGACATCTCTGTCGGTAAATTCTCCGACGGCGAAATTACAGCCGAGATCAATGAAAACGTTCGTGGTAAAGACGTCTTCATTATTCAGCCGACTTGCGCTCCGACCAACGATAACCTGATGGAACTGGTAGTGATGGCTGATGCCTTCCGCCGCTCCTCGGCTACTCGTATCACTGCTGTTATTCCTTATTTTGGTTATGCCCGTCAGGATCGCCGTCCGCGTTCCGCACGTGTGGCTATCAGCGCGAAAGTCGTTGCTGACATGCTCACCGTAGTCGGCATCGACCGTGTTCTCACGGTTGATCTGCATGCTGACCAGATTCAGGGTTTCTTCGATATTCCGGTAGATAACATCTACGGCTCCCCGGTTCTGGTGGATGACATCGAAGATCAGCGCTTCGAGAACCTGATGATCGTGTCCCCGGACATTGGTGGCGTCGTGCGTGCACGTGCCGTTGCCAAGTCTCTGGGCGTGGATCTCGGGATCATCGACAAACGCCGTGAGAAAGCCAATCACTCTGAAGTGATGCATATCATCGGTGATGTCGAAGGGCGTACCTGCATTCTGGTCGATGACATGGTCGATACCGCCGGCACTCTGTGCCACGCGGCCAAGGCCCTGAAAGAGCATGGCGCAGCCAAGGTCTTTGCCTACTGCACACACCCTGTGCTGTCGGGTCGGGCCATCGAGAATATCGAAAATTCCGTGCTGGACGAGCTGGTGGTCACTAACACCATCCCGCTGTCCGCTGCAGCACAAGCCTGTGCACGTATCCGTCAACTGGATATCGCACCGGTTGTTGCCGAAGCGGTTCGCCGCATCAGCAATGAAGAATCGATCAGCGCGATGTTCCGTTAAGGGCCCTGCCCTTCTCGAAATGTCTCGTTGACGAAAAGCGCCCCGCCCCGGCATTCCTGCCGGGGCGGGGCTTTTTTGCCCATACCGTGTTCGGCGCTGGTCGCAAACGCCACTCGGTCATGGCTATTTTGGAGATACAAAATGAACGATTTTACTCTGAATGCTGAAGCGCGTTCCGACCTGGGGAAAGGTGCGAGCCGCCGCCTGCGTCGTCTCGCCGCCCTGGTTCCAGCTGTTGTTTACGGTGGCGACAAAGCCCCTGAATCCATCAGCATGCTGGCCAAAGAAGTTGCCAAACTGCTCGAAAACGAAGCTGCCTACAGCCACGTTATCGAACTGAACGTTGGTGGCACCAAGCAAAACGTGATCATCAAGGCTCTGCAGCGTCACCCGGCCAAAGGCCACGTGATGCACGCTGACTTCGTACGCGTTGTAGCTGGCCAGAAACTGACCGCTATCGTTCCTGTGCACTTCATCAACGAAGCTGCTCCAGTGAAGAAAGGCGGCGAAATCTCGCACGTTGTTGCCGAGATCGAAGTTTCCTGCCTGCCGAAAGATCTGCCTGAGTTCATCGAAGTCGACCTGGCTAACGCTGAAATCGGCACCATCGTTCACCTGTCGGACCTCAAAGCTCCTAAAGGTGTCGAGTTCGTTGCTCTGGCACACGGCGATGACAAGGCTGTTGCCAACGTCCACGCTCCACGTGTTGCTCCAGAAGCTACCGAAGAAGGCGCAGCAGAGTAATTCACTCTGTCATGCCTGAGTGAGCAGGTAATATCGCGGACTGGAACGTAGCGAGAAAGCGGGCGGGAACGCGGAGTTTACATCCATGGTAAATGAGCATTTTTCGTCCACTTTCGCCGCCTTCCCTGATCGCGGCGATGTTATCCACCACTCAAAGGAAGGGCCCCTATCGTGACTGCCATCAAACTGATCGTTGGCCTGGGAAATCCAGGCGCTGAATACGAACAGACCCGGCATAACGCAGGGGCCCTTTTTGTTGAGCGCATCGCCCACGCACAAAATGTGAATCTCGTGGCCGATCGCAAGTATTTCGGCCTGACCGGGCGCTTTTCGCATCAGGGTCAGGATGTTCGTCTGCTGATTCCCACCACCTACATGAACCGCAGCGGCCAGGCCGTGGCGGCACTCGCCGGTTTCTTCCGCATCAAGCCTGAAGAAATCCTGGTGGCGCACGACGAACTCGATCTGCCTCCGGGCGTCGCCAAACTCAAGGTTGGCGGCGGCCATGGCGGTCACAACGGGTTGCGCGACATCATTGCGCAATTGGGCAATCAGAATACGTTCCACCGCCTGCGGCTTGGCATCGGCCACCCGGGCGTCGCCAGTATGGTTTCAAATTTCGTCCTGGGTCGTGCGCCACGCGCCGAACAGGAAAAACTCGATGCCAGCATCGACTTTGCCCTCGGCGTGCTGCCGGATATCCTCGCCGGTGAATGGAACCGCGCGATGAAAAACCTGCACAGCCAGAAGGCCTGACTCTAATCCGAGGGGAAACACCATGGGATTCAATTGCGGCATCGTCGGCCTGCCTAACGTCGGCAAGTCCACCCTGTTCAACGCCCTGACCAAATCCGGGATCGCGGCCGAGAACTTCCCCTTCTGCACCATCGAGCCGAACAGCGGCATCGTGCCGATGCCGGATCCGCGTCTGGACGCTCTGGCGGCCATCGTCAATCCGAAGCGCATCCTGCCGACCACCATGGAATTCGTCGACATCGCGGGTCTGGTTGCCGGCGCTTCGAAAGGTGAAGGTCTGGGCAACAAGTTCCTGGCCAACATCCGCGAAACCGACGCGATCGCTCACGTTGTACGCTGCTTCGAAGACGAAAACGTGATCCACGTTTCCAACAGTGTCGACCCGAAGCGCGACATCGAAATCATCGACCTGGAACTGATCTTCGCCGACCTCGACAGCTGCGAGAAGCAACTGCAGAAAGTCGCGCGCAACGCCAAGGGCGGTGACAAGGACGCAGTGGCCCAGAAGGCCCTGCTGGAGCAGTTGATCCCGCACTTCAGCGAAGGCAAGCCTGCACGCAGCCTGATGAAAAACATGAGCGCCGACGAAAAAGCGATCATCAAGGGCTTTCACCTGCTGACCACCAAGCCGGTCATGTACATCGCCAACGTCGCTGAAGACGGTTTCGAGAACAACCCGCACCTGGACGTGGTCAAGGCCATCGCCGAAGAAGAAGGCGCCATGGTCGTTCCGGTCTGCAACAAGATCGAAGCGGAAATCGCCGAGCTGGACGACGGTGAAGAGAAAGACATGTTCCTCGAGGCCCTGGGCCTGGAAGAGCCTGGCCTGAACCGCGTGATCCGCGCCGGATACGAAATGCTGCACCTGCAGACCTACTTCACCGCCGGTGTCGAAGAAGTCCGCGCCTGGACTGTCCGCGTCGGTGCCACCGCACCGCAAGCCGCTGGCGTGATCCACACCGACTTCGAAAAAGGCTTCATCCGCGCCGAAGTGATCGCCTACAACGACTTCATCCAGTACAAGGGCGAAGCCGGTACCAAGGAAGCCGGTAAATGGCGTCTGGAAGGCAAGGACTACATCGTCAAAGACGGCGACGTGATGCACTTCCGCTTCAACGTGTAAAAGCTGCACCCAAGAAAAAGCCGCGTTCGATACGCGGCTTTTTTATGTCTGAAATTCCGCCCGTCAGGCTTTTTTGGTTTTTGGCAGGAAGATCGCCAGCACTCCGAACAGCGGCAGGAACGAGCACAGGAAGTACACGTATTCGATGCCGTGGATATCCGCGAGATGCCCGAGTAACGCCGCGCCAATCCCGCCAAAACCGAACATCAGACCGAAGAACACCCCGGCAATCATTCCGACATTGCCCGGCACCAGTTCCTGCGCGTACACCACGATCGCCGAGAACGCCGAAGCGAGGATGAAGCCGATCACCACGCTCAGGACGCTGGTCCAGAACAGGTCGACATGCGGCATCAGCAGCGTGAACGGCGCCACGCCAAGGATCGAGAACCAGATCACTGCCTTACGCCCGATCTTGTCGCCAATCGGCCCGCCGAAGAATGTGCCCGCCGCCACCGCGCCGAGGAACAGGAACAGATGCAGCTGGGAACTGGCCACCGACAGGTCGAACTTCTCGATCAGGTAGAACGTGAAGTAGCTGGTCAGGCTGGCCATGTAGAAATACTTGGAGAACACCAGCAACCCGAGCACCACCAACGCGCTGATCACCCTGCCCTTCGACAGTCCATGAGTGGCGGCCTGGCCGGACTTGAGCTTGAACAGGTTCAGGTGATGGGCGTACCAGCGGCTGATGCGATAGAGCACAAACAGCGCAAACACAGCGAACAGGCCGAACCACGCCACGTTGCCTTGACCGAAAGGAATGATGATCGCCGCCGCCAGCAACGGGCCGAATGCCGAACCGGCGTTACCACCGACCTGGAACGTCGATTGCGCCAGACCGAAACGTCCACCCGACGCGAGCCGCGCGATACGAGAAGCTTCGGGGTGAAAGGTAGAAGAGCCGATGCCGATCAGCGCCGCCGCCAGCAAGATGAGAGGGAAACTGCCAACCATCGACATCATCACAATGCCGATCAGCGTGCACACGGAACCCGCCGGCAACAGCCACGGTTTCGGATGCCGGTCGGTGTGATAACCGACCCACGGCTGCAATAGCGAAGCGGTCAGTTGGAAGGTCAGGGTAATCAGGCCGACCTGGGTAAAACTCAGGCCATAGTTGGCCTTGAGCATCGGATAGATCGACGGCAGCACTGACTGGATCAGATCGTTGATCAAATGCGCCAGCGCGACCGCGCCGATGATGCGCATCACCAGTGGACTGCTCTGGGGAGGAGCGGACGCCGAGGCAGCGGCGGTCTGAACGTTGCTGATAGCCATGAAGTTTCCGGACTGCAGATGGGTGCACGCGGGCAGGTGCGTCAATGTGCCATTTTTCGGTGCGTCAGCGCCATCCCCTTAGCCAGCTAACGAACTATTCAGTCGTCGCGCCATAGGTGATAGCGCAACGCCATGGTCTGAATCTTGCCTTGCTTATCCGCTTGAACGCGGCGCCCTTACAAAGGGCATCGAGAATGGGAAGTTTCGCTACAGAGCCGGCCTACAGAGCGGGCAAGAGTGAACTTTCGAGGCCTTTTAGCAGGGCACCAATCCCGGTCGCAACGACCGCGATGCACGCCGATGGTGCGTGGTGTCCAGAGGAGTCATGGGGCATGCAGGCTTTTTTATCACCGGGGATCAGGTTGCTGGGGCGGTTTGGCTTCGCGCGTAAATTCCAGTTGTTGTTTCTGCTGTTTATCCTGCCATTGGCCGGCAGCCTGTTGATGATCGGCCAGGACTATCGCGACAAACTCAACCTGATCGCCGGCGAACGTGCCGGTGTGCGGCAGTTGCTTGCCCTCGACGCACTCGACAACCTGCTAGCCGCCCAACGCGACCGCGCCGCCCGCTGGCGCGCCACGGAAACCAACCGCCAGCCGACGCCCGCGACCCTTGCCGCGATGGCTGCGTTCGATGGCGTACAACCCGCTGTCGCCCAAGCGACGCTGGACTTGGGCAATGCCCTGCAAGCCGAAGGCGCGGAAGGCGAAACCCTGGCTCGCTATCAGGCCCTGCAAGCCGCGCTCGATGGCCTGGATTCGAAAAGCCTTTCCGGTGTCGGTTGGTGGCCGGACGGTTACGACCGGTTCACCAATGCCCTCAGCGCCCTGCAAGCCTTGCGCGAGCAGATCGCAATGGACAATCGCCTGATCCTCGCGCCGTGGCTGGAAACCTATCTGCTGACGCAGATTTCCACCCAGCACGCGCCAGACCTGATCGAGCGTGTCGGCCGACTGGCAGCTGTCGGCCAGGCGTCTGTGGTGTCCGGCCAGTTCACCCTGCAAAGCCGTCTGCAACTGCGCGACCTGCGTAGCCGCATCGGCGATGCCCGCGAGCAGCTGGTGAAAACCGCAGGCCTGCTCGAGGCGCGTCTGCCGCCAGCCCTGCAAGGCTGGGCCGGGCAGTATCACGACAGCCTCAAGCAGCTGGATGCCGGTCTGAAAGTGCTGGATGACGGCGTGTTCGGCGGCAGCATCAATCTCAAGCCTGAAGAATTCGAACGCACTCTCGATGCCCTGCTCGGTAACCTCGCCACGCTGCGCCAGCAATCGCTGGTGTCGCTGGATCAGCGGCTGGATGACTACCACGGATCGGCGATTCGTCAGTTCATCATTGTCGCGGCGGTCTTCGGTTTCCTGTTGCTGGCGGCGCTGTATCTGTTCGTCTGTCTGCAAGCCTCGATCCGCCGCAGCGCCAGCGGCATCACGCTGCTCGCCGAAGCCCTGCGTGACGGCAATCTGAGCCTGCAAGTGCCGGTCGTGGGCCGTGATGAACTGGCCTCGATCAGCACCGCGCTCAACGTGGCCGTGGTGCAGTTGCGCACCAGCCTGCTAGGTGTCGATCACGAGACTTCACAACTGAGCAACGCCGTGCGCAGTCTCAACGATCACTCCAGCGGCGCCCTCAGCGAAGTCGAAGCGCAGCAATTACAGATCAGCCAGATCGCTGCAGCAGCCACACAATTGGCGGCCACCTCTCAAGGTGTCGCGCAGAGTTGCGAACAGGCTTCGGGCAGCGCCCAGCACACCCGGCGCATCGCTGCCGACAGTAGCCGTGACAGTCAACGCACCACAGCGAGCATTCAACAGCTCAATCAGCGTCTGAACGAAACCGCAGCCGCGCTCGGCCGGGTCAGCGAGCAAGGGCAGCAGATTCAATTGGTGGTCGACACCATTCGCGGCGTCGCCGAGCAGACCAACCTGTTGGCGCTCAATGCCGCCATCGAGGCCGCGCGGGCTGGGGAACAAGGTCGCGGCTTTGCCGTGGTGGCCGACGAAGTGCGCAGCCTGTCGCAACGTACGCAATCGTCTACGGCGCAGATCGCCGGTACGGTCGACAGCCTGCGCAATACGGTCAACGAAGCCGTGAGCCTGATGGAGGCAGCGTGCGGCCAGGCGCAATCGGATGCCGAAGCCGTTACCGGGCTAGGCGAACGACTGGGAGAAATCGCCAGCGCCGTGCAGAGCGTCACCGACACCCTCGCCCAGATCGCCACGGCAGTCGAAGAACAGGCCAGCACCGCCGATGAGGTCAGCGGCAATATCCAGCAGGTGGATCAGGCAGCGGTTCGCCTGCTCGAAGGCGCGCGGGCCGTGAATCTGGCGGCGGACACCTTGAGTCAGGGCAGCCATGCCTTGAGTGCCAACACCGGAAGATTTCAGCTGCGTTGAAAGCCCCTCCCGCCCCGATTTTCGGCGCGGGAGGATAAGCGGTTGAAAATAAGAAGAAATATTTTGAATTTACGCTTGACGCTTTTCCATTTCAGGGGAATAATGCGCGCCACTTGGCTACATAGCTCAGTTGGTTAGAGCATAGCATTCATAATGCTGGGGTCCGGGGTTCAAGTCCCTGTGTAGCCACCAAGTACTAAAAACGGCTTACCGAAAGGTAGGCCGTTTTTTTATGCCTCGAGAAAAGTGCCGGCCATCATCAGCCGGCATTTTCTTTTATCCGGCCAGCGCCGCCAGCCCTTTCGCCCAGATCTGCCGCGTGCGCAACCCGACCATCGCCCGCCAGTCCGGGTCGGCGGGATAGAACTGCTCCAGCAGATTCAGTTTGATCTCGCGCCCCGTCGCATCCAGCGGATCGCCATGCAGATGCAGCCAGTGATCGTCGCGCAGGTAACGATGCACGTCCGGCCCTGGATAAGTCCCGCACTCGATCACGAACGGCATCAGCTGCACATTCGGCAGCGCATTGAGCAGTGCCTGCGAGGTGTAGCCCGTGGCGGTCGCGGCAACGCCGGTTTCACTCAAGGTTTCGGCGCCAGTGTGCAGCGTGTAGAGCCACGGGCCGTAAATCGATTGCGCCTTTGCCAGTGCCGGATACGGCGCTTGGGTAATCGTCAGCAGCATCGGATGCCCGTACTCGCCGGCGCCGGTGTGCAGGTCGAAACACATCACGGTTTCAGCACCGGCCAGATGATTCTCGATGATTGAATGCAGCGTGCGATTCGACCAGCTCGGCGCGAGGCCGCCAAAGAACAACCCGTCGGGATGACTGTGCTGGCCGCCCTCGACAATCGACATCACCGCCGGCCAGCCGTGTTCGGCAATCTGCGCATCCAGCAAGGCATCAGCCTTTTGCCGCTCGGGGCCGTTCAAATCGTTGCAGGCGTAGATTTCATGCAGCGCAGCGTAAGCGCGGTTGTCCGGAAGCGGTCGATTGAAATCCAGGTGATTACGGTTGAGGTCGATATTGTCTTCGTTGACCCGCCGCAGCCATGCCGTGCCCCACGGGTTGATCAGGTGAACCATCACCACCGCGACGTCCTTCGGCAGCGAGCCCGGCGTGAAATGCTTCAGCCAATCGATCTGACACTCCGAACCGTAATAACCCTCAACCCCGTGGGTGCCGCTGAGCGCCACCAGGCGCCGTTTGGCCGCTGAATCCCCCAGCACCGCCACATCGGTACTCAAAGACTCGCCAAAGGGCCCATTGAGCGGATGCGCGTACGAAGAGAGCGTTGCGCCCGCCACCTTCGCGGCGGCTAGAAAGCGCTCGCGCTGTTCGCGATAGCCGGGCTGTATCGGAAACTCGTTGTGCATGGCGGCCTCTTGTTGATTGTTCTGGCTTCACGTTTGCCCATGACCCTACAGAAAATCCGCCAAGTCATGAAGGACAAAGAGACCTCCGGTTTGCGTCGTACACGGTCGGCCGATACAGTCCGTCAGACTTTTATCCCACGGACGGAGAGCCCCGCGTGTTTCCAGCCCTGCCCCTGAACCGGTTTCGCCTGCCAGCCCTGACGCTGATCGTCAGCGCCATCGCCCTCACGGCCTGCAACGCACCGCCCTCCTCGACCCTGCCGCTGGCACCGGAAGCCGCCTCCGGTTACCGCACCGGCCTGCAAGCCAGCCACGCCGAGAAACACATGGCCGCGGCTGCCAATCCGCTGGCCGCCGAGGCCGGACGCGAGATGTTGCGTCAGGGTGGTTCCGCCATCGATGCCGCCATCGCGATGCAAGCCGTATTGACCCTGGTCGAACCGCAATCCTCCGGGATCGGTGGAGGCGCGATGATCGTGCTGTGGGATGGCAAGCAGGTGCGCACCTACGACGGTCGCGAAACCGCACCGGCCGGTGCAACCGAAAAACTGTTTCTACAGGCCGACGGCAAACCGATGCCGTTCCCGCAGGCACAGATCGGCGGACGCTCCGTAGGCACACCGGGCGTGATGCGTGCATTGGAACTGGCGCACAAAAAGCACGGCCGCTTGCCGTGGGCAACATTGTTCGAGCCGGCGATCAAACTGGCCGAGCAGGGTTTTGCGATCTCCCCGCGCCTGCATTCGCTGCTGGAATCCGACCCGGTGATTCGCCGCTCGCCGGACATGGCCAGGTACTTTCTGAACAGCGATGGCAGCGTCAAAGCCGTCGGCACGCGACTGCAAAACCCGGCGCTGGCCGCCGTTCTCAAACGCATCGCCAACGAAGGTGCGGACGCACTGTACAAAGGCCCGATCGCCGAAGAGATCGTGGCCAAGGTTCAGGGCCACGCCAACCCCGGCAGCCTGTCGCTGAACGACCTTCAGCACTATCAGGCCAAGGAGCGCGCGCCACTGTGCACCGACTACAAGCGCTGGCAGGTTTGCGGGATGCCGCCGCCATCATCGGGCGGGATTGCGGTGGCGCAGATTCTCGGCACCTTGCAGGCGCTGGAAACCCGCGATCCGCGTCTGTCTCTGACGCCGCTCAAGCCAGTGAAAACCGATAACCCCGCCGGCATCGAACCTGCGCCGCAAGCCGTGCACCTGATCGCCGAAGCCGAGCGCCTGGCCTACGCCGACCGCGCGCAATACGTAGCCGATACCGACTTCGTGCCGGTGCCGGTCAAAGGTTTGGTCGATCCGGGTTACCTGGCCAGCCGCGCCAGCCTGATCGGCGAACGTAGCATGGGCAGTGCCAAACCCGGCACACCGCCGGGCGTGCAGGTCGCCTACGCACCGGATCGCTCGCCGCTGCGCATTTCCACCTCGCAAGTAGTGGCGGTCGATGACTTCGGTGGCGCCGTGTCGATGACCACCACCATCGAAGCAGCGTTCGGCTCGCACCTGATGGTTCAGGGTTTCCTGCTCAACAACCAGTTGACCGACTTCTCGTTCATCCCCGAAGAGAACGGCCAGAAAGTCGCCAACCGCGTGGAGCCCGGCAAACGCCCGCGCTCATCGATGGCGCCGACCCTGATCTTCGACCGCAACAGCGGCGAGTTCGTCGCCACCGTCGGCTCTCCCGGCGGCTCGCAGATCATCGAGTACGTGGCCAAAACCACCGTCGGCCTGCTCGACTGGAACCTCGATCCGCAAAGCGCCATCAGCCTGCCCAACTTCGGCAGCCGCAACGGCCCCACTGAACTGGAACAGGGCCAATTCAGCTCGACACTGATACAGGCACTCAAGGACAAGGGCCACGCTGTGAGCGAAATCGACATGACCAGTGGCACCCAGGCCATCGTGCGGGTCAAGGATGCTCAGGGGAAGACAACGCTGTCAGGTGGAGCGGATCCTCGGCGTGAAGGGGTAGCGTTGGGGGATTGAATCAGCGCTGCCAACTGAAAAAGGCTTACCGAGAGGTAAGCCTTTTTTGTATGTGCATGAATCCAATTCGGCTAAATCACGCTGCCTTTTCCTACACCGGAAAAGTGCTGTCCGGGATAGAGTGCTGCAGAGTTCTCACAAACAGTACGACGCAATCGACGCTGATACCGTCGAAATGGAGTAACCCATGAACATACGTCCGATTCATACCGAAGAAGACTACCGTGCGGCGCTCAAAGACGTGTCCGCTCTTTTCGAGAATGAGCCAGAGCCCGGTACGCCTGAAGGTGATTACTTCGACATCATGATCACCCTTATCGAGGCCTATGAGGCCAGACACTTCCCACTCGACCTGCCCAACCCGATTGACGCCATAAGGTTTCGGATGGAGCAGTCCGGGCTGTCGGCAGCCGATCTCGCTCCTGCAATTGGCCGGACAAACCGCGTTTATGAGGTTCTGAATGGCAAACGCGCGCTGACGCTTCCCATGATCTGGAAGCTTCACGAGTTGTTCGGTATTCCGGCAGAAAGTCTGATCAAACCCATGAAATCGGTCTGATTGAAACCCCGTGATGCAGGCACCTCAACATATGTTGCCAACCCTCAATTCCGCTGCCAACTGAAAAAGGCTTACCGAGAGGTAAGCCTTTTTTGTATTGCAACATCCGGCCATGACTTGTCATCAAGCGGCGCTCAAACCGAAAGGGTCTTGCCATCCACCGGATTGCCAATCGTCAGGAAATGCCCACCGGCCACGTGGTGCAGCGTGCGCAAGCCGTCATGCCCTTCGAAGTGCCAGCGCCCATCGCTGAACACCCGCGAATCAGCCTGCGCCGCGATCACCTCGGCCAGGAACAGATCGTACTGTTCGTGATTGCGCGGCTCCGGCAGCAACCGGCACTCGAGCCAGGCGACACAACCGTCGAGCATTGGCGCATCAACCTGCTCACCGGCGAAGGTCGGCAGGCCATAAGCCTGAAATTTGTCCTGACCTTGATCCCGATTGATTTCTAGGCCCGAGGTCGAGCCGACGGTCTGCACGATGTCAGCCTGATTCAAGCACGGCACGTTGAGAACGAAGGTGCCCGAGGCCTCGAGCAGTTGCCGGGTCCAGGTGGACTTATCGAGGACCACCGCTACTTTCGGCGGTTCGAAATCCAGCGGCATGGCCCACGCAGCCGCCATGATGTTGCGCTGCCCGTCATGGGCGGCGCTGACCAGCACGGTCGGTCCGTGATTGAGCAGGCGATAGGCTTTGTTCAGGGGAACCGGGCGACGGAAGGACTCGCTCATGGGATCTGCTCCGGGAAAAAGAGCCGATTGTAGCGGGATAAAAACAACGAAGGGATGGCCGTCGACCCTCCCTTCGCCTGGCAGGCATCAGCTGGATAGCTGGTTGGCGAACTGGCCGACTGCATCCACCACTTTCTGCGCGCCGTCCTGGATCTCGACGATCACCGTACCCGCCTCCGCCGCCAGCGCCAGCCCTTGTTCGGCCTGTTGCTTGCCGTCGGTCATCAGGGCCACGGCGTTGCGCGCCATGTCCTGATTCTGGCGCACCACACCGACGATTTCTTCGGTCGCCTGACTGGTGCGCGAAGCCAGTTGCCGCACTTCGTCGGCCACCACGGCAAAGCCTCGGCCCTGTTCACCGGCGCGAGCGGCTTCGATGGCGGCGTTCAGCGCCAGCAGGTTGGTCTGCTCGGCAATGCCGCTGATGGTCTTGACGATGGTGCCGATCACCTGGGATTGCTCGTTCAGCGCCTCGATGCCTTCGCCGGCGGTCTGCATGTGCTTCGACAGATCGCGCATCACGTTGACCGCTTCAGTCACCACGCGGGTGCCGCGCTGGGCGGTGCTGTCGGTTTGCAGGGACGTGCTGTAGGCGATGTTGGCGGCGTCGGCAACGGCCTGTTCCTGATTGACCTGATCGGTGATCACCGTGGCGAACTTCACCACTTTGTAGAGCTTTTCGTTGGCGTCTAGCACCGGGTTGTAGGACGCCTCCAGCCAGACGGTCCGACCATGGCTGTCGACCCGTTTGAAACGGCCGGCGACAAATTCGCCATTGTTCAGGCGACGCCAGAAGTTCTGGTACTCGGCGCTGTTGTACTCCTCCGGCTCGCAGAACTGGCGGTGATGTTTGCCCTTGATCTGCGCCAGGCTGTAACCCATGCCTTGCAGGAACCGTTCGTTGGCGCTCAGCACGTTTCCGCTGAGGTCGAACTCGATCACGGCAGTCGAACGCACCAACGCGCCGATCAGGTTTTCGTGTTCGCGGGAGGCCTCGATGGTGCGGGTCAGGTCGCTGGAGAAAATCGAGAAATGTTTGATCCGGCCATCCGAAGAGCGAATCGGTTGGACGATGGAGCGCAACCACGCCTCCTCGCCGTTGCCGCGTGAAAGGCGCACAGCGCCGGCGAAATGCTCGCCACGGGTCAGGGCAGCCTTGAAGCGGTGATGAAATTCGTCGGACTTCACATGCGCTGGCACGATGTCTTCGATGGCGCGGCCGATCAGGTCGTGGCTCTTGTAGAGCATTTCATTGAGGAAATTCTGGTTGACCGACTGAATCCTTCCGTCGGGCTCAAGAGTGAGCACCAGCATCTCGCTTTCCAGGCTTTCCTTCACTTGCAGAAGGCTGGAGAGTTCTTCACGAAGAGCCGCCAGCTCTTGCTTCAGGCGTTTGTTGAACATGGGAAAGCACCGATGGACTGGGTGGAGAGCGGGTATGCAGCCTAACCATCGGCCTTGGAAATCTTTTCTGAAGAGCGCTTGAGGCTTGTCCTACAAAAATAGTTACGCCTCGACAACTCAGGCGGTGCCGGCCACCGGACACTGTTCTGCACGCGGCATGCGCGAGCCGAAATACGCCGCAGTGACGACGCCCACCGCGCCCATCACCGCGCAGAACATTACGCAGATCCACGGACTCCACGGCATCAGACCGATCAATAGCAACGGTGTGACACTGGCCCAGGCGGCGTAGGCAATGTTGTAGGTGAAGGAGATCCCGGAAACGCGGATTCGCGCCGGGAACAGGCTGACCATCACCGACGGCACCGCACCGACCACGCCACAGCACAACCCGGCGATGGCGTAGGCCAGACCGACCCAATCCCCGCCGCTGATCAGACAGGCGTAAAGCAGACCGATGCCCAGCGGCAGCAGCAGGCTGTAGAGCATGACCGTGCGCCAGGCGCCGATGCGATCGACCAGCCGGCCGGCGATCACGCAGCCGATGTTCAAGAAAACGATGCCCAACGCGCTCAACGCGAAGGTGTGGCCGGCAGTCATGCCGAAGGTTTTTTGCATCATGGTCGGGGTGATGACCACGAACACCACCACCGCCGAGGTCAGCACGCAGGTCAGGAGCATCGCCGGCAACATGGCCAGCCGATGATCGCGCAGCACGGTACGCAGCGGCAGTTCGACCCGCGCTTCGCGCTGCGCCTCCATGGCCATGAACACCGGGGTTTCGCTCAACCAGCGGCGCAACCAGACGCCGATCACGCCGAACACACCACCGAGCAGGAACGGATAACGCCACGCGTAATCCAGCACTTCGGCCGGAGTGAACACCTGCGCCAGAAAAGTCGCGGTCAATGCGCCGATCAGATAACCGAAGGTCAGGCCGGCCTGCAGAAAGCCCAGGGCATAACCGCGATGGCCGGCCGGCGCGTGCTCGGCCACGAACACCCAGGCGCTCGGCACTTCACCACCCACCGCCGCGCCTTGCAGGATGCGCAGCGCCAGCAGCAACAGCGGTGCGAAATAGCCGATCTGTGCATAAGTCGGCATGATCCCGATCAGCAGACACGGCAGCGCCATCATCAGGATGCTCAGGCTGAAGACCTTCTTGCGCCCCAACCGGTCGGCGAAATGCGCCATCAGGATTCCGCCCAGCGGGCGCGCCAGATAGCCGGTGACAAAGATCCCGAAACTTTGCAGCAGGCGCAGCCACTCGGGCATTTCCGGCGGGAAGAACAGCTGGCTGAGGGTCAGGGCGAAGAACACGAAAATAATGAAATCGTAGATCTCCAGCGCCCCGCCCAGGGCCGCAAGGCCGAGGGTCTTGTAGTCGGAACGGCTGAACGGCGCCGGTCGGGCAGTGGAATGGGCAGTCATGGCAAAGAACTCTGGCAGGCAAAAAACCAAGGCGCCCATGGTCTACGCAAACGGGCCGCCGGACAACCCGTTAGACCATAGTCTGATTCGGCAAAACACGGTCACAAAAATCCGCCGGTTGATTTACTGTTGGCACCTGTCCAGACGGGCCGGCCAAGCCCCGAAGACCACAATAAACATAAAAATCCGAGGTACTCCCGTGGCCGTTGATATCGAAGATAGCCGCTCTGCGCGCTTTGCCTTGCGCTGTTCAAGTTTCGCCGAACGCTGGTTTCCCGACTCCTGGGTATTCGCTGCGCTGGCGGTAATCATCGTCGCGCTGGCGACCCTGGCCATGGGCGCCAAACCCACCGACGCCGCCATGGCCTTCGGGGACGGATTCTGGAGCCTGATCCCGTTCACCATGCAGATGGCCTTCGTGGTGATCGGTGGTTATGTCGTGGCCAGTTCGCCGCCCGCCGTGAAACTGATCGATCGCCTGGCGCGGATCCCGAAGAACGGCCGCTCGGCCGTGGCCTGGGTCGCGCTGATCTCGATGGTTGCGTCCTTGCTCAACTGGGGCCTGTCGCTGGTGTTCGGCGGTCTGCTGGTCCGCGCCCTCGCCCGCCGCACCGATCTGAAAATGGACTACCGCGCCGCTGGTGCCGCCGCCTACCTTGGCCTCGGCGCCGTGTGGGCGCTGGGCCTGTCGTCGTCCGCCGCGCAGTTGCAGGCCAACCCGGCCAGCCTGCCGCCGTCGATTCTGTCGATCACCGGGGTGATTCCGTTCACTCAGACGATTTTCCTTTGGCAGTCGGGAGTCATGCTGCTGGCGCTGATCGTGATTTCGATCATCATCGCCTACGCCACTGCACCCGGCCCGAACTCGGCGCGTGACGCCAAGGCCTGCGGCATCGACCCGGCCTTCAACCTGCCGCCGCTGCAACCGCGCACCCGCCCTGGCGAATGGCTGGAACACAGCCCGCTGCTGATCATCCTGCTGGTGCTGCTGGCGGCCGGATGGCTGTTCCACGAGTTCTCGACCAAACCTGCGATCACCGCGATTTCCGGGCTCAACACCTACAACTTCCTGTTCATCATGCTCGGCGCGCTGCTGCACTGGCGTCCGCGCAGTTTTCTCGATGCGGTGTCGCGCGCCGTGCCGACCACCACCGGGGTGCTGATCCAGTTCCCGCTGTATGGCTCGATTGCCGCGCTGATGACCACGGTCAAGGGCACCGATGCCCAGACCCTGGCCCATCACATCTCGACGTTCTTCGTCAGCATCGCTTCCCATGACACCTATGCGCTGTTGATGGGTGTGTACTCGGCGATTCTCGGTTTCTTCATTCCGTCCGGTGGCGGCAAGTGGATCATCGAGGCGCCGTATGTGATGCAGGTGGCCAACGATCTCAACTATCACCTCGGTTGGGCGGTGCAGATCTACAACGCCGCCGAAGCCCTGCCGAACCTGATCAACCCGTTCTACATGCTGCCGCTGCTGGGCGTGCTGGGGCTGAAGGCGCGGGATCTGATCGGTTTCTCATTCGTGCAATTGCTGGTGCATACGCCGTTGGTGCTGGTGCTGCTGTGGGCGCTGGGCACAACGCTGTCGTATCTGCCGCCCGTCATGCCTTAAACGATGTCTACAGGGCGCCGGCTCCGGCGCCCTGTCTTTCCCTTCGACCCCTTCAACAAAAAGCGACCCGAACGATCCTTCCTGCGGTTGTCTGTCGCAAATAATGGCCCAGAGCCATCATCTTTCTTTACCGCGCCACTGCCTCGGTAATATTCTTGCGCGCCCAATATCTGTTTCATTTTTTGTCTGAGCGCAAAGGGAGTTCGTTGCAATGATCGTCGGGATTGACCTGGGAACCACCAACAGCCTTGTTGCCGTATGGCGCGGCGATGCCACTGAGTTGGTGCCCAATGCCCTGGGGCAGTTCCTGACACCCAGCGTGGTGGGCCTGGACGATCAGGGCCGGATTCTGGTCGGGCAAGCTGCCCGTGAGCGCCTGCACACCCATCCGCGCCTGACCGCATCGCTGTTCAAGCGCCATATGGGCAGTGCGACAGAGGTCTACCTCGGGGATAAAAAATTCCGCCCCGAAGAGCTCTCGGCGCTGGTGCTCAAGAGCCTGAAAGAAGACGTCGAACGCACCTATGGCCAGACCGTCACGGAAGCCGTGATCAGCGTTCCGGCCTATTTCAGCGACGCCCAGCGCAAGGCCACGCGCATCGCTGGTGAACTGGCGGGCCTGAAAGTCGAAAAGCTGATCAACGAACCCACCGCCGCCGCACTCGCCTACGGGCTGCACCAACGGGACAAGGAAACTTCGTTCCTGGTGTTCGACCTGGGCGGCGGTACGTTCGACGTGTCGATTCTCGAACTCTTCGAAGGAGTCATGGAAGTGCGCGCCAGCGCCGGTGACAACTTCCTCGGCGGCGAAGATTTCGACAACGTACTGCTCGAGCACTTTATCGATCAGCATCGCAACGTGTCGGACTTCCCCGAGCGCTCCACCATCCTCCAGCCGCTGCGCCGCGAAGCCGAGCGTGTCCGCCGAGCGCTGGGCCAGGACGCCAGCGCCGAATTCAGATTGCAGGTCGGCGAAAAGCAATGGATTCAGACCATCACTCAGGCGCAGATGGCGACGTTGTACATGCCGTTGCTCGAACGCCTGCGCGCGCCGATCGAACGGGCCCTGCGCGACGCACGCATCCGCGTCAGCGACCTCGATGAAATCCTGCTGGTCGGCGGCACCACGCGCATGCCACTGGTGCGCAAACTTGCTGCCGGACTGTTCGGCCGCTTCCCGTCGATCAGCCTCGATCCGGATCAGGTCGTGGCTCAGGGCGCCGCAATTCAGGCGGCGCTCAAGGCCCGTTCGGCCGCGCTGGAAGAAGTGGTGCTGACCGATGTCTGCTCCTACACCTTGGGGATCGAGACCTCCACCCAGGTCGGTCGCCAGTATGAAAGCGGTCACTACCTGCCGATCATCGAACGCAACAGCATCGTCCCGGTCAGCCGGGTGAAAACCGTGCAGACCCTTCACGACAACCAGGAACAGGTCGTCGTGAAAATCTTTCAGGGCGAAAGCCGCCTGGTCAAAGACAACGTGGCGCTCGGCCAACTGGACATCAAGGTGCCCAAGCGCAAGGCCGGCGAAGTCGAGCTGGATGTGCGCTTCACCTACGACAACAACGGCTTGCTCGAAGCCCAGGTCAGCATTCCCCTGACCGGTCAGCAACATTCGCTGGTCATCGAAAACAACCCCGGCGTGCTGACGCCTGAGGAAATCCAGCAGCGTCTGCAAGCTTTGGCGCAACTGAAGATCCATCCGCGCGAGCAACAAGTGAACACCCTGCTCAGTGCGCGGCTGGAACGTCTGTATCAGGAAAGCCTGGGCGACCTGCGCGATCAGATCGGCTATTGGGCCAAGCAATTCCAGCAGGCGCTGGATTCCCAGGACGAGCGGCAGATCCGTGAAACCCGTACCGAACTGAGCAAGCAGTTGAGCGCCCTCGACCGTAACCCTTGGCAGTAAGGAGGCACGACATGGAATGCTGGTCTGTCCTGCAACTGCCCGAAGACGCCGGGCTGCGTGATATCAAGCGCAGTTACGCGCGCCTGTTGAAAGTCTTTCGGCCCGATGAAGATGCCGCAGGCTTCCAGCGCCTGCGCGAGGCCTATGAGCACGCACTGTCGATTGCCCAATGGCGCCTTGAAAACGAGGAGACCGAAGAGCACGGCGACGTCATGCTGGCCCCGGGGATCGCCGCGCTGGCGGTACAAGAGCAGTCCATGGCTCAGCCGCTGCAGAAGACCGGGACTGATGCATGGGATTACCCTGCGGCGCCATTCGAACCGGTGACCCCGGCCGCGCCCGAAGCACCGCTCGAGTCGCCAGTCTTGCGGGTACAGCCCCTGAATCCGGAGCCTTTTAACCTGGAGCCCGTGGAGCCAACCGCCGACCCGGCTGTTGAAGCCGCATCGCAATTACTGGACGGCCTCTCGGACACCAATCTGGAGCAGCGCTGGGAGCAGGCGCGCCAACAGGATTGCGCGCAAGCGTTCCAGGCGCTGTTGTTGACGTTGTGCTTCGATCAGCCCGCCCTGCGCCTTTCGATTGCCCGTTGGGCGGTGCAGCACCTCGGCTGGCTGGGCCCATGGCAGGAGATCGTCATCGGCGACGGACAGCGCAGCATTCTCGCCAACGAGTTGCTGATGGATTACCGGCAATCGCTGGAAACGCTGCTCGCATCGCAAAACGAGCGCGAGTTTCTCTCGCTGCTCAAGACTTACACGGCCCAACCCTGGCTCCAGGTGTTCGACCGTCGGGAACACTGGCAGCAGATCATCCTGCAACTGCTGCTGGACACGGAATGGAGCGTGCCGCTGTTCGACCGTGTGTCCCAACTGTTCGGCTGGGACGACACCAAGGGCATTCATCCGCAACCGGACTGGCTCTGGCAATCACTGATCGAACGCTGCAACCAGGAAAGCCTCTACGACAACCTGTGCGCCCGGGCCGAAGATCAGCGCAACGGGTCGCCCGACGCTCTGGCTGCGCGGATGCTGATCAGTCCGATGAAGCCACGGCAACAGAAAGACATGACCGACCGGTTCAT
Source organism: Pseudomonas fluorescens (assembly GCF_030344995.1). Lineage (GTDB taxonomy): Bacteria > Pseudomonadota > Gammaproteobacteria > Pseudomonadales > Pseudomonadaceae > Aquipseudomonas > Aquipseudomonas fluorescens_BF. The sequence continues at coordinate 5,535,684 of NZ_CP128260.1, forward strand.
TCCGGCTGACTGGCAGGCCTGCCAGCAGTTGTCGGAAACCCTCAAGTGGCGCTTCCCCGACCTGCTCGCCCGTTTGCCGTACGCCGACGTTTTCTACTGGCGACGGTTTCTGCCGCGCTACATCGCCGCCGAAACCTGGTTGCGTTCATGGGCCGCAATTGCGCTGGCGCTGTGGCTGTTTTATCTGCCCGCCGAGCACAAGACCACGGCAATGAGCATCGTCATTCCCCTGGCCTTCGCCTGCGTCCCTGTCTGGTTTTTCCGGATCGGCTTGAGTTATTGGTTTCTGATCAGCGCCCATTTGATCGTTCAGGATCTGTGGCTGACCGAAAGGATCATTCCACGCCGATGGAACCCTGATACCCGCTGGCTCGTGCTGCGCCATGGCGTACCGCAAGCCGTCATGATCCTGCTGTTCTCGGTCATGCTCGGTGGGCTGGGAGCCTTCACCTATATCGGGGTGATCCTGATCGGGCTCTGGCACAAACGGCGCATCGGAACGCTCGACCCGGAGTTCAGCGATAAACACCCTTGGCTGACCGCACTGCACTGGGCGCATTTCAGCCCGTTGCAGCTGCTGTTTCTGGTGGTCATGACCGGGGTGATTCTTGCCAGTCAGCTTGGTTATTCGCTGAAACACCTGTTCCCCGGCTAGGCTAGACGCGGGCCGGATTGCCCTCCACCAAGGTTCTACCTTCGCTGAAAAGGATCTGAGCATGTTGAAACTCGCAGGCCTCACCCTCGCGGCGCTCACGCTGAGCGCCGCCGCCCACGCCGATGTCGACCTGAAACTGGGCAGCACCGAACGCGTCACCCGCCTCTTCACCTACCCCAACAATTGCAGCGTGATCTGCTTTCGCAACTGGACGCTGGAGCAGACCGTCGCCCATTACCTGAGTCAGAGCGTGCAGCGCGACGGCTACACCAATGCCAAAGTGCTGGTGAAGAACGACAACGATCAGCTCTACGCCGAAATCAGCGGCGTACCGAAGGGCTACGACAAGCCGCTGACTGCGCTGCTGGACGCCGGCGACCTGGCCTACAACGGCGCCAGCAAACTCAATGCCGACGGCAAATGGGCGTACAGCTGGTACCTGTTCCTGCCACTGGGCATGGCCCTGGAAAACCGCAAGAGTGTCGAGCTGCTGCACTTCCCGCCGGATTACTCGCTGACCCAGGCCCAGGATTACCTGCGCTCGAACACCACCGACCGCTGGGCCGCGCTATTGACCGACAATGGCATCCCCGCCGACCAGACGCCGGCCTACCAGACCATCATCGACATCGCCCCGATCGCCGCGCCCGCCAGCGCCGGCAAGGACCTGGAAGGCGTGTACGACTACTTCAAGGATTACCAGACCACCATGGTCAAGCAGGTCAGCCAGAACGCCAGCGGCGCCGTGCTGCCGATGGTTGCCTTTGGTGCGCCAGTGCGGAACTGGATCAAGCAGCAATACGGTACGACCGTAAATGTACTGGGCCTTGCGACCATCAGCCCGAGCGCGGGGGTGAACGTGCCGGTGCTCGGTTCCAACCACCCGAGCTACATCTGGTATGCCGCCGACCCGAGCAACTACACCGGCGACGATGCCCAGGCCAAGGCCGATGCAGCCGGTCTGAAGGTGATGGGACAAGACTTGAGCGCCGCCTGCTGGCAGGCCGGGATGGGCAGCAAACCGGGCACCGATCCGAAGACACTGCTCAACAGCTGCACCCAAACCTGGCAAGTGACGCAGAAAGCCAAGACCTGCGAGCTGTTCTACACCACGATCCGCAACGAGACCGTGGCACAAGCGGACCAGACCTGCTCGACCGCTCCGGTCAAATCCCAGCTGCAACAGCTGAAAAGCCCATTGCCGGACATGGCCACGCCTGCTGCCCATCTCTGAACGGACATGCGATGTTCCCGCGTCAGCCTTGGCTGACGCGGGAAAGCGTCTATTTCGCCTGTCAGATCTGACAGTAGCCCGTTAGTGTGATTTGCGGGATCTTGGATCCAATCATCGTGTCGCAGGACTGACAGGACGTCAGCCGAGGGAAGTCGCGACACCGACGCCAACAGGGACCGTTATGAACACTTACGCATTACCGGGTAAACCGGCACGCGATACCGAGGGCATTTATCCGTCTGCCGGACTTCCCGTGCGCATGGGATTTCCGTCGAAACAGGATTTCGAGATTGTTCACGATCCAGAGGGCGTGCCCACCGCAGTCATAGCGTGCCGGGCATTCCTGCGAATCACCCGAATGTGCCGGATTTCAGGCCAGTTGCTGCCCTATCGCTGCCGGCAGACCCGGCAATTGCTGGCCGGTATCCATCTTTACGATCCGCGCTTTTGCGGCGCGTTCGAGCACTGTTGCGACCCGAACACCTTTCTCGACATGAGCGAGTTATGGGTGTGGGCCCTGCGCGATATTGTCGAGGGAGAACGGCTGACGGTGGACTACACCGCCACCGAAGACAAACTGCTGCGGCAGTTCGCCTGCGGTTGCGGGTCCTCGCGCTGCCGGGGGTGGATCACCGGTTACGACGAAACACCCAATCTTGAAGGCCAGCGCTATCTGCTGAGCTGGCGGCGTCGGCAAGGTTTACGCTGAATGACCGATCAAGGCGCGCCGACCGGGCGCAAGCGGTATTGCGGCGGCAATTGCTCGAAACCGCTGATCGTGGTGTTCAGGCTCTTCCAGCGGCCATCCTTGATGCCGTAGATGCAGCCGTGGATCGACAGGCTCTGCCCGCGATGCCAGGCGTTCTGGATGATGCTGGTGTGGGCGACGTTGGCCACTTGCTGGATCACGTTGAGCTCGCACAAACGATCGACCTGTTCTTCTTCGGTCGGCAGTTTGGCCAGCTCTTCGCGCTTCTCGTAGTACAGATCGCGGATCGAGCGCAGCCAGCCGTCGATCAGGCCGAACTGGCGATCCTGCATCGACGCCCGCACACCGCCGCAGCCGTAGTGCCCGGTCACCAGGATGTGTTTGACCTTGAGCACGTCCACCGCGTACTGGATCACCGACAAACAGTTGAGGTCGGTATGCAGCACCACGTTGGCAACGTTGCGGTGAACGAACAGATCGCCCGGCAGCATGCCGACGATTTCATTGGCCGGCACCCGTGCGTCGGAGCAGCCGATCCACAAATATTCCGGCGTCTGCTGGCGGGCCAGTTTGGCAAAGAAATCCGGGTCTTCCTTGGTGATCGCGTCAGCCCAACGCTCGTTGTTATCAATCAGGTCTTGTAAGTCATGCATGCTGTAAGGCCTCAAGAAAGATGCGCTGGTATGACAGTCGACCGCCCGTCGGGGTCACGCCGGGATCGTGGGTGATTTGCTTTGAATTTCTGGTGCGCCCGGTGAGTCCACCCCAGTAAGGCCCACAGTATGAGGAATTGCCATGACTGATTCACGACGTCCCTTCGATGCGGTGCAACCGGAGCCCATCGATGATAACGAAGACCGCATGGGTTCAGTGCATGAGCTGGATTTCGACGACGAACAGCCCAGTGCGAAGATCGGCGAGGAACTGCCCGAACGCGAGCGCGAACAGTTGATGCCACGTGAGCGTGTGCGCGAAGCGGGTTTCACCGGGGCATCGACTGCCGACCATGAGCCCACCGACGATGACCTGAGCCCGGAAACCCTGATCCGTGAGGACGGTGCCCGGGATGCCCAGGAGTTCGGCGGCGACAATCAGGCCGATTGGGATCTGAGCGTGGTCGACGAGGACGACATCGGCGGCGGCAACGGACTGGACGAAGCGGAACTGGCGCGCCGCGATCCGCTGGATCGCAAGCGTTGATTTGTATTGCCCGACAGGACGCCATCGCGGGCAAGCCCGCTCCCACAGAGATCCGGATCGTACTCAAATTATGTATACGACACTAAAACCTGTGGGAGCGGGCTTGCCCGCGATGCTTTAACGTTTCAGTCGACCAGCGTGCAGGCCATGACCACGGCATCTTCACGCCCGCCGACCGCCGGGTAGTAATCCCGGCGCCGACCGATCTCGTTGAAGCCATAGCGCTCGTACAGGCGAAAGGCCGACGTGTTGCTGTCGCGCACTTCCAGGAAACATTCCCGGGCATCGGCGGCGTAGGCGCGGGACATCAGGTATTCGAGCAGGGTCAGTCCAAGCCCGCGCCCCTGGTTTTCCGGCTTGACCGTGATGTTGAGCAGGTGCGCCTCATCAAGAATGATCTGCACCACCCCGTGCCCCACTTGCTGCTCACCTTCGAACATCAGCCAGATCTGGTACTTGCCCAGACCGTCGAGAAAAATCCCGCGGGTCCACGGATGGCTGTACGCGGCGAATTCAATCTTCAGCACAGCGTCCAGATCCGCCTCGGTCATCGGGCGAAACGATACAGCGTCACTCATTCGATTCTTTCCAGCGCGCCATCAGCCGACGCATGGCTTGCCACACGGCGGCCTTGCGCTGTGGCTCTTCCATCAACAATTCCAGCCCCGGCACGGCCCACGCCAGGCCAAGACCCTCGATTTGCAACTCACTGTTGAACGCCTCGGCATCTGCTTCACCGGCAAAGCGCACCGCCGGCAGGCCGATCAGCCACAGGCAGGCGCACGGCGCCGCCTCCATCTGCACCGACAGGAAACCCTGGACGAAATCCCGGGCCGCTTCCGGGCCCTGATCCATCGTGCCGCGGTTCAGCCACGGCCAGCGCACCGGCTCACCGACAATCTGCGGCGCGTCCGGCAGACCGGCGGCACGCAGCATGTCCTTGAGCAACAGATAAGCAGGATCGCGGGACTGGAAAGCTTCGCCTGTGGGTAACTCCACCAGCAGCAGGCAACGGCCGGCGCGCAGCAATTGCAGGGCAAAACGCGGTGGCGGGACCGGTGCCGGCTTGGCCACCACGGGTGTTTCGTCGACTTCTTCGACCGGTTTGGCGCCCGTGCGGGTGCTGGCCGGCGAAGGTCGCGGAATCTCGATTTTCGGCCGCTCGACCGGACGCGCGGCCGGCTGCACCGGCGCTTCGGCCGGGGTTGCCGGGATCACCGGCGCAGCAATTTCGGGCTCGGGCATGTCCAGCAGCTCGGGCCGCGACGGCGCAGCAAAGGGCAATTCGGTGCGCGGCAGCCAGTTGACCACCTGCATGGCGTTCAAATAGGCGCGGCGGCGGGACTCGATTAGCAAGGGTCGGCCACTTGTGGATAACTGAAGTGCGCTGATTCTACCGCCCTTCGCTCAAGATCGCGCGCTGTTGATCGATAGTCTTGACCGATACCTTGACGCAAAGAAAAGCGACAGCCCGTCCCGAGAGTGAATCGCATCCTTCGTGATGCAGTACAATCGCGGCTTTTAATCGCCAACCAGCCGGCCATTCCGATGATCGAACCCAAGCGCGTCTTGCGCGCCCTCGCTGAACACTGGGCACTTCTGGAGCCACTGTGCGAGCACTTCGACCAGGGCACCCTGAGCCTCAACGAACTGCGCACGCAACTGGCCGCCCAGCAACTGGACAGCACGCCGCAGGACATCACCAGCCTGCTCGACGTGTGGATCCGCCTCGACATTCTGGTTCCCGTGGCCAAAAGCCCGAACCGTTTCGAGCTCAATGCGCAGATTCACGACTTCCTCGCCTACCTGCGCCGCGAGCACCGTCTGGGCCTGTGCCTGGAGATCGAAGCCTATCTGCGTCACCTCGAGCGTCTGGCCGGTTATATCCAGGACGCGTTCGACGTCCGCGACGGCAATGATCTGGCGCGTCAGCTGCGTCTGCTCGACATGCGCGTGCGCGACGTTCTGAAGAAACTCGACAACGACGAACAGGCGCTGGTGGCCGTGGCCGAGCGGGCCAAGACCAGCGACCGGCAGATTCCGCTGCGTCAGCGTTATGCCGAAGTACTGGCGACGTGGGACGAATACGTCGAGCCGATGATCGATCTGGTGAACGCCGACGGTGCTTTCGAGCAAGGCGTGCGCAAGGTCGAAACCGTGCTGTTGAAGATGCTCAGCGAACAGCAGCGCCTTGGCCATCTGGTCGATGACGACATGCTGCTGCGCACCCACGCGCGCATCCTCGAAATGCAGACCAGCGCCCAGTTGACCCTGCGTCACGCCCGCGAGTTGCTGCTGCCGCTGCGTGAAGAAGCGCGCCGGCACAACGCCGTGACCCGTGGTGCTGCGCTGGCGCTGGCCGCGATCCGCCGCAAAGGCATCGACGCCGTGCCACAAGCCGCGATGCCGCTGTTCACCCGGCCGCAAAGCACCTTTCTCGGCAGCGCCAGTCAGGTCGAAGCCTATGTCTACGCCCTGGCCCGTTTCGAGCCGAAACCGGCGCGTTTCCCCAAGGCGCACAAATCGCAAAAGACCGGCGATGCCCCACGTGCACCGCGCACCGTGCGCGAGATGGTCGACCGCTGCGAAGAATCCCTGCCGATGCCGGACCTGATGACCTGGCTGCTGGAGCAGGAACCGGACGGCGCGACCGACGAATTGCTTTACTGGTTCTCGCGCCTTTCGCGGGAAAAACGCTTCAAGCGCGAGCGTCTGGAACGCCGCGAATACCATACTCACGAGCACCAGGTCAGCCTGCGCTCCTTCGCCCTGCTCTCGGCCGGCGACACCGCCGCCGAGGATTCTGCGAGCATCCCCAATGCATCTTGATCTATCCGAACTGTCGCAACTCGCGCCGATCTTCCGCGAGCTGTTCAAGGGTTACCACGTCAGCCGCCGCGACCCGGAGCTGTACGCGCAACTGTCGAACTTCCAGGACCAGTACCGCACGCTGTTCAAGGCACTGGGTTTTGAACTGGTGTGCGACACCCGTGGTTTCTACTACTTCGTGCCGGACATGGCTGCGGCGGCGGTGAACAAGACAGCTCAGCGTCTGGCGCTGTTCACCTTCATCCTTGTCGAGCATCTGGCCGATCAGGGCCGCGATCCGATCGCCGTACTCGACGGCGGAAGCCTCGGCCGCGAAGAGCTGCCATCGCTGCTTGAGAAGTACCGTGACCTGTTCATCCAGGCCGAAGTGCAGACCGTTGAAGAGCTCGAAGAAAAAATCATGCGCCGCATGACCCAGCTCGGTTTCGCCAGCGAGGAAAACGGCGTGTACCGTTTCCTGCCGCCGATGCACCGTTTCCTTGACGTCTGCCTGTCGGTTCAACAGGACCGCGATCTGGCGGCCAGCGTGCACAGCGTCCTGCCGCTGCCGGCACCGGTGCTGATCGACGAAGCCGCCGAGGCCAAATTCCTCGCCACCGACGATCCGCTCGATCTTTCCGAATTTGATGAAGAGAGCGAAGAAGACGCACTGGCCAGAGCCATTGCCGAAGAACAGGAGTCCGACGCATGAGCCAGGAACGCTACGGCATCCGCCGCTTTGCCCTTTTGAACACCGCCGGTTACAGCCTCGGCCTGTTCCCGCTGGAAGAACCGCTGTCGGTCTATGGCGCGAACAACCTCGGCAAATCCGCCTCGATCAACGCCTTGCAGTTCCCGATCCTGGCGCGCATGTCGGACATGAGTTTCGGCAAATACAGCCTGGAACAATCCCGGCGCTTCTACTTTGCCTCCGACACCAGCTACATCCTCGTCGAAGTGAACCTGCCCCACGGCCCGCACGTGATCGGCGTGGTCGGTCGCGGCCCGGGTGGCGGTTTCGGTCACCAGTTCTTTGCCTATGCCGGCAAGCTCGATCTGGCGCATTACCAGAAAAACGACACCTGCCTGCGGCAGAAAGAGCTGTTCAGCAACCTTGAGAAAGAAGGCCTGAAGGCTTACGAACTCAAGCCCGATGAACTGCGTCGTTTGCTGGTTGGCGGTCACACGTCGATCCCGCTCGACTTGACGCTGATTCCGCTGCGCTCCACCAGCGAGCAGAGCCTGAAGACCTTCCGCGCGCTGTTCATCAACCTGCTGCACATGCGCGAAATCACCGCAGCCAAGCTCAAGCAATTGTTCCTCGATGCCTTCGAACACAGCCTGCGTTCCGGCAGCGTCGATTACATCGCCGCGTGCGAAGAAGCCTTCCGCGACGTGCGTCGCATGGAACAGGACTACAACTCGCTGGTAGCTGCCGGCCCGTTGGTCGAAGCCTTGTCCAATGGCGTGAAACAGCGCGACGTGCTGCGCGGCAAACTGCATCGCCTGTCGCCGTTGCTCGACTCGCTGCTCGGTACCTGGTCGGACTACGCCACGGCGCGCAAGGAAGAGCTGACGATTCAGGCCGAACACTACCGTCGCGAGCAGGACGATCTGCAAAACGATCAGCGCGGTGGCACTCAGGAACTGATGCGTCTGGAGCGGGAAATCTCCGGCATCCAGCGCTGGCTCGGTGAATTGTCCGTTCTGAAGAACCGCTTCGCGCTGGTCGATGACGTCAAGGTTCTGGAGCAGCAACTGCTGGCGGCCAAGGACGCTCACGACGAACTGGCCGGTGCGCTGGCGCAGTCCCGTCAATTCAGCGCCGAGGATCTCGAAGAACGTCTTCGTGATCTGGAAAAACGCCTGAAGTCGGTGAAGCAGCAACTCGATCACGCCGACAACAACAGCTATGCCCGCCTGCGCGAAGAGTTCTCGCAACAGGATGTCGAGCGCCTGATGCGTCTGTTCAACAGCGCGCTGTTCAGCTTGCCGCTGGGCGAGCACGGCATCACCCTCGATGAGAACGGCGAGTGGGTGAAGTCCGTGGAGCTGATTCTCGACGGCTTCAAGGGCGAGCGTTTCGAAGTGCCGGGCCTGTCGATCGACATCTCGCACATCGAGCCGCCGGCCCTGCAAGCGCTGGCCGACCGTGCCGCGTTGCGCGACCAGAAAGAGCGTCTGGAAAAAGAGCTCAAGCAACTCAAGACCCAACAAGCCGTGGCCGCCGACCGCGCCGCGAGCAAGACCCAGACCGAAGCGCTGTACCAGCAGGTACTGGATGCGCAGAAAGCGCTGGAAGATTTCCGTCGTACCCAGACCCTGAGCGCCGAAGAAGGCGACAAGCTGGAGCAACTGGCGCAGATGGAAGCGGCGCAGGACGAACTCAAGCGTTCCAGTGATGCGTTCACCGAGCGCGTCCAGCAACTGTCGGCCAAGCTGCAACTGGTCGGCCGGCAGATCGCCGACATGGAAGCCAAGCAACGCACCCTCGACGATGCCCTGCGTCGCCGTCAGTTGCTGCCGGCAGACCTGCCGTTCGGCACGCCGTTCATGGATCCGGTCGACGACTCGATGGACAACCTGCTGCCGCTGCTCAACGACTATCAGGACAGCTGGCAAGGCCTGCTGCGCGCTGATGGCCAGATCGAAGCGCTGTACGCGCAGGTACGCCTGAAGGGCGTGGCCAAGTTCGACAGCGAAGACGACATGGAACGCCGCCTGTCTCTGCTGATCAACGCTTACGCGCACCGTACCGACGAAGCCCTGACCCTCGGCAAAGCCCGTCGTGCCGCCGTGACCGATATTGCACGGACCCTGCGCAATATCCGCAGTGACTACGACAGCCTCGAGCACCAACTGGCGCTGTTCAACCGCGAGATCAACAAGCGTCAGGTGTCCAACCTGCAGAGCTTCCGCATCGTGCTGGCGCCGAACAAAGAAGCGCTCAAGCACATCGACCAGATCATCCACAGCGCCGGTCAGTACGAAGAAGGCGAAACCCTGTCGGTGTTCGACCTGAGCCAAAGTGCGGAACAGGACAACAAGAACGAAGAGGCCAAGGAATACCTGGCGCGGCTGGTGGCCGCGAACCACAACCAGCTCGGCCTCAAGGACTTGTTCGAACTGGCGTTCGAGATCACCAAGGTCAACGGCCAGCCGGTGATCCACACCGACATCGACGGCGCGGCGTCCAACGGCACCACGATGACCATCAAGGCGCTGACCAACATGTACTTGTTGCTGCACTTGATGGACCGCGACCTGGCCGGTCGTGTGCGTCTGCCGTACTACCTCGACGAGGCGGCGGACATCGACGAGAAGAACCAGGCTGCGCTGCTGGAAACCAGCCTGCAACTGGGCTTCGTGCCGATTCTGGCGAGTGTGAAGCCGCAGGTCTGCGCCAGTGTCGCCATCGACCTGGAAGGCGGCAGCGGTCCGGCCGGGATCTACATCGACGAGGCGGACTGGAAGTACATCCGTCGCCACGATGTGGTGAAGGCCACGATCAACGTCGAAGCGGACGAGCCGGAGCTGGATGCGGTTTGATGCGTAACTGACGGGTACAAAAAAGGGCCGCGATCCATTGGATCGCGGCCCTTTTTTTATGTCTTGAAATTTTGTGCTGAATGACAGGGCCTCTTCGCTGGCAAGCCCGCGAAGGCGTCCTCAACGACGCCCCATATTTCCCGGATTATTTACCGAGGGGGATTTTCGGTGCCCAGTTCAGCCACTCGTCTTCGAACTTGTCGAACAACGGGAAGGTCTGTTCGGCGCGGGCCGGGTTACCCATCTTTTCGCCGTCCGGTGTGGCGAAGGCGATGCCGCCCTGGATCGCTGTTTCAAGCGACTCGGTGCGTACGGTCAAACCATTGAACAAGCCGATGTCGAAACCGACTCCGCTGGTGTTCCAGAAACGACTGCCGCTGCGCACCAGTGGCGCGTACTTCGGTTCGATCAGGATATGCACCAATACGCGATCAGCTGTCTGGCCCAGTTCGTAACCGGTGACTTTGCCCACGGTGATCTCGCGGTAAGTCACGGGAACGCCCGGCTTGAGCGAACCGCGACGAGCAGCGCTCAGTACCAGACTCAAGCCAGCCTCTTGCTTGGTGACTTCCGGCGGATTGGCCAGGGCCACGAAGTTCTTCTGCGGGCCGAGGTTCTTGGCAGCCGGTTGCACTTCGATGTACTGGCCGGTGACCAGGGTCTCCAGGTTCGAGGTCTTGATCAGCCCCAACTCCGGTTTGACCACCCAGAACTGACTACCGACCCGGGCAATCTTCTCCGGCACTTCGGTGATGCGCGCGGTGAGGATCACCGATTGCAGATCATCGGTCAGGTCGACACTTTCGATCTTGCCGACGTCCAGGCCCTTGAAGCGAACCGGGGTGCCGCTGCGCAGACCGTCCGCGCGATCGACCTTGATGGTGACGACTGCGCCTTTCTGATTCGCTTCATCATGATTGGCGAACAGACGGAAGCGTGGAATGCGTTTTTGCAGTGGAGCCTTGGCTTGCGGCGTTTCGAAGGCGATGCCGCCGGCCATCAGGGTCTGCAGCGATTCACTCTTGACCTGAATGCCGCCGGTCAAACCGCCGGTCAGCGTGACGCCGCTGACGTTCCAGAACCGGGTCGAGGCGTTGACCAGGTTTTCGTATTCCTTCTCGATGTGGACGCCGATCACCAGTTGTTTGCGGGTCTTGGAGAACTGATAGCTCTGCACCGAACCGACCTTGACCTGCTTGTAGAGAATCGGGCTGCCGACGTCGATCGAACCGAGGGTGTCGGTGAACAGCACCAGATGCAGGCCGGGTGCGCGCAGATCCAGCGGCGGCGCTTTTGGCCGGGCTTCAAATTCACGTTGTGGCGCACCACCCTTGTCGCCCGGACGGACCGCGATGTAGTTACCTTTTACCAACGCTTCCAGACCGGTGATGCCAGCCAGGGAGATCGAAGGCTTGACCACCCAGAATTGCGTGCCGGTGACCAGATAATCTTCGGCCAGCGGATCAAGGGTCAGCTCGGCGGTGGCGCTGGACAGGTCCGGATCGATCTTCAGCGCTTTCAGGTTACCGACCTGAATGCCCTTGTACATCACCGGGGTACGCCCGGCCTGCAGGCCTTCGAAATCGCTGAGTTTGACCTTTACACGGATGCCGGCGGCGGCCGCGTCGAAGTCTTCGTAAAGGCGAAACGGCAGGCTCGGATCGGTGGGCGGGCTGTCCTTGCGGTTCTCAGGGGTGGCGAAGGCAATACCGCCAGCGACAATGCTGGCCAGGGACTCGCTGCGCACTTTCACGCCGGACAGGTTGGCGTCGATGCTGATGCCGCTGGCGTTCCAGAAACGGGTGTGTTTGCGCACCAGTTTGGCGTAGGTCGGTTCGATGAAAACCTTGAGCTCGACCGTGCTCTGGTCTTCCGACAGCACGTAACTTTTGATCTGACCGACTTTGATCTGCTTGTAGAACACCGGGCTGCCGCGATTCAACGACCCCAGACGATCGGCCTTGATCGTCAGGTGCAGACCGGGCTTCGAATCCGAGAGTGGCGGCTCTTCGGCCAGGGCCTTGAACTTGCGGGTCGGCTCGCCTTCGCCGGGACTGATGGCCACGTAGTTACCCGATACCAGGGTTTCCAGACCGGTGATCCCGGCCAGGGTCACGCTCGGTTTGACCAGCCAGAAACGGGTGCTGGTCTTCAGGTACTGATCGACATCCTTGTTCATCTCGATGGTTGCGATGACACCTTTGGAGTTGCCTTCATCATCGAGCTTGAGGGCTTTCACCTTGCCGACCGGCATGCCTTTGTAGACCACTTCGGTCTTGTTGGCCTGAATGCCTTCACCACTTTCAAAACGCACCTGAATCTCGATGCCGGTTTCGTTGTAGGCACGCCAGCCGAGCCAACCGCCGATAATCAGGGCGATCAGGGGCAACACCCAGATGGCAGACCAGTTCGAAGCCGGTCGGGTTTTCGCTACAGGCAAATCAGTCATGGTCGGCGTCCGACTCCGTGTTATCCCAAATCAGTCGGGGATCGAAAGTGACAGCGGCAAGCATCGTCAGAATCACCACACTGGCGAAGGCGACGGCGCCAAGATTGGCTTCGACGCTGGCAAGCCGGCCGAAGTTGACGACCGCCACCAGAATGGCGATCACAAAAATATCGAGCATCGACCAGCGGCCGATGAACTCGATGAAACGGTACATCCAGATCCGTTGACGGGCGGACAATGGCTGGCGGCGTTGTACAGAAAACAGCAGCAACGCGATGCCCACCAGCTTGAACGTCGGCACCAGGATACTGGCGATGAACACCACGGCGGCGATTGGAATCATGCCGTGCTGCACCAGCTGGATGACGCCGGACATGATCGTGCTCGGATCACCTTGCCCTAGAGAGCTGACAGTCATGATCGGCAGCACGTTGGCCGGGATGTAGATAATCGCAGCCGTGATCAGCAGCGCCCAGGTTCGCGCGAGGCTATTGGGCCGCCGGGCGTGGACCAGCGCACCGCATCGGGTGCAGGTCTGCACATCGCTGTCGGTTTCCTGCCTGTTCAGTTCGTGGCATTCGGTACAGATCAGAATGCCTGCATCAATCGCCCGCATGGGCATCTTCTCCTGATAACGCCTGCCAGATCTGGTGCGGCGACATCACCACTTCGAGCCAGACCTGAACCAGTAACAAGCCGATGAAACACGCCAGACCGAGGCCCACGGTGATAGCCGCCATGTCCGCCAGTTTGACAATCGCGACCAGGACGCCCATGAGGTAGACCTCGAGCATGCCCCAGTCTTTGAGGTGGTGATAAATGCGGTAGAGCAGCAAGCCATAACTGCGTCCGATGTTGAAACGGATCGTCAGCAACACGATCAACTGACACAACAGTTTCAACAGTGGAATCGCCATGCTGCAAAGGAATACGACAACCGAAACACCGCGCATATCGGTGTTGAACAGACCGATCACACCGCTCCAGACCGTGTCCTGCGACGATTGCCCGAGAACATTGAGCTGCATGATGGGTAAAAAGTTCGCCGGCACGTAGAGCAACAGCGCGGCAATGACCAGGGCGAGGCTGCGCTGCACCACGTTATGACGGTGAGCATATAGTTCGTAACCGCAGCGTGGGCAGAGGGCTTTTTCGCCGTGAGCAAGCTTGGGCTTGCGCATCAGCAGATCGCACTCATGGCAGGCCACCAAGTCATCCAGCGGTAAATCTGACAGCCCGGGGGCGTCAACCGAATCCGACATAAGGGCTCTGGCTCCGAAAAAGTTGGGATCTATTCTAGTGTTCTGATTCGAAAATAACTGTGCAAATTTGTTCGCTGACGCGAGCAAAAACTTTCCTGCGGACAAAACAAAACCCCAACTGCTTTCGCAATTGGGGTTTCGGAATTTAATCTTGACGATGACCTACTCTCACATGGGGAAACCCCACACTACCATCGGCGATGCATCGTTTCACTTCTGAGTTCGGGATGGGATCAGGTGGTTCCAACGCTCTATGGTCGTCAAGAAATTCGGGTACTGAGTCGTGGCCGGATGGCCTCGCTTCAGCAAATTGGGTATGTGACAGCTTTCGGTGTTTTGTGAGCATCGAACTTTCGGTTCATTGCGTCTTCACACACCGCAATCTGGCCTCTTTCGAGTCTGCAGATTGCTTGGGTGTTATATGGTCAAGCCTCACGGGCAATTAGTATTGGTTAGCTCAACGCCTCACAGCGCTTACACACCCAACCTATCAACGTCGTAGTCTTCGACGGCCCTTCAGGGAACTCAAGGTTCCAGTGAGATCTCATCTTGAGGCAAGTTTCCCGCTTAGATGCTTTCAGCGGTTATCTTTCCCGAACATAGCTACCCGGCAATGCCACTGGCGTGACAACCGGAACACCAGAGGTTCGTCCACTCCGGTCCTCTCGTACTAGGAGCAGCCCCTCTCAAATCTCAAACGTCCACGGCAGATAGGGACCGAACTGTCTCACGACGTTCTAAACCCAGCTCGCGTACCACTTTAAATGGCGAACAGCCATACCCTTGGGACCGGCTTCAGCCCCAGGATGTGATGAGCCGACATCGAGGTGCCAAACACCGCCGTCGATATGAACTCTTGGGCGGTATCAGCCTGTTATCCCCGGAGTACCTTTTATCCGTTGAGCGATGGCCCTTCCATACAGAACCACCGGATCACTAAGACCTACTTTCGTACCTGCTCGACGTGTCTGTCTCGCAGTCAAGCGCGCTTTTGCCTTTATACTCTACGACCGATTTCCGACCGGTCTGAGCGCACCTTCGTACTCCTCCGTTACTCTTTAGGAGGAGACCGCCCCAGTCAAACTACCCACCATACACTGTCCTCGATCCGGATAACGGACCTGAGTTAGAACCTCAAAGTTGCCAGGGTGGTATTTCAAGGATGGCTCCACGCGAACTGGCGTCCACGCTTCAAAGCCTCCCACCTATCCTACACAAGCAAATTCAAAGTCCAGTGCAAAGCTATAGTAAAGGTTCACGGGGTCTTTCCGTCTAGCCGCGGATACACTGCATCTTCACAGCGATTTCAATTTCACTGAGTCTCGGGTGGAGACAGCGCCGCCATCGTTACGCCATTCGTGCAGGTCGGAACTTACCCGACAAGGAATTTCGCTACCTTAGGACCGTTATAGTTACGGCCGCCGTTTACCGGGGCTTCGATCAAGAGCTTCGCGTTAGCTAACCCCATCAATTAACCTTCCGGCACCGGGCAGGCGTCACACCCTATACGTCCACTTTCGTGTTTGCAGAGTGCTGTGTTTTTAATAAACAGTCGCAGCGGCCTGGTATCTTCGACCGGCGTGGGCTTACGCAGCAAGTGCTTCACCCTCACCGGCGCACCTTCTCCCGAAGTTACGGTGCCATTTTGCCTAGTTCCTTCACCCGAGTTCTCTCAAGCGCCTTGGTATTCTCTACCCAACCACCTGTGTCGGTTTGGGGTACGGTTCCTGGTTATCTGAAGCTTAGAAGCTTTTCTTGGAAGCATGGCATCAACCACTTCGTCGCCTAAAGGCAACTCGTCATCAGCTCTCGGCCTTGGAATCCCGGATTTACCTAAGATTCCAGCCTACCACCTTAAACTTGGACAACCAACGCCAAGCTGGCCTAGCCTTCTCCGTCCCTCCATCGCAATAACCAGAAGTACAGGAATATTAACCTGTTTTCCATCGACTACGCTTTTCAGCCTCGCCTTAGGGACCGACTAACCCTGCGTCGATTAACGTTGCGCAGGAAACCTTGGTCTTTCGGCGTGGGTGTTTTTCACACCCATTGTCGTTACTCATGTCAGCATTCGCACTTCTGATACCTCCAGCAAGCTTCTCAACTCACCTTCACAGGCTTACAGAACGCTCCTCTACCGCATCACTTACGTGATACCCGTAGCTTCGGTGTATGGTTTGAGCCCCGTTACATCTTCCGCGCAGGCCGACTCGACTAGTGAGCTATTACGCTTTCTTTAAAGGGTGGCTGCTTCTAAGCCAACCTCCTAGCTGTCTAAGCCTTCCCACATCGTTTCCCACTTAACCATAACTTTGGGACCTTAGCTGACGGTCTGGGTTGTTTCCCTTTTCACGACGGACGTTAGCACCCGCCGTGTGTCTCCCATGCTCGGCACTTGTAGGTATTCGGAGTTTGCATCGGTTTGGTAAGTCGGGATGACCCCCTAGCCGAAACAGTGCTCTACCCCCTACAGTGATACATGAGGCGCTACCTAAATAGCTTTCGAGGAGAACCAGCTATCTCCGAGCTTGATTAGCCTTTCACTCCGATCCACAGGTCATCCGCTAACTTTTCAACGGTAGTCGGTTCGGTCCTCCAGTCAGTGTTACCTAACCTTCAACCTGCCCATGGATAGATCGCCCGGTTTCGGGTCTATTCCCAGCGACTAGACGCCCTATTAAGACTCGCTTTCGCTACGCCTCCCCTATTCGGTTAAGCTCGCCACTGAAAATAAGTCGCTGACCCATTATACAAAAGGTACGCAGTCACAGAACAAAGTCTGCTCCCACTGCTTGTACGCATACGGTTTCAGGATCTATTTCACTCCCCTCTCCGGGGTTCTTTTCGCCTTTCCCTCACGGTACTAGTTCACTATCGGTCAGTCAGTAGTATTTAGCCTTGGAGGATGGTCCCCCCATATTCAGACAAAGTTTCTCGTGCTCCGTCCTACTCGATTTCATGACTAAGAGACTTTCGCGTACAGGGCTATCACCCACTATGGCCGCACTTTCCAGAGCGTTCCGCTAATCTCAAAGCCACTTAAGGGCTAGTCCCCGTTCGCTCGCCACTACTAAGGGAATCTCGGTTGATTTCTTTTCCTCAGGGTACTTAGATGTTTCAGTTCCCCTGGTTCGCCTCTTGCACCTATGTATTCAGTACAAGATAACCATCTTATGATGGCTGGGTTCCCCCATTCAGACATCTCCGGATCAAAGTCTGTTTGCCGACTCCCCGAAGCTTTTCGCAGGCTACCACGTCTTTCATCGCCTCTGACTGCCAAGGCATCCACCGTATGCGCTTCTTCACTTGACCATATAACCCCAAGCAATCTGGTTATACTGTGAAGACGACATTCGCCGAAAATTCGAATTTCTCAATTAAGAGAACTCACAAATTTTACCTTAGCCTGATCACCACCAGTGAAAGTGGCTTTCAGTCTATCTTTCTATCACATACCCAAATTTTTAAAGAACGAACCAGTCAAAGACTAGAAATCAACATTCACCATCAACTCGATGGAATGCTCATTTCTAAGCTCTTACTTCAGAAGCAGTAGTGGTGGAGCCAAGCGGGATCGAACCGCTGACCTCCTGCGTGCAAGGCAGGCGCTCTCCCAGCTGAGCTATGGCCCCGTATTTCTACAGGCGTTTCCCACACAAAATTGGTGGGTCTGGGCAGATTCGAACTGCCGACCTCACCCTTATCAGGGGTGCGCTCTAACCAACTGAGCTACAGACCCAATTTCGGGCTGCTTCTTTCGTCTTCTTCAATGAATCAAGCAATTCGTGTGGGAACTTATGGAGCAGCTGATGTCGTCGATTAAGGAGGTGATCCAGCCGCAGGTTCCCCTACGGCTACCTTGTTACGACTTCACCCCAGTCATGAATCACACCGTGGTAACCGTCCTCCCGAAGGTTAGACTAGCTACTTCTGGTGCAACCCACTCCCATGGTGTGACGGGCGGTGTGTACAAGGCCCGGGAACGTATTCACCGCGACATTCTGATTCGCGATTACTAGCGATTCCGACTTCACGCAGTCGAGTTGCAGACTGCGATCCGGACTACGATCGGTTTTATGGGATTAGCTCCACCTCGCGGCTTGGCAACCCTTTGTACCGACCATTGTAGCACGTGTGTAGCCCAGGCCGTAAGGGCCATGATGACTTGACGTCATCCCCACCTTCCTCCGGTTTGTCACCGGCAGTCTCCTTAGAGTGCCCACCATAACGTGCTGGTAACTAAGGACAAGGGTTGCGCTCGTTACGGGACTTAACCCAACATCTCACGACACGAGCTGACGACAGCCATGCAGCACCTGTCTCAATGTTCCCGAAGGCACCAATCCATCTCTGGAAAGTTCATTGGATGTCAAGGCCTGGTAAGGTTCTTCGCGTTGCTTCGAATTAAACCACATGCTCCACCGCTTGTGCGGGCCCCCGTCAATTCATTTGAGTTTTAACCTTGCGGCCGTACTCCCCAGGCGGTCAACTTAATGCGTTAGCTGCGCCACTAAGAGCTCAAGGCTCCCAACGGCTAGTTGACATCGTTTACGGCGTGGACTACCAGGGTATCTAATCCTGTTTGCTCCCCACGCTTTCGCACCTCAGTGTCAGTATCAGTCCAGGTGGTCGCCTTCGCCACTGGTGTTCCTTCCTATATCTACGCATTTCACCGCTACACAGGAAATTCCACCACCCTCTACCATACTCTAGCTCGCCAGTTTTGGATGCAGTTCCCAGGTTGAGCCCGGGGATTTCACATCCAACTTAACGAACCACCTACGCGCGCTTTACGCCCAGTAATTCCGATTAACGCTTGCACCCTCTGTATTACCGCGGCTGCTGGCACAGAGTTAGCCGGTGCTTATTCTGTCGGTAACGTCAAAATTGCAGAGTATTAATCTACAACCCTTCCTCCCAACTTAAAGTGCTTTACAATCCGAAGACCTTCTTCACACACGCGGCATGGCTGGATCAGGCTTTCGCCCATTGTCCAATATTCCCCACTGCTGCCTCCCGTAGGAGTCTGGACCGTGTCTCAGTTCCAGTGTGACTGATCATCCTCTCAGACCAGTTACGGATCGTCGCCTTGGTGAGCCATTACCTCACCAACTAGCTAATCCGACCTAGGCTCATCTGATAGCGCAAGGCCCGAAGGTCCCCTGCTTTCTCCCGTAGGACGTATGCGGTATTAGCGTTCCTTTCGAAACGTTGTCCCCCACTACCAGGCAGATTCCTAGGCATTACTCACCCGTCCGCCGCTGAATTCAGGAGCAAGCTCCCTTCATCCGCTCGACTTGCATGTGTTAGGCCTGCCGCCAGCGTTCAATCTGAGCCATGATCAAACTCTTCAGTTCAAACATCTTTGGGTTTTTAAGAAACCCTAAACTTGGCTCAGCAATCGTTGGTTACATCTTTGATTTCTCGCGGAGTAACTTGTGATGCTGATAATCTTGTTGACTATCAGTCTGACTCCACAAGCACCCACACGAATTGCTTGATTCAGTTGTTAAAGAGCGGTTGGTTAAGATCTTTCGTCTCAACCGAGGCGCGCATTCTACAGCAGCCTCATTTGCTGTCAAGTGATTATTTTCAGAAGTTTTCGAAGATTTCTTCAACAACTTCAACCACTTGCGCTTCCGATCTCTCGTTAGCGGGAGGCGAATTCTACAGCGTTACACGCTGCTGTCAACACCTCTTTTTCTCCGCTTTCGACCGAGAAGATCGAACCGTTGAAAGCGCCAGAACCAGCCGGCATTTCCAACTCCTTCCAAGCTTCGATGAACTGAAGCGACCCACCTTCGAAACTTGCTTAACTCATTGAATCTCAAGGAGTTTTCCATTTCGACTGCGCCGGAAGTGGGGCGAATTATAGAGACTCAGAAGCTGCCGTCAACCCCTAATTTCGCTTTTCTTGAAAAACCTGCTTTTTACCCATCAAACGCGGGATCCGGCGGTTCAAAGGAGGAATCCGCAGCGCCAAAAGGAAAACACCTATAAAGGCATAGATCGCCCACTCCTTAAGATCAGCACGCACAATCCACAACATATGTAGCAATCCCAACCCGAGAATCACATACACCAGCCGGTGCAACTTCTTCCAGCGGGTACCTAAACGGCGCTGACTGTATCGGTTGGAGGTAATCGCCAATGCCAACAACCCCAGAAAACCCAGAGCACCCACAATGATGTAAGGACGCTTGCGCAGCTCGACACCCAGTTGCGACCAGTCGAAACCGAGAATGAACGCCATATAGCTGCAAAGATGCAGAACCACATAAGCAAAACACCAGAGCCCCAACTGCCGACGCACAGCAATCCACCCGGCCCACCCCGTCAGTTTCTGCAGCGGCGTCATACTCAGGGTGATCAACAGCAGTACCAATGTCCCAAGCCCCAGCCGATCAACCAGGACTTTCCCAGGATCAGGCCCAAGCAGATCCGCAAAGGCCTGATAGAACCAGAACAACGGCCAGATCGCCGCTGCCAGGAAAACACCTACACGCCAGATCGGATATCGCATCAGTAGTTCTTCCGCAGATCGAGCCCTGTATATAAAGAAGCGACCTCATCCGCGTAGCCGTTGAACATTTGCGTATCACGCACATTCGGCTTGAACAGACTGTTGGGCAGCCGCCGCTCCCGAGCCTGAGTCCAACGTGGATGGTCTACGGTAGGGTTCACATTCGCATAGAACCCGTACTCATCCGCCGCAATGCTCTGCCAGGTTGTCTTCGGCTGCTCGCTGACCAGACTGATCCGCACGATGGATTTGACGCTCTTGAATCCGTACTTCCAAGGCACCACCAGACGCAACGGCGCACCGTTCTGGTTTGGCAATTCGCGGCCATACATACCCACCGCCAGAATCGCCAAGGGATTCATCGCCTCATCCAGACGCAAGCCTTCTACATAGGGCCAGTCGATCAGGGCAAATCCCGAACGCTGTCCGGGCATGCTCTTCGGATCCTGCAAAGTTTCGAAGCGAATGTATTTGGCATTCGAGGTAGGTTCTACCTGCTTCAACAGTGCCGAGATGGGAAAACCGATCCAGGGAATCACCATCGACCACGCCTCGACACAGCGCAGGCGATAAATACGCTCTTCCAACTGGTAAGGCTTCATGAAGTCTTCCAGAGCATAACGCCCCGGCTTACCCACCTCCCCGTCCACGACAACACTCCACGGTTCGGTTTTCAACGAACCGGCATTGGCCGCCGGGTCACCCTTGTCGGTGCCGAACTCATAGAAGTTGTTGTAATGGGTGGCGTCTTTGAAAGGTGTGATCGCCTCATCCTTGACGTTCACCGCGCCCCATTTGACTGAGGAAAGTTTCTCAGTGAACCAGGCGGGTGCCTTTCCGGCGTCGACATCGGCATAGCGGGCAGCCTCTTCGGCACTGGCCCAGCGCGGCAGACTGCTCATGGTCAAACCGGCCGCAGTAGCTCCGAGCAATTGTCGGCGAGAGAAATAAATGGATTCAGGCGTGACGTCCGACTCATGGCAGTCGGACGCTTTGGGGACTTTGATCAGCATGGCTACTCCGCAGCTTTGGAGGACAGATGCACCATAGACTGCGGAGCATGAGGGAAATTACATCACTCGGCGTGTTTGTGACGACGAAGATGCAACAGATACTGCACCGGGCCCGAAGCGGCATAGGCGAGGAACACCAGCAGCAGAATGCGAGGAGGATCGCTGAACACCACGGCGAAGACCAGCACCACTGCAAGGATCGCCACGAAAGGCACGCGCCCCTTCAGATCCAGCTCCTTGAAGCTGTTGTACTTGATGTTGCTGACCATCAGCATGCCGGCGGCCGCGACCATCAACGCAACCAGGAACGACATCTTCGACCCCTGGATCCCGTAATCGCTGAACGCCCAGACAATCCCAGCAACCACACCGGCAGCAGCCGGGCTGGCCAGACCGATGAAATAGCGCTTGTCGGCGGTCCCCACCTGAGTGTTGAAGCGCGCCAAACGCAATGCCGCACCCGCCACATAAATGAAGGCAACCATCCAGCCGACCTTGCCCATGTCACCCAGCGCCCAGCCGAAAGCCAAAAGCGCCGGCGCCACACCAAAGGCAACCATGTCCGACAGTGAGTCGTACTCGGCGCCGAAGGCACTTTGGGTATTGGTCATACGCGCTACGCGACCATCAAGACCGTCGAGCACCATGGCGACGAAAATCGCGATGGCAGCAAAGGCGAAGTACTTGCTCGCATTCGCCGAGTCACCGGCGCTCAGCGCAGCCTGGGCACTCATCGAGTTGATGATGGAATAGAACCCTGCGAACAGGTTCGCAGTGGTAAACAGATTCGGCAGAAGATAGATACCACGATGCCGGACTTTACGGCCTTCTGCATCATGCCCTTCTTCGATGTGCTCATCGATGGGCAACAGGCTTTCGGCGTCGGAAGCCTGGTTCGGCTCTTCGGGACGTTCGCTCATGGACAGTACCTTGCAACGGATTGGACATTTTCGACAGGTGTCTGGGACGACGGTTCGGCCACAAACGATGCAGCTTTATACCAGAACCGCCCGCCCATACGAAAAAACGCGGCCGAGGCCGCGTTTTTTCATACAAGGTTCTACGACTTAGTTTTTGGCTTTGTCGACGATCTTGTTGGCACCGATCCACGGCATCATGGAGCGCAGTTGCTCGCCGATGATTTCGATACCGTGAGCGGCGTTGTTACGACGCTTGGCGGTCATCGAAGGGTAGCCGGTTGCGCCTTCGCTGATGAACATTTTGGCGTATTCGCCGTCCTGAATACGTTTCAGGGCGTTGCGCATGGCCTGACGGGATTCGGCGTTGATCACTTCCGGACCCGTCACGTACTCGCCGTATTCAGCGTTGTTGGAGATCGAGTAGTTCATGTTGGCGATACCGCCTTCGTACATGAGGTCAACGATCAGTTTCAGTTCGTGCAGGCACTCGAAGTAGGCCATTTCCGGCGCGTAGCCAGCTTCAACCAGAGTTTCGAAACCGGCTTTTACCAGTTCAACGGTACCGCCGCACAGAACGGCTTGTTCGCCGAACAGGTCGGTTTCGGTCTCGTCCTTGAAGGTGGTTTCGATGATGCCGGTACGACCGCCACCAACGCCAGCGGCGTAGGACAGTGCAACGTTCTTGGCGTTGCCCGAGGCGTCCTGGTAGATCGCGATCAGGTCAGGGATACCGCCGCCTTTCACGAACTCGGAACGTACGGTGTGGCCCGGGGCTTTTGGCGCGATCATGATCACGTCGAGGTCGGCACGCGGAACAACCTGGTTGTAGTGGATCGCGAAGCCGTGGGAGAAGGCCAGGGTGGCGCCCTTCTTGATGTTCGGCTCGATTTCGTTCTTGTACAGCTGGGACTGGAACTCGTCCGGGGTCAGAATCATGACCAGGTCGGCACCGGCAACAGCGGCAGCCACGTCGGTCACTTTCAGGCCGTGGGCTTCAGCCTTGGCAACGGTAGCCGAACCTTTACGCAGACCGACGGTAACGTCGACACCGGAATCTTTCAGGTTGCACGCTTGGGCGTGGCCCTGGGAGCCGTAACCGATGATGGCAACTTTCTTGCCCTGGATGATCGACAGGTCGCAGTCTTTATCGTAGAAAACTTTCATGAATTTCCCCTTTATATCCAGGCCGTTCAGGCCATTCGCTAATTTGGTTTAGATGCTGAGTACTTTGTCGCCGCGGGCAATACCGGTGACGCCACTGCGGACTGTCTCCAGAATCGATGCGGTGCCGATGGACTGAATGAAGCTGTCGAGCTTGTCGCTGGTACCGGTCAGTTGAACGGTATACACGCTGGCGCTGACGTCGACGATCTGTCCACGGTAGATATCGGTGGTGCGTTTGATCTCGGCGCGCTGGGCGCCAGTGGCCTTGACCTTGACCAGCATCAGTTCACGCTCGATGTGAGCGCTTTCCGACAGGTCCACCAGCTTGACCACTTCGATCAGCTTGTTCAGGTTTTTGGTGATCTGCTCGATGATTTCATCGTGGCCGACAGTGGTCAGCGTCAGACGCGACAGGGTCGGGTCTTCGGTTGGCGCCACGGTCAGGCTTTCGATGTTGTAGTTGCGCTGCGAGAACAGGCCGACTACGCGAGACAAAGCACCGGGTTCGTTTTCCAGAAGCAAGGAAATAATGTGCCGCATGATTAGGTACGCTCCGTCTTGCTCAGCCACATATCGCGCATCGAGCCGTCTTTGATCTGCATCGGATAGACGTGCTCGCTGGTGTCGACCGAAATGTCGATCACCACCAGGCGATCTTTCATGGCGAACGCCTCTTCCATCTTCGACTTCAAATCTTTCGATTCGGTGATGCGCACGCCGACGTGGCCATAGGCTTCAGCCAGCTTGACGAAGTCAGGCAAGGATTCCATGTAGGAGTGCGAGTGACGGCTGCCGTAACTCATGTCCTGCCACTGACGAACCATGCCCAGAACACCGTTGTTCAGGATGACGATCTTGACCGGCAAACCGTATTGCAGGCAGGTCGACAGTTCCTGGATGTTCATCTGGATACTGCCTTCACCGGTGACGCACGCAACATCGGTGTCAGGGAAGCTCAGCGCGATACCCATCGCTGCCGGCAGACCGAAGCCCATCGTGCCCAGGCCACCGGAGTTGATCCAGCGATTCGGCTTGTTGAACTTGTAGTACTGCGCAGCAAACATCTGGTGCTGGCCCACGTCGGAGGTCACAAAGGCGTCGCCCTTGGTCACTTCGCACAGGGTTTCGATCACGGTCTGTGGCTTGATCTTGCTGCCGTCGCCCTTGTCGTAAGGGAACAGGCCGCGATCACCGCGCCATTCGTCAACCTGCTTCCACCAGCTGGCAACGGCTTCCTTGTTCGGGGTTTCGCCGATTTCCTTGAGGATCGCGACCATTTCAGTCAGGACGCTCTCCACCGGACCCACGATTGGCACGTCGGCCTTGATGGTCTTGGAAATCGAAGCCGGGTCGATGTCGATGTGAATGATCTTGGCGTTCGGGCAGAACTTCGGCGCGCCGTTGATCACGCGATCGTCGAAACGCGCACCTACTGCCAGGATCACGTCGGCATGGTGCATCGCAAGGTTTGCGGTGTAGCTGCCGTGCATGCCTAGCATGCCGATGAACTGACGATCAGTGCCAGGGTAGCCACCCAGGCCCATCAAGGTATTGGTAACCGGCAGGTTGAGCATTTGCGCCAGTTCGGTCAGCGGCGCGGAGCCGTTGCCGAGGATCACGCCACCGCCGGAGTACAGCACGGGACGCTTGGCCGCCAGGAGCATTTCTGCCGCCTTGCGGATTTGCCCGGAGTGACCGCGAACGGCCGGGCTGTAGGAACGCAGTTTGGCTTTCTTTGGGAAGATGTATTCGAACTTCTCGGCCGGGTTGGTCATGTCTTTCGGGATATCGACCACGACCGGGCCCGGACGACCGGATTGCGCCAGGTAGAAGGCTTTCTTCATGACTTCCGGGATTTCCGAAGCGTGCTTGATCATGAAGCTGTGCTTCACGATCGGCCGGGAGATACCGATCATGTCGGTTTCCTGGAACGCGTCGGTGCCGACCATGGTGCTTGGCACCTGACCGGAAATGATCACCATTGGAATCGAGTCCATATAGGCAGTGGCGATACCGGTGATGGCGTTTGTGGCGCCTGGACCGGAAGTCACCAATACCACGCCGGCTTTACCGGTGGCACGGGCATAGCCGTCAGCCATATGGGTAGCCGCTTGTTCGTGACGAACCAGGATGTGGGTCACTTCCGGTTCTTTGAACAGGGCATCGTAAACATGAAGGAGAGCACCACCCGGGTACCCGTAGATATATTTGACGCCTTCGTCACGCAAAAAGCGGACGAGCATCTCACCGCCAGATAAAAGCTCCACGTTGTTCACCTCTAAAACGCCAGAATACCGTCCACAAAAAAGCGAACGGGTCTTAATAGGTTTACTTCTCGGCAGAGCATGAGCGACGGTGGTCGCCGACTACGTCAGCACTGACTGAGCAAGTATTGGGATCGTCCCAAGTGTTGCGGGCCTTTCCCACCCAGCGCGAGGTAACGCGTTGCGGGTGTAACAGGTCGACGCGGATATGCGCCTCATGATCTGCCGAGAGGGTCTGCTTCTGGCAGTCCCTGTACAGCGGACTTTGGATTCTTCTGTTTCGCCCTCTGCAAGTCAAGCCGTCTATGTGCTTAATTGTGGGTAAGCACATGAGAACGCAAGAAAAAACCTGGAAACCGCTACTCTGTTAGCTTCAATTGCGCAGTTTTGCCAAGGAATCAGCATGCGAACGCTTCTCCTGACTCTACTAATCAGCGCCAGCCCATGGTGCATGGCTGGTCAGATCTACAAATGGGTCGATGCCCAGGGCGTCACCCATTTCGATCAACAGCCACCACAAGGACAGTCATCCACCGCCGTGGAGACACCCTCCTCTCCTGCGCCAAAGCCAGCGGCATTACCTGGCGGCGGTGCGCTGGGCGATCAGAAAGCCATCGATGACAAGGTCAAGAAGCAAGTGGCCGAGCAACAGAACCAACTCAAGGCGTTTTGCGAACAGGCGCGCACGAATCTCGCGCAACTGCAGAACAATCCGCGATTGAGGGAGGAAGTGGAGGGAGAATTGCGGCGGCTGAGCGACGACCAGCGCCAGCAGCGTACCGCGGAGGCACAAAAACAGATTGCGGAAAACTGCCAGTAACCACTGGCAGCTCCCGGTTCAGCGCGAAGCGGTGATCAGCAGGTCGAACTCTTTGAGCAATACCTGAAGCTGCCGATCTTTGCCCTGCAGATTGCGCTGGGCAAAAACCATCTCGGCCATTTCCTGAATGCCCGAGGCATTGGGCAATGGCAGATCCTGTTCGAGGATCATCTTCATCCGCGGCAGGAAGATCCATTGCAGCCACTGTTCGAAATCGAGGGTGTCGACCGAAAACGGCTCGACACTGCTCAGGGCTTCGACCGAGGGCTGGACGTCATCCCACCAGCCCTGGGCGCGCAGTTCACGTTCGATCAACAGGAGTTGATCGGCGACTTTGGAGAAACGACTGTCCATCACAGCGAAACCTTGGCCTTCTGACGGGCCAGAGTGGCGCCGGCGGAATCACCTTGTTTCTCACGCGCCTGAGCGATCAATTCCCACAGGCTGGCCTGCAAGTCCGGACGACCGTTGGCCATGGTCAATGCACGGCGAGCGGTCTGCTCGGCTTGTGGCGCATCGCCCTGGGCCATGCGCACCTGCGCCAGACGGTACAACACTTGCGGCTCGCGCGGCGCTACACGCTGGGCGCGCTCCAGGCTGGAGGACGCGCCGTTGAGGTCGCCACCGGCCTGCTGCTGTTGCGCAGTGGTCAAAAGCGCGAGTACCGGGCCGTCCAGTTGTTCATCGGCAGACAGACCGCCGCCGCTGCTGCTGGCCGAGGGAATACCGCTCGGCGTCGAAGGCATGCTGTAGCTGCCGGAGTTGATCGGTGCGGACTCGACCGCCGACGGGTTATACGGTCCCGGCGTGATGCCGCCAGACGCCGGGCCCGGAACGATCGGCGAAGTGCTGATCGGTGCCGAAGCCGCTGCGCCGCCCGGCACCATGACCACCACACCGGTATCGCCTTGCGGGATTGCCTGGGTCTGGGCCTGTGCAGGACGCTTCACCGTCGTTTGACGGAAACCGCCATTGGCCGAAATGCGCTCGCTGTTGGACACGGCGGTGCCGGAATCTACAACCGGGATCGAACCACGCTGTACGGTGGAGCAGCCGCTGAGCAAAGCCACGGCGGTCACCGCTGGAATCAACCACTTGTTCACTTGAAACCCTCTTTGCTTAATTCATCCAGCCCTTGACCCAATCCATCACCGACTCGCCCGAGGCCGGGCTTTCGCCGGCGCAGGAGGCGCCGGGTGGCGGTTCGCTGCCGCGAATATACGGCATCTGCACGGCGCCCGGACAGTTGGCATCGGAGCCCTGGCCGGTACGCGAATCGACCCACGCCTGCACCACGTTATCCGGCTGCGGCATGTCCAGCGGCAGCGGGTCGGCCTTGCGCATGAAACTGGTCCAGACCTGCAACGCACCGGTGGCCCCGGTGAACGGGGTCTTGCCGTTGTCGTCGCGGCCGAGCCAGACCACCGCCAGCAGATCCTGGCTGAAACCGGCGAACCAGCTGTCGCGCGAATCGTTACTGGTACCAGTCTTGCCCGCCAGTGTCAGGGTTCTTGGCAACACGTTATAAACCGAACTGCCGGTGCCTTCACGCATGACCCGCTGCATGGCGTTCTGGATCAGGTAGATCGAGGCCGGATCGAAGCGTTGCTCGATCTGGAACGGATAACGTTTGAGCGGCTCGCCCTCGGCAGTCAGCACGCTGCGGATCCCGCGCATCGGCGTATTGAAGCCACCGTTGGCCAGGGTCTGGTACATCGTCGCGACTTCGATCGGTGTCATGCCGCCTGCACCGAGCAGCATCGACGGGAACGCCGGGAACTCGCGAGTCACACCCAGGCGCCCGATGGTCTTGAGGACATTCGGAACACCCACTGCCAGGCCGAGACGCGAGGTCGACAGGTTGTAGGAATGCGCCAGACCCTGATACAGGAACACCGTGCCGTGGGAGCGACGGTCATAGTTCTGCGGTTTCCAGACCTGGCCGTCTGCGCCTTTGATGGAAAGCGGGTCGTCCGACAGCCAACTGGTCAGCGTGTACTGGCTCGGTTTCTCCAGTGCCGTCAGATAAACCGCAGGCTTGACCAGCGACCCGATCGGCCGCACGGCGTCCAGTGCGCGGTTGAATCCGGCAAAACTTGCCTGACGGCTGCCGATCATGGCCTGGACTTCACCGGTTTCCGGATTGGTCACGACCATCGCCGCTTCCACATCGTCGGAACCTTTGCGACCGGCAAGACGTTTGAAGGTGTCGTTGACCGAGGCTTCTGCCTTCATCTGCAGGATCGGATCGAAACTGGTGAAGATCCGCAGGCCTTCTTCGGTCAAGTCTTCATCGCGATAGTCTTCACGCAACTGGCGCTTGACCAGATCGATGAAGCCCGGGAACGAGCTGTCGGCCAGCTTGCCGCGCGTGGTCACGCCCAGCGGCATTTTCTTCGCGGCAGCGACCTGTTCGGCAGAAGCGACGCCCTGCTGCTCAAGCACGTCGAGCACCAGATTACGTCGCTCCAGCGCCCGCTCCGGGTTGCGACGTGGGTTGTAATAGGACGGGCCTTTGACCATGCCGACCAGCAGCGCGACCTGGTGCAGTTTCAGCTCGGACAAGGGTTGGGCGAAGAAGAACTGGCTGGCCAGACCGAAACCATGCACCGCGCGCTGGCCGTCCTGACCGACAAAGACTTCGTTGAGGTACGCCTCAAGGATTTCCTTTTTGTCGTAATGCAGCTCGAGCAGCATCGCCATCATCGCTTCGGTGAGCTTGCGGGTCAGGCTGCGTTCGTTGGTGAGGTAGAAGTTCTTGACCAGTTGCTGGGTCAGCGTACTGCCGCCCTGAGTCATCTTGCCGCCGGATGTGTTGACCCAGACTGCGCGGGCAATCGATTTCGGCGACACGCCCCAGTGGCTGTAGAAATCCCGGTCTTCCACGGCGACCAGGGTTTCCAGCAGATACGGCGGCACCTGATCGAGCTTGATCAGAATCCGGTCTTCGAGGTTTTTCGGGTAGATACCGCCGATCATCAGCGGCTCCAGGCGTACCACGGAGAGCTTCGAACCGTTGGTCGCCGAGAGTTCGGCCACGTAATCGCCGGAGAAACGTACGCGCACTGGCTGCGGCTTTTCCAGGCCTTCATAGAACTGGAAGCCACGGGTATTCAGATCAACCGTGTTGCCATTGACCGCCGCCGCGCCGGGACCGTTGCTCACGGCTTCGCGGCGATAGCCCAGGGCATCGAGTTCGGTGAGGAAATCGTCCTTGCTCAGCTTCTGTCCGACGAACAGCTCAAGCGGACGCGCGTACACCTTGGCCGGGATGGTCCAGCGCTTGCCGGAGAACTTCTCCTGCACCACCGCATCGAGGTAAACGGCAAAGCCGGCCAGCACCACAAGGCCGACCAGACTGAGTTTAAGGGCCCAGCCCAACCATGGGCGCAGGCCCCGGGAAGCTGGTTTTTTAGGGGTACGAGGGGATCGAGTACGAGTCATGGCGGCGGATTATACGCACTTTATTCATACTCAACAGGAGCGCTCCGAGGTTTGCGTCGGGCTGGCGAGCGGCCATAATGAGCGCCTTGAATTTCCCCCAGTCTCTGAAGGATCGTCCGTGAGCCAGTCCCTGATCGCTGCCCTGCAAAACCCGGCCCTCTACCCGCACCCCGTCGAAGGGTTCCAGGTCATCGAAACCCATATCTCATGGGTGCTGCTCACCGGCCCCTACGCTTATAAAGTGAAGAAACCGGTGAATTTCGGCTTCCTTGATTTCACTGGTCTCGATTCCCGTGAGCACTTCTGCGGCGAAGAGCTGCGCCTGAACCAGCGCCTGACCGAAGATTTGTATCTGGAAGTGATTCCAGTGACCGGCAGCGCCGAAGCCCCGCAACTGGGCGGCGAAGGCCCGGCCATCGAATATTTGCTGAAAATGCGCCAGTTCCCGCAGAGCGGCCTGCTCAGCACCCTGCAAGCCAACGGCGAGCTGACCACCGCGCACGTCGACGCGATGGCCGAGCAGATCGCCCGCTTCCACCTCAACGCGCCGAAAGTCCCGGCCGAACACGATGCCGGCACGCCTGAAAGCGTAATGGCGCCGGTGCGCCAGAACTTCGAACAGATTCTGCCGTTCCTCAGCGACAAGAATGACCTGCTGCAACTCGACGCCCTG
Organism: Pseudomonas fluorescens; assembly: GCF_030344995.1. Classification (GTDB taxonomy): domain Bacteria; phylum Pseudomonadota; class Gammaproteobacteria; order Pseudomonadales; family Pseudomonadaceae; genus Aquipseudomonas; species Aquipseudomonas fluorescens_BF. Next base: position 5,566,371 of record NZ_CP128260.1, read on the forward strand.
CAAGCGTGGGCCGAAAGCAGTTTCGATCGCCTGAAACCGTTGTTCGCCCAACGCAAGGCCGACGGGTTCACTCGCGAGTGCCACGGTGACATTCACCTGGGCAACGCCACGCTGATCGACGGCAAGGTCGTGATCTTCGACTGCATCGAATTCAACGAACCGTTCCGTTTCACCGACGTCTGGGCCGACACCGGTTTCCTGGCGATGGACCTGGAAGACCGTGGCCTGAAATCCCTGGCCCGTCGCTTCATCAGCCAGTACCTGGAACTGACCGGCGACTATCAAGGCCTGGAAGTGCTGAACTTCTACAAGGCTTACCGCGCCCTGGTGCGTGCGAAGGTTGCACTGTTCAGCATGCCGGCTGACGCCACTCCGGTGCAACGCGCTACCACCCTGCGCCAGTACCGCAACTACGCGAACCTGGCGGAAAGCTACAGCACCATTCCTTCGCGTTTCATGGCGATTACCCACGGCGTGTCCGCTGTAGGCAAAAGCCACGTGGCCATGCGTCTGGTCGAAGCGCTGGGCGCCATCCGTCTGCGTTCCGATGTCGAGCGCAAGCGTCTGTTCGGCGAGCAAACCGTTGCCAATGATGTTCAGGCCGGGATTTACAGCGCCGATGCCAGCACCGCGACCTATGCTCGTCTGCATGAAATCGCCGAAGTGATCCTGCACGCCGGTTTCCCGGTGGTGATCGACGCCACTTACCTCAAGCGCGAACAACGCGACAACGCCGCCAAGGTTGCCGAAGCCACTGGCGCGCCATTCCTGATCCTCGACTGCAACGCTCCGCAGGCCGTGATCGAGAGCTGGCTGGCGATTCGTCAGGCAGACAAGAAGGATCCGTCCGACGCGACCCTCGCCGTGATCGAAGCACAACAGGCCAACCGTGAAGCGCTCACCCCGGAAGAAATCCTGCGCAGTAAACGCGTGCAGACCAATGAGTCCGGCACCCTGGATACCGTCGTGGCGCAGATCCGCCAGCGCCTGCCAGGTCTGTAAGAAACTATTTCGGCCGTGAAGCCCTCGCTCGCTTCACGGCCGTCAAATAGTGGCACTATACTGGCGTCATAAAACCAACAGGTGATTTGACATGAGCCAGCCGAAACTTCTCGACACCCCGCTTTATGCCTTGCTGCACAAAGACGACATCACAGGTTTCAACAAGGAACGCCCGAAAGACGGCCCGATCGATATGGTTGGCGGCGACTTCCGTGGTCTCGACCTGCGCGAACTGAACGCCGATGGCGTGGATTTCCGGGACGCCTACTTCCGTTCCGCCGACCTGCGCGGCATCGACTTTCGCAATGCTTCGCTGGAAGGTGCGAGCCTGGCTCATGCGCAGATCTCCGGGGCCTACTTCCCGCCGGAGCTGAGTGCTGACGAAATCCTGATGTCGATGAATTTCGGTACCCGCCTGCGTTATCGCACTCGCTGAGTCTCGGAACCTCCAAACTCGTCCAGCGCCCCCGCTTTGCGCTGGACTGCGTGCTATTGGTAATTCTCCCTCGTCCTCCGCATCCTGATTCATCAGCGAAAACTGCCGTTTCTTAGAAGCGTTTGCGTCGAATCCGACCAAACAACCACGCTTTTCCTACTGATGGCTACACTCCTGAGAAGCTCGCCCACGCACCATTCGGCCGTCGCAAGGAGGCTTGATGAATGATGAACTGCAACACCTGAAGAATCTTGGCAAGACGTCGGCGCAATGGCTGCATGCCGTGGGCATCCATAGCGCCTCGGACTTGCGTCGCCTGGGCGCGGTGGATGCCTACCGGGCCGTGCGCACTCGCGGGTTTCGGGCGTCGAAGGTGTTGTTGTATGCGATCGAAGGGGCGCTGATGGACGTGCACTGGAACGACATTCCCGCCGAACGCAAGGATGCGTTGAACAAGCAGCTGGAAGCCATTTCCTCTCGTCACAAGAACTAACGGGCGCTGACCGCCATGTACCTGCTCGGGGAACAATCGGCCCAGGCCGATGCATTGATCAACCACTTGCAGAGCTTGCCTGCGCAATGGCTCGAAGGCTTGGCACCGTGCGGGCCGGCTCTGGAACTGGAAGCCACAGATGATCTGTTGGCACGCTTGCCGGACGACCAGTTGTTCTTGCTGACGGAGGGCGTCATCACCGGCCGACTCAGTGGTCGAGGCTTGTTCTACTGGCACGAGGGAGATTTGATGGGCCTGCAGCAGGGTCCGGAATGGGTGGATTGCAGCTTGTACGCGGAAAACCCAGTGACATTGCTGCCTTATCGTCGAAGCAATTTGTTTCAACATGTGTACGGAGACTCGTCACGCTCGGAGCAGTTTCTGCGCTATCTGCTCGGGCAAATGGCGCTGCTGGCCCACGCCGTTGCCGAGTTCAAGCCGCGCGAGTTTCGCAGCACCAATGGATTCAAACGAGTTGAGCCGGGGAGCGTCCTGATCCGCCAAGGCGACACCGCCGACCATGTATTCGTGATCATCGAAGGACACGCCGAAGCGTTTGTGAACGGGCACAAAGTAGGTGACGTGCCCAAGGATGAAATATTCGGCGCAATGGCGGTGTTCACTGGCGAGCCGCGCAACGCGACGGTCATTGCCCGGGAGGCAAGCACGGTAATGCTGATACCCGGCGATCAGTTTCTGAGCATGACCCGCACCAATCCGAAAATCGCCCACAGCCTGATCGAAAGCATGGCGCGGCGTATCGACCAGCTCAACAAGCAGCTCACAGCTCAGACCTGACGACCATATTCACGGGACGTTTACGCCATTGCCGGGACAAAACCAAAGAAATGAAAAAACAGCAGTTGACTTGGTAATGAGAATCGCTATGATTATCACAACTGGTCGCGAGATCAGTCGATATTCTGAAAAGCCCTTGGTTCGGACTCTCAGATTATCTCCTCATCAGGCTAATCACGGTTATTTGACCCGGTTTTTACCGGGTCTTTTTTTGCCTGTGGAAAAGTCATTTCTTACTGAACTGCTTACGCATCTCGGCGCAATAATCCGGTTTCGGCGTGGTTGGCGTGTACCAGACATAATCAGCCATCGCCGCCGTAACCTGACTGCCCTGCTCCGCCAGCATCAGCACCGTCGGCGCTTCGGGTGCGCCCAGATCGAGCACATGCAGCGGCACGCCCACATCCTTGCGCGCGTGAAACGCACCCGCCAATAACAAGGCAGGCGCGGGCGCCGCCAACAAACGCGAGGCCATGCGCCGATCCCGTTGTTGCTGAACGGCCAGCATCGCCGGCATTTGAGATGACGGCAGCAAACCGCAGTGAGAATCGCCGATCTGCTCCAGCAGCGTCTCTCTCACAGATTTGGCGTTACTCCGCGCACCGCTCAAAACCGGAGGATCACGATAGAACGCGCGTATTTCGATGTTATCGAGGTTGGCTGCCAGCAACGGCCCGGTTTGCGTCAGGGCGAACCGCACAATCGGTCCGTAGAGATTCCAGTCCCAGCCGTCCTGCCAGGCCAGTGCAGCAGGAAGATCAGCCGGTGGCGTTGCGGCATGACGAACGTCATCAACCCGCGACTGTTGATCGGGCGTCAGCATTTCCAGCAGGAGACTGCCCTGGGGGCGCGCTTCTTCGAGGTTCTGCAACAACCACAATTGAAGGGCATGGTGATCGGCGTTGTCATGCTGCTCGCCAACGACCACCCGTGCCGGTCTGCTGAGCTGCGTCAGTAATTGCTGCGCCGTCAGACTCTCGCCGCTGCGCAAATCACGGATCTCGCCCACGACCGGCGGCGCCGCAACATGCTGGCAACCTGAAAGCCACAACACCGCCAACAGCAAAATCCCGCGCATACCCTCACCTCGATGACGAAATCAGCGGGCGATGATCAGCGGATGCCCGCGCTCCGGGTGCGGCTGCACCAATACTTCCAGACCGAAAACCGCCTTCAGCGATTCCGGGCGCAACACCTGTTGCGGCGTATCCAGTGCCACCGGGCGTCCGCCTTCCAGCAGCAGGATGCGATCACAATAGCGCGCCGCCAGATTCAGATCATGCAGGATCACCAGCACCGCCGCGCCGCGATCGGCAAATTTGCGTACTGCTTGCAGCGTCGTGTGTTGATGCAGCGGATCAAGCATCGAGGTCGGCTCGTCGAGCAGCAACGTCTGCCCCGCCTGCCCCGGCCAGAGTTGCGCCAGCACTCGCGCCAGATGCACCCGCTGACGCTCGCCGCCAGACAACGCCAGATAACTGCGGCCACTCAGATGCCCCGCATCGGCCGCCCGTAAAGCGTCAGCGACGATCTCGTCATCGCGCAAACGTCCACTCTGATAAGGCAGCCGCCCCATGCCGACCACTTCTTCAACACGGAAGGCGAAATCCAGGGTCGACACCTGCGGCAACACTGCCAGCCGCTGGGCGCGCTGAGTGCCGCTCCAATGGCTCAATGCCTCACCGTCCAGCAGCACTTCCCCGTCGTGTGCGCTCAGCTCACCGCACAACGCGCCGAGCAAAGTACTCTTACCGGCGCCATTGGGGCCCAGCACGCCCAGCACTTCGCCCGGTTCGAGTTGCAGGCTGACATCGGCCAGAACGGTTTTGCGGCCACGGCGGATGTGCAGATTTTGCGCACGCAGCATCAGGCACGCCCTCGCAGCAGCAGATAAAGGAAGAACGGCGCACCGATGAATGCCGTGACGATGCCGATCGGCAGCTCCGCCGGTGCCAGCGCCAGCCGTGCCACCAGATCCGCCAGCAGCAACAGACTCGCCCCGGCCAGCACCGATGCCGGCAGCAATACCCGATGATCCGGCCCCGCGAGCAAGCGCACCAGATGCGGCACCACCAGCCCGATAAATCCGATCATGCCCGCCGCCGCCACCGCAGCGCCGACACCCAACGCCGTACAGAACACTAATTCGCGCTTGAGCCGCTCGACATCGATCCCCAGATGCCCGGCTTCCGATTCGCCGAGCAGCAACGCATTGAGCGCCTTCGCCCGACGTGGAAGCCAAAGCGCAACACCGGCGGTGATGATCAGCAGCGGCCACAACCGCGCATAGCTCGCGCCGTTCAGGCTGCCCAGGTTCCAGAACGTCAACGTACGCAATGTCGCGTCGTCGGCCAGATAGGTAAACAGTCCCACCGCCGAACTGGCCAAAGCCGTCAGGGCAATCCCCGCCAGCAACATGGTCGCAACATTCGTCTGCCCGTTACGGCGGCCTAGTCGATAGACCAACGCAGTTACGCCAAGACCACCTAAAAACGCGCAAACCGACAGCAGATAAGGCCCGAACCATTCCGGCAGACCGCCGAAAAACGAACCGCCGACAATTGCCACCGCAGCGCCTAAAGCAGCACCACTGGACACGCCAACCAATCCAGGATCGGCCAGAGGGTTGCGAAACAGCCCCTGCATCGCCACCCCGGACAGCGCCAGCACTCCGCCGACTGCCAGCCCCAGCAACGTACGCGGCAGACGAATCTGCCCGAGAATCAGCTCAGCCTGTTCCAGCCCTTCCGGCGCCAGCGGCACACCGATCATGCGCAGCGCCGCACGCAAGGTATCGAACAACGGCAGACTGACCGGCCCCAACGCCAGCGACAGCCAGATCGCCAGCAGACACAGCAGGATCAGGCCGATAAACAAGCCACGGGGTTTGACCAGCGTGGTCATTGGCCGCTCTTGGCCGGGTAGAAACCGTCAGACAGGACCTTCAGCGCAGCGGGCAAACGCGGCCCGAGCCCGCCCACCAGCAGCGTCGGATCCAGCTCCAGCACGCGTCCGGTCTTGGCCGCACGGCTGGAATTGAGGATCGGGTTTTCCTTGAACAACGCCGCTTTCGCCGCCTCGCCGGTCAGCGCACGGTCAGCGAACACCAGCACTTCAGGATCGAGGCTGGCCAGGGACTCCACGGAAAACGGCTTGTAACCGGTGTGGGTCGCAAGGTTATGCCCGCCCGCCTGTTGCAGCAGCCAATCGGCGGCGGTGTCTTTGCCGGCGATCAGCGGTTTGCCGCCTGCATGCCCGAGCAATAACATCACGCCAGGCGCCTTCTGCTTGGTCTGCGCTTCAGCTACACGCGCCTTCTGCGCATCGAGTTGCTGTTGATAACTTTGCAGCAATTGCGCGGCTTGGCTTTCGGCACCCAACAACTGCCCCAGATGAGTGACGTTTTTTTCGAGTGTCGGCAGATCCGGCTGAGCCGAGAACAGTTCCACCTGCACCTTGGCGCTGCGAACCTGCGAGATCACCGGCGGCGGGCCCATTTCTTCAGTACCGATGAGGATGTCCGGGCGCAGGCTGAGAATGCCTTCCGCCGACAGGCTGCGCTGATAGCCGATGCTCGGCAGCGACTTGAGGGAGTCAGGGTGCTGGCTGGTGGTGTCGACGCCTACCAGTTTGGCTTCGCCACCCAGCGCACTTACCCACTCCGACAACGCACCGCCAGCGCTGACCCAACGTTGCGGCAACTCGGCCGCTGCAGCCTGGTGGCTGACCAAAAGTCCGACACACAGCACGGCAACGCGGGTACTCAGGCGCATAGACAGCTTCCTTGAAAGGTTTTCCCGGGCATCGGGACGGCAGGCCAAGTATCCTCGGCAGCGGTCACCTCGCCACGGGCGAAGTCGGCCATTTGATAATTGTTTGCATTTGAACGTCAAGCTCGGACATATCCAGACACGAGCCGACACTTGAGGATAGCCATGAAGTTTCTTTGCGCGGGTGCCGATCTGGTTGAGGGCGGCAGTCGCGGTTTCGATATCGACGGGAAAAAACTGTTTGCCGTGCGTCGTGCGGGGCAGGCGTATGTCTACCTCAATCGCTGCCCGCATCGGGGCGTCGGCCTGGAATGGCATCCCGACCAGTTTCTCGACCCGAGCAACAGCCTGATCCAGTGCGCCACCCACGGCGCACTGTTTCTGATCGAGGACGGTGAATGCGTCGCCGGCCCCTGCGCCGGGCAATCGCTGACGGCCATTCCTTGCCGTGAAGACGCGCAAGGGTTGTGGATCGATGTTTAAGCGTTGAGCAGCACGTCCAGACGCCGGTCGATCACCATCTCTTCATGGCTCAAACGCACGCCGTACGCCAGGACCTCGACTCCGCATGCCACCGCCTCGCGCAACGCAGCGGCGTAGGCCGAGTCGATTTCCTCGGCCGGGCGCACCGCTTCGACACCCGTGAGATTGACGCAGTACAACTGCACCGCGCGAATCCCGTCCCGGGCCAGATGCGCCAGCTCACGCAAATGCTTGGCTCCGCGCTGGGTCACTGCATCGGGAAATGCCGCAATCGCCGTGCCGTCGAAACCCAGAGTGACACTTTTCACTTCCACGTATGCCGGCCCCGTCGGGTAATCGAGGCGAAAGTCGATTCGACTCTTTTCCTGTCCGTACGCTACTTCGCGCTTGAGCCTGGTAAAACCGTTCAGCTCACTGATGACGCCGGCCTGCAGGGCCTCTTCGACCAGTGCGTTGGCGCGTCCTGTGTTCACGCAAAACAGCCGGCCCTGTGGAGTTTCCCCGATTTCCCAGGTGCCAGGCAGTTTGCGCTTGGGGTCATTGGAGCGACTGAACCAGACTTGGCCGCCCTCAACCTGGCAATTGAGCATCGAGCCGGTGTTCGGGCAATGAATGGTCAGCAACTCGCCGCCAACGGTTTCGATATCGGCGAGAAAACGCTTGTAACGGCGGATCAACTGACCTTCTTCGAGAGGAGGATGAAAGCGCATCAGCCTTGCCAGCTCTTCAAGCCACGGGCGATGCGTTCCACCGCTTCCTGTAAGCGAGGGAGGTTTTGTGTGTAGGCAAAGCGCACATGATGGCCGGCCTGATAGCGGCCGAAATCCAGCCCCGGAGTAAACGCTACATGTTCGGTTTCAAGGAAATGCCGGCAGAACGCGAAGGCATCGCCGCCGAACTGGCTGATATCGGCATACAAATAGAACGCGCCTTCTGGTTCAACAGCGATGTTGAAGCCCAGTTCACGCAGTGCCGGCAGCAGGAAGTCGCGACGACGGCCGAACTCGGCGCGGCGCTCTTCAAGAATCGCGATGGTGTCCGGCTCGAAACAGGCCAGCGCCGCATGCTGGGACATGCTTGGCGCGCTGATGTAGAGGTTCTGCGCGAGTTTTTCCAATTCACTGACCGCCGCATCCGGCGCCACCAGCCAGCCGAGACGCCAACCAGTCATGCCGAAATATTTGGAGAAACTGTTGAGGACAAATGCACTGTCGTCCACTTCCAGCACACTGGCTGCGTCGGTGCCATAAGTCAGGCCGTGATAGATCTCGTCCACCACCAGATGCCCGTGACGCGCCTTGATGGCTGTGGATAACCCGGCCAGTTCATCACGGGTCAGAATCGTACCGGTCGGGTTGGCTGGCGAAGCGACCAGAGCACCGACGCTGTCGTGATCCCAGTGGCGATCCACCAGGTCCGGCGTCAGTTGATAGCGAACGTCCGGGCCAACCGGCACAAGCTGCGCCGCGCCCTCGACCAAGCGCAGAAAATGCCGGTTGCAAGGGTAGCCGGGGTCGGCCAGCAGCCAGTGTTTGCCCGGATCCACCAGCAGCGCACTGGCCAGCAGCAACGCGCCGGAACCGCCGGGGGTGATGAGAATCCGGCGTGGATCGATGTTCAGGCCGTAGCGCGTTTGATAGAAGCCGGAAATCGCCTCGCGCAGCTCGGGAATGCCACGGGCTGCGGTGTAGCGGGTTTTCCCGGCCGTCAGGGCTTGCTGGCCCGCGCGGATGATCGGCTCGGCGGTGGTGAAGTCCGGTTCGCCGATTTCCAGGTGGATCACGTCGTGGCCGGCGGCCTGCAATTCATTGGCCCGCGCCAGCAACGCCATCACATGGAACGGTTCGATCGCACGACTGCGCGCACTGTAGGGCTGAGCCATTGGCCTTCCTTCAACGAGGGAAAAGAAACGATTCTACCCATCTGCCGGAACGAGCGAGAACCCGCAGCGGTCACAGCCTCAAGAACACTGGACTGTAACGACCCGAGCGTACGCTCCAGGATTGACTAAAATCAGTGATTGAGCAGGTCTGCAACATTGCCCGACATGGCTTGGCAAACATTTGCAAGCCCCACCGGCCGCGCGCTCGACATCCGGGAGTAGCGCGGGCCGAATTGATCTGGTAAGTTCGCCCGCTTGCAGCCGCAGGGCCGGCAGGTGTCGGTGATGGAGCAATCCTGCGCAATGGATTACAAGAGTAGAGGCGGTCCATTTCATGCCCACCCAAGCAAAGCAACAGGCAAGTCAGACACTCAGCGGTTTCGAACCCTACGTCCCGAAAGCGGGCGAAGAGTACATGGGCGCTCCAATGCGCGCGCACTTCACCAAGATCCTGACCAAGTGGAAACTGGACTTGATGCAGGAAGTCGACCGCACTGTTGATCACATGAAAGACGAAGCGGCCAACTTTCCTGATCCGGCCGACCGTGCCAGCCAGGAAGAAGAGTTCGCCCTCGAGCTGCGCGCCCGCGACCGCGAGCGCAAACTGATCAAGAAGATCGACAAGACCCTGCAACTGATCGAAGACGAAGAGTACGGCTGGTGCGACTCTTGCGGCATCGAGATCGGCGTCAAGCGCCTTGAAGCCCGTCCGACTGCCGACATGTGCGTCGACTGCAAGAACCTGGCGGAAATCAAGGAAAAGCAGGTCGGCAAATAATCCCGGCCTGAACGAAAAACGGAGCGTGCGAACGCTCCGTTTTTGTTTCTGCTGTTTTTTGACTCTCAAGTAACATCGCCCTCATGACTGCCAACACCTCCCCCGCCTACATTGGCCGCTTTGCCCCAACCCCCAGCGGGCACCTGCACTTCGGTTCGCTGGTTGCCGCCCTGGCCTCTTATCTGGACGCACGCTCGGTGGGCGGTCGCTGGCTGGTGCGCATGGAAGACCTCGATCCGCCTCGCGAGGAACCGGGCGCGCAAGCGGCGATTCTCAAGGCGCTGGAAAGCTATGGCTTCGAATGGGACGGCGACATGGTCCGCCAGAGCGATCGGCACGAGGCCTACGCCCAAGTGCTCGACAGCCTGTTCAATCATGGCCTGGCGTACGCCTGCACCTGCTCACGCAAACAACTGGAGCCGTACCACGGCATTTATCCGGGACTGTGCCGCAATGCCGGCCATGGCCAGGAAGACGCGGCGATTCGCCTGCGCGTGCCGGAGCTGGAATACCACTTCATCGACCGGGTGCAGGGCGAATACCGCCAGCATCTGGGCCGCGACGTGGGGGATTTCGTGATCCGCCGCCGCGACGGCCTGTACGCCTACCAACTGGCAGTGGTGCTGGACGACGCCTGGCAGGGCATCACCGACATCGTGCGCGGCGCCGACCTGCTCGACTCGACGCCGCGCCAGCTCTATCTGCAAGAATTGCTGGGCCTGCGCCAACCGCGCTATCTGCATCTGCCGCTGATTACCCAGCCGGACGGCAACAAGCTCGGCAAGTCCTATCGTTCGCCACCGCTGGAAGTCGATCAGGCCACCCCGCTGCTGCTCCGCGCCTTGCGCGCGCTGGGGCAAAACCCGGGGCCCGAACTGGCCCACGCCTCGCCGCAAGAACTGTTGAACTGGGGCAGCGCCCACTGGGATGCCTTGAAAATCCCGCGCACACTGACCCTGCCCGAAGCGCAACTGAAGTGACGGCACTTGCAGTGGCGCGCCCATCCGTTACCATCGCCGCACGTTTTCGGGCACGCGCATAAAAAAGAGAGGCCGGGATGTACATCTATCGCTTGGTCCTGCTTCTGGTCGTGGGGATCTACCTGTTTTCTCCCGCCATCATGGATTGGTGGATCGACGCTACGGGCGCCTGGTATCGCCCTTATCTGCTCTGGCTGATCCTGATTGTCGTGACCTTCATCCTGCAGAGCCAAAAAGATGCCGATGAGCTTTAGCCTGACCCAGATGCTGCTGATCAGCGCCGCCTACCTGGCCGCGTTGTTCGGTGTGGCGTGGATCAGTGAACGGGGCATGATCCCGCGGGCGATCATTCGCCATCCGTTGACCTACACCCTGTCGCTGGGGGTCTACGCCAGTGCGTGGGCGTTCTATGGCACGGTGGGTCTGGCCTATCAGTACGGCTACGGTTTTTTGTCCAGTTATCTCGGGGTGTCCGGCGCCTTTCTGCTGGCGCCGGTGCTGCTGTATCCGATCCTGAAGATCACCCGCACCTATCAACTTTCGTCGCTGGCGGACCTGTTCGCCTTCCGCTTTCGCAGCACCTGGGCCGGTGCGCTGACCACGATTTTCATGCTGATCGGCGTATTGCCGTTGCTGGCGTTGCAGATCCAGGCCGTGGCCGACTCCATCGGCATCCTCACTGGCGAACCGGTGCAGAATCGCGTAGCCCTGGCGTTCTGTGCGCTGATCATCCTGTTCACGATCTTCTTCGGCTCCCGTCACATCGCCACCCGTGAAAAGCACGAAGGGCTGGTGTTCGCGATTGCCTTCGAATCGGTCATCAAACTGGCCGCCCTCGGCGGCGTCGGCCTCTACGCGCTGTACGGCGTGTTCGACGGCCCCCAGCAACTTGAACTGTGGCTGCTGCAGAACCAGACCGCCCTCGCCGCCCTGCACACGCCGTTGCAGGAAGGCCCGTGGCGCACGTTGCTGCTGGTGTTTTTCGCCTCGGCGATCGTGATGCCGCACATGTATCACATGACCTTCACCGAAAACCTCAACCCGCGCTCGCTGGTCAGCGCGAGCTGGGGCCTGCCGCTGTTCCTGCTGTTGATGAGCCTGGCCGTGCCGCTGATTCTCTGGGCCGGCCTGAAACTCGGCGCCACGACCAATCCGGAATACTTCACCCTCGGCATCGGCATCGCCGCCAACAGCAAGTCGCTGGCGTTGCTGGCGTATGTCGGCGGTCTGTCGGCGGCCAGCGGCCTGATCATCGTCACCACGCTGGCGCTGTCGGGCATGGCCCTGAACCATCTTGTGCTGCCGCTCTATCAGCCACCGGCCGAGGGCAATATCTATCGCTGGCTGAAATGGACTCGCCGGGCGCTGATCGTCGCGATCATCATGGCCGGTTTCTGCTTCTACCTGATGCTCGGCGCCGAGCAGGATCTGGCCAACCTCGGCATCGTCGCCTTCGTTGCGACCCTGCAATTCCTGCCGGGTGTGCTGTCGGTGCTGTACTGGCCGACCGCCAATCGTCGGGGTTTCATCGCCGGTCTACTGGCGGGGATTGTGGTGTGGGTCGTGACGATGCTGTTGCCGCTGGTCGGCAATCTGCAGGGGTTCTATATTCCGCTGCTGAACATGATCTACGTGCTGGACGACACCAGTTGGCACATGGCAGCCATCGCCTCGTTGGCGGCCAACGTCCTGATGTTCACGCTGATTTCGCTGTTCACCAATGCCAGCCCGGAAGAGGCCAGCGCCGCCGAAGCCTGCGCTGTGGATAACGTACGCCGCCCGCAACGCCGCGAACTGCATGCTGCTTCGCCACAGGAATTCGCCACACAACTGGCCAAGCCGCTGGGCGCCAAGGCTGCGCAGAAAGAAGTCGAGCAGGCCCTGCGCGACCTTTATCTGCCATTCGACGAGCGTCGCCCTTATGCCTTGCGCCGCCTGCGTGACCGGATCGAAGCCAACCTGTCCGGCCTGATGGGTCCGAGCGTCGCCCAGGACATGGTGGAAACCTTCCTGCCGTACAAGGCTGGCGGCGAAAATTACGTCACAGAAGACATCCACTTCATCGAAAGCCGCCTCGAGGACTACCACTCGCGCCTCACCGGTCTGGCCGCCGAACTCGACGCTTTGCGCCGCTACCACCGCCAGACCTTGCAGGAACTGCCGATGGGCGTCTGCTCGCTGGCCAAGGATCAGGAGATCCTGATGTGGAACAAGGCCATGGAAGAGCTGACCGGGATTGCCGCGCAACGGGTGGTCGGCTCGCGCCTGAGCACTATCGCCAATCCGTGGAAAGATTTGTTGCAAGGCTTCATCCACCTGCCCGACGAACATTTGCACAAACAGCATCTGGCCCTCGACGGCCAGACCCGCTGGCTGAACCTGCACAAAGCGGCCATCGACGAACCGCTGGCACCGGGCAACAGCGGCCTCGTGCTGCTTGTGGAAGACCTGACCGAAACCCAGATGCTCGAAGACAAACTGGTGCATTCCGAGCGTCTGGCCAGCATCGGTCGACTTGCAGCGGGTGTGGCCCACGAAATCGGCAACCCGATCACCGGCATCGCTTGCCTGGCGCAAAATCTTCGCGAGGAACGCGAAGAGGACGGCGAACTGACGGAAATCAGCGGCCAGATCCTCGAACAGACCAAACGCGTGTCACGCATCGTCCAGTCGTTGATGAGTTTCGCCCACGCCGGCAGCCATCAGCACAGTGACGAGCCCGTCTGTCTGGCGGAAGTGGCCCAGGACGCCATCGGCCTGCTGGCCCTGAACCGGCGCAATTTCGAAGTCCAGTTCTACAACCTGTGCGATCCCGATCATTGGGTCGAAGGCGATCCGCAGCGGCTCGCTCAGGTGCTGATCAATCTGCTCTCCAACGCCCGTGACGCCTCGCCTGCCGGCAGTGCGGTACGGGTCAAGAGCGAAGCCGGCGAACACACGGTCGATCTGATCGTCGAAGACGAAGGCAGCGGTATTCCGTCGAGCATCATGGACCGATTGTTCGAACCCTTCTTTACCACCAAGGATCCTGGCGAAGGCACCGGTCTGGGCCTTGCACTGGTCTATTCCATCGTTGAAGAGCATTATGGACAAATCACCATCGACAGCCCGGCTGATGTTCAGAGCCAGCGCGGCACCCGTATCCGGGTGACATTGCCGCGCCATGTCGAAGCGACGTCCGCTGTGAACTGAGACCGTCGAGAGTATCGAATCAATGCCGCACATTTTGATCGTCGAAGACGAAACCATTATCCGCTCCGCCTTGCGCCGCCTGCTGGAACGCAACCAGTACCAGGTCAGCGAAGCCGGTTCAGTGCAGGAAGCACAAGAACGCTTCAGTATTCCCACATTCGATCTGATCGTCAGCGACCTGCGGCTGCCGGGTGCTCCGGGCACCGAGCTGATCAAGCTCGGCCAGGGCACGCCGGTGCTGATCATGACCAGCTACGCTAGCCTGCGCTCGGCGGTCGACTCGATGAAGATGGGCGCGGTGGATTACATCGCCAAGCCTTTCGACCACGATGAAATGCTTCAAGCTGTCGCGCGGATCCTGCGCGATCGCCAGTCGGCGCCTGCTGCCGGCGAAGCAGCTCCCGCCAAATCGGCCAATGGCAACGGCAAATCCGCCATCGACAACAGCAATGGCGAAATCGGCATCATCGGCTCGTGTCCGCCGATGCAGGACCTTTACGGCAAGATCCGTAAAGTCGCCCCGACCGATTCCAACGTGCTGATCCAGGGCGAGTCCGGCACCGGTAAAGAACTGGTGGCCCGCGCCCTGCACAACCTGTCGAAACGCGCCAAGGCACCGATGATCTCGGTGAACTGCGCAGCCATTCCGGAAAGCCTGATCGAGTCCGAACTATTCGGCCACGAGAAAGGTGCGTTCACCGGTGCCAGCGCCGGTCGCGCCGGTCTGGTGGAAGCGGCGGACGGCGGCACGCTGTTCCTCGACGAGATCGGCGAGTTGCCACTCGAAGCTCAGGCTCGTTTGCTGCGCGTATTGCAGGAAGGCGAGATTCGCCGGGTTGGTTCCGTGCAGTCGCAGAAAGTCGATGTCCGGTTGATCGCTGCAACCCACCGGGACCTCAAGAGCCTGGCGAAAATCGGCCAGTTCCGTGAGGACTTGTACTACCGCCTCCACGTGATCGCATTGAAACTGCCGGCCCTGCGCGAGCGTGGCGCCGACGTCAACGAAATCGCCAATGCGTTCCTCGCTCGCCAGAGCGCGCGCATCAACCGCACCGACCTGAAGTTTGCCGCCGATGCCGAACAGGCAATTCGTCACTATTCCTGGCCGGGTAACGTGCGGGAGCTGGAAAACGCCGTCGAGCGCGCGGTGATTCTGAGCGAAAGCCCGGAAATCTCTGCCGACCTGCTGGGTATCGACATCGAGCTGGGCGATCTGGAAGACGACGAATTCATCGGTCTACCGGCGCAAACGGCCGGTAACGCCAGCAACAGCAGCCACGAACCGACCGAAGACCTGTCACTGGAAGACTACTTCCAGCATTTCGTGCTCGAGCATCAGGACCACATGACCGAGACCGAACTGGCGCGCAAACTGGGCGTCAGCCGCAAATGTCTGTGGGAACGCCGTCAGCGTCTGGGCATTCCACGGCGCAAGACCGGGGTCGCCAGCGAGAGCTGAACGTTACCTGTCGAGTGTGCGGGTTACCGTTGAAGATGTGAAAAAACTGTTACCTCAGTCTTTTCACGTAACAGAAGCCGGGGTTATCGGTAACGAAACCCCGGCTTTTTTTCGCCTTGCGAAAACGGTTATATCGACCTAACCCCTTGTTTTATTGGGGTTCGCAAAAGTTGGCACGGCACCTGCTATATGTTTGGTACAAGAACAATAACAAGCAATGCACAAGACAATAAAAATAAGACGAATCGACTCACGCACAATAAAAACAAGACGGCGAGAGGCGCAGCTAACTGATTCTTTTGGAGAGGCGTTGTATTTGGGGCTAGCCCCACGACCAGGCCGAGAACAACAAAAAACTGTCTTAAGACAGAGCCTGTACTGGTTGGATCGCAAGATCACTACAACACAGCGACCAAAGCAATCCGTTTGCTCTTGGCTCCCGATTGGGAGGGTCATGAAGGAAAAGCTTCATGGCGAGGGCACTCAACAAAAACAAGAAGCCCGAATCAATAATAAAAAGAGCACGCAACTACTTCTTGGGGAGCTTCGGCTCCCCTTGTAGTTTCTCCTTCACGGCAAATCCCCCCTTCCGATGCGTCTTCGCTCCCTCTAGCCTGCGGCTTGCAGCGCAAATCGGCAGCGTCCTACACCATCCCTCGACTAAATGCTAGAATCCCGGCCCATCATGCGGTCATTCTCTGGTATGGCCGAACATTCCTTCAAACAGTGCATCCCATGCTGAAGAAGCTGTTCCAGTCATTCCGAACTCCCCTGCGTCGTACGCAACACATCCGTAGCACGCCTGAAGTCCTCAACAGCGGCCAACATTCGCTGCAGAAGGCGCAATTCAGCCGTTACGCGGTCAACATCGTCGAACGTCTGCAGGGCGCCGGCTACCAGGCCTATCTGGTTGGCGGTTGCGTGCGAGACATGCTGCTGGGCATCACGCCCAAAGACTTCGACGTCGCCACCAGCGCCACCCCCGAGCAGGTGCGCGCCGAATTCCGCAATGCGCGGATCATCGGTCGCCGCTTCAAGCTGGTACACATCCATTTCGGTCGCGAAATCATTGAAGTCGCGACCTTCCGCGCCAATCACCCGCAAAACGAAGACGACGAAGACAGCAACCAGTCCTCGCGCAACGAGAGCGGGCGCATTCTGCGTGACAACGTTTACGGCACCCTGGAAGAAGACGCGCAACGCCGCGACTTCACCATCAACGCCCTGTATTACGATCCGGTCAGCGAGCGCATCCTCGATTACGCCAACGGCGTACACGACATCCGCAATCACCTGATCCGTCTGATCGGCGACCCGAAGCAGCGTTACCAGGAAGACCCGGTGCGGATGCTGCGGGCCGTGCGTTTCGCCGCCAAGCTCAATTTCGGTATCGAGAAGCACACCGTCCAGCCGATCCGCGAACTGGCGCCGATGCTGCGCGAGATCCCGTCGGCCCGTCTGTTCGAGGAAGTGCTCAAGCTGTTCCTCTCCGGCCACGGTGCCATCACGTTCGAGATGCTGGTCGACCTGCAACTGTTCGCGCCGTTGTTCCCGGCCAGTGCCGATGCGCTGGAACACAACCCGGAATACACCCACACGCTGATCAGCGAAGCACTGACCAACACCGACCTGCGGATCAAGCAGAACAAACCGGTAACCCCGGCGTTCCTGTTCGCCGCGCTGCTGTGGCCTGCCCTGCCAGCCCGTGTGTTGCGTCTGCAAGAGCGCGGCATGCCGCCGATTCCGGCGATGCAGGAAGGCGCTCACGAACTGATCGCCGAACAGTGCCAGCGCATCGCGATTCCAAAACGCTTCACCATGCCGATCCGCGAGATCTGGGACATGCAGGAACGCCTGCCACGCCGCAGCGGCAAACGCGCCGACCTGTTGCTGGACAACCCCCGCTTCCGAGCCGGCTACGACTTCCTGTTGCTGCGTGAAAGCGCCGGCGAGCAGACCGATGGCCTGGGTGAATGGTGGACTGATTATCAGGACGCCAATGACAGCGAGCGTCGCGACATGATCCGCGACCTGAGCGGCAAGGGTGATGACAGTGGCGCACCGCGCAAGCGTCGCCGCAGCAGCGGTTCCAAGCGCAAACGTGCTGGCGCACCGAGCGCCACGGGCGAATAAGGCATGGAACGCATCTACATCGGCATGGGCAGCAACCTGGCTGACCCGGCCGAACAACTGCGCAGCGCGGTCGACGCACTGGGGCAATTGCCCGACACCAAACTGGTCGGCGTATCTGCCTTCTACCAAAGCGACTCGCTGCTGCCGGGCCAACCGCGTTATACCAACGCGGTTGCCGCACTCGACAGCGCGCTCGCCCCGCTGGATCTGCTCGATGCCTTGCAGGCGATCGAAAACGATCAGGGCCGCGAACGCCTGGAGCGCTGGGGCCCGCGCACGCTGGACCTGGACATCCTGTTGTTCGGTGATCGCCTGATCGATGAACCGCGCCTGAAAGTCCCGCATTACCACATGCAGGAACGCGCGTTCGTTCTCTATCCCCTGGCCGAACTGGCACCCGAAGATCTACGCCTGGCCGATGGCCGCACCCTTGCCGATCTTCTCGCCGCCTGCCCGTTCGTCGGCCTCGAACGCCTCTCTCACGCCTGATACAAACCGCTGATGCGGGCGCCCATCGGCTCCCGCATTTTGCTTTCTTGTAGGACAAAAACCCCGCAAATCAGGCCCGCCGGCCCGCTGAAACGCATCAGTAACGCCGGTAACACTCCCCTCGTAACAATGCGGTAACACATGCAATTGACTTCCTGAGGCCTCATCACGACTATAGGCGTCCCGCTGCCGCCAACCCGGCATACAAGGGCGCAATCCAGGCCTTATAAGCACGACAAAAGAGCGTGCGCCTGAATAGATGACGAATCACGCGCGTTACTCGCAGTAGTTTCCAGAGCGCCTGAACGAGGATTTCTTACATGCCAGCCATCACCCTGACCACGCTCCAGAGCCTCAAGCAGAAAGGTGAAAAGATCACCATGCTGACCTGCTATGACGCGACCTTCGCCCACGCCTGCAACGAGGCTGGTGTCGAAGTGCTGCTGGTGGGCGACTCCCTCGGCATGGTCCTGCAGGGTCACGACAGCACCCTGCCGGTGACCACTGCAGAAATGGCCTACCACGTTGCCAGCGTCAAACGCGGCAACTCTGATGCCCTGATCCTGGCCGACCTGCCGTTCATGGCCAACGCCACCCTCGAACAAACCATGACCAACAGCGCGCTGCTGATGCAGGCTGGCGCGCACATGGTCAAGGTCGAAGGCGCCTTGTGGCTGGCGGACTCGATCCGCCTGCTGGCCGAGCGCGGTGTGCCGGTCTGCGCCCACATGGGCCTGACCCCGCAAGCCGTGAACATTCTCGGTGGCTATAAAGTGCAGGGCCGCAACGAAAACCAGGCACGCCAGATGCGCGCCGACGCGATCTCGCTGGAGCAGGCCGGTGCAGCCATGCTGCTGCTCGAATGCGTGCCGAGCGAACTGGCGGCTGAAATCACCCAGGCGGTGAAGATTCCGGTGATCGGCATTGGCGCCGGCAGCGACACCGACGGTCAGGTGCTGGTACTGCACGACATGCTCGGTCTGTCGATCAGCGGCCGCGTGCCGAAATTCGTGAAGAACTTCATGCAGGGTCAGGACAGCATCCAGTCCGCGCTGAAGGCTTACGTCAGTGAAGTCAAAGCCACCACTTTCCCCGGGATCGAACACGGATTCTCTGCATGAACACCGTCAAAACCGTACGTGAACTGCGCGCCGCCGTGGCGCGCGCCCGCAGTGAAGGCAAGCGCATCGGCTTCGTGCCGACCATGGGCAACCTGCACAGCGGCCACATTGCCCTGATCACCAAGGCCACCCAGCGCGTGGACTTCGTGGTCGCGAGCATTTTCGTCAACCCGCTGCAGTTCGGCGCCGGCGAAGACCTCGACAAGTACCCGCGCACCTTGGCGGCGGATCAGGAAAAACTGCTGGAGGCCGGGTGCGATCTGCTGTTCGCCCCGACCGTCGAAGAAATGTACCCCGACGGCATGGCCGGGCAGACCCGGGTCAGCGTGCCGCAACTCTCCGAAGGCCTGTGCGGCGCCAGCCGTCCGGGGCATTTCGAAGGCGTGGCGACCGTGGTCAGCAAGCTGTTCAACATGGTCCAGCCGGACCTGGCGATCTTCGGCCAGAAAGACTTCCAGCAACTGGCGGTAATCCGCGCGCTGGTGCACGACCTGAACATGCCGATCCAGATCATTGGCGAGCCGACCGTACGCGCCGCCGACGGTCTGGCGCTGTCTTCGCGCAACGGTTTCCTCAGTGAAGAACAGCGCGCCGTGGCGCCGGTGGTCTATCGCACGCTGAGCGCAATTGCCGAGTCGATCAAGCAGGGTGAGCGCGACTTCCCTGCTTTGATCCAGGCGCAACGCCAGCAACTGGAAGCCGCCGGCTTGCGTCCGGACTACCTGGAAATTCGCCACGCCCTGACCCTGCGTCCGGCAACAGCGGAGGATCGTGATCTGGTGATTCTGGTCGCGGCATTCCTTGGCACCACCCGGTTGATCGACAACCTGCACCTGAATCTCGACACCCCCGCCTGAACACCGGCAAACGCTGGGGGAGCAACCCCGCTCCCACAGCGTTTGTACGCACTTCCATACCGTATTGCTGAGCACCTGCCCATCGGGCAAACTGCCGCCGTTCGACTCCACGCGATAAGCAGGGACTTGCTCGCAGTACTCGCCGTCTGTCGGCCCCGTCTGTTATCAATGTTAAAAAAGTACCGAAAACAGGTCAGACAAAGCCAAGACAGATCGCGGCGCTGGGTTTACTGTATTCGCCCTGCGCCAAAGTAATCGTGTCGACGCAGTTGCCCCCTCGCCCAAACATGGCGGGGAGGTCTTTTCAGAGTTCAAAAGGCCGTTCAAGTAAAAAGGAAAACCGCAGCGATGGCGTACTACCGCACTCCTCATGACGTTACCGCTCTGCCTGCCTGGCAAGCGTTGAAAGATCACCGCCAAGCCATGCAGGATTTCAGCATGCGCGAAGCCTTCAACGCCGATCCGCAGCGCTTCAATCAGTTCACCCTCAGCAGCTGCGGACTGTTTCTCGACTATTCGAAGAATCTGATCAACGCCGAGACCCGCAACCTGTTGGTGGGTCTGGCCAACGAAGTCGATCTCAAGGGCGCGATCAAGGCCCTGTTCGACGGCGAAATCGTCAACTCCTCCGAAGGCCGCCCGGCGCTGCACACCGCCCTGCGTCGCCCGGTCGGCGACAAGTTGTCGGTCAACGGCGTCAACGTGATGCCTGAAGTACACAAGGTGCTGAACCAGATCACCGATCTCGTGGGCCGCATCCACGACGGTCTGTGGCGCGGTTACACCGAGAAGCCGATCACTGACGTGGTGAACATCGGCATCGGTGGTTCGTTCCTCGGCCCCGAGCTGGTCTCCGAAGCCCTGCTGTCCTACGCCCAGAAAGGCGTGCGTTGCCATTACCTGGCGAACATCGACGGCAGCGAGTTCCACGAGCTGACGCAAAAACTGCGCGCCGAGACCACGCTGTTCATCGTTTCGTCGAAATCGTTCAACACCCTCGAAACCCTGAAAAACGCCCAGGCCGCCCGCGCCTGGTACCTGGCCCAGGGTGGTTCGGAAGCCGAGCTGTATCGCCACTTCATCGCCGTATCGAGCAACAACGCGGCAGCCGTGGCCTTCGGTATCCGCGAAGAAAACATCTTCCCGATGTGGGACTGGGTCGGCGGTCGTTACTCGCTGTGGTCGGCCATCGGCCTGCCAATCGCGCTGGCCATCGGCATGTCCAACTTCAAGGAACTGCTGTCCGGTGCCTACACCATGGACCAGCATTTCCAGAGCGCACCCTTCGAACAGAACATGCCGGTACTGCTGGCCCTGCTCGGCGTGTGGTACGGCAACTTCTGGGGCGCGCAAAGCCACGCGATCCTGCCGTACGACCACTACCTGCGTAACATCACCAAGCACTTGCAACAGCTGGACATGGAATCCAACGGCAAGAGCGTGCGTCAGGACGGCACTCCGGTGTCGACCGATACCGGCCCGGTAATCTGGGGCGGCGTCGGCTGCAACGGTCAGCACGCTTACCACCAACTGCTGCACCAGGGCACCCAGCTGATCCCGGCCGACTTCATTGTGCCGATCGTCAGCTTCAACCCGGTCTCCGACCACCATCAGTGGCTATACGCCAACTGCCTGTCGCAGAGCCAGGCGCTGATGCTCGGCAAGACCCTGCCGGAAGCCGAAGCGGAACTGCGCGACAAGGGCATGAGCGAAGACCAGGTACAGAAACTCGCACCGCACAAGGTGATCCCGGGCAACCGTCCGAGCAACACCCTGGTGGTCGAGCGCATCAGCCCGCGTCGTCTCGGCGCACTGGTGGCGATGTACGAACACAAAGTCTTCGTGCAAAGCGTGGTCTGGGGCATCAACGCCTTCGACCAGTGGGGCGTGGAACTGGGCAAGGAACTGGGCAAGGGCGTCTACAACCGCCTGGTCGGCAGCGAAGAAACCGCCGCTGAAGACGCGTCCACCCAAGGCCTGATCAACTACTTCCGCGGCCGTCACCGCGGCTGATTTGATCGCGCTGTAGTAACCCTGTGGGAGCGAGCTTGCTCGCGATTTCGGTTATTCATTCAACATCAACGTTGACTGAAACTCCGCCATCGCGAGCAAGCTCGCTCCCACAGTTGTTTTGCGCGTGACTTGAACCTGTTGACCTCTCGGCGCATCTTTATCCTTGTCGCACAACAAGAATAAGGAACCGTCATGTTCGATATCAGCACGTTCCCCAAAGCCGATGCCGTCCGCCGGGCTGCACAGTTGAGTCAGGACGACTACCAGCGCCTGTACCGCGAATCCATTGAACACCCCAGCACCTTCTGGGCCGAACAGGCCACCCGCTTCCTCGACTGGAGCACGCCTTGGCAGACCGTCCAGCGCTATGACCTGAAGACCGGCGAAGCCGCCTGGTTTGCCGGTGGCAAGCTGAACGTCAGCTACAACTGCATCGACCGCCACCTGGAAACGCGCGGCGATCAGACCGCCATCCTCTGGGAAGGCGACGACCCTGCAGAATCGACACAAATCACCTACAGCAAACTCCATCACCACGTCTGCCGCCTGGCCAACGTGCTGAAAAGCCGTGGCGTGAAGAAAGGCGACCGGGTGTGCATCTACATGCCGATGATCCCCGAAGCGGCTTACGCGATGCTCGCCTGCGCGCGGATCGGCGCGATTCATTCGGTGGTGTTTGGCGGTTTCTCCCCGGATTCCCTGCGCGACCGCATTCTAGATGCCGACTGCCGCACCGTGATCACCGCCGACGAGGGCGTGCGCGGTGGCAAATTCGTGCCGCTGAAACAGAACGTCGACAAGGCCCTGCAGAGTTGCCCGAATGTCAGCACCGTCGTGGTGGTCGAGCGTACCCAGAACAAAGTCGACTGGGTCGAAGGCCGCGATCTCTGGTATCACCAGGCCGTGCGCGACGTCAGCGACGATTGCCCGCCGGAACCGATGGACGCCGAAGATCCGCTGTTCATCCTCTACACCTCCGGCAGCACCGGCAAACCCAAGGGCGTGCTGCACACCACCGGCGGTTACCTGCTGCAAGCGGCGATGACCTTCAAGTACGTGCTCGACTACCGCGACGGCGAAGTGTTCTGGTGCACCGCCGACGTCGGCTGGGTTACCGGCCACAGTTACATCGTCTACGGCCCGCTGGCCAACGGCGCCACCACCCTGATTTTCGAGGGCGTGCCGAGCTACCCGAGCACTTCGCGCTTCTGGCAGGTGATCGACAAACACAAGGTCAACATCTTCTACACCGCCCCCACCGCCCTGCGCGCCCTGATGCGTGAAGGCGCCGGTCCCTTGCAGGAAACGTCTCGCGAAAGCCTCAGATTACTCGGCAGCGTCGGTGAGCCGATCAATCCCGAAGCGTGGGAATGGTATTTCAACGTCGTAGGCGAACAGCGCTGCCCGATTGTCGATACGTGGTGGCAGACCGAAACCGGCGGCATCATGCTCAGCCCGTTGGTCAGCGCCCAGCAGATCAAACCGGGCTGCGCCACCCAACCGATGTTCGGCGTGCAACCGGTGCTGCTCGATGAGCACGGCAAGGAGATCAAGGGCGCCGGCAGTGGCGTGCTGGCGATCAAGTCGAGCTGGCCGGCGCAGATCCGCAGCGTCTACGGCGATCCGCAGCGCATGGTCGATACCTACTTCAAGCCTTACCCCGGTTACTACTTCACCGGCGACGGCGCCCGCCGCGACGAGGATGGCGATTACTGGATCACCGGACGCATCGATGACGTGATCAATGTCTCCGGCCATCGCATCGGCACTGCCGAGGTGGAAAGTGCGCTGGTGCTGCACGACAGCATCGCAGAGGCCGCTGTGGTCGGTTATCCCCACGACGTCAAAGGCCAGGGGATTTATGCGTTCGTCACACCGATGAACGGCACCGAGCCCAACGATGAGTTGAAGAAAGAACTGCTGGCCCACGTCAGCAAGGAAATCGGCAGCTTCGCTAAACCGGACCTGATCCAGTGGGCCCCGGCCCTGCCCAAAACCCGCTCGGGCAAGATCATGCGGCGAATCCTGCGCAAGATCGCCTGCAACGAACTCGACAGCCTCGGCGACACCTCGACGCTGGCGGATCCGAGCGTGGTGCAGGGCTTGATCGATAAACGCTTGAACCAGTAAGACCGCAAAAGCATCGCGAGCAGGCTCGCTCCCACAGGGACTTATGATCGTCTGTGGGAGCGAGCCTGCTCGCGATGGGAACCCCTCGATTGCCTGCCAAACTGCTAAACTCCCGCGCCCCGATTCCCTCCAGCAAGGCGCCTGCATGTCTTCCTTGAACCTGGCGCTGCGCGCCGCCCTCGATCAACGCCAGGATCTGCTCGCCGAGCTGCACCGCCAGGGCACCGACTGCTACCGGCTGTTCCACGGCAGCCAGGAAGGCGCCGGCGGTCTGACCATCGACCGCTACGGCCCGCAACTGATGGTGCAAAGCTTCCACCAGACGCTGGCGCGCGAAGACCTGCTGCAACTGCACGCCATAGTCAACCAGACCTTGGGCCTTGAAACCCTGCTGGTCTACAACGACCGCTCCCGTGGCAACTCGCGGATCGACCGTGAAGACAGCGTCTACCGCGCCGACGACGCAGCGCTGGCCGATCTGGTCGGCCACGAATGGGGCCTGAATTATCGTGTGCGTGGACGTCATGCCGGGCAGGATCCGCTGCTGTTCCTCGACCTGCGCAACACCCGCGGCTGGGTCAAGGATCACGCCAAGGGCAAAAGCGTGCTCAACCTGTTCGCCTACACCTGCGGCGTCGGTCTGAGTGCAGCGGCCGGCGGTGCGCGCGAGGTGTGCAACCTGGATTTCGCCGAGGGCAATCTGGCGGTCGGCCGTGAGAACGTTCAGCTCAACCCACAGTTGCCGACCATGGAATTCATCCAGTCCGACTACTTCCCGGCGATCCGCCAACTGGCCGGTCTGCCGATCAGCCAGCGTCGCGGGCAGAAACTGCCGAGCTATCAGCGTCTCGAACAGCGCCAGTACGATCTGGTGCTGCTCGACCCGCCCGCGTGGGCCAAGAGCGCGTTCGGCACCGTCGACCTGCTGCGCGATTATCAGAGCCTGCTCAAGCCAGCCCTGCTGACCACCGCCGAGAATGGCGTGCTGATCTGCTGCAACAATCTGGCGAAAGTCAGCATGGACGACTGGCGCGAACAGGTGCTGCGCTGCGCCGAAAAAGCCGGGCGGCCGGTGCGTGAATGGAGCGTGATGACACCGGGCCGGGACTTCCCGTCGATGGATCAGCAGCCACCGCTGAAGACCCTGATCCTCCAGCTCTAAATGCTGCCAAGGAAATTTCCCACGGAAAAATCTGAACAATCCTGAGCATGGGCATTTGCTTCGGAACCGGAATCGCGTGCCATACTCCAAGGCACTCCGATTCAGACAGATGAAGCCGCACATGCCCAAAGGATTGATTCGCGCGATTGGCGCCCTGTTGACTGCTCTGGCCCTCTACAGCCTGCTGGGGTTCCTGATTTTGCCGGGCATTGCGCTCAGGGTGGTGAATCAGCAACTGGCCAACTACGCCACGGTGCCGGCGCATCTGCAGCGCATCGAACTCAACCCGTTCAGCCTTGAACTCACGCTGTGGGGCCTGGTGATCGGCGAGCCGGGCAAGGAACAGGTCGGCTTCGAACGGTTGTACGCCAACCTGCAACTCGACAGCCTGTGGACCAAAGCCCTGCATCTGTCCGACATCGAACTGGAAAAATCCAAAACCGAGATCCTGTTTGCCAAGGACGGTCAGCTCAACCTTCTCGGACTGTTCAAGCTCCCGGCCAGCGAACCGACCCCGGCCGATCCCGACGCCAAACCGTTTCCGCTGCGCATCGACCGGATCCAGCTGGCCGGTGGCAACCTGCATTTCGTGGATGCGCGTCCCAGCGAGCCAATCGAGTTCGTCTACGACAAGCTCGATTTCGAGCTGAAAAACCTCAGCACCCTGCCCGAAGACAACGCCGACATGACCCTCGTCGCGATCGGCCCGGCCGGTGGGCAGATCGACTGGAAAGGCAACTTCAGCCTGGTTCCGATCTCCTCCGAAGGCACGCTCAAGATTACCGACGGCAAGATGAAAGCCTTCTGGCCCTACGTGCGCGACGCCGTGCCACTGGTGCTGGAAGAGGGTGTCGTCAGCCTGAGCACCGACTACAAGCTCAACCTGTCCAAGGAAACCGAACTGCTGCTGAGCAATGTCGCGGTCAACATCGCGCCGTTCGCCATCAAGGCGCCGGACGGACGTCAGCTGGCGAAACTCGAGCGTCTCGACGTCAGCGACACCACCGTGGATCTGGCCAAACAGCAAGTGGTGGTCGGCAAGATCCGCAGCCAGAAACTGGAAACCTGGGCAGCGCTGGAAGCGGACGGACAACTGGACTGGCAGAAACTGTTCGCCAGCCAGCCATCGAAACCCGCCGCCAAAGCTGCGGCGGAACCGAAAAGCACTCCGGCCGCCGCCGACTCGCCGAAACCCGAGCCGACCGCGCCGAGCAAGCCGTGGCAAGTGCTGCTCAAGGACGTGCAACTGCGCGACTATAAAGTGCATCTGGCCGATCGCTCGGCGAAGCCGGAAGTCACCCTGGATGTCACCCCACTGAACGTCGATCTGCAAAATTTCGACAGCCTCAACGGCTCGCCCTTCAACCTCAGGCTCGACACCGGCCTGGGCAAGCAAGGCAAGATCAGCGCCGACGGCGTGGTCAACCTGGCCCCGGTCACCGCGCAGCTCAACGTGAAAACCCAGGACATCGACCTGCGGGTCGCACAGTCCTACATCAATCCGTTCATTCGCCTCGAGCTACGCAGCGGCATGCTCGGCAGCGACCTGAAAGTAAACCTGAAAAGCACCGACCCGCTGGCCCTCAGCGTCACCGGCCGTGCTCAGGTCGATCAACTGCACACCCTCGACACCCTGAAAACCCGCGACTTCCTCAAGTGGCAGCAAGTGGTGGTCGAAGGCCTCAACTATCAGCACGGCGACAGCCTGTCGATCGACAGGATCAACCTGTTCCAGCCGTATGCGCGGTTCATGATCAACGATGACCGCACCACCAACATCGACGACCTGCTGATTCCGCAGCCGGCCGATTCCGGGGCGAAGACCGCTGCGGCGAAACCGGCGAGCAATGACAAACCGCTGGGCATTCACATTGGTGGCATCGCGATCAATGACGGCTCGGCCAACTTCGCCGACTTCAGCCTGACCCCGAACTTTGCCACCGCAATCCAGCAGCTCAACGGCCAGATCGGCACCATCGACAGCCGTCAGGCGAAGCCCGCCAGTGTCGACATCAAAGGCAAGGTCGACCGCTATGCGCCGGTGACCATCAAGGGCGCGGTCAACCCGTTCGACCCGATGGCCAGCCTCGACATCGCCACCAGTTTCAAACGGGTCGAGCTGACCACCCTGACGCCTTACTCCGGCAAGTTCGCCGGCTACCGGATCCGCAAGGGCCGGCTCAACCTCGACCTGCATTACTTGATCACCAAAGGCCAGCTCAAGGCCGAGAACAAGGTAGTAGTCGAGCAACTGCAACTGGGTGAGAAAGTCGACAGCCCGGATGCCGTAAGCCTGCCGCTGAAACTGGCGATCGCCCTGCTCAAGGACGTCGACGGCAAGATCTCCATCGAGCTGCCGGTCACCGGTGACCTGAACAATCCGCAATTCAGCGTGATGCCGATTGTCTGGCAGACCCTGCGCAACCTGATCGTCAAAGCCGCCGCTGCACCGTTCAAGCTGATCGGTGGACTGGTCAGCGGTGGCGGCTCGGAAGACCTCGGCACCGTGTCCTTCGCACCGGGTTCCAGCGACCTGAGCAAAGACGCCGAAGCGGCGCTGGTGAAACTGTCGCAAGCGCTGAAGGAGCGTCCGGCCCTGCGCCTGGAAATCGAAGGCACCGCTGCGAAAAGCAGTGACGGTCCGTTGATCGCCGAACAGCGTCTGGAGCGTGAATACCAGTACAACTACTACAAGATGCTCCAGCGCCGGGGCGACAAGGTGCCGGCACAGGCCTCGTTGATCCAGGTACCGGACAACGAAAAAGGTCCGCTGCTGGAGGGCATCTATCGCACCCGCCTGAAAACCCAGCCACCGGCCGAATGGAAGGATCTGGGCAAGGAAGAACGCACGGCGAAAATGCGCGCCGACGTGATCAAGTTCTGGAGCTCCAGCGACGTGCTGCTGCGCCAGCTCGGTCAGGACCGCGCCAGCAGCATCAAGGACTATCTGGTGGACAAGGGCCAACTGGCCGACGATCGCGTGTACTTCATCGACGCCAATCTCGGCGAAGCGGAGAGCGACGGCCGGGTGGTGACGCAAATGCATCTGGATGCCGAGTGATGAACTGCAAATGGCTGACTGCACTGGGGCTGGCGTTGATCGCCAGCCAGGCTGCGGCCTCCGATACCCTGCGCTGCGGCAGCCAGCTGGTGAGCCTTGGCGATCGCGCCAGCGAGGTGCTGCAAAAATGTGGGGAGCCGGTCAGTCGCGATCTGCTCGGTTACAAGCGCAGCGCCAACCGTCGGGAAGAGTTTCAGGTCGAGGAATGGACCTACGGCCCGAGCAACGGCATGTATCAATACCTGCGCTTTGAAGGCAATCGCCTGAAACAGATCAACAGCAAACGCGGCAACTGACCTCCCCCACTTTTCCTGCCCCTGAAATAGAACAGGCCCCGACACATGTGCCGGGGCCTGTAATGGCCACAATCCGTGTGGCCGTTCGCATGAACTCTAAAGTGCGGCAGACGTATTGCTCGGCCCGCCTGTCGCGTCTTCTCCCGGTCCAGGCGAGAAGTCTTGCCTTACTCGGCTTTCAGGCCGTCAGCGGAGACCGCTTTGACGCCTTTGATTTTCTTGGCGATGGCAACAGCGGTAGTTTTCTGAGCCTCGGTCACTGCAACAGTGGAGGACAGGGAAACGACGCCTTTGTTGGTTTCTACTTTGATGTCAGTGCCTGGAATGCCTTTTTCGGTAACCAGGTCGCTTTTGACTTTAGTGGTGATCCAGGTGTCGGAAGTAGCTTCTTTCGCCTTGGTCATTTCACCGGCAGCCAGGGTCATTGGCGCTTGGGTGGTCTGAGTCGATTGGGCAAATGCGCCGGTGGCCATGGTCAGGGTCAGCGCGGTAGCAGCAGCGGCAGTGATAGCGAACTTCTTCATACGAGTAACTCCTGTTTTTCTGGAAAGTCTGCTGCGTGTCTTGTCAGCAGGGTTACCGGAGATATTGCGAACGCTGTGCCAACTTTTAAAATCAGAATAAACCCTTATAAATCAATAAGTTAAAAACAATGGATTTTTCCGGAATCATGCAAATTGCATGACCGGTGAAATATCTGCATGCAAGTTGCGGCTTTTCGGAAAGTTCCTAACACCCTGAAATTATTGAAGCTTTTGCCAGGTGGTCGACAAAACGAAAATGCCCCGCAGAGCGGGGCATCGTTCGGACTACAAAACGGATCAGGTGCCGCTCGCAGTGCAGCCTTTAGGTGAATAGTCCGGGGCGACGGTCGTTGCACATGACCAGCCGTTGGCAGCGGTACGGGTGAGCGTGATGGTTTTGCCCACTACGGGTGCTGGCGCATTGGCCAGCGTACAAACGATGGTGCCCGCTCCATCTGCAGCCGTCCCCGAGGCGGTCAGTGCACAGTTGGAGGTGGTAGTGCCCGCATCGCCCTTAACCGCGGCCAGTGTAGGGTTCGTTCCTTGATTGATGATGTCTTCGAACGGCACTTTCATTGCCGAGATCTCGGCCAGCCCCGCCGTTACCTTCGACCGCGCCTGATATTTGGAGTACTGCGGCAAGGCAATCGTCGCCAGAATCCCGATGATCGCCACAACGATCAGCAGCTCGATCAGAGTGAAACCTTGTTGTTTCTTCATAGACACGCTCCATGCATGAGTCGGAATCTCATGATCTGAACAGGACTCAGCACAGCCCGTGCCAAGCGTCCGCAGCCCCCGCCCACTGGGCGCCATCCGGCTGACGTGCCGATTCCTACAACCCGTAACCGCACTATCTGACACTTTTTGTCACCTGCACCCCGCGTGTTTGGCGCTGTCACTTGACTAGGCTATAAGTCATGAACGGCAAGCACGTGGAAACCCCATGAATGACATCGCTCTGAGCGGTCTGGCCAAACAATTGGTCCAGGCCGAATTGCTCACGGAAAAGAGTGCCCAGCAAGCCTGGCAACAGGCGCAGCGCAATCGCCTGTCGCTGGTCAGTTACCTGGTGCAGAACAAACTGGTGAAGAGCTGGCAGGTCGCCGAGATTGCCTCGGAGCATTTCGGCATGGCATTTCTCGACCTCAACTGCCTCGACAAGGAAACCCAGCCCAAGGGCCTGGTCAGTGAAAAACTGGTGCGCCAGCACCACGCCCTGCCCCTTTGGCGACGCGGCAACAAACTGTTCGTGGGGATTTCCGACCCGAGCAATCATCAGGCGATCAATGACATTCAGTTCAGCACCGGGCTGAGCACCGAAGCCATTCTGGTCGAGGACGACAAGCTCACCGACGCCATCGAAAAGTTCTTCGACACCCACGCCACCGGCCTGGAGGAGATGGCGGATGTCGACCTCGACGGGCTGGACATCGAGTCGGTCGACGACAGCAAGCAGGACACACTCGGCGGAATCGACGCGGACGATGCCCCGGTGGTGCGCTTCGTACACAAGATGCTGCTGGATGCGATCAAGAGCGGCTCGTCCGACCTGCACTTCGAGCCTTACGAAAAGAACTACCGGGTGCGGGTGCGCACCGACGGCATTCTGCGGGAGGTGGCCAAACCGCCGATTCAACTGGCCGGGCGCATTGCCGCACGCCTGAAAGTCATGGCCAGTCTGGACATTTCGGAACGGCGCAAACCCCAGGACGGGCGGATCAAGATGCGTCTGTCGAAGAGCAAGTCGATCGATTTCCGGGTCAACACCCTGCCCACGCTCTGGGGCGAGAAAGTGGTGATGCGGATCCTCGATCCGTCCAGTGCCCAGATCGGCATCGATGCCCTCGGTTACGAGCCGGAGCAGAAAGACCTGTACATGGCGGCCCTCAAACAGCCGCAAGGCATGATTCTGGTAACGGGGCCCACCGGTTCGGGCAAGACCGTGTCGCTGTATACCGGGCTGAACATCCTCAATACCGTCGACATCAACATCTCCACCGCTGAAGACCCGGTGGAGATCAACATGGAAGGCATCAACCAGGTCAACGTCAATCCACGTCAGGGGATGGACTTTGCCCAGGCGCTGCGCTCGTTCCTGCGCCAGGACCCGGACGTGATCATGGTCGGCGAGATCCGCGACCTCGAAACCGCCGAAATCGCGATCAAGGCTGCTCAGACCGGGCACCTCGTGCTGTCCACCCTGCACACCAACAGCGCCGCGGAAACACTGATCCGTCTGCACAACATGGGCATTCCCGGCTTCAATATCGCAACCTCGGTGAGCCTGATCATTGCCCAGCGGCTGGCGCGAAAACTCTGCAGCCACTGCAAGAAACCCATCGAAATCCCTCGCGAAACCCTGATCAAGGAGGGCTTCCCCGAGGAACGCATCGGCCATTTCACGATCTATGAGCCCGCCAGCTGCGATCACTGCAACGGCGGTTACAAGGGTCGCGTGGGGATTTATGAAGTGGTGAAGAATACTCCCGAGCTGCAACGGCTGATCATGGCCGAGGGCAACTCACTGGAAATCGATATCCAGATGCGCCGGGACGGCTTCAACGACCTGCGCACCTCGGGCCTGATCAAGGCCATGCAAGGCATCACCAGCCTTGAAGAAATCAACCGGGTCACCAAGGACTGAACATGGCGGTCAAGGCAGCGAAAATCAGCGTCTACGCCTGGGAAGGCACGGACCGCAAAGGCAGCAAGGTGACCGGCGAGTTAAGCGGTCTGAACCCCGCACTGATCAAGGCCCAATTGCGCAAGCAGGGCATCAACCCCGGCAAGGTACGCAAGAAATCCGCCTCGCTGCTGAGCTTCGGCAAGCGCATCAAGGCCCAGGACATTGCCCTGTTCACCCGGCAGATGGCGACCATGATGAAGGCCGGCGTGCCCCTGTTGCAGTCGTTCGACATCATTGGCGAAGGCTTCGAAAACCCGGCCATGCGCAAGCTGGTGGACGAGGTGAAACAGGAGGTCGCCGCCGGCAACAGCTTCGCCGCCGCGCTGCGCAAGAAGCCGCAATATTTCGACGAGCTTTACTGCAACCTGGTGGATGCCGGCGAGCAGTCCGGCGCCCTCGACACCCTGCTGGAACGGGTTGCGACCTACAAGGAAAAGAGCGAAAGCCTCAAGGCCAAGATCAAGAAGGCCATGACCTACCCCACGGCCGTAGTGCTGGTGGCGGCGGTGGTCACCGGGATTCTGCTGATCAAGGTGGTGCCGCAGTTTCAGTCGGTGTTCTCCGGCTTCGGTGCCGAACTGCCGGCCTTCACGTTGATGGTGATCAGCCTGTCCGAATTCATGCAGCAATGGTGGTGGGCGATTCTCGGTTTGCTGGTAGCCGGTTTCTTCGGCACCCGCCATGCCCTGAAAAAATCCCAGGCCTTGCGCGACCGGCGCGATGCCTGGTTTCTCAAGCTGCCGCTGGTGGGCACACTGATGTACAAGTCCGCCGTGGCACGGTTTGCCCGGACCCTGTCGACCACCTTCGCAGCCGGCGTGCCGTTGGTGGAAGCGCTGGACTCGGTGGCCGGGGCCACCGGCAACGTGGTGTTCAAGCGCGCCGTGCTGCGCATCCGCCAGGACGTTTCCACCGGCATGCAGCTGAATTTCTCGATGCGCTCCACCGGCATCTTTCCGAACATGGCGGTGCAGATGACCGCCATCGGCGAGGAGTCCGGCGCACTGGACGAGATGCTCGATAAAGTCGCAGGTTTCTATGAGGACGAGGTGGACAACATGGTCGACAACCTCACCAGCCTGATGGAGCCGTTCATCATGGTGGTGCTGGGGGTGATCGTCGGCGGTCTGGTGGTGGCGATGTATCTGCCGATCTTCCAACTCGGCTCAGCGATCTGACATGCCTATCGACGAACTCTTCAGTGTCTTTCCGCTGGCCTTTGACTTCACTGCCCTGCTGTTGGGGCTGGTGGTCGGCAGTTTCCTCAACGTGTTGATCTGGCGCCTGCCGAAAATGCTCGAGCGCGAATGGCGCCAACAGGCTCACGATGTTTTGGGGCTGCCCGGTGAAGCGCCGTTGCCCACTTACAACCTGATGCTGCCGCACTCGCAATGCCCGCACTGTGGCCACCGGATCCGCGTGTGGGAAAACATTCCCGTGTTGAGTTACGTGTTCCTGCGCGGGCGCTGCTCAAGTTGCAGCGCACCGATCAGCAAGCGTTACCCGCTGACCGAACTGGCCTGCGGCCTGCTCTCGGCGTTCATCGCCTGGCACTTGGGTTTCGGCTGGCCGGCGTGCCTGCTGATCGTGCTGACCTGGGGCCTGTTGGCCATGAGCCTGATCGACATCGAGCATCAATTGCTGCCCGATGTGCTGGTGCTGCCGCTGTTGTGGCTGGGGTTGATCGTCAACAGCTTCGAGCTGTTCGTATCGCTGCACGACGCACTGTGGGGCGCAGTGCTGGGCTACATGGCGCTGTGGTCGGTGTTCTGGCTGTTCAAACTGATCACCGGCAAGGACGGCATCGGCCACGGCGATTTCAAGTTGCTGGCGCTGCTCGGGGCCTGGGGCGGCTGGCAGATTCTGCCGCTGACCATCCTGTTGTCCTCGCTGGTGGGCGCTGTGCTCGGGGTGATTCTGCTCAAGCTGCGCGACCAGAAAACCTCGACGCCGATCCCCTTCGGCCCATATCTGGCAATTGCCGGCTGGATTGCCTTGCTCTGGGGTGGTCAAATAACCGGCTTCTATTGGCAGTTTGTCGGTTTGAAATGAATACCCCTGTGGAAAAACCCTGGATTCTCGGCCTGACCGGCGGCATCGGCAGCGGCAAAAGCGCCGCCGCCCAGCACTTCATCGATCTTGGTGTCCACGTGGTGGACGCCGATCACGCGGCGCGCTGGGTGGTCGAACCGGGCCGCCCGGCGCTGGCGAAGGTCGCCGAACACTTCGGCCCGGATGTGTTGCAGGCCGACGGCACACTGGACCGAGCGGCCCTGCGCAAACTGATATTCGAGGTACCGGAGCAACGGCGCTGGCTCGAAGCCCTGCTGCATCCGCTGATCGCCGAGGAAATCGCCCATCACCTGGCGCTGGCACAATCGCCTTACGCGATTCTGGTCTCGCCGCTGCTGATCGAGTCCGGGCAATACGCGATGACCCAGCGAATCCTGGTGATCGACGCCCCGCAACAACTGCAGATCGAACGCACCTTGCAGCGTGACCAGACCAGCGAACAGCAGGTCCAGGCGATCCTCAAGGCCCAGTCCAGCCGCGAAGGCCGCGTCAGCCGTGCCGACGACGTAGTGGTCAACGACCGCGACCTCGCCTGGTTGCACAGCGAGGTCGAGCGCCTGCATCACTTTTACCTGACTTTATCCGGAGGCCAATCATGAGCCAGACCCCAACCGTCAACTGCCCGACTTGCGGCGCGCCCGTGGAATTCACCCCGGAAAACAAATACCGCCCGTTCTGCTCGGACCGCTGCAAGCTGATCGACCTCGGCGCCTGGGCGTCGGAGGAACACAAGATTCCGGTGGCCCCGGATGCCGAGGACGAACTGTTTTCCGGCGATTTCGACCCGCGTCACTGATCCCGTTCAGGGCCGCATGAAGCCGTAGTCCTGATCGTCGTCGAGGTTTTCCGCCAGAAAACGCAACTCGTCGGCCAGGTCTTCGGCGTTGCGCACCGCCTTGCTCTGCTGCACCACCGCACTGAGCAAGGCGCGCAGGCTCAGGCCCGGATCGAACCCCACCTCCTGCGCCATCTCCAGACTCTGCCGGGTTTCCTGCCTCGCCCACTCGTACACGCTCATGCCGCTGCTCCTGAAGGGATTTGAACGAGCATGAAATGCCGCGCGCAGAGTGGATTTGATGTGGATCAAGACTTGGGGTCGTCGTCCTTCCAGGGCGCCGAAAGGTAGCGGGTGCGGTTGAAGGTCTCCAGCCATTCCGGGCAGAACACCACCAGCGCACTGACGACCATGCCGTTGATGAAGGCTTCGGGAAAAATCAGCAGCCACAGGTAACCGATGAAATCTTCCAGCCATTCGGGCATGGCAAACAGGCCGTCGTACCAGAGCAGCATCAGGCTCAGCGTCAGGCAGAACAACGCCGACAGCGCCGCAGCGAAAAAGCCGGAACAGAAGATGTACACGAACGGATTGCGCGGCTGAGCGCGCTCGACCAGGATCGCCACGCATTCGGTGATCAACACTGGCAACAGGATCAGCAAGGCACCGTTGACCCCGACGGCCACCAGATCCTGACGTCCCAACAGCACCAGTCCCAGTTGCGCCACCAGTCCGCCGACGATCGCCAGCGGCCAGTCCAGCAGCAGCGTCACCGCCGTCATGCCGATGAAGTGGTAAGACACGCCGGTATCGAAATCCCTGCGCACCAGCCACAGCAGAAACAACGCGAACACCGTGCCGAACAGCAAATGCTGACGGCGGTTGTCGCTGAACAGCTCGACCCACGGTGTGCGGACAATCGCCCAGAGCAGCACTGGCAGGTAAATCAGCCAGCCGAGGGTCAGACTTGTCGATGACAGCAGTTCTGCACCGATCATGATCCCATCACCTTCATTCGCACCGCAGACTCCTTTGATTGGCGCTCCTGTGGCGAAGTCTACACCTGCACGGCGGCACATCTCCCGATGCAAAGCTTTCTGCTTGTCGCAATTGAACGCTAAGCTTGGGCCTATGGATGACTCAGATTATTTACGCCTGCTGACCATCGCGGCCGAGCAAGCCAACGCTTTCCTGTCCAATGCCCGCAAATGGGAGCGTGAGCGTTGGGTCTGCCAGCGCCTGCTGCAAGGCTTGAATATTCCTTATCGCGCCGACGAATTCGCGCCTGCCGGGGAACCGCCGGACGTTTTGTTTCGCGACGCCAACTTCGAGGTGTTTTTCGTCCTCGACGAGGGCCGTCGGCTCAACGACGAATGGCGCGATGAGCTGCAACGTCGGCGCAGTGCGTTTTCCCTCAGCCAACTGGTGCGCCGTGAAGCCAAGCCGCGGCGGATTCCGGCGAATGAATTTCTGCTGAGACTGGCGCCGACCTTGCGCAAGAAAGCGCACAACTACAAGGAACGCGGCATGGACCTGGGCGAGCTGGACATCATCGCCTTCGCCAGCCTCAAACGCGAAGTGCTCGACCTCAACAGCCACTTTCCGCCGCCTACCGAATACCTGCGTCAGGGCTGGCGCTCGCTGTCGCTGGTCGGGCCGACCTTTGCCCGGGTGCTGTTCGCCCACCCCGATGCCCCGGATTTTCTGCGCGGCAACCTGGGGCGCAGCATCGTGTTCGATGTCGGGATCAGCCTGTGACGCCACTTCAACAATTGATTGCCGATGTCCCACAGACCGGATGCGTGCGCTGGATTGGCGTACGCCCCGAGTCACGGGGGCCGATGCTCACGCTCGATGCCGTGGAGGCGCGGCTTGAAGCCGGGCTCACCGGCGATCACGCTCGGCCCGGTGTGCGCAATGCGCGGCAGGTGACGCTGATTCAATGGGAACATCTGGCCGTCATCAGCGCCTTGATGGGCCGGTCGGCCGAACAACCGGTCATGCCTGAAGATCTGCGACGCAATCTCGTTATAAGCGGGATCAACCTGTTCAGCCTCAAGGGGCGGCGCTTTCGCATTGGGCAGGCGATTTTCGAAACCACGGGCTGGTGCCAGCCGTGCGCGCGCCTGCAAAACAACCTCGGCCCCGGAACGTTCCAGGCCGTGCGCGGGCATGGCGGAATCACCGCGCGAGTGTTACAAAGCGGGATCATTCGCCTCGGGGACAGTGTGTCTGTCGAACCGGTCCCGGACAGTGGCTATGCTGCGTTCAATCCCGGTTGAAAACCGCTGTAGCGTGTTCTCATTCAGTAACGTCTACCTGACGAGGCCTTTATGACCAGCCGCCTGAACCCCGAAGACCAGAAGCATGTCGAAGAGTACCTGCAATTGTCCCAACACCGTGTCGAGCGCCGGCCATTCCGGCCGTGGATGCTCCTGGTGCTGGTGCTGGCAGTGACCATTGGTCTGGGCCTGTTGAGCCGATTTATCAGTTACCTGACGCTATGAGCTGCATCGCGCTCGCTCGGGTTACGACGACAAAGATTTCCTTTAAAAACCTTGCGAGCTATCCCTATGTCCCATCGTATTGTCATTGTCGGCGGCGGCGCCGGCGGTCTGGAGTTGGCTACCCGTCTGGGTAAGACGCTGGGCAAACGCGGCACCGCCAGCATCATGCTGGTCGACGCGAACCTCACGCACATCTGGAAACCGCTGTTGCACGAAGTGGCCGCCGGATCGCTGAACTCTTCCGAAGACGAACTCAACTATGTCGCCCAGGCCAAATGGAACCACTTCGAGTTCCAGCTGGGGCGCATGAGCGGGCTCGATCGTGAGCAGAAGAAAATCCAGCTGGCTGCCACCTACGACGAAAACGGCGTCGAACTGGTTCCGGCGCGGGAAGTGCCCTACGACTCGCTAGTGATCGCGGTCGGCAGCACCACCAACGATTTCGGCACTCAGGGCGCAGCGCAGCACTGCCTGTTCCTTGATACCCGCAAACAGGCCGAACGTTTCCACCAGCAACTGCTCAATCACTATCTGCGTGCACACGCCGGGCAGACCGATACGGTCCAGCAGATCAGCGTGGCCATCGTCGGCGCGGGTGCCACGGGCGTCGAACTGGCAGCCGAGCTGCACAACGCGGCTCATGAACTGGCGGCTTATGGTCTGGACCGGATCAAACCGGAAAACATGCACATCACCCTGATCGAAGCCGGGCCACGGGTGCTGCCAGCTCTGCCGGAACGTATCAGCGGGCCGGTGCACAAGACTCTTGAAAAGCTCGGGGTCAACGTGATGACCAACGCGTCGGTCAGCCAGGTCACCGCCGACAGCCTGATCACCGCCGATGGCAACGAGATCAAGGCCAGTCTGAAAGTCTGGGCTGCCGGGATCCGCGCACCGGGTTTCCTCAAGGACATCGATGGTCTGGAAACCAACCGCATCAATCAGCTGCATGTGCTGCCGACGCTGCAGACCACCCGCGACGAAAACATCTTCGCCTTCGGTGACTGCGCCGCCTGCCCGCAACCGGGCTCGGATCGCAACGTTCCACCACGGGCCCAGGCTGCGCACCAACAGGCGTCGCTGCTGGCCAAATCGCTGAAATTGCGCATCGAAGGCAAGACCCTGCCGGAGTACAAGTACACCGACTACGGCTCGCTGATTTCGCTGTCGCGTTTTTCGGCTGTGGGTAACTTGATGGGCAACCTGACCGGCAGCGTGATGCTCGAAGGCTGGCTGGCGCGGATGTTTTACGTGTCGCTGTACCGCATGCACCAGATGGCACTGTACGGGCCTTTCCGCACGGCGATGCTGATGCTGGGCAGCAAGATCGGACGCGGCACCGAGCCTCGCCTGAAGCTGCACTGATGTAAAAGCACCGTGGGGGCGGACTCGCTCCCACGGTGCTTTGTCTTCTACTGTATCTGTCCCCGCTTTCCCCACCTTCGCTTACAAACGCCCCGCTCCTCGACACAGACGCGATACACCGCCACCGCTTAATGGTCACACCCGAGCACACCTGCTCCGGCTGATCGCCCTCAACGTGTGGTTGCGCTGTGCAACCGAAGGAGAATGCAATGTCCCGTACTTCGAAAATCGGCAAAAACTCCCTTGGCCTGGTCGGTGCCGTACTGGCCGGCGGCTTGATGCTGTCCGGCTCGGTGTTCGCCGCACAACCGCTGGCCCAGGGCTACATGGTCGCTTCGGCCGAGACCTCGGTGAAAACCCCGGAAGGCAAATGCGGTGAAGGCAAATGCGGCGATGCGTCGATGGCCAAGACCGACACCGATGGCGACGGCAAGGTT
The DNA here is from genome assembly GCF_030344995.1 of Pseudomonas fluorescens. Classification (GTDB taxonomy): domain Bacteria; phylum Pseudomonadota; class Gammaproteobacteria; order Pseudomonadales; family Pseudomonadaceae; genus Aquipseudomonas; species Aquipseudomonas fluorescens_BF. Next base: position 5,605,276 of record NZ_CP128260.1, read on the forward strand.
TCGCGCGCCGAATTTCTGAAGGTCGCGCCGAAGTCCGACTTCGACAAGATCGACACCAACCACGACGGCTTCATCGACGAGCAAGAGGCGTACAACAACGTCAAAGCCAACTTCGAAGCCAATGGCAAGAAAATGCCGAAAGGCCTGTTCGAGCACCTGAAAGATCAGGACGGTGCCTGATTTTTCAGACGCCCGACAAAACAAAGCCGCGCTTTCTCTGACGAGAAGCGCGGCTTTTTCACACCTGCATGATTACAACTGGAAGCGTCGCACCATGCCTTGCAGGGCGTTGGCCAGTTGCGACAGTTCATGGCTCGACGCGTTGGTTTGATCGGCCCCCGCCGCCGAACGCACCGATAGATCACGAATGTTCACCAGATTGCGGTCCACTTCCCGCGCCACTTGCGCCTGTTCTTCGGCGGCGCTGGCGATCACCAGATTGCGCTCATGGATTTCGTGTACCGAGGCCGTGATCGTCTGCAACGCTTCGCCGGCCCGCTCGGCCAGCACCAGCGTGGTGGCGGCGCGCGAGGCACTGGCCTGCATCGACTCCAGCGCCAGGCTCGAACCGTTGCGCATGCCCTGCACCATCTGCTCGATTTCCTGAGTCGACTGCTGCGTGCGATAAGCCAGCGCGCGGACTTCGTCGGCTACTACCGCAAATCCACGCCCGCTCTCCCCGGCCCGCGCTGCTTCGATGGCGGCGTTGAGTGCCAGCAGATTGGTCTGTTCGGCGATCGCCCGGATCACATCCAGCACTTTGCCGATATCTTGGGATTGGTTGGCCAGCGATTGCACCAGCTCGCCAGTGTGTTCGACTTCGCTGGCCAAGGCGTTGATGGCACCAGCGGTTTCGCTGACCCGCTCCTGGCCCAACTGCGCCGACTCGCTGGACTGGCGGGTGGCGTCGGACGTCGACACCGCATTGCGGGCGACTTCCTCGACCGCCGTGGTCATCTCGTTGACGGCGGTGGCGGCCTGTTCGATTTCGTTGTTCTGCTGTTGCAGCCCTTGCGTGCTGTCGTGGGTGACCGCACTCAATTCGTCGGAAGCGGTCGCCAGTTGCGTGGCCGAGCCGCTGATGCCCTGCAGGGTTTCGCGCAGATTCTGCTGCATGGTCGCCAACGCCTTGAGCAAACGGCTGACTTCATCGTTGCCGTGGGTTTCGATCGGGCGGGTCAGATCACCTTTGGCGACGTGTTCAGCAGCGTCGACGGCGGCGCTCAGGGGGCGAACGATGCTGCGGGTCAGCAACATGGCCAGCGCCACGGTGGCCAATGCCGCCAGAGCGATAAACAAGGTCACGATAGTGCGCGAGGTTTCGTAGTGGGCCGCAGAGTTCTGGCTTTCGGCGGCAACCTGACGAGCGAACAGATCGGCCAGGTCATTGAGTTGTTTGCCGGAGCCGTCGACCACGGTTTTCATGTCGACCAGCAGCAGCTTGGTCAGCTCGTCGCGCTTGCCTTGCTCGGCGAGGGTGAACGACTGGGCGATCCCGGTGCGGTAGGCGGCGAAGGTTTTCTTGAACTGATCGTATAACTGCTGGCCTTCCGGAGTGGTCACCAGCCGGTCGTAAGCGGCGATTTTCTCGCTCAGTTCCTTGTCGCGGGTGTCCATCTGGCTGCGGTACGTGGCGATGTTGGCCGGATCCTGATCCAGCGCCATGCGCAGGGAGATAGTGCGAATGCGCAACATGATCTCGCGAATCTCGTCGCCACCGCGAATGCTCGGCAGCCACTGCGTTTCCACCGCCACTTCGCTGTCGCGGATGCTCGACATCTGCCCCAGCGCAAACACTCCGAGCAACGCGACCAGCACCGCGATCAGGGCAAAGCCCAGGGCGGCACGGGGAGCAATATTCAAATGACGAAGCAACATGACGAACGCCCTTTTTCTTGTATTGGCCGGATTCAAGGGGCGATCAATGGCAGGCCCCTTTGGTTAGCGGGCTATCGGCAAGTTGTACGATGACTTGAATGAAACATTTCTGGAGGACAAAAAAAATCCCCGTATCTTTCGATACGAGGATTTTTAATATGGTCGGGGTAAGGGGATTCGAACTCCTGACATCCTGCTCCCAAAGCAGGCGCGCTACCGGACTGCGCTATACCCCGGTAAAAAAAAGGCGACCTTTCAAAGATCGCCTTCTTCGATCAGCGCTTTTGGCCTCTGATCTTAAGATTCGATCCCAGCGTTAACTGGTTTCAAAAATGGTGGGTCGTGTGGGATTCGAACCTACGACCAATTGGTTAAAAGCCAACTGCTCTACCAACTGAGCTAACGACCCAAATATGGTCGGGGTAAGGGGATTCGAACTCCTGACATCCTGCTCCCAAAGCAGGCGCGCTACCGGACTGCGCTATACCCCGGCTTGAAATTGGCTCCGTGACCAGGACTCGAACCTGGGACCCAATGATTAACAGTCATTTGCTCTACCGACTGAGCTATCACGGAACTACATATTTCAATTTACAACGGTGAAACTTGCAGCTTCTCGACATCGTTTTCGCATCGCTGCGTTCGTGTGTCTGAGGCGCGCTATTCTACAACCTAGAACACCTCTGTCAACCCCCTAAATTGCTTTCAAGTTAATGATTTGCAACTTATTTCAGATTTCTGCCCAGTGAGCTGAAACCGTGTTGGTGACTGACTGCGGGGCGCACTTTACAAGCCTTTTCCTTTGAGTTCAACAGCCTGGCGAAAAAAAAGGCCTCGCATTGCGAGGCCTTGATTACTTCACCACTGTCGAGCGTCAGTTGAACGTGATCTCGTCGTTCTCCACAACGCCGGTCGCGGTCTCCCCTGGCATGAACCGTCCCGACAGGATCAACTGCGCCAACGGGTTCTCGATCCAGCGCTGGATCGCCCGCTTCAGCGGCCGTGCGCCATAGACCGGGTCGTAACCGACGGCAATCAGCTTGTCCATCGCTTCCGGGCTCAGTTCCAGCTTCAGCTCGCGCTCGGCCAGACGGCTGCGCAGACGGCCCAGCTGGATCTCGGTAATGCCCGCGATCTGATCCCGTGCCAATGGCTCGAAGATCACCACCTCATCGACCCGGTTGATGAACTCCGGACGGAAGTGGGTGGAAATCGCATCCATCACCGCTGCCCGTTGTGCTTCCCGATCACCGACCAGTTCCTGGATCTGCATCGACCCCAGGTTGGAGGTCATGACGATCACGGTATTGCGGAAGTCCACCGTGCGGCCGTGGCTGTCGGTCAGACGACCATCCTCCAGCACTTGCAGCAGGATGTTGAACACATCCGGGTGCGCCTTCTCGACTTCGTCCAGCAGGATCACCGAGTAAGGCTTGCGCCGTACCGCTTCGGTCAGATAACCGCCCTCTTCGTAACCGACGTAGCCCGGTGGCGCACCGATCAGCCGAGCCACGGAATGTTTCTCCATAAACTCGGACATGTCGATCCGCACCATCGCCTCTTCCGTATCGAAGAGGAATTCGGCCAGCGCCTTGCACAGCTCGGTTTTACCGACACCGGTCGGGCCGAGGAACATGAACGAGCCGCTCGGGCGATTCGGGTCGGACAACCCGGCACGGGAGCGCCGCACCGCGTTGGCCACAGCAACCACCGCTTCGTCCTGGCCGATCACGCGTTGATGCAACAGGCTTTCCATCTTCATCAACTTGTCGCGCTCGCCTTCGAGCATTTTCGACACCGGAATGCCGGTCCACTTCGAAACGACTTCGGCGATTTCCTCTTCGGTCACCTTGCTGCGCAGCAACTGGTTTTCGCTCTTGCCGTGCTGGTCGACCATTTGCAGGCTACGCTCCAGATCCGGGATCACCCCGTACTGCAACTCGGCCATGCGGTTCAGGTCGCCTTTACGGCGCGCGGCTTCCAGTTCCTGACGGGACTGTTCGATCTTCTGCTGAATCTGCGCAGAACCCTGTACCTCGGCTTTTTCCGAGTTCCAGATTTCTTCCAGATCCGAATACTCACGCTCGTGACGGACGATTTCTTCCTGGAGTTTTTCCAGGCGCTTGATCGCCGCTTCGTCGCTTTCTTTCTTCAGCGCCTGGGATTCGACTTTCAGTTGAATCAGGCGCCGCTCCAAACGATCCAGAACTTCCGGCTTGGAGTCGATCTCCATGCGGATGCGGCTGGCCGCTTCGTCGATCAGGTCGATCGCCTTGTCCGGCAGTTGCCGGTCAGTGATGTAACGATGGCTGAGCTTGGCCGCCGCGATGATCGCGCCGTCGGTAATCGCCACCTTGTGGTGAACCTCGTAACGCTCCTTGAGGCCACGCAGGATCGCGATGGTGTCTTCTTCGCTCGGCTCGTCCACCAGCACTTTCTGGAAGCGCCGCTCGAGGGCCGCGTCCTTCTCTATATATTGGCGGTACTCGTTGAGCGTGGTCGCGCCGACGCAATGCAGCTCACCACGGGCCAGGGCCGGTTTGAGCATGTTGCCGGCGTCCATCGAGCCTTCGCCCTTGCCGGCGCCGACCATGGTGTGCAGTTCGTCGATGAACAGAATGATCTGCCCTTCCTGCTTCGACAGCTCGTTGAGCAGCGCTTTCAGGCGCTCTTCGAACTCGCCGCGATACTTGGCGCCGGCAATCAGCGCACCCATATCGAGGGACAGCAGGCGCTTGCCACGTAGGCCATCCGGCACTTCGCCGTTGATGATGCGCTGGGCCAGACCTTCGGCAATCGCGGTTTTACCCACGCCAGGTTCGCCGATCAGCACCGGGTTGTTCTTGGTACGGCGCTGCAGTACCTGAATGGTGCGACGAATTTCATCGTCACGGCCGATCACCGGGTCAAGCTTGCCTTCTTCGGCGCGCTTGGTCAGGTCGACGGTGTATTTATCCAGCGCCTGACGCGACTCTTCGTGGTTGGCGTCATTGACCGCCTCGCCACCGCGCAGGTTGTTGATCGCATTCTCCAGCGCCTTTTTGCTCACACCCTGGCCGAGCAGCAACTTGCCAAGCTTGCTGTTCTCGTCCATCGCCGCGAGCAGTACCAGCTCGCTGGAAATGAACTGGTCGCCCTTCTGCTGGGCCAGACGGTCGGCCTGGTTGAGCAGACGCGCCAGATCCTGCGACATGTTGACGTCGCCGGTCGGGTTCTGGATTTTCGGTAATTGATCGAGCTCTTTGGTCAGCTCTTTACGCAAGCTGTTGACGTCGAAGCCCACCTGCATCAACAGGGGCTTGATCGAACCACCCTGCTGTTCAAGCATGGCTTGCATCAAATGCGCCGGCTCGATGGCCGGATGATCGTGGCCGACAGCCAGGGATTGGGCATCGGACAACGCCAACTGCAATTTGCTGGTTAAACGGTCTATACGCATGGGTCACCTTCCTTTTGAGCAGGCCGGACCTAAAAACCATCCTGAATAAAGAAACCTGCCAGATACCGCTATAGATGCGGTCGATTCTGGAAGATTCAAGCGTGTGACAGTTGATGCAGATCAGACAGTTTAGCGGGTGAGCCAGACTAAAGAAGCGAAGCGACCGGTGCGTGACGCACGGCGATAGGAAAAGAAGCGCGGATCGGTCACGGTACAGAAACCGCCACCATAAACAGCGGTGACACCGCGAACCGCCAGACGCAGGCGCGCCAGCTTATAGATGTCGGCCATGAACTTGCCGGCGTTGTGGCTCGGAACAAAGGCTGTCTCGGCTTCGGGCAATTGATTCATGAAGACTTCCCGGACTTCCGGACCGACTTCGAAGGCTTGCGGACCGATGGCCGGGCCGAGCCAGACCAGTACGTCCTCAGCGGGTACATCCAGACTGTCCAGCGTTGCTTCCAGCACGCCAGCCGCCAAACCACGCCAACCCGCGTGCGCCGCTGCCACGCGAGTACCGGCACGGTCGCAGAACAGCGCAGGCAGGCAGTCGGCGGTCATTGCTGCACAAGCGATACCGGGGGTTGCCGTCCAGCTGGCATCCGCCGTTGCGACCACGGACGGATCAGCATGCGCCACGGCAACCCCGTGCACTTGCTGCAACCAGGCAGGCTTTATAGAGAAGTGTTCGGTCAGGCGCCGACGGTTTTCGGCGACGGCCTCCGGGCGGTCATCGACATGATCGCCCAGGTTAAGGCTGTCGAACGGCGCCTCGCTGACGCCGCCCTCACGGGTGGTGACACAGGCCTTGACGCTGGCCGGCGCGGGCCAGTCCGGCGTCAGCCAGTTCATCCGACGAATGCCTCGCGATCCTGCTTGAGCAGGGTCAGCAGCCAGACCAGATCTTCCGGCAGCGGCGATTCCCAGCTCATGCGTTCACCGGTGGTCGGGTGATCCAGCTCGAGGAACCGCGCATGCAGGGCCTGACGCGGGAAGTGCTTGAGGGACTCGACCATGGTCTGGCTCGCGGCCGGCGGAATGCGGAAACGACCGCCGTATGCCGGGTCGCCGACCAACGGGAAGTTGATGTGCGCCATGTGCACGCGAATCTGGTGGGTACGACCGGTTTCCAGCTTCACCCGTACGTGGGTGTGGGAACGGAAGCGCTCCAGCACGCGGTAGTGGCTGACGGCAGGCTTGCCGCCTTCCATCACCGCCATGCGTTGGCGCTGCTGGCCGTGACGACCGATCGGGGCGTTGATCTTGCCGCCGGCAGTGACCACACCGATCACGATGCACTCGTAGATCCGGCTGACGCTGCGGCTTTGCAGTTGTGCGACCAGTTTGGTCTGCGCCTGAATGGTCTTGGCCACCACCATCAGACCGGTGGTGTCCTTGTCCAGACGATGCACGATACCGGCGCGCGGGACATTGATGATGTCCGGCACGTGGTGCAGCAAGGCGTTGAGCAAGGTGCCATCAGCGTGACCGGCAGCCGGGTGCACCACCAGGCCCGCAGGCTTGTTGATCACCAGAATGTCGTCGTCTTCATAGACGATGTCGAGTTCGATGTCCTGAGCGACCCATTCACCCTGGGCCTCCTGCTCGGCAGTGAGCTCAAGGATGGCACCGCCATGAACGATGTCGCGCGGGCGGATGACCGCCCCGTCCACAGTCAGGCGACCTTCTTTGATCCAGGCGGAAAGGCGCGAGCGCGAGTGCTCGGCGAAGAGTTGGGCGGCGACTTGATCGAGGCGTTGGCCGCCCAATTCGGACGGCACCTCTGCGCGAAGTTCAATTTTATCGGACATGCTCGGACTGGGCGTCGGCTACAGCCTTTGGTTTCGGCTGCGCGCTTGTGGTTAAATACGGCGTCTTTTGCCCCGGGGCTTTTCAACGGGGCGCTCATCATAACAGGACGGCCCCGCCCAAGACAGCGGCCGTCATAGGGACGCAAGCCGCCATGCAAGTGAAACACCTGCTGCTGATCGCCATCCTCGCATTGACCGCTGCTTGCTCATCGAAGGAAGTCGTAGACGAAAACCTGAGTGAAGCCGAGCTGTACCAGCAGGCTCAACAGGACCTGGACAACAACAGCTACACCAGCGCCACAGCCAAGCTGAAGGCTCTGGAGTCGCGTTATCCGTTCGGTCGCTACGCCGATCAGGCGCAGCTGGAACTGATCTACGCCAACTACAAGAACGCCGAGCCGGAAGCTGCAAAGTCCGCCGCCGAGCGTTTCATTCGTCTGCATCCGCAGCACCCGAACGTCGACTACGCCTACTACCTGAAGGGCCTGACTTCGTTCGACCAGGACGTCGGCCTGCTGGCGCGCTTCCTGCCGCTGGACATGACCAAGCGTGACCCGGGTGCCGCCCGCGACTCGTACAACGAGTTCGCCCAGCTGACCAGCCGCTACCCGAACAGCCGCTACGCGCCGGACGCCAAGCAGCGCATGATCTACCTGCGCAACCTGCTGGCCGCCTACGAAATCCACGTGGCCGACTACTACCTGACCCGTCAGGCCTATGTCGCCGCCGCCAACCGTGGTCGTTATGTAGTGGAAAACTTCCAGGAAACCCCATCGGTCGGTGACGGCCTGGCGGTGATGACCGAAGCCTACCAGCGTCTGCACCTGGACGAATTGGCGGCCACCAGCCTGGAAACCCTGAAGCTCAACTACCCGAACCACCCGAGCCTGCAGGACGGTCAGTTCGTGCCTCGCGTTGCCGAAGCCGACAACCGTTCGTTCCTGAGCAAGGCCACGCTGGGTCTGATCGAATCCCGTCCGCCGCTGCCGCCGGGAGAGACCCGCGCCAACCAGGACGTGCAGAAACAGTTCCAGGACGCGAAAGACGCGATCCCGAACGAGCTCAAGCCGAAAGACGAAAACGGCGACGTGATCGAAGAGCCGGAACCGGAGTCGAGCGACAGCGACCGTTCCATCTTCAGTTACCTGACCTTCGGTCTGTTTGACTGATCACTTCGGTGATACCAAAAAGGGAGATCTTCGGATCTCCCTTTTTATTGCGGCGTGTGATTGGGCTGTGCGCCTGTCGGGTCCTTGGCTAAACTGCCGAATCATTAGCCGAAAAGCCGCCCATCATGCTTCGTTTACTGTTCTGGATTGCCTTGATCGCCGCCGCTGTCTGGTTGTGGCGCAAATTCAAGGCCCCCGCCTCGTCCGCCCGATCGCCTCGCGAACAGGATGCCGCGCCGATGGTGCGCTGCGCCCATTGCGGCGTACACCTGCCCCGCGACCGTGCGCTGAATCTTCAACAACAGTGGTATTGCAGCCAGGCTCACCTTGAGCAAGGCCCAGGTTCCAGTGATCGCTGAGGCCGACAACGCCGACAGCAAACAGGCCCAGCGACTGCTGCGCCTCTATCATCTGTACCGTTTGAGTGTCGGCATCACTTTGGTGTTGCTGATTTCCAGCAACATGGACAACCGTCTGCTGAACTCGACCAACGACGAGTGGCTGCGCAATGGCAGCTGGTTGTACCTGGTGCTGAACATCCTGCTGGTGGTGTTCCTCGAGAACATCCGCCGTCCCGCCCAGCTGTTCGGCCTGGCACTGGTCGACATCCTGCTGCTGTGCGGGGTGTTCTATGCGGCGGGCGGCGTGGCCAGTGCGATCGGCAACTTGCTGATCGTCTCGGTGGCCATCAGCAACACATTACTGCGACGACGCATCGGCTTGCTGATCGCCGCCATCGCCACCCTCGGCATCGTCGGGCTCAGCTTTCTGCTGAGTTTCAGCCATCCCCTGAGCGCCAACGATTACTTGCAGGCCGGTACCCTCGGCGCCCTATGCTTTGCGGCCTCATTGCTGGTGCAAGGATTGATGCGCCGTCTCGAGGTCAGCGAGAACCTGGCCGAACAGCGCGCCAGCGAAGTCGTGGGGCTCGAAGCCCTCAACGCGCTCATCCTGCAACGCATGCGCACCGGCATTCTGGTGCTCGACGAACAACGCCGGGTGCAACTGGCCAACCATAGCGCCAGGACCCTGCTGGGCCAGACACACCTTGAAGGCGACTTGATCGACGACCACTCGAGCGCGTTGGTCGAGCGCCTGCAACTGTGGCTGAACAACCCGACGCTGCGCCCGCAAAGCCTGAAGATCGCCGGCAATGGCCTGGAGCTGCAGCCGAGCTTCATCGCCCTGGAACAGAGCCCGAACCGCCAGACCCTGGTGTTTCTCGAGGACCTCGCCCAGATCGCCCAGCAGGCCCAACAATTGAAGCTGGCCGCGCTGGGCCGGCTCACCGCCGGTATCGCCCATGAAATCCGCAATCCGCTGGGGGCCATCAGTCATGCCGCGCAGCTGTTGCAGGAATCCGAGGAACTCGATGGCGCGGATCGGCGTCTGACGCAGATCATTCAAGACCACTCCCAGCGCATGAACCGAGTCATCGAAAACGTCCTGCAACTGTCCCGCCGTCAGCAGAGCGCGCCGCAACGGCTGGATCTCAAGCTTTGGCTGGAGCAGTTCGTCAGCGAGAGCCGTGAACAGGCCGGCGAGCGCCAGCACATTCACCTGCACATCGGCCCGGGGGATTTCCGCACGTTGATGGATCCCGGCCAGCTCACGCAGATTCTCGACAATCTGTTACGCAACGGCTGGCGCCACAGTGCCCTTTTGCACGATCCGGCCGAGGTCTGGCTGACGCTGTTGATCGACCCCGAAAGCACGCTGGCCGTGCTTGAGGTGCAGGACAACGGCCCCGGCGTGCCACCGGATCAGCAGGCTCACCTGTTCGAACCATTCTTTACCACCAGCAGCCAGGGCACCGGCCTTGGGCTTTATCTGTCCCGTGAGCTGTGCGAAAGCAATCAAGCGCGCCTAGACTTCAAATCACGCCAAGGCGGCGGCTGCTTTCGCATCACCTTTGCTCACGGACGGAAACAAAGTTGAACACGAGCCCACGGCAAAAAATCCTCATCGTCGACGACGAGCCGGATATCCGCGAACTCCTGGAAATCACCCTGGGACGGATGAAACTCGACACCTTCAGCGCACGCAATCTCGCAGAAGCCCAGGCACTGCTGCACCGCGAGACTTTCGACCTGTGCCTGACCGACATGCGCCTGCCCGACGGCACCGGCCTGGAACTGGTGCAGCACATCCAGCAACGTTATCCACAACTGCCGGTGGCGATGATCACCGCCTACGGCAGCCTGGAAACGGCGATCAACGCCCTGAAGGCCGGGGCTTTCGACTTCCTGACCAAACCGGTGGACCTGACACGCCTGCGCGAGCTGGTCGGCTCGGCGTTGCGCATGCCGGCGCCGGGCAATGTCTGTACCTCGATCGACCGGCGCTTGCTTGGCGATTCACCGCCGATGCGCAACCTGCGCAAGCAAATCGACAAACTGGCCCGCAGCCAGGCACCGGTCTACATCAGCGGCGAGTCCGGCAGCGGCAAAGAGCTGGTCGCCCGGCTGATTCACGAACAGGGCCCGCGTGCCAGCCAGCCGTTCGTGCCAGTGAACTGCGGGGCGATTCCGTCGGAGTTGATGGAGAGCGAGTTCTTCGGCCATCGCAAAGGCAGTTTCAGCGGCGCGGTGGAGGATAAACCGGGGCTGTTTCAGGCGGCCCATGGCGGCACGCTATTTCTCGATGAAGTGGCGGATCTGCCGCTGCCGATGCAGGTCAAGCTGCTGCGGGCGATCCAGGAAAAAGCCGTGCGCAGCGTCGGCGGTCAACAGGAAACTGTGGTCGATGTGCGCATCCTCTGCGCGACGCACAAGGACCTCGACGCGGAAGTGGCTGCCGAGCGCTTTCGTCAGGATCTGTATTACCGGCTGAACGTAATCGAACTGCGCGTACCGTCTCTGCGCGAACGTCGCGAGGACATCGAAGCACTGGCCGGCCACATGCTCAAGCGCCTGGCCAATGGCACCGGGCAGCCGGCGGCACGTCTTCATCCCCATGCCCTCGAGTCGCTGAAAAACTACCGTTTTCCGGGCAACGTGCGGGAGCTGGAGAACGTGCTTGAGCGGGCGCATACCCTGTGTGAAAACCGCACGATCGAGGCCGAGGATTTACGCCTGATCGAAGGTAACGGCGCCGCTGAAGGTGGTATTGCCGATCTCACGCAGATCGACAACCTGGAAGACTATCTGGAAAGCGTCGAACGCAAACTGATTCTGCAGGCGCTGGAGGAAACCCGCTGGAATCGCACGGCGGCGGCGCAGCGGTTGAGTCTGTCGTTTAGGTCGATGCGCTACAGGCTCAAGAAATTGGGGCTGGATTGAACAAAAAGAACGCAGCCTTTATCGGCTGCGTTCTTTTGATGTGGCTTCAGATCCGACCGGCCGGTGCATACGGCGCCGGATCAATGATCGGCGCGCGCCCCAGCATCACATCGGCAAACAACTGACAGGACGCCGGCGCCAGCACCAGGCCGTTGCGGTAATGCCCGCAATTCAGCCACAGACCGTCAAACCCCGGAACCCGGCCAATATAAGGAATGCCTTCCGGTGAACCCGGTCGCAGCCCGGCCCAGTGCCCCACCACTTCGGCATCCGCCAGCGCCGGCAACAATTCGACTGCCGAAGCCTTGAGGCTTTCCAGCGCGTTGTTCGTCGGGGTCTTGTCGAAGCCTTCGTGCTCCAGCGTACTGCCAATCAGAATGTGCCCGTCGCGGCGCGGAATCGCGTAGCGCCCCTTGGCCAGCACCATGCTCGGCAGGAAATCCGCTGCACACTTGTAGAGAATCATCTGGCCCTTGACCGGCTCCACCGGTAGGGAAAGATTCAGAGTCTTGAGCAATTCGCCGCTCCACGCGCCCGCAGTGAGAACGACCTGATCGCCGGCAATCACACCAGTGGAGGTCTGCACGCCCACCACCCGCTCACCTTCACGGACAAACCCGCTGACTTCACACTGCTCATGAATCGTCACGTTCGGCAGCGCCTGCAACGCAGCTTTCAAAGACTTCACCAGCCGTGGATTGCGCACGTTGGCCACATCGGCCATGTAGATCGCCCGGGAAAAACCGCCACCGAGCACCGGCACCGCATCATGCGCCGCCGAGATATCCACAGCCCGCAACGGACGGTTCTCCCGCGCAGCCCACGCCAACGCTTGGGCTTCGTCATCCAGGTCCAGCCAGTACAGGCCGGTGGTGTGCACTTCGGGGTCGACCCCGGTATCGGCAAAAAGCCGCTCGCCCAGCTGTGGATAAAAATCCTGCGACCAGTGCGCCAGCGCGGTGACGGCCGGGCTGTAACGCCACGGGTACAGCGGAGACACGATACCGCCACCGGCCCAGGACGATTCCTGGCCGACGTTCGAACGATCCAGCAGCACCACGCTGCCGACCTCGGAGGCGAGGTTGTACGCAGTGAGCAGGCCAATCACCCCGCCACCGACAATCACCACTTGCTGTTGCCTGGTCATGTTTGATCCAACCGTAAAAAAGACAGTGGGCGCAAATGGCGCCCGAAATAAAGCGGCTCAGCGGCCCCAGCAATCCTTGGTGGTCAGCCCGGTGGTCGCGTTGTTCATGCTTCTGACACCGGTGTTGGTGAGGGTGAAATCCCCGCACTTGTCAGTGGCCATCGCCGTGCCGGTCTTGCGGGTCGCGGTCAGCAGGAAGGTCTGATCGGTGATCGTCGGCGTGATGGTGTAGAAATCGTTGCCGGTGCTCAACCCGGTGACACCGGTGTAGACGTTGTTCTTCGAATAGAAGCGTTCGAGGATCTGTGCCTGTTCCGACAAAGTGCTGACCACGTCGGCGCGGCGGCCCTTCTTCACGTATTCGGTGAGGCTCGGATAGCCGATGGTGATGACGATACCGATGATCGCAATCACGATCATGATTTCGATCAGGGTGAAGCCTCGGTTGGATCTGCGCATGCCTCGAACTCTCGCTTACTGAATTTGCCGCCACATGATACGACGGCTGCCGCCGCCGGATTTTTCCACCAGGGTGGTGATACCGCCACTGGAATCGTTCACGACCTTGCGTGATGCACCGTTGACGATGGCGTTCAGGGTCGGGATACCGCCGGTGAAGACCACGCCGCTGGAAATCGTGTCGTTGCTGTCGACCACGCCATCGGCGTTGGTGTCGAGCACCGCGTAGTTGAGCATCTTACCGCTGAACGCATCGAGTTCGATCAGTTTGCCAGTACCGAAACTGGAACACGGGTCGGTGGTATCGACACTGGCCGTGGTGAACACGATACGTCCCAGCACCAGACTGGCCTGATTGATCACCCGTTCGCCGGTCAATGCGTTGTTGTACACCAGCGGCAGGTACCAGCCCTTCTCCGCCGGATAGGTCGTGTCGTTCTGGCTGGTGGTGACGAACTGCCCGGTACTGCCGGAGAACACCCCGGTAATCGCCTGCGCCTGCAAACTGCTGACCGTGATCTGGCCCGACCCGCCATCGGCGTCCCACACCGAATAGAACGCCTGCAAATCCTTGTTGGTCTTGTCGGTGGCTTCGTTGAATTTGCCCGTGCCGACGAAGATCTGTTTGCCGCCCAGAGCATTGTCCGCCAGCAACGGTTGCGCGGTGATTGGCTGAGTTGCCCCGCCAGCCGTGGTGAACAACGGTTTGCCGGAAAACGCCACGCCCCAGCTGTCGGACGAAGTGGCGCTCAGGTCGAACTTCCACAGCCGTCCCTTCAAGTCACCGCCATATGCGGCCTGCACCACGTTCTGCGAATTGACCCGCAGCTTCACCGAGGACAAACCGTTGGTGGTTTCCGTACTGTCGATGACGATTTTCTTGATCAGCGAGCCGTCACGCACATCCAGCACATATAGCGCCGCCACCCCGGAGTTGCTGCCATAACCGTTGGCAATGAACGCCGCCCAGCGACCATCGGCCAAGCGTGCCACCTCCGGACGGGCATAGGCGTAACCCAGATCATTGAAAGCGTTGGAAGTACTGGCGGTGGCGGGCGCGCTGACTTCCCACAAGGCGCGGATAACGTTGCCCGCCGAGGCGTCGTACAGCTGAAGCCCGTAGAACGTCTTGCCACCGGCTCCTGTCCCGCCAATAGCCAGGGTTTTCCAGGCCGTGCCGAATTGCGCATCGAATACACCGAGCTGACCGTCCACCAGAAACTTGTGGCTGACGCCGTTGACGTAGTTCGGATCGGCAATCAGGCGCAGCGAGGGCAATACGCTGGACGGCATGTAGGCATAGCGCCGGGTACCGTTGGCCGAGTTGATGACGCTGACAAAACCGTCGTTGGCGTTCACCACCAGGCTGGCATTCATGTTCGCAGCCTTGGTGGTCAGGTAGGTGCTGTAGCTGGTGTCACCGGCCAGATCGGAAGCGGTTTTTTCCGTGGGCGAAGCCAGTACGAGCGGCGAGTTGATGATGTCCCCAAGCAACACGCTGCGCACTTTGAGCCCGGTCTTGTTGGTGCCCTTGCTCCATTCGACCAGGTCGTTGCCACTGATGCCGGTGGGCAAACCCTGGCTGAGGACGGTCTGCTGGGCCGGGGCGAAGTTGCCGTAGGCCAGCGTTACCACCGCGTTGTTCAGGGAGTTCCACGACTGGTAGGTCGGCGCAGTGGCACCGGGCACGATGGCCGTGTCAGTGGTCCACAGCACGGCCGATGTGTTGACCGCCCCGGCCGAGGTGAAGCCAAAGGATTTGATAGTGCCGCGCCAGTCTTTGGGGTCATAGCTGGTCTGGAAATAACTGGTGCCGCTCGCCAGCGTCGTGCCGCTGGCCACACCGCTGCCACCGGAGCCGGCCTTGGAGGTGATATCGCTCAACGCCGAGGACAGCGCGGCATTCAGGCCGGCGCTGTCGGTCGCCTGGTAGTAGCGGCCCTGCCCGTAATCGGCGGCGTCCGAAAGCATGTCGTTGGAAGCGGTGAAACCCACGGTGTAGGTGTTCATGTTCTGCCGGGGAAAATCCACCGCATTCCAGCTCTTGCCCGCCGCGTCGGTGCCGGAGGAACGCATGTCGATGTCGAAGGCGAACTTGGCGATATCGTCCAGGTACAGCGTATCGCCCTCCCCGTCCCCGTTCAGGTTGTTCCCGTCATTGTTGATGCCGTCCCAGTTCGGCAGGCGACTGCCGCCAAGCGGGTCGTTGCTCGGAAAGGTACGGTCGTAGGTCGGCAGGCCGTCGGTGATGACCACCCCGTAGTTTTTCTGACAGCGATACTGGATCGGACTGGTGTAGGTGCTGGGCATGCTGTTGTAGTACGGCGCCATCCCGCGCATGTAGCGGGTGATTTCGTAGTAGGTCTCGGCCAGTGGCGTGTTGGCCACCGCGCTCAGGCCGTTGATCGAGGAGATCAGCGCGTTGTAGTTGGTGTCAGCCTGAGCCTGGGTCACGCTGCCGCTGACCGGTGACAGGTCGCTGATGGAGCGTGCAATGAAACCACCGTTGCCAGGGTTGTTGCTGGTGGCCGGGTTGAAGGTCGCCAGGCCCATGCGCAGGTTGCGGTTGCTGGTGACCAGTGCGGTAGAGACGTTGCGCGCCACGTTGATCCGGTAATCGTTGGGAATCGCCCCAGTGGTGAAATCACGTGTGCCGTTGTTGATCGCCAGCCCGACCACGTAGGAAATGTAATCCGCCGAGTAGCGGGTGTTGCCGCTGCCCACCGGATCCGGCAGCTTCAGACAGAGCGGCGTCAGGCTGTTGTTGTAGAACGCATAGGCACCACCGGAGCAGCCGGAGGTCGGCAGGCTCGAGAGAAAGATCGTATCGCCAGTGATTGCGGTCGAGCTCAGGCACAGCCCAATGACCGCGTTGCACTGGCGGGCCGCCGTGCGATCCACGGTCGGATCAAAACCCGCCGCGTAGATGATGCTGTTCATGCTGCCCGAGTCGTCGATCATCAACATGACGTTCGGCGGCACGGCGGCCGCGCTCAACAGCGGCGAATCGGACGGCGTGAAGGCATACGCCGGCGCAGTCAGATAGAGCCCGGCCAACATGCCGAGCAGCAGCGACAGCCACTTGAAGCGTCGCTCAGTACTTCGCATAGACACTCTCCACCACACTGCGCGAAGTGCCGGCGATGCCGACGGCCGTGACCCGGTACAAAGTCGCCGAGGTGTTGCTCGGCACGTTCACCGCCGTCAGGGTCGTGCCGATGTTCTGCACTCCGTAGAACCCGCTGCCGGCGGCGATCCAGGTCACGCCCGACGTGGAATTGAGCCCCGCCGCGCTGACCACCGAGGATTCCGCCGGCGGCGCACACTGGGTTGTGCTGGCGCACACCGCCAGCGCGTAGCCGTCCAGTTGCACCGCACTTTCGCCGACGCGCAGCGCCGCCTCGGCAGTCTGGAACGATTGATTGCGCAGGCTCACGCTGCCGGCCATTTTTTCCTGCAGGTTGGCGCTCTGCATCGATGACAGGCCGATCACCGTCAGAAGCAGCAGAAACACCAGGCTGACCAGCAACACCATGCCGCCCTGGGACCGTCGCCGATGGAGAGAAACGTTCATCGCTCGCCCCTCACTGCAAGCGGTTGCGCAAGGCGGCAACCACGTTGAAGGTTTGATTGCGGACCCGATTGTTCGGATCAGTGAGGGTCAGGCTCAGGCGCACGCTGCGGATCCGCGCCGGATCACTGGGGTTGGCACTGTAGGTGGACGCCGCGACATCGGTCGCGGAACTCGCCAGACCGAACATCACGGTGAACGCACTGACGTTATTCACCAGCACTTGCTGGGCCGGATTACCGCTGCCGGTGCCCATCAGAATCTGGTTGTTGCTGAAGCTGTAGATCAGCCGACGGATCGGAAACGCGATCTGTCCCGTCGCCGCAGCCCGGGCACCGGTATAAGCGGTGGCGCTGTTGCGGCAGTCGGAGACCACGGTCCAGGTCGGCGTCCCACCCGCACTGCCGACATCGGCGGTGACCAGGGTCAGCTTGAGATTGGCATTGTCCCAGCTGATCGGCGCGATCTGGGCCGCAGTGAAATCCCCCGCCGAGCTGGAATCGGTAATCGTGCCCAGGCAGCCGAACATGCCCACCATGCGCAGTTCCTGAATCATCTTGCTCAGCACGAATCGAGCATCTTCCTGCATGGCGGCCGCGCTGTTCTGGCTGACGTAGGTGTTTTTCGCCGCCAGAAAGATCTGCACCACGCCGAGCACGACGATCAACCCCAGAGCGAGGGCGACCAGCATTTCGATCAGGCCGAAGCCCAGGTTTTGGCGCTTCATGGCGTGGCCACCGGATCGACCGCGGCGCGGCTGGTCAGGACAAAGCTACGAGGCGCACTGGTCGTATTGGCGGCGCGCGCGTCACTCCAGGTGATGGTGATGGTGTACACGCGTTGATTGAG
The DNA here is from genome assembly GCF_030344995.1 of Pseudomonas fluorescens. Taxonomy (GTDB): domain Bacteria; phylum Pseudomonadota; class Gammaproteobacteria; order Pseudomonadales; family Pseudomonadaceae; genus Aquipseudomonas; species Aquipseudomonas fluorescens_BF. Next base: position 5,622,880 of record NZ_CP128260.1, read on the forward strand.
GGTGATGCTGCCGGTGGCGGTCGGGCCGCCGAAATTGACGATGTTGGTGGTGAAGTCGTAGAGGTCCTGATCCCGGGCGACACTCAGGTTGCCCGTGGTGGGCGGTGTGACGGTGTAGTCGGCGCCCGAGTTGGCGCGGATCCGGTCCATCATGTCGTAGGCGATGAAACTCGCCTGGCTGGTCATCCGCGAGCTGTCGGTGTATTTCAGCGCATTGAGCTGAACCGCTGCCGCACCCAGCAACCCGACCGTCAGAATCAACAACGCGACCAGCACTTCGATCAGCGTCATGCCCTCCTGTGCGTGCTTGCTCCCTGCCCTCATCCGCAACTTCCACCCAATTGAATTCGTCCGTTCAGACACACGTTCAGCGTCCTGCTTTGCGTTCCCAGCACGTAACTGATGACTACCGCCGTGGACGGTGCCGCCAGACCGCCCAGATTGTTGAAATCCAGCGCCGTCACTCCAGAGGGTAGCGTCAGAGTCGCGCCGCTGCTCATCGCTGGAACAACCCGCAATACATTGGCCGGAGTGCCAGTACTGTCATAGACCGACAACTCGCCGGTCCAGACACTGCCTCCGGCACTCGGCCGCAAGCGGGTGGTGATGCCCCGGTTGATCGCCTCGAGCCTTGCGTAATTGAGGGCTCGTTGCAGGTCGCCGACCTCGGTGTCGGCCTTGCTGCCCTGCACCGAACGGGTGAACGCCGGCACCGCCATCGTGATCAGGATCACAAACACCGCGACCGCCACCAACAGCTCGATCAGCGTGAAACCTTTTGTACGATGATCCATCGATGCCCTCCGTTGCCGTCGGCTATACCTGTACAAACCTAGAACATTCGACCGGCATGCGCCGGTTGATTTACCTCGAACGGCGCACGGACTGCGCCGCTGTGCACAATCCAGGGAGGACGCGCACATGCCGCAACAGGGTTTCAGTCTGGTCGAACTGCTTATGGGACTGGCGATCGGCGCAATTGTTCTGTTGCTGGTCAGTCCGGCGCTGGCGGACTTCACCGAATCAAACCGGCGGCAGCTGGCCGCCCAGTCTTTGCTCGACGGGATTCGTAATGCCCGGACCATGGCCATCACGCGCAATCAGAGCGTGGTGATTCATGGCATCAACGGTGACTGGGGCCAGGGCTGGCGGATCATTCTGGATATCAGCGGAAAGGGAGCCGAGGACGCCGATAATCCATTGCTGATCGAGCTGGCGAGCGACGGACGGATACCGATTGTCGGCAACTGGCTGGTGAGCCGGTACATACGTTTCAGCAGCCTGGGCCAGCCACTGGTGCCGGACCGGAAGTTTCAGGCGGGGACGTTACATCTATGCTCGGCTCGCGAACCGGTCAGCCAGCTCCAGGTGGTGCTGGCGGCGACTGGTCGCGTACGCCTGGCCAGCCAAAAGGCTGAACAGGCGTTGTGTCAAAAGGATAAAGCGATCAGATCGAGCGGACGCGCAGCTCTTTAGGCATCGAGAACGTGATGTTCTCCTCACGCCCGGCCAGTTCGTCGGCACCGGTGGCGCCCCAGGCCTGCAACTGCTGGATCACGCCACGCACCAGGACTTCCGGAGCGGAGGCACCGGCGGTGATGCCGATACGCTCGACACCGTCGAACCAGCTCTTCTGCAGGTCTTCGGCGCCATCGATGAGGTAGGCCGGCGTGGCCATGCGTTCGGCCAGCTCACGCAGGCGGTTGGAGTTGGAGCTGTTCGGACTGCCCACGACCAACACCACATCGCATTCGTCGGCCAGTTGCTTGACCGCGTCCTGCCGGTTCTGGGTGGCGTAGCAGATATCGTCCTTGCGCGGCCCGCCAATGGCAGGAAAACGCGTACGCAATGCGTCGATAACTCGGCTGGTGTCATCCATGGACAGCGTGGTCTGGGTGACAAAGGCGAGTTTTTCGGGATTGCGCACCTGCAACTCGGCGACATCCTTCTCGTCTTCGACGAGGTAAATCGCGCCGCCATTGCTGGCGTCGTACTGGCCCATGGTGCCTTCGACTTCCGGGTGACCGGCGTGGCCGATCAGAATGCACTCGCGACCGTCGCGGCTGTATTTCGCGACTTCGATGTGCACCTTGGTCACCAGCGGGCAGGTGGCGTCGAACACTTTCAGGCCCCGGCCGGCGGCTTCGGTGCGCACGGCTTGCGAGACGCCGTGGGCACTGAAGATCACGATGACTTCGTCCGGCACCTGATCCAGTTCTTCGACAAAGATCGCGCCACGACTGCGCAGGTCTTCGACCACAAACTTGTTGTGCACCACTTCATGACGCACATAGATCGGCGGCCCGAAGACCTCCAGTGCGCGGTTGACGATTTCGATCGCCCGGTCCACGCCGGCGCAGAAGCCACGGGGGTTGGCGAGTTTGATTTGCATGCGGTGCCTCGTGTCTTGCGCGCGAAAACAATGAATGACCAACTGTGGGAGCGGGCTTGCTCGCGAAAGCGGTGTGTCAGACAACATCAATGTTGAATGTCAGTCAGCATTCGCGAGCAAGCCCGCTCCCACATTTTTGACCGCGTGCGGTCAGTTACAGCGCTTTGACGGAGAAGATTTCCACGTCAAAGGTCAGCGTCTTGCCCGCCAGCGGGTGGTTGAAGTCGACGGTCACTTGCGCGTCGTCGAACTCTTTCACCACACCCGGCAGCTCAGTATTGGCCGCATCGTTGAAGATCACCAGCAGACCCGGCGACAGCTCCATGTCCACGAACTGCGAGCGCGGGATGATCTGTACGTTTTGCGGGTTCGGCTGGCCGAAGGCGTTTTCCGGCTCGACGGTCAGCGTACGCTTGTCGCCGGCCTTGAAACCGAACAGAGCCGCCTCAAAGCCCGGCAGCAGATTGCCGTCGCCGACCTTGAAGGTCGCAGGGGCTTTGTCGAAAGTGCTGTCGACCGTGTCGCCGTTCTCCAGGCGCAATGCAAAGTGCAAGGTGACTTCCGTGTTCTGGCCGATACGTTGCTCAGCCAATACCTGTTCAGTCATGAACGGTTTCTCCGGATTTCTTGGTTTTGAACATATCCAGTGCCAGCATCACCGCACCAACGGTGATGGCGCTGTCGGCAAAGTTGAACGCCGGGAAGTACCAGCGGTTCTGCCAGTGCACCAGAATGAAGTCGATCACATGGCCCAGGGCAATGCGGTCATATAGATTGCCCAGCGCGCCGCCCAACACCAGCGCCAGGGCGATGGCCAGCCAGGTTTCGTTGCGGCCCAGGCGTTTGAGCCAGACGACCAGCACCGCACTGACCGCAATCGCGATCAGGGCGAACAGCCAGCGCTGCCAGCCAGAGCTGTCCGCCAGGAAGCTGAACGCAGCACCGGTGTTGTAGGCCAGTGTCCAGCTGAAGTAATCAGGGATGATCACGATCTGCTGGAACATCTCGAGCTTGCCTTCGAAGTAGAACTTGCTGGCCTGGTCGATGACCAGAACCAGCAAGCTCAACCAGAGCCAGCTCAGCCGTCCGAAACGGCCAACGGCGTTAGGCATAGTGACGAACCTCACCGGCGCCATCGATGTTGTCCACGCAACGGCCGCAGATTTCCGGATGCTCCGGATTCACGCCGACGTCTTCGCGGCAGTGCCAGCAACGGGCACATTTCGGGAAGGCGGATTTGACGATCTTCAGCTTCAGGCCGCTGACTTCGGTGGCCACCGCATCGGCCGGAGCCTGCACGAACGGCGCAACGGTGGCAGTCGAGGTGATCAGGACAAAGCGCAGCTCGTTGCTCAGCTTGGCCAGGTCAGCGGTCAGCGCGTCTTCGGCGAACAGCGTCACTTCGGCTTGCAGGTTGCCACCGACGGCTTTCGCCGCGCGCTGGATTTCCATCTCTTTGTTGACCGCCACCTTCACTTCCATGATGCGATCCCAGTACTCGCGACCCAGCTCGAAGCCTTCCGGCAACTCGGTCAGACCCTCGTACCAGGTGTTGAGCATCACCGATTCGTTGCGCTCGCCCGGCAGGTATTGCCACAGCTCGTCGGCGGTGAACGCCAGGATCGGCGCGATCCAGCGCACCAGCGCTTCGGAGATGTGGAACAGCGCGGTCTGGCACGAACGACGGGCCTTGCTGTCGGCGCCGGTGGTGTACTGGCGGTCCTTGATGATGTCCAGATAGAAACCACCCAGCTCCTGCACGCAGAAGTTGTGGATCTTCGAGTAGACGTTCCAGAAACGGTATTCGCCGTAGTGCTCTTGCAGCTCGCGTTGCAGCAGCAGAGTGCGATCCACCGCCCAGCGATCCAGCGCCAGCATGTCTTCGGCCGGCAGCAGGTCGGTGGCCGGGTTGAAACCGGTCAGGTTGGAAAGCAGGAAGCGCGCGGTGTTACGGATACGACGATAGGCGTCCGCACTGCGCTGCAGGATCTGCTCGGACACGGCCATTTCGCCCGAGTAGTCGGTCGAGGCGACCCACAGACGCATGATGTCGGCGCCCAGGGTGTCGTTGACTTTCTGCGGCGCGATCACGTTGCCCAGGGACTTGGACATCTTGCGGCCGGACTCGTCCACGGTGAAACCGTGGGTCAGCAGCTCGCGGTACGGCGCGTGATTGTCGATGGCGCAACCGGTCAGCAGGGACGAGTGGAACCAGCCACGGTGCTGGTCCGAACCTTCCAGGTACAGGTCGGCACGCGGACCGGACTCGTGGCCCATCGGGTGCGAACCGCGCAGGACGTGCCAGTGCGTGGTGCCCGAGTCGAACCAGACGTCGAGGGTGTCGCTGATCTTGTCGTACTGCGGCGCTTCATCGCCCAGCAGTTCGGCCGCGTCGAGCTTGAACCAGGCTTCGATGCCTTCGACTTCGACGCGCTTGGCGACTTCTTCCATCAGCTCGACGGTGCGTGGGTGCAACTCGCCGCTTTCCTTGTTCAGGAAGAACGGGATCGGCACGCCCCAGTTACGCTGACGGGAGATGCACCAGTCCGGACGGTTGGCGATCATCGAGTGCAGGCGCGCCTGGCCCCAGGCCGGAACGAACTTGGTGTCTTCGATGGCTTTGAGCGAGCGTACGCGCAGGGTGTCGCCGCTGACTGGCTCTTTATCCATGCCGATGAACCATTGCGCGGTGGCGCGGTAGATCAGCGGGGTCTTGTGACGCCAGCAGTGCATGTAGCTGTGTTCGATGACGGTGGTGTGCATCAGCGCACCGACTTCGGTGAGTTTTTCAACGATGGCCGGGTTGGCCTTCCAGATGAACTGGCCGCCGAAGAACTCCAGCGACGGCACGTAAACGCCGTTGCTCTGTACCGGGTTGAGGATGTCGTCGTTGACCATGCCGTACTTCTTGCAGGTCACGAAGTCGTCCACGCCGTAGGCCGGAGCGGAGTGAACCACGCCGGTGCCGGCGCCCAGTTCCACGTAGTCGGCCAGGTACACCGGCGACAGACGGTCATAGAACGGGTGACGGAAATTGATCAGTTCCAGCGCCGAGCCTGGTGCTGTTGCCAATACGGTGCCCTCGACGCCGTAACGGGTCAGGCAGGATTCGACCAGCTCTTCAGCCAGCACCAGCAGCTTGTCGCCGATGTCGACCAGCGCGTAGGTGAATTCCGGGTGAACGTTGAGCGCCTGGTTGGCCGGGATGGTCCACGGGGTGGTGGTCCAGATCACGATCGAGGCAGGTTTGCTCAGCGATGGCAGACCGAACGCAGCGGCCAGTTTGGCCTCGTCAGCGATCGGGAACGCCACGTCAATGGTCGAGGACTTTTTGTTCTCGTACTCGACTTCCGCTTCGGCCAGAGCCGAACCGCAATCGAAGCACCAGTTCACAGGCTTCAGGCCCTTGAACACGAAACCGCCCTTGACGATTTCGGCGAGAGCGCGGATTTCACCGGCCTCGTTCTTGAAGTCCATGGTCTTGTACGGGTTGGCGAAGTCGCCCAGCACGCCGAGACGGATGAATTCGGACTTCTGCCCTTCGATCTGCTCGGTGGCGTAGGCGCGGCACAGTTCGCGGGTCTTGTCCGCGCCCAGATTCTTGCCGTGGGTCACTTCAACCTTGTGCTCGATCGGCAGGCCGTGGCAGTCCCAACCCGGAACATACGGCGCGTCGAAGCCCGACAGGGTCTTCGAGCGGATGATCATGTCCTTGAGAATCTTGTTCAGTGCGTGACCGATGTGGATCGTACCGTTGGCGTACGGAGGGCCGTCGTGCAGGACGAACTTCGGACGATCCTTGCCAATCTCGCGCAACTTTCCGTACAGGCCAATACTGTCCCAGCGCTGCAGGATCTGCGGTTCGCGCTGTGGCAGGCCGGCCTTCATTGGGAAGGCGGTGTCCGGAAGGTTTAGCGTGGCTTTATAGTCGGTCATTTAAGGCTCTTCATTAGCGATGGGCGCTAGGTGCGGCTAGTGCACGGGCGGCGGCGACATCCGCGCTGATCGCCGTTTTCAATGCCTCCAGGGAGGCGAAACGCTGCTCTTCACGCAGCTTCTGGTGGAAAACCACCGTCAAACGCCGGTCATACAGATCGCCGGCAAAATCTAAAAGATGGACTTCAAGGTGGGCCTTGCCATCACCTTGCACCGTGGGCCGCACGCCGATATTGGCGACGCCGGGCCAGGTCTTGCCGTCGATGCCGACGTCGACCAGGTAAACCCCGGTGAACGGCACGCGACGGCGTTTCAGTTGAATGTTCGCCGTGGGCGTACCCAGTTGGCGAGCCAGCTTCTGGCCATGCAGCACGCGACCGGCAATCCGGTACGGGCGACCGAGCAAACGTTCGGCCAACGCGAAATCGGCGGCGGCCAACGCGTTGCGCACCTGGGTGCTGCTGACGCGGATGCCGTCCAGCTCGACGGTTTGCGCAGCTTCCACGGTAAAACCGTGAACCTGCCCGGCCTGCAACAGGAAATCGAAATCACCGAGACGGTCGCAACCGAAGCGGAAATCGTCACCGACTTCCAGATGTTGCACACCGAGACCATCAACGAGGATGGTATCGACGAACTCGCTGGCGCTGAGTTTGCTCAGGCGCTGGTTGAAGGCCAGGCACAAGACCCGGTCGACACCTTCGGCGGCCAGCAATTGCAGCTTGTCGCGCAACCGGGCCAGACGCGCCGGCGCGGTCTCCGGGGCAAAGAATTCCCGTGGCTGCGGCTCGAAAATCACCACGCAGCTGGGTACGCCCAACTCGAGCGCACGCTCACGCAGTCGGGCCAGAATGGCCTGGTGACCACGGTGAACACCGTCAAAGTTGCCAATAGTGGCGACGCAGCCCCGATGCTGGGGGCGCAGATTGTGGAGGCCTCGAACCAGCTGCATAACGCGCTTCTTGCTCATAAAGTGGCCGATTATAACCACACCCGACGGCCGACGACAGGCAACACCGTAACCCAAAGTGAACGAGCCGACAAAACTGCCGGCCCGCGCCCGTCTTTCAAGGGTGAAACCTCAGCTCAACGCCTTGCGATTGAAGTCGCGCAGGCGGAAACCGAGCAGCAGCAACATGCCGAAATAAGCTACCACACCGGCAACCACCAGGGCGCCCAGGCGCAGGAAGCGCTCCAGCATGTGGCCCTGATCCCACGCGGGCATGAAATGCATGCCGATCAACAGCACGGCCGACATCACCGCCACAGCGACCAACAGCTTGAAACCGAATTTCAGCCAGCCCGGTTGCGGTTGATACATCTGCTGCTTGCGCAGTTGATAGAACAACAGGCCGGCGTTCAGGCACGCACCGGCGCTGATTGCCAGTGCAAGACCGGCATGGGCCAGTGGCCCGATCAACACCAGGTTGAACAACTGCGTGACCACCAGGGTGAAGATTGCGATTTTTACCGGCGTACGGATGTTCTGTTGCGCATAGAAGCCTGGCGCCAGCACCTTGATCACGATAATCCCCAACAGACCGACAGAATAGGCAATCAATGCCCGCTGGGTCATGGCCGCGTCAAACCCGCTGAACTGGCCGTACTGGAACAGCGAAACGGTCAACGGCTCGGCCAGGATCCCCAGCGCCAGCGCGCACGGCAACACCAGCACGAAGCACAGGCGCAGGCCCCAGTCGAGAATCCGCGAATATTCGTGGCGATCCTTGCTGGCGTAGGTCTTGGCCAATGTCGGCAGCAGGATCGTGCCCAGCGCCACACCGAGCACACCGGACGGCAGCTCCATCAGACGGTCGGCGTAGTACATCCACGACACCGAGCCCGCCACCAGAAACGAGGCGAAGATAGTGTTGATGATCAGGGAAATCTGGCTGACAGAGACGCCGATGATCGCCGGCAACATCTGTTTCATCACCCGCCAGACACCGGTATCGCGCAGATTCAAGCGCGGCAGCACCAGCATGCCGATCTTTTTCAGGTGCGGCAGTTGATAGAGCAACTGCGCCAGACCACCGACCAGCACCGCCCAGCCGAGGGCCATGACCGGTGGATCGAAATACGGCGTCAGGAACAGCGAGAACACGATCATGCTGACATTGAGCAGAGTCGGCACGAACGCCGGCACCGAGAAACGGTTCCAGGTGTTGAGAATCGCGCCCGCCAGCGAAGACAGGGAGATCAGCAATATATAGGGGAAGGTCACTCGCAGCAGATCGGAGGTCAGCTGGAATTTTTCCGGCGTATCGGTGAAACCCGGTGCCGTCGCCCAGATCACCCAGGGCGCGGCAATCATGCCCAGCGCGGTGACCAGTGCCAGCACGAGCGTCAGCAGGCCGGAAACGTAGGCAATAAAGGTGCGGGTCGCCTCCTCGCCCTTCTGGCTTTTATATTCGGCCAGGATCGGCACAAACGCCTGGGAAAACGCCCCCTCGGCGAAAATCCTGCGCAGCAGATTGGGCAGTTTGAAGGCGATAAAGAAGGCGTCGGTCGCCATTCCGGCGCCGAAGGTGCGGGCAATGAGCGTGTCGCGAACAAACCCGAGAATGCGGGAAAGCATCGTGATAGAGCTGACGGCGGCCAACGATTTGAGCAGATTCATTGAAGGAATGTGTGCCTGTCGATAAACAGCAGGCGAATAACGCGCCCACTTGTGCGATACTCCGCGCCGCAACAGCACAGAGCCAAAGCTCGCGAGTTTACAGGTCACACGCCGGAAAGAAATATCCCGTCGCACCACGCCTACCACTTAGCGGAACGTTTCAAGCGCCCTTGACAAGACTTCAACTCATCGGCATGATTCGCGGCCTATTTTGTTTGCTATTTCCTAAAAAGTCTTTCGAGGAGCTCGACGGTGGCCAACTCACCTTCCGCCAAAAAACGTGCAAAACAGGCTGAGAAGCGTCGCAGCCACAACGCCAGCCTGCGTTCCATGGTTCGTACCTACATCAAGAATGTAGTTAAAGCCATCGACGCAAAAGACGCTGAAAAAGCTCAAGCTGCATACGTTCTGGCTGTGCCAGTTATCGACCGCATGGCCGATAAAGGCATCATCCACAAGAACAAGGCTGCTCGTCATAAGAGCCGTCTGAATGGCCACGTCAAGGCACTGAAAGAAGCTGCCTAAGCGACGTAGTCATTAAAAAACCGACCTCAGGGTCGGTTTTTTATTGCCTGCGATTTGCTGAAAACAAACGCAAAAAAAGAGGAGCCAACCGGCTCCTCTTTTTATTTACGTCCAGATTAATGGACTGGCGCCCACGGCAGGATCGGGATCGCCGTCACCGCATTCTGCGGACTGCCCTCGATCAGGCGGTCGCTGTAGACCAGATACACCAGGGTATTGCGCTTCTTGTCGAGGAACCGCACCACCTGCATGGTCTTGAACACCAGCGAAGTGCGCTCCTTGAACACCTCTTCGCCATCTTTCAACTCGCCCTTGAAGTTGATCGGCCCGACCTGACGACAGGCAATGGATGCCTCGGCACGATCCTCGGCCAGACCCAAGCCACCCTTCACGCCACCCGTTTTGGCGCGCGACAGATAGCAGGTCACACCTTCAACCTTTGGATCGTCGAAGGCCTCGACCACGATCCGGTCATTCGGCCCGACAAACTTGAACACCGTCGACACCTGGCCGATTTCCTCGGCCGAGGCCAGCAATGGCAACGCCATCAACAGACCCAACAATCCTTTTGCCATGCGCATTGCGCTTTTCCTCAGACCAGAATCAGGTTGTCACGGTGAACCAGTTCCGGCTCAGCCATGTAACCCAGCAAACCGACAATCGCATCCGACGACTGACCGATGATTTTTTGTGCCTCCAGCGCGCTGTAGTTGGCCAGACCACGGGCGATCTCACGACCGTCCGGCGCCACGCAAACCACCATTTCACCGCGACGGAAACTGCCCTGAACCAGCTTGACGCCGACCGGCAGCAGACTCTTGTGACCTTCCGACAACGCAGAAACCGCGCCGTCATCCAGCACCAGCGTGCCACGGGTTTGCAGATGACCGGCCAGCCACTGCTTGCGCGCCGCGAGCATGCCGCGCTCAGGCGACAGCAGCGTACCAATGCGCTCGCCTGCCTTCAGACGATCGAGCACCCGCTCCAGACGCCCACCGACAATAATGGTGTGCGCACCGGAACGCGCCGCCAGACGCGCCGCACGCAACTTGGTCTGCATGCCGCCACGACCCAGCGCACCGCCAGTGCCGCCCGCCACCGCATCGAGGGTCGGATCATCGGCGCGCGCTTCGTAAATCAGCTGGGCATCAGGGTTGTTGCGCGGATCGGCGTCGAACATGCCGTCGCGATCCGTCAGGATCACCAGCAGATCGGCCTCGACCAGGTTGGCCACCAGCGCCGCGAGCGTGTCATTGTCGCCAAAACGGATCTCATCGGTGACCACGGTGTCGTTCTCGTTGATCACCGGGATGACTTTCAGCTCGACCAGCGCGCGCAAGGTGCTGCGGGCGTTCAGGTAGCGCTTGCGGTCGGACAGGTCGTCGTGGGTCAGGAGAATCTGCGCAGTGTGCCGGCCATGCTCGGCAAAGCTCGACTCCCAAGCTTGTACCAGACCCATCTGACCGATTGCTGCAGCGGCCTGGAGCTCGTGCATCGCACTGGGTCGAGCGGTCCAGCCCAGGCGGCTCATGCCCGCCGCCACTGCCCCGGAGGACACCAGCACCAGCTCGACGCCGGCCTCATGCAGAGCCACCATCTGCTCGACCCAGACACCCATTGCCGCGCGATCCAGCCCTTTGCCATCCGCTGTCAGCAAAGCGCTGCCGATCTTCACGACCCAACGCTGCGCACCTGTCACCTTGCTCCGCATCATCTTCAACCTTAGCTTGAGGGCAGCGCGACCTGGCACTGCCCGTGACGTTATTCGTGGTTCTTCGTGACCAACAATCGATTTCCAGATACTAAAACGCCGCTCGATTGAGCGGCGCTTAAGTTTACTGCAACGAATCAGTCACGCACGTAAATGATTTCCGGACCGTCTTCGTCATCCACATCTTCTTCGTCCCAGTCATCGTCGCCGATGTCGTGGACCGACTTCACGCCGCTGCGACGCAGGGCACGCTTGTCATCCAGCGCCTGCAACTGAGCACGGGCTTCGTCTTCGATGCGCTGATCGAGATCGGCCAGCTCTTCCTTGTAGGCCGGGTCATTGGCCAGGCGATCAGCACGATCTTCCAGATAACGCATGATGTCGCGCGTCAGGCGCTCGGTGCCTTCTTTGGCGATGGCCGAGATCACGTAGACCGGACCTTCCCACTGCAGACGCTCAACGATTTCCTTGACGCGCTCTTCGTGTTCCTCTTCGAGGATCTGGTCGCACTTGTTCAGCACCAGCCAGCGATCACGCTCGGCCAGCGACGGGCTGAACTTGATCAGCTCGTTGACGATCACTTCAGCGGCGTCCGGTGCACTGCTTTCGTCCAGCGGCGCCATGTCCACGAGGTGCAGCAGCAGACGGGTACGCGCCAGGTGCTTGAGGAAACGGATACCGAGACCCGCACCGTCGGAAGCACCTTCGATCAGACCCGGGATGTCGGCGATGACGAAGCTTTTCCAGCGATCGACACTGACCACACCCAGGTTTGGCACCAGGGTAGTGAACGGATAATCGGCAACTTTCGGCTTGGCAGCCGAAACCGAGCGGATAAAGGTACTTTTACCGGCATTCGGCAGACCCAGCAGGCCGACGTCAGCCAGTACCTTCATTTCCAGTTTCAGGTCGCGCTGCTCGCCCGGTTTGCCCGGCGTCGTCTGACGCGGCGCACGGTTGGTACTGGATTTGAAACGGGTATTACCCAGACCGTGCCAGCCACCCTGAACCACCATCAGCTTCTGACCGGATTTGGTCAGGTCGCCGATAACTTCCTGGGTAGCAGAGTCGATGATCGTGGTGCCAACCGGCACGCGCAGGATCAGATCTTCACCCTTCTTGCCGGTGCAGTCGGTGCTGCCGCCGTTGGAGCCACGCTCGGCATCGAAGTGCCGGGTGTAACGGTAGTCCACCAGGGTGTTGAGGTTTTCGTCGGCCATCATGAAGATGGAACCGCCGTCACCGCCGTCACCACCGTTCGGGCCGCCGTTTTCAATGAATTTTTCCCGACGGAAACTCATGCAGCCATTGCCGCCGTCGCCAGCCTTTACGCGGATCGATACTTCATCAACAAACTTCATAACCAACGCCTCTCGCCGTACGGACGAGCCGAAAAACAATCAAGACATAAGACTCTTGCAAAAATGAGCGCAGCGACCCCAATCCACGACCTGCATCGCACGCCGGCAGCCCATACAAACAGCTTTGCAAGAGACTCACCCCACAAACGAAAAAGCCCCGTCGCAAGACAGGGCTTCTCCAGCACTCTCGCAGTTAGGCTGCGACAACGCTCACGTAACGACGACCGAAGGCGCCTTTTACTTCAAACTTGATCACGCCTTCGATTTTCGCGAAGAGGGTGTGATCTTTACCCATGCCAACGCCGTAGCCAGCGTGGAATTGGGTGCCGCGCTGACGCACGATGATGTTGCCGGCCTTGATGACCTGGCCGCCATACATCTTCACGCCAAGGCGTTTGGCTTCTGAGTCGCGACCGTTACGGGTACTACCACCAGCTTTTTTGTGTGCCATGAGTTCAATTCTCCTAGTGAGGAATTAGGCTGTAATTAAGCCTGAATACCGGTGATTTTGATCTCGGTGAACCACTGGCGGTGGCCCATACGCTTCATGTGGTGCTTACGGCGACGGAACTTGATGATGCGGACTTTATCGTGACGACCTTGGGAGATCACTTCAGCCTTGACGGTTGCGCCAGCAACAACAGGTGCGCCGATGTTCACGTCGTCGCCATTGGCGACCAACAGAACGCGGTCAAAAGTCACGGATTCGCCAGTAGCGACTTCCAGTTTTTCGATCTTCAGGTATTCACCTTCAGCGACCTTGTATTGCTTACCGCCGGTAACGATTACTGCGTACATGGTATTTCTCCGATAATCCTGCTCACCCAGCTCTTTATAAGAAGAGGTATTGGCTGGCATGGCTGCATGGGGCTGGAACGGCCCAAGTGCAATTGCGTAAGGCAGGTGCTGCCCAGGAAGTTCAGGGTGCGCGATTGTACGCAAGCCTTCGAAGTCATGCAAGGGGCCGTCCATCGCGCCTTGACAGGCCCGGACGTGGGTCCTAGCATGCCGCGCAACCCTTCTGGAGCACCTGTCGCTGATGCAACCCCAAGCTTTCTACCGCGCGGTGGCGGACGATTTTAGCGCCGTCGACGGCATCATCAAGAAGCAGCTGACTTCCCGAGTGCCGCTGGTATCGAAAATCGGCGATTACATCACGTCGGCCGGCGGCAAACGCCTGCGTCCTTTATTGGTGCTGTTGTGTGGCAAGGCCCTGGGTCGCGAAGGCGACGACATGCGCCTGCTGGCCGCCACCATCGAATTCCTGCACACCGCCACCCTGCTGCATGACGACGTGGTCGACATGTCCGGCATGCGCCGTGGCCGTTCGACCGCCAACGCCATGTGGGGCAATGCCCCGAGCGTACTGGTGGGCGACTTCCTGTACTCGCGCTCGTTCGAGATGATGGTCGAACTGGGCTCGATGCCGGTGATGAAGATCCTGTCCCAGGCCACGCGCATCATCGCCGAAGGCGAAGTGTTGCAGCTGTCCAAGGTTCGCGACGCCAGCACCACCGAAGAAACCTACATGGAAGTCATCCGCGGCAAGACCGCGATGCTTTTCGAGGCCTCGACCCACAGCGCCGCGGCGCTGGCCGGTGCCACCACCGAGCAGAGCGAGGCCCTGCGTACCTTCGGCGATCACCTGGGCGTGGCATTCCAGCTGGTAGACGACCTGCTCGACTACAAGGGCGACGCCGAAACCCTGGGCAAGAACGTCGGTGACGATCTGGCCGAAGGCAAACCGACCCTGCCGCTGATCTACACCATGCGCGAAGGCACGCCAGAGCAAGCCGCACTGGTACGCCAGGCGATCCAGAAAGGCGGGATCGAAGACCTGGAAAGCATCCGCATCGCCGTGGAAGCGTCCGGTTCGCTGGAATACACCGCGCAACTGGCCCGTGACTACGTGGCTCGTGCGATCAAGTGCCTCGACGCGCTGCCGGCCAGCGAATACCGCGATGCACTGGTTGAACTGAGCGAGTTCGCGGTCGCCCGCACGCACTGATCAGCATTGCGTCATCAAAAAACCGCAGCCTCCGTTGGAGCCTGCGGTTTTTTGTTGCCTGCCATCAGCGGCTAAAACCCTATACAATGTGCGACTTTTAGCGATCCCCTCTTCAAGGAGCCTTAGTGAGCACGTTGCCACCCTGCCCGAAATGCAATTCCGAATACACCTACGAAGACGGCACCCAACTGGTATGCCCGGAGTGCGCCCACGAGTGGTCTGCCGGCGGTGAAGCCGAAGTGGCGTCCGATGATGCCGTGAAGAAAGATTCGGTCGGTAACGTCCTGCAGGACGGCGACACCATCACCGTGATCAAGGACCTGAAGGTCAAGGGCACCTCGCTGGTGGTCAAGGTCGGCACCAAGGTCAAGAACATCCGCCTGTGCGATGGCGACCACGACATTGACTGCAAGATCGACGGCATCGGCCCGATGAAACTCAAATCCGAATTCGTCAGAAAAGTCTGAGTCTGCTGTCTTCCATCCCGCGCCCGCCGTGGGATGGAGCTTCACCCTCCTCCGCAATCCCCAACAAATCCTCGCGATAGCCAAACGCCAGCCGTTTTGACCTTACGCAATCTTTACCCGCAAAAAATCACAAACCGCCAATAGGCGCTTGCTATTTGACGAATAAGAATTATTCTCATTGAAACCCTTTCAATGGAGATGAGAACCATGACTTATTTGATCGACGCCTGGCTGGACCGCCCGCACCCGTACCTCAGGATCCTGCATCGGGAAACCGGTGAAGTCTGTGCCGTACTGGAAGAAGAAGCCCTGCACGAATTGCAGGATCAAGGGGATCTGGACGTCAGCGGCCTGAGTTCCAGCGAGCCCTTGGTGCTCAAGGAGCTGGTGCGCAATCTGTTCCTGTTCTGCTATGCCCGGGCCTTGCGCCCGACCAGTGAACTGCACAACAAGATCGAAGTATGAGAACTGCGGAGAAACCCTGCACAAGCCACGCTTGTGCAGGGTAACGGGATTACAGAACGTCGAGCAGTTCGACGTCGAATACCAGAACGCTGTGCGGCGGAATGCTGCCAACGCCTTGAGCGCCGTAAGCCAGTTCGCTCGGCACGTACAGACGCCATTTGCTGCCGGCATTCATCAGTTGCAGGGCTTCGGTCCAGCCAGCGATAACGCCACCGACCGGGAATTCAGCCGGCTGGCCACGCTCGTAGGAGCTGTCGAACACAGTGCCGTCGATCAGCGTGCCGTGGTAGTGAGTACGCACGGTGTCTTCACGGGATGGCTTGGCGCCTTCACCTTGAGTCAGCACTTCGAACTGCAGGCCGGAAGCCAGGGTGGTGATGCCTTCTTTCTTGGCATTTTCCGCCAGGAATGCCAGACCTTCGCCAGCGGCGGCTTCAGCTTTGGCAGCGGCTTCGGCTTGCATGATCTCGCGGATCACCTTGAAGCTGGCGGACATTGCTTCCTGGCTTACACGGCTTTCCTTACCGGCGAATGCGTCGGTCAGGCCGGCCAGGATGGCGTCCAGGCTGACACCCGGTGGCGGGTTGTCGCGCAGCTGGTCACCCAGCTGACGGCCGATACCGTAGCTGACGCGGGTTTCGTCGGTGGACAGATTTACTTCGGACATGACACTGCTCCGCTGTGCGGACGGCCTCAGGACTTGCCGTGCGTACACAGCGCGTCCCGGCGCGCCCGGAACCAAAAGGGCGAGCAGACTAGCACAGATGTTCCGGCATTGATCAGGCCCTCGGGCCTACAGCGCGGATCGCCAGGCCAGCGGCACCTTCAGGCTTTCTTCGCCACTGGCGCCAAGACCGCACATTTCATCGTGCACCGAGGTGTGCACCAGGTTGAACGGCAGCACCGGAAAGTTATGCAGCACATCCCGGGCATGCTCGACCGAACGCAGCGTCAGCATTTTCCCCTGCGGATCGCTCAGCGGGTACGCCGCACCATGCATCCGGGCCTCAAGCAGATAGATCCCGCCCTCCATGGAGATCAGGTTCAGTTCGTCGACCTTTCTGGCGACGGCAAACGCATTCAACTCTTGCAGGTTCATGAACGCACCTCACGCGGTGGCGAGCCTTGAGACCTACAGGGATATGCCTCGGCCGATCAAAGCACAAGCCACAAACGACACCGCCCGTCTGTTTCGCAACAGACGGGCGGTTTTGTTACAGCAATCGTCAGCTCATCAGTGCTTGGTGAGCTTGTCCAGATAACCCATGGCAAACGCCGAGATCACGAAGGTCATGTGGATGATCACGTACCACATCAGGTGCTCGGGATCGACGTTCTTGGCATCCATGAAGATCCGCAGCAGGTGGATCGAGGAGATCGCCACGATCGACGCCGCCACTTTCATCTTCAGCGACGAGGAGTCCATGGTGCCCAGCCAGCTGAGCTTCTCTTTGCCTTCATCGATGTTCAGCTCGGACACGAAGTTTTCGTAGCCGGAAATCATCACCATCACCAGCAAGCCGCCGACCAGCGCCATGTCGATCAGCGACAGCAGCACCAGAATCAGCTCGGACTCGGCCATGGAGAAAACGTTGGGAATGACATGAAACACTTCCTGGAAGAATTTCAATGCCAGCGCCAGCAGCCCGAGGGACAGCCCGATGTAGATCGGCGCCAGCAGCCAGCGCGTGGCGTACATTGCATTTTCGATAAAGCGTTCCATTGACTCTCACACAAGAAGGGTTGAAATCGGCGGCGAGTATACCAGCCGCCCATGACAGCCAGAAACCGCCCGGAAATCCGCCACCTGCGTGTGTGTGTCAAAGTTTTTCTGCTAGTGTCCAAACCATTGACAGCCCAGCGACAGTGGACAGGACGACTGGAAATGGATGTGCGATTGCCGATAACGACTGCCGGAATTTGCCTCGCCCTGCTGCTCGGCGGGTGTTCGCCCGGCGATGAAAAGCACGCGGTCAGCCTCGAAGAAAAGACTGCGCAGTTCGAGCAATCGCTGGACGCCATCACCGACCCGAAACTCAAGGATGCCGTTACCGAACTCGGCGGCTCGCTGCTGTTGCTCGAACGCGCGCAACAGAAGCTCGACAACAAACCGCCCCGGACCGAATACGGCGAAGACGCTCTCGGCGTACTCCGGCATTACCCGACACCCCAGGCGCTGGTCGACACCTTCATCAATGGCCTGTTTGTGCTGCACAAGGATTCCAGTTCCGATTACCTCACCGACCTGCAACCGGTGTTCCCCTTCGTGCTCAACATCCCCGGCGGCTTTCTCTTCCCCCATGGCGTGGAATGGCAATCGGTAACCCTGAGCAACAAACGGGTCATCGCCTATCAGCCGGAGTGGTCGGAAACCGATCCGGGCATTCAGCTGAGTCCGTCCAGCTCCAACGTCACCAACCCCGATGACCTGACCGTCACCTACCCGTTCATCGAAGGGCTGAATGTCGACAAGAAAAACCTGCCGCGCCCGGTCAGCCTGCAAGGCCGGGTGGAAGTCATCGCCCCGAAACGCCTGCACAGTTTCAATCTGGATAAAAAGGACGTCGGCCAGACCCGCTCCGACGGCAACCTCAGAGTGACCCTGCTGAAACTGGACACGCACTACGCCGAACTCGAGTTCAGCAATCAGCTGCCGCTCGCCCCGGAAGTCGCCAACACCCGGCTCAATCCGTTGATCGTCCAGGCCCGCGACTCGACGGGCCAGTATCTGGTGCGTGCCGGCGCCATCAACGAAAACCCCGAGCAGGTGGCGTTCTATCAAAAGCAGCTGGCGTACCTGCAACAGCAAAAAGCCTGGAGCGATACGCTGGAAAAAAAGCTGGACGATGAACAGCAGGCCTTTGAGCAACAACATCCGCACCACTACAACAAGGTGTACTTCAACGGCCCGATCGACACCCTCGAAGTCAGCCTGCTGGATTTTTCCGAAGCGACCGTCACCCGCAAGACGCTGAATCTGCCCGTGCGCGAGTTCGATCCGCACACCACGGAAAAAACCGTGCAGCCGCTCGACCTTCCGATCACCGTCTACGACGACCAGGCGCCCGACTGGCTCAAGGGCGCGTCTCTGACTGAAGAACAGCTGAAAAGCGGCGTTCATATCCGCCAATCGGTTGAAGAGCCGAGCGCCGCGCGCATCGAGTTCGACCACCGCAAAACCTTCAATGATGAAATGCTCGGCGACGACTTCAGCCCCGGCGAAAGCCCGGTGACGTTCTTCACTGAAAAGCACAACGGTAAACTCGACGAGCCGATCGAACTGCCGCCCGAGGCGTATCAGGTCGATCCGCTACAGGCGACGATCACCTACGACCTGAACCTGTTCCCGGAAACCCCGGCGATTGCCGTCGGCTCGATGCCGTTGTTCCTGGCCACGGTGGAGAAACAGGCTTATGAAGCCAAAGCCCTGCCCAAAGGTCTGGAAATCAGAAACAACGCGCTGGTGGTGGATTCGAAGCGATTCCCCGCCAACGAATGGCGATTCTTCGTCAAGGACGACAGCGGTCATTACCTGAAGCAGATTCTGTCAGTCAGCCACGACGCGAGCGCGGAAGGGCCGGCGTTATTCGGCGTGCATTATTTCTATGGACATCCGACGCACGTGGAAACCTACCAGCGAACCGACCTCGCCACCGTGCAATACGGTTTTGAGGTCAAACTCGACAAGGCGCAGACCCAGGGCGCTGCGCCCTGATCGACGCTGATGGTCGGCACCGGTGATCGACGCTAATGGTCGAAGGTGCCGATGCTGCGTCCGCGTCCACCGTTGATTTGCCGCAGCTGCGCCTGCAGATGCAGCGACCAGATCTGTGGATCATTGGCCAGTTCATAGCCGTGCATCGTCAGGCTTTCAACGATGGTGTCGAGAATCGACTCGGCGGCGATCGGCCCGTGAAACGGGCCCTGGGCTTTGATGGCGGAAGGTTGTTCACCGGCCATGCCGGCGGCGAAGAGCAACGTCCACATGCCGTTATCGCCGGCCAACGGTTTGATGGCGCATTCGATACGGGTCACGAGACCCAGGCATTGACGGGTGAGGCAGAGGTTGCGCGACATGGCGGCGACCCTCGGTAAAGCCGGTGTTCAGCCCTTGCTGAAGAGCTGTTTCGATCCAGTGATACTGTCGATGTCCTTGAGCAGAGAATAGAAGAAAAGTCCGCCGCGCAAGCCGCACAGAACCAGAAGGCGCCGAATGGTCATTGTGTGAATATTGACGCCAGAGTGATGGCACTTTTGCCGACGTTCGCGACAAAACAAAAACGGGAGCACAAGGCTCCCGTTTCTTTGACTGCAGCCTGGCTTACGCCGGTTTGGCCTCCGCCAGCGCCTCCTGCGCCAGTTCCTTCTCGGCTTCTTTCAAATCCTCTTCGCTGATCATCTCGGCAATCACTCGCAGGCGCTCCACCACCCGCGCGTTGACGCTGCCTTCCGGGAATTCGCCCTCTTCGTTCGGCTCACCGGCCGGCTCACCCACCAGCAGGCTCAACGCTTCGTCGGCCTGACGCACCGCGTAAACGTGGAACTGCCCGGCACGCACCGCCGCCAGTACTTTCTCATCGAGCATCAACGTTGCGACGTTGGCCTGCGGAATGATCGCGCCCTGCTCACCCGTCAAACCGCGCGCTTCGCAGAGACGGAAGAAGCCTTCGATCTTCTCGTTGACCCCGCCCACCGCCTGCACTTCGCCGAACTGGTTGATCGAACCTGTGATCGCGAAGCACTGCTTGAGCGGGGTTTTCGACAGCGCCGAAATCAGCGTGCACGCCTCGCCCAGCGACGCACTGTCGCCATCGACGTAACCGTAGGATTGCTCCAGCGCGATGCTCGCGGAAATCGCCAGCGGGAATTCCTGGGCGTAACGGCTGCCCAGATACCCGGTGAGGATCATCACGCCCTTGGAGTGAATCGGCTGACCGAGGTTGACCTCGCGCTCGATGTCGACGATGCCGCTGCCGCCCGGGTACACCGTGGCGGAAATCCGCGCCGGCACCCCGAACGCCGAGTCGCCGACTTCGAGCACGGTCAAACCGTTGCACTTGCCGACCGCCGCGCCGTCGGTGTCGATCAGGATGATCCCCGCCAGCATGTCGTCGAGAATCCGCGCCGACACCCGACCGGTGCGGGTGGCCTTGGCCTTGAGCGCACGCTCGATGTGGCCGGCGTCGGTCATTTCATCGTTGGCCAGGTGCCGGATGAAATCCGCCTCGCTGACCAGTTGGAACAGATCGCCAATCCGCGCCGACAAACGCCCCTGATGCTCAGCCAGACGCGCACTGTAGGTCGCCAGACGCGCCACCGCGTCGGCGGTCAGCGGCGCCATGCCTTCTTCCGAAGTTCGGGTTTTCAGCAACTGTGCGAACTGCTCCAGGCTTTCGTCGACCATCGGGATGTCTTCGTCGAAGTCCACCAGAACGCGGAACATCTCCTGGAAGTCCGGATCGAGGTCCTGCAGCGTGTAGTACAGCTGACGGGCGCCGATGATGATCACTTTGACCTGCAACGGAATGTGCTGCGGGTTGAGCGTCACGGTGGCGAAACGGCCCATCTCGCCCAGCGGCGATTCCATCTTCAGCTTGCGCGATTGCAGGGCGCGCTTGAGCGCATCCCAAACGAACGGCTCACCGAGCATTTTTTCCGCTTCAAGGATCAGGAAACCGCCATTGGCGCGGTGCAACGCACCCGGACGCAACTGGCGATAGGTGGTGTAGAGCGCGCCTTGATCGGTGGTGTATTCGATGCGGCCGAACAGGTTTTCGTAGGTCGGATGCGGTTCGAACACCACCGGCGCACCGCCGCTGGCCGGATGGCCGACCACCAGGCTCGGGGCGTATTGCTCTTCCAGCAGCTTGCGCGCGACCGCGTCGGTCTTGCTGTCATCGACCAGTTGTTCGACGACGGTCTTCAGCAGATACACCTGCATCGCTTGCAGGTAACCGCAGACGGCCGCATTTTCCGCGTACTTTTCCGACAGCGGTGCGAGCAAAGGCTGCAGAGCCAGGGTGATGGTTTCTTCGTTGAGCTGACGCAGCTGGTTGCTCGACTCGCGCTTCCATTGCGGCAGGCTGGCGAGTTCTTCGTTCAGGCGCTCTTCGAGGCCGGAAATGTCCTCATGGAAACGCTCGCGCTCGGCCTCCGGCAACTGGGCGAATTCAGCTTCATCCAGCGCCTTGCCTTCAAGCATCGGAGTGAAGGCGATGTTGCTGCTGTCGCGGTACAGGGCGACGTCTTTTTCCAGCGCCAGACGTTCGATGACGTCCAGCGCCTTGTCGTAGCGCTGGTTGAAGGCGCGGTCGATGGCGCTCTTCTTCTGCTGGTAGGACGGGTGTTCGAACACCGCAGGAAAGGTCGACAGCAGGTTGTCGATCAGGCCGTTGATATCGCCGATGAACGCAGCGGCGCTGCCCGATGGCAGTTCCAGGGCGCGGGGCTCGCGCGGCTCATCGAAATTGTTGACGTAGACCCAGTCCGCCGGGGTCTGCAGGCGCTTGCCTTCGGCCTTCAGGTAGCGTTTGACGAACGAGAAACGGCCGGTGCCGGGCTCGCCCATGACGAAAACGTTGTAACCGGGGCGTGGCATGGCCACACCGAACTGCAAGGCTTCGACCGCACGTTCCTGGCCGAGCACACCGCGAAAGGGCTCCAGATCATTGGTGGTAGTGAAGCTGAACTGTTCAGCGGAAAACGGACGGGTCAGCGCTTCGGGCGCTAGACGCAAGCTGGCAGCAACAGGATCAGGCATCGGGCTTCCTTAACAATCAGGCGGGGCAGATAGCGGCATTCTGGCGCTGCCCGAGCCCCACTGGCAAGGCGCGCCATACGACAAAGCATAGACAACCGGCCAACCTTGACGCAGCCCCATTGAAACCGGGGGTATCGTCAAATCTTTCGTAAAAAATCACGGAACCCCGGGAACGTGCCTAAACTCCAAACTGCGCGGCTGGAACTAATACCGGCCCACTGGCTTCGTTTGGATCTGTTTCGTACAGAGCTTGGGGGGCCAGAACCCTGTCCATTGGTATGCACACAAAGAGAAAAAAGCTATGAAACGGATTCTTCTCGGTACTCTCTTCACCGCTGTATCCATCAACGCAATGGCGCAAGCTCCAGGCGGCCCGGATTGCGGTTGGGGCAACATGCTGTTCGAAGGTCAGCGTGGCACCCCGGCTCACTTCCTGGCATCCACCACCAACGGCACTTCCGGCAATGCCACGTTCGGCATGACGTCCGGCACCAACGGTTGCTCCACCAACGCATCGCTGACCTACGGCGGCAAATCCTGGTTTGCCATGAATGGCATGATGAACGAGCTGTCCGAAGACATGGCAAAAGGCAACGGCGAAGCGCTGACGACCTATGCCGTGGTACTGGGCGTGGCGCCGGAAGACCGTGCGCACTTCGCCGCCGTCACTCACGAGCACTTCCAGCAGATCTTCAGCAAGGCTGACGTGACCGCCGAAGACGTGCATACCAACACCCTGGCCGTTCTGAAGGCAGACCCACGTCTGGCCAAGTACGCGACTCAGGCTTAAGCTCGACCCACCCGCTTCTTTCGGGAAGCGGGTTTTATTTTTTCGACCCGCCCTTCTTGGGTCTTTGTTTCTTTCGACTTAAGTTGCCATTTATGCTCAAACGCCTTGCCTGGCTGGCGCTGTGTGTCTGCGCCCCGCTGTCCGCCGCGCCCCACATCGACCCTCAACGTTTGCAGCAACTGGCCAACGACCGCTTCTGGATTTCCCTCGGTCATTACGAAACCGCCAAGCTCGGCGGCTGGCGCAGCTACGTCAGCGACAAAAAATTCTTCCTCGCCCCCGATGGCAACGAACATCCCGACCATGAACTGGCCGCCACCGTGCAGGCGCTGTATGCCCCCGCCCGTCTCGGTGAGCAACACGCCCAGTGCGTCTACCCGGCACGCACCCGCTGGTTGAAAGATCAACTCAACCTGACCGACCTGCCGACCCCGGACTGCGCCGAATTCAAGAAATGGTTCAAGGACGTCTCGCCCCACAGCGCGGTGATGATTTTCCCGGCGGCCTACCTCAACAGCCCGTCGTCGATGTTCGGCCACACCCTGCTGCGCATCGACCAGGCTGACGTGCAGAGCGACAAGACTTCATTGCTCAGTTACGCGATCAACTTCGGCGCCTACATCGAAGGTTCGGACAACAGCATCCTGTACGCCTGGAAAGGCCTGATGGGTGGCTATCCGGGGCTGTTCGCGCTGGTGCCCTATCAGGAAAAACTCTCGGAATACCGCAGCCTGGAAAACCGCGACCTGTGGGAATACCGGCTCAATCTGACGCAAGCCGAAACCGCGCGAATGGTCGAGCATGTGTGGGAGTTGAAGCAGATCCAGTTCGACTATTTCTTCTTCGATGAAAACTGCTCCTATCGCCTGCTCGAACTATTACAGGTGGCGCGCCCGAGCCTGCGCCTGACCGAACAATTCCCGCTGACCGCAATCCCCACCGACACCGTCAAAGCGGTGAAGGAAGCCGGACTGGTCGAACACATCGAATACCGCCCGTCCCGCGAGCGCGAACTGCTCAGCCGTGCCGAGCCCCTGAGCGGCGAGGAACAGGACTGGGTGCTGAAAGTCAGCGCCGATCAGCAGCAACTTCAGGATCCAGCCTTCAAGGCCCTGCCCCGGGATCGGCAAGCGCTGATCATTGACGCGGCGTATCGGCTGGAGCGCTACCGCGCCAACGGCCAGGAACGTGATCCACAGCGGGCCCAGCGCAGTTTCGAATTGCTGCGGGCGATCAACAAAAACCCGGCGCCGGAGCTGCAAATTCCACAACCGGGCCTGCCCGAAGATGGCCACGAATCGCGCACCTGGCAGGCCGGTCTCGGCACTCGCGGTGACCGCGCGTTCGGCGAGTACGGCTTGCGCATGGCCTATCACGACCTCAACGACAACGCCGAGAGTTTCCCCCTCGGCGCGCAGATCGAAATCCTGCAGATGAAGCTGCGCCAGTACGAAGGCAATCACTGGCAGTTCCAGCAACTGGATCTGGCGACCATCCGCTCGCTGACGCCGCGCAATGCGCTGTTGCAGCCGCTGTCGTGGCAAGTCACCGGTGGTCTTGAACGCGTACCGGGCAAGCATGATGACGAGACGTTGGTCAGCCACGTCAACGGTGGCGGTGGCGGCACCTGGGCGCTGGGTGACGATGTGCTGGGTTTTGCCCTCGGCACCGTGCGCGTTGAACACAACAACGATTTCGCCGAGTTCGTTTCCCCCGCCGGCGGTTTCAATACCGGCGTGCTGTGGAAAAACCCGTTGGGCAATCTCAGCCTGGAGGCCAAGGGCGATTACTTCTTCAATGGTGAAGTGCGCCGTAGCCTGAGCCTGAATCAGCAGTGGGAATTGTCGCGCAACCTCGGCCTGCGCCTGAGCGCCCAGCGCGAATTCAGCCATCTGGCCACGCCTGAAACCGAGGTGATGCTGGAAGTGAAGTGGTATCACTACTGAGGTTTTGATCTTTCTTTCACGCCCCATCGACGAATCCGCTTCTAGACTTTCCCTATCAGCCGTTTAACGGCCCGGGAGAGTGTGATGTGGCGGTGTGCGGTTTTTGCGGGCGTGTTGCTGTTGCTGGGTGGCTGTCAGAGCACCCACGAAGATCTGATTGCCAAGGGTTATCCACCGGCGTTCGCCGACGGTTTCGATGACGGTTGCATCAGCGGTCGTCAGGCGGCCGGTTCGATCAGCGGCGAGTTTCGCAAGAACGTGCCGCGTTATCTCAAGGACAACCAATACGCCGAGGGCTGGAGCGACGGTTTCCGCCAGTGCCAGGCGATGCTGGAAAACAAGGATCGCGAACAGTATCGCAACGAGCACTGGGACGAACGCGAGCGCGCCTGGCAGCAGGAGAAGGATCAGGGCGCCGCGCGGGCTTATCGTTCGCAGTAGGTCGTTTCCAGACATCCAGCGAAACCTTTAGCCTGCGACCATGGCCCAACGGTTGTAACAGGAGCCCATCATGAGTCGCGCCTTCGTCAACGAAGACAACGCCGCCGCGCAAGCCGATCAGCCGGTCGAACGGCAGGTCAGCACACAGCCCAATTACGTCACGCCGCAAGGGCTTGCCCAGTTGCAGGCGAAAGTCGCCGAACTGCAAACCCTGCACGCCGAACAGTCCGCCAAGGGCGAACAGGCGGACAAGCAGCGGCTGGCTGATCTCGAACGGGATTTGCGTTATTTCAATCAACGGGTCGGCAGCGCTCAGGTCGCGCCAGCCCCGACTTCCAATGAAAAGGTGCAGATCGGCAGTTGGGTGACCTACGCCGACGAACACGACACGGAGCGCCGGGTGCAACTGGTCGGTGAAGACCAGGCCGATGCCGCCAACGGCCTGATCAACTGGGCCTCACCGCTGGGCCGTGCGCTGCTTGGCGCGCGGCTCAACGATGAAGTGCTGTGGCTGCGCCCGGCCGGCGATCAACTGATCGAAGTGATCCGCATCGAGCGCTCTTGAACCCCGTTTCTTAAACCACGCCTTGGGCGAGCATCGCATCGGCGACTTTGACGAAGCCGGCAATGTTCGCGCCTTTGACGTAGTTGATCCGCCCGTTTTCCTCACCGTAATGCACGCAAGCGTGGTGGATCGACTGCATGATCCCGTGCAACTTGCTGTCCACCTCGCCGCCCGTCCACAGTAGGCGCATGGCGTTCTGCGACATCTCCAGCCCACTGACCGCCACGCCGCCGGCATTCGAGGCCTTGCCCGGCGCGAACAGAATGCCGGCCTCGATAAAGATATCCACAGCCTCGAGGGTGGTCGGCATGTTCGCGCCTTCTGCCACGCAGATGCAGCCGTTGCGCAGCAAGCTGCGGGCGGATTCGGCGTCGAGTTCGTTCTGGGTGGCACAAGGCAACGCGATATCGCACGGCAACGACCATGGCAGTTGACCGGCGCGGAACTCCAGGCCGAAGGCGGAAGCCAGTTCGCTGATCCGCCCGCGCTTGACGTTCTTCAGTTCCAGCAGCGCCAACCACTGTTCTTCGCTGAGGCCCGCCTCGCAGTACAACGTGCCTTCGGAGTCGGACAGGGAAATCACTTTGCCGCCCAGATCCATCACTTTGCGAGCCGCGTATTGCGCAACGTTGCCGGAGCCGGAGATCGCCACACGCTTGCCTTCGACAGTCTGCTCGCGGCGCTTGAGCATTTCCTCGGCGAAATACACGCAACCGAAACCCGTGGCTTCCGGGCGGATCAGGCTGCCGCCGTAGGTCATGCCCTTGCCGGTCAGCACGCTGGTGAACTGGTTGCTCAGCCGTTTGTACTGACCGAACAGGAAACCGATCTCCCGTGCGCCGACACCGATATCACCGGCCGGTACGTCCACGTCGGCACCAATGTGGCGGTACAGCTCACTCATGAATGCCTGGCAGAAACGCATGACTTCAGCGTCGCTCTTGCCCTTCGGATCGAAGTCCGAACCACCCTTGCCGCCGCCCATGGGCAACGAGGTCAGGGAGTTCTTGAAGGTCTGTTCGAAGGCGAGGAATTTCAGCACGCCCATGTTCACCGAAGGGTGGAAGCGCAAGCCGCCCTTGTACGGCCCGATGGCGCTATTCATCTGGATGCGGAAACCGCGATTGACCTGAACCTTGCCCTGATCGTCGACCCACGACACCCGGAACACCACCGCCCGCTCCGGCTCGCAGATGCGCTCCAGAATCCCCGAGGTCAGATAGTGCGGATTGGCTTCGAGAAACGGCCACAGGCTGCGCAGGACCTCTTCGACGGCCTGGTGGAATTCGGGTTGATCCGGATCGCGTTTTTTCAGACGGGCGAGGAAGGATTCGACGGATTCGATCATGGGAAAAGTCTCGGCAAATTTGTTGTCGTTGGAGGAGATTGAGCCGGACTGTAACAAACGACATGTACACAGCAACAGACAAAAATGTCGCATTTATGAAAACAAATAGTACACACGCTATAAAACAATCTGCATTGCAGGCAAAAAAAAGCGGAGCCCGAAGACTCCGCTTTTTCATGCAACCAACCTGTAATCAGGCCAGTTTCTTGTGGCGTACCCGGTGTGGCTGGGCCGCTGCTTCGCCGAGGCGTTTTTTGCGATCGGCTTCGTACTCGGTGTAGTTGCCTTCGAAGAACACCGCTTGCGAGTCGTCTTCGTACGCCAGGATGTGAGTCGCGACGCGGTCAAGGAACCACCGATCGTGAGAGATCACAATGGCGGCACCCGGGAAGTCCAGCAAGGCTTCTTCCAGGGAACGCAGGGTTTCAACGTCGAGGTCGTTGGACGGTTCGTCGAGCAGCAGGACGTTGCCGCCCTCCTTCAGGGTCAGCGCCAGGTGCAGACGACCGCGCTCACCACCGGACAGGTCCTTGACGAACTTCTGCTGATCGCCGCCCTTGAAGTTGAAGCGACCGACGTAGGTACGCGACGGGATCTCGTAGTTGCCGATGCGGATCTGGTCGGAACCGTCGGAGATCTGCTGGAACACGGTCTTGCTGCCGTCCAGGTCTTCGCGGCTCTGATCAACGCAGGCCAGTTGCACGGTTTCGCCGATCTCGATGCTGCCGGAGTCCGGGGTTTCCTTGCCCATCAGCATGCGGAACAGGGTCGACTTACCGGCACCGTTACCGCCGATCACGCCGACGATGGCGCCTTTGGGCATCGAGAACGACAGGTTGTCGATCAGTACGCGATCGCCATAACCCTTGGTGACGTTCTTGAATTCGATGACCTTGTCACCCAGGCGCGGACCGGCCGGGATGTAGATCTCGTTGGTTTCCGAACGCTTCTGGAATTCCTGCGACTGCATTTCTTCGAAGCGTTGCAGACGAGCCTTGGATTTCGACTGGCGGGCCTTGGCGCCTTTGCGCACCCACTCCAGTTCTTCCTTCATGGCTTTTTCGTGAGCCGATTGCTGCTTGGATTCCTGGGCCAGACGATCGGACTTGGCTTCCAGCCAACCCGAGTAGTTGCCCTCGTAAGGAATGCCCGCGCCGCGGTCGAGTTCCAGAATCCAGCCGGCGACGTTGTCCAGGAAGTAACGGTCGTGCGTGATCGCTACCACGGTGCCCGGGAAGTCGTGCAGGAAGTGTTCGAGCCACGCAACGGAGTCGGCGTCCAGGTGGTTGGTCGGTTCGTCGAGCAGCAGCATGTCCGGGGCGGACAGCAGCAGACGGCACAGGGCCACACGACGTTTTTCACCACCGGACAGGTGTTCGACCTTGGCGTCCCAGGCCGGCAGACGCAGCGCATCGGCGGCGACTTCCAGCTGGCGCTCCAGGTTGTGACCGTCGCTGGCCTGCAGGATCGCTTCGAGCTTGGCCTGTTCGGCGGCCAGCTTGTCGAAGTCGGCGTCCGGGTCGGCGTAGGCGGCGTAGACCTCGTCCAGACGCGCTTGCGCATCCTTGATTACGCTGACCGCTTCCTCGACCACTTCACGCACGGTCTTGGTCGGATCCAGTTGCGGCTCTTGCGGCAGGTAACCGATGTTCAGTTCCGGCATCGGGCGCGCTTCGCCTTCGAACTCGGTGTCGACGCCAGCCATGATTTTCAGCAGCGTGGATTTACCCGAACCGTTGAGGCCGAGTACGCCGATCTTGGCGCCGGGGAAGAAAGACAGCGAAATGTTTTTCAGGATTTCCCGCTTCGGCGGAACAACTTTGCCCAGCCGATGCATGGTGAAGACGTATTGAGCCATGGAGAACCTTGGGTCAGTGACTGATGAATGATTGGGACACAGGCAATGCCCGGCCAGACCGTGCGCGTCGTTCACTGGAAGATATCAATGCGTGCGCGCGGAAAGTCTAGGAGCTGGAACGCTCCCGCGTAACCGGCAAAGCTACCTTAATGACGGAAGGCAGTCCAGCCGAGTGGGGCTGGCACTTCGCCACAACTCAAGGCATGCTAGCCGCCCCTTGGGCGTCCGGCTTATAGTGCACGTCGCGCCAGTCCAGCCAGACCGCAGGATTACAGCTTGTCCAACGTCACTCCGCCAGCCTCTGTGAGCAGCACCCAACCGGCGCCCGGCTCGTCCCTGCGTGGCACATTGAAAGGCGCGCTGGCGACGCTGGTGCTGATGCTGCTCGCGTTGCTGTTCTGGCAACTGCTCGATCAATTGCGCGAAACCCAGAAAAACCAGCGTCAGTACACCATCGACTACACCGCCGACCTCGCCGCTCAGGTCAGCCTGAACATGGCGCTGAACGCGCAGATCGCCCTCAATCTGCTACCGATCGTCGAACAGCCCCAATCGGCCGACGAACAGCAGGCTCTGCTGCGCAAGCTTCAGCAATCGCTGCCTGACCTGCGCAGCCTGGCCCTGCTCAGCCCGTCCGGGAAAATCCTCAGCGACAGCGCGACTGACAGCCGCGATGCCGATTACCTCAGCGATCTGGTACGCCGCAGCCGCGCTCAGGCTCACTACTTCAGTAACGCCGACGACGGTTCGGTGGTGCATCTGTTGCTGCATCAGGCCAGCGGCAGCACCCGCGGTTACTGGGCGCTGCGCCTGACGCCGACCTTCTTCGACGCGCTGACCAAACAGGGCGACAGCGGAATCCGTCCGCTGTGGTTGGTGGAAAACCGCGTCAACCATCAGATCATCAGCCGCGACGAAGCCCTGCCTTCTTCCAAGACCAGCACCCTGACCCCGGACGATCTGGCCAACAGCGTGCTGACCGTGCCGCTGAGCAGCAGCGACTGGCAACTGCGTGGCCTGTTCGACCGTCAGCATGTGCTCGAACAACTGCTGCCGGCGTTCATCGGCAAATGCCTGTTGGGCCTGGCGCTCTCGCTGCTGCCGTTTATCGCGCTGCTCAACATGCGCCGCCGTCAGCGTCAGGTGCATGAGGGGCGCCGGCGCTATCAGGATATTTTCGAAGGCACCGGCGTGGCGCTGTGCGTGCTGGATCTTTCGGGGCTCAAGCAGGTTTTCGAGAAAGCCCAGATCCAGACCAGCGACCAGCTCAAGGCCTGGCTCGACCAGCCGGCGCAGCGCCAGCAATTGCTCCACGAACTGCGGGTCACCGAGGTCAACCAGGTCGCGCTGCAACTGCTTAACGTCAATTCATGCGACCACGCCTGGCAACTGCTGATCGACGGTCAACCGCACAGTCAGTGCGCCATCGGCAATCAAGTACTCGACGCCGTGCTCCAGCAGCAAAAGCAGCTGGAACTGGAAATCAAACTCCCGGACATCAATGGCCGCGACCAGCACCTGTGGCTGGTGCTGCGCCTGCCGCAGGAACAGCACGACTACAAAGCCGTGATCCTGAGCATCAACGACATCACCAGCCGCAAGCTGATCGAACTGTCGCTGCTGGAGCGCGAAGGTTTCTGGTCGGACGTGGTGCGTACCGTGCCGGATCACCTGTACGTGCAGGACGTGATCAGCCAGCGGATGATTTTCAGCAACCACCATCTCGGCCAGACCCTCGGTTACAACCGCACCGAACTGCATCAGATGGGCGAGTACTTCTGGGAAATCCTCCTGCACCCGGAAGACGCCGACTATTACCACCGCTCGCGGCAGATGCAGCGTCACGCCGGTTACAGCCAGTTGTTGCAATGCCAGCTGCGTTTCCGCCATCGCGACGGCAAGTGGCGACGCTTCGACATTCGCGAACAGGCGCTGGCCCGGGACAAGCACGATCAGGTCACGCGGATCATCGGCGTGGCCAAGGACATCACCGAGCAGATCGAAGCCAGCGAATCCCTGCGTGACAGCGAACAGCGCTACCGGATGCTCGCCGAAAGCATCAGCGACGTGATTTTCTCCACCGACAGCAAGCTCTCGCTGAACTACGTCAGCCCGTCGGTGCAGGCGGTACTGGGTTATGACGCCGAATGGATTTTCCAGAACGGCTGGCAGTCGACCATCGCCAACCCGCAGCAACTGAGCGGCATCTATCACCTGATGGATCGGGTCAGCAAAGCCCTGGGCAAACCCGAGCAACTGGTGATTTTGCGCAGCCAGGTGCAGACCCAGATGTTCCTGTTCGACTGCCTGCGCGCCGACGGCCGCAAGATCCCGATCGAACTGCGCCTGGTGCTGGTGTGGGACGAACATGGCGCCTTCGAAGGCGTGCTCGGGGTCGGTCGCGACATCAGCCAGCAGCGCCGCGCCGAGAAAGACCTGCGCATGGCGGCCACGGTTTTCGAGCACTCGACTTCGGCGATCCTGATCACCGACCCGGCCGGTTACATCGTTCAGGCCAACGAAGCGTTCAGTCGAGTCAGCGGTTACGCGGTAAGCGAAGTGCTCGACCAGTTGCCGAACATGCTCACCGTCGACGAACAGCAGGACGCGCACCTGCGCTATGTGCTCAAGCAGTTGCATCAGCACAGCACCTGGGAAGGTGAAGTCTGGCTCAAGCGCCGCAACGGCGAGCATTACCCGGCGTGGGTCGGCATCACCGCCGTGCTCGATGACGAGGGCGACCTCGCCAGTTACGTGTGCTTCTTCAGCGATATCAGCGAACGCAAGGCCAGCGAGCAGCGGATTCACCGCCTCGCCTACTACGACGCCCTGACCCACCTGCCGAACCGCACGCTGTTCCAGGATCGCCTGCACACCGCGCTGCAATCGGCCGAGCGGCAAAAGTCGTGGGTGGTGCTGATGTTCCTCGACCTCGACCGCTTCAAACCGATCAACGACTCCCTCGGCCACGCCGCCGGCGACCGCATGCTCAAGGACATGGCCACGCGCTTGCTGGCCTGCGTCGACGATGACGACACCGTGGCGCGGATGGGCGGCGACGAATTCACCCTGCTGCTGCAACACCGTTCCAGCCGCGAAATGGCGCTGAACCGTGCGATCCACGTGGCCGAACAGATTCTCGCCAGCCTCGTTCGGCCATTCGTGCTGGAAGGTCGCGAGTTCTTCGTCACCGCCAGTATCGGCATCGCCCTGAGCCCGCAGGACGGCAACGAACTCAGCCAGTTGATGAAGAACGCCGATACCGCGATGTACCATGCCAAGGAGCGCGGCAAGAACAACTTCCAGTTCTATCAGGCCGACATGAACGCCAGTGCGCTTGAACGTCTGGAGCTGGAAAGCGATCTGCGCCACGCCCTCGAGCAGAACGAATTCGTGCTGTATTACCAGCCGCAGTTCAGCGGCGACGGCAAACGTCTGACCGGCGCCGAAGCCCTGCTGCGCTGGCGTCATCCGCGTCGCGGACTGGTGCCGCCGGGGGATTTCATTCCGGTGCTCGAAGAACTCGGGCTGGTGGTGGACGTCGGCGACTGGGTGATCAGCGAGGCCTGCCGCCAGCTCAAGACCTGGCACCAGAGCCGCGTGCGCGTGCCGAAGGTTTCGGTGAACATTTCCGCCCGGCAGTTCTCCGACGGCCAGCTCGGCACGCGGATCGCCACCATCCTCAAGGAAACCGGCCTGCCGCCGGCGTGCCTGGAACTGGAACTGACCGAAAGCATCCTGATGCGCGAAGTCAGCGAAGCGATGCAGATCCTTGCCGGCCTGAAGAACCTCGGCTTGAGCATCGCGGTAGACGACTTCGGCACCGGTTACTCGTCGCTGAACTACCTCAAGCAATTCCCGATCGACGTGCTGAAGATCGACCGCACCTTCGTCGACGGACTGCCGTCCGGCGAGCAGGACGCGCAGATTGCCCGGGCGATCATCGCCATGGCCCACAGCCTGAATCTGGCGGTGATCGCCGAGGGCGTGGAAACCCACGAACAGCTGGACTTCCTGCGCGAGCATGGCTGCGACGAGGTTCAGGGTTATCTGTTCGGGCGACCGATGCCGGCGGGACGATTCGAGGCGCAGTTCAGCAATGATGCGCTGTTCATGTTCGACTGAAGATCGGCAGCGCGATCTTCGCGAGCAAGCTCACTCTCACAGGGATTGATGTCGATCACAAAATCGCGGGGCCGCCTCGGTTATTGTTCGACCCGGCTGGTCAGCGAAAAGGCCGGCACGGACGCCACACATCTGGTCATGAACGCCACTTGTCTGCGACATGATGTCGTTTCATATGCCATCCAAAACCCGTTGGGGTAGAATGCCCCCCTTTTCTGCCCCCGATCCTTGAGGACCGCCATGTTCAGCCGTGATTTGACTATTGCCAAGTACGACGCCGATCTTTTTGCCGCCATGGAGCAAGAAGCCCAGCGCCAGGAAGAACACATCGAGCTGATCGCTTCGGAGAACTACACCAGCCCAGCGGTGATGGAAGCTCAAGGCTCGGTACTGACCAACAAATACGCCGAAGGCTACCCGGGCAAGCGCTACTACGGTGGTTGCGAGTACGTCGACGTTGTCGAGCAACTGGCCATCGACCGCGCCAAGGAACTGTTCGGCGCCGACTACGCCAACGTTCAGCCACACGCGGGCTCCCAAGCCAACGCCGCTGTTTACCTGGCCCTGCTGTCGGCCGGTGACACCATTCTGGGCATGAGCCTGGCTCACGGCGGTCACCTGACCCACGGCGCCAGCGTTTCTTCCTCCGGCAAGCTGTACAACGCCATCCAGTACGGCATCGACGCCAACGGCCTGATCGACTACGACGAAGTCGAGCGTCTGGCTGTTGAACACAAGCCGAAAATGATCGTGGCCGGTTTCTCTGCCTACTCGCAGATCCTCGACTTCCCGCGCTTCCGCGCCATCGCCGACAAGGTGGGTGCGTACCTGTTCGTCGACATGGCTCACGTGGCCGGTCTGGTCGCCGCTGGCGTCTACCCGAACCCGGTTCCATTCGCTGACGTCGTGACCACCACCACCCACAAGACCCTGCGCGGTCCACGTGGCGGCCTGATCCTGGCCAAGGCCAACGCCGACATCGAGAAGAAGCTGAACTCCGCGGTATTCCCGGGCGCCCAGGGTGGCCCGCTGGAGCACGTGATCGCCGCCAAAGCGATCTGCTTCAAGGAAGCACTGCAGCCTGAGTTCAAGGCTTACCAGCAACAAGTGGTGAAAAACGCTCAGGCCATGGCCGGCGTGTTCATCGAGCGCGGTTTCGACGTGGTTTCCGGCGGTACTGAAAACCACCTGTTCCTGCTGTCGCTGATCAAGCAGGAAATCTCCGGTAAAGACGCCGACGCCGCTCTGGGCAAAGCGTTCATCACCGTGAACAAGAACTCCGTGCCAAACGACCCACGCTCCCCGTTCGTCACCTCCGGCCTGCGCTTCGGTACTCCGGCTGTGACCACTCGCGGCTTCAAGGAAGCAGAGTGCAAAGAGCTGGCCGGCTGGATCTGCGACATCCTGGCTGACCTGAACAACGAAGCGGTGATCGACGCCGTTCGTGAGAAAGTCAAAGCCATCTGCAAGAAACTGCCGGTATACGGCGCTTAATTGCGACGTTAAAACCGCAGCATGAAAAACCGGCCAGAGATGGCCGGTTTTTTTTCGCCCGCAAAAAAGTTTCGGACTGCAAATGGCTCAAGGTCGGGGCCTCGCGCCCAACTGGTCAGACCGGTCATGCCAATTCGTCATTTTTCACTTGCGATCCGTAAAAAACAGCGCCTAGACTGCACCCGCACTGGACATACCGGTAAGACCACAATAATTAAGTCTTGAATCTGATGCGCCCCGCGCACGGCAGCCAGGACACCGACCAGGATTCCTCCCATGCTCAGATGGTGCTCGCGTTCAATCTTCCTCCAAGTGGTTCTCGGACTGGTGCTCGGCATCGTCTGCGGGCTGACCCTTCCTGAATACTCGGCCCAGCTCAAACCGCTCGGCGACGGTTTCATCAAACTGATCAAGATGCTCATCGGCCTGATCGTGTTCTGCGTGGTGGTCAGCGGCATCAGCGGCGCCGGTGACCTGAAGAAGGTCGGGCGCATCGGCCTCAAGTCGGTGATCTACTTCGAAGTGCTGACCACCATCGCCCTGGTGATCGGCCTGGTGTTCGCCTTCAGCACCGGGATCGGCAGCGGCGCCAACATCCATCTGGAGCAGCTGTCCGCCGCCGACATGGGCGACATCGCCGAGCGCGGCCAACACATGCACACCACCACTCAGTTCCTGATGGACCTGATCCCGACCTCGGTACTCGGCGCCTTTGCCGACAACAACATCCTGCAAGTGCTGCTGTTTTCGGTGCTGTTCGGCAGCGCGTTGAATCTGGTGGGCGAAGCGGCTTCCGGGATCTCGCGGCTGATCAACGAACTGAGCCACGTGATCTTCCGGATCATGGGCATGATCGTGCGCCTGGCACCGATCGGCGTGTTCGGCGCCATCGCCTTCACCACCAGCAAATATGGCCTGGATTCGCTGCAACACCTGGGCAGCCTGGTCGGCTTGTTCTACCTGACCTGCATCGCCTTCGTCGCGCTGATTCTCGGCCTGGTGATGCGCCTCTCCGGCCTGCGCATGTGGCCGCTGCTCAAGTACCTGCGCGAAGAACTGCTGATCGTCATGGGTACCGCATCCTCCGACGCCGTGCTGCCGCAGATCATGCGCAAACTCGAACACCTGGGCATCGGCAGCTCGACCGTCGGGCTGGTGATTCCCACCGGTTACTCGTTCAACCTCGACGGTTTCTCGATCTACCTGACCCTGGCCATCGTGTTCATCGCCAACGCCACCGGCACGCCGCTGGCCATGACCGATCTGCTGACGATTTTGCTGGTGTCGCTGATTACCTCGAAAGGTGCCCACGGCATTCCCGGTTCGGCGCTGGTGATTCTGGCGGCCACGCTGACGGCCATTCCGGCGGTTCCGGTGGTCGGTCTGGTGCTGGTGCTGGCGGTGGACTGGTTCATGGGCATCGGCCGGGCGCTGACCAACCTGATCGGCAACTGCGTCGCCACCGTGGCCATCGCCCGCTGGGAAAAGGACATCGACGTGCAGCGGGCGAACAAGGTGCTCAACGGCGAGCAGGGCTATAACTTTCAGCCGAGAAAAACGGTCGCTCAAGCGGCGGCCAAAGAATTCTGAATGATCGCCGTGCCTGTGCAAATGCAGGCACGGCTCATGGAGCGAACACGTGATTACTACATCAACCGTCGTCAACTCAGTGGTGGAAAAACTCCGGGCCGCGCTGGCCCGTGGTCAGTGGCGCTCCGGCGAGATGCTGCCGGGTCAGCGTGAACTGGCCGAGCAACTGGGCATCAGCCGCCCGAGCCTGCGTGAAGCAGTGATCGTGCTGGAAACCCTCGGTCTGGTGCGCTCGATGCCGGGCAAAGGCGTGGTGGTGCTCGACGCCCAGGCCAGTGACAGCCAAAGCCACGACAGCGCCGTGGCCGGCGCCAGCCTCGAAGACGTGCTGCAACTGCGCTACACCCTCGAGCCGTTCATCGTCGGGCTGGTGGCACAGTCGATCAGCAGCAAGGAAGTCGGGCAATTGCGCCTGACTTTGATGGACATGCGCGAAGCCCTGGAAGCAGGTGACAGCGAGGCCGGCGTCAGCGCCTACATCGCCTTCCATGAAGAACTGTTCACCCTGACCTCGAACCCGATTTTCCAGAGCGTGGTGCAACAGACCAGCAATGCCCTCAAGCAAAGTGCCGAAGTACTGCGCAATTCACCGGAGCACCTGGCCGAACGCCTTGAAGAAAACGAAGCCGTGGTGCGTGCGATCCGCAGCAAGAACAGCGCCCAGGCCAGCGCCGAAATGCGCCGGCACATCCTGCGTGAAGGCCAGCGGATGGGCATCGAGCTGAATATTCCGGATGACAACCTGAGCCACTGAAACGCCTCACACTGGAGACCGGCCATGAACAGCCTTGCCACGCCGTCGCATTCTCGCCCGACCTCGACGGCCCTGCCCTTCTCCCGCCTGCACGCGCCGGTGGAGGATCTGTATCCGCGTCTGCTCGACGCAATCCTCGAACAGCGCATCGATGCCGCCAGCCGTTTCACGGAAGAAAGTCTCAAGCAGATGTTCGGCGTCAGCCGTGCTGATGTGCGTCGGGTGCTGACCCAACTGTCCCACGAACAGATCATCGTGCTGCGGGCCAACCATCGACCGCGTGTTGCTGCGCCGGACGCCGAGCAGACACGTCAGGCGCTGCACGCCCGGCGTCTGGCCGAGAACACGCTGGTGCGACTGGCTTGTCAGCATGCGCAGGCTGAAGAGTTGAAACGCCTGCGAACCTTAATCGAACGTGAGCGCCAGGCTGTGGATAAAGATCGACGGGGCGCAGCGATTCGCCTGTCCGGGGAGTTTCATTTGCAGCTGGCGAAAATGGCGCGGAATGCACCGTTGGCGCATTTTCTCGGCACGTTGGTGCCGCTGACCTCACTGGCGGTTGCGCGATGCACTGAAACCACGCACAGCTGTTGCGGCTGGCAGGATCACGCCCGGATCGTCGAGGCGATCGAGCGTGATGACGCTGCCGAGGCGGTGTCGCTGATGAACCGTCATCTGGATCACTTGGAGCAGGCACTGCTGGGTTCGGAGTCTGGATATTGTGTTGCTGGTTAGAACGCCTTCGCGAGCAAGCCCGCTCCCACAATAGATCGCATTCTGTCAGGAAGAATGCAGTTCATTGTGGGAGCGGGCTTGCTCGCGAAGAGGCCCTTCGAGCCGCCACAAATTCAGTTTTGCTGTGCAGCCACCCTGGCAAACCCCGCCCGGATTTTCTCTTCCGGCAAATCGTCGGCGATAAACACGATCACGCTGTCCCGCGCCTCGCCCTCGGCCCACTCGGTGTCCCAGTCGAAGCCGTAGAGTTTTAATACTCCCTGAAACACCAGCCGCCGATCTTCGCCTGCAATGTTCAACACGCCCTTGTAGCGCAGTAATTGCTTGCCGTGCTCTTCCAGCAATTCATTCATGAATTCGCTGAGCTGATCGATATCCAGCGGCTGATCGGTACGCAGCACCAGACTGGAAATCCGGTCGATGGACGGTGCCTTGCTCACCGGGCGCAGGCTCACCCCGCCGCCGAGATCGGCATTCAGGTTGAAGCCGCGCACATCGAGCAATTCGGCCAGATCGATGTTGCCGTGTTCGACCACGCGGATCGGCGCACGGCGGTTGATGCGGGTCAGGCGTTCGCTGAGCGCGGTGAACGCGGCCTCGTCCACCAGATCGGTCTTGCTCACCAGCAAGCGGTCGGCAAAACCGATCTGCGCCTGAGCGATGGTCTGGGTCAGATGAAGCTCGGCGTGAGCAGCGTCCACCAGGGTGATGATGCCGTCGAGCAGGTAGCGCTCGCGCAGTTCTTCGTCGATGAAAAAGGTCTGCGCGACCGGAGCCGGGTCGGCCAGGCCGGTGCATTCGATGACCAGCCGATCGAAGGCGATTTCGCCGCTGTCCAGCCGTTCGAGCAGCAGGTACAGGGCCTTGGTCAGATCGGTGTGAATGGTGCAGCAGACGCAGCCGTTGGCCAGGGTCATGACTTGCACCGGCTCGTCGCCCAGCAGTTGGGTGTCGATGCCGGCGTCGCTGAATTCGTTTTCGATCACGGCGATTTTGAGGCCGTGCTCGGCTTTCAACAGATGGCGCAGCAAGGTGGTCTTGCCGGCGCCGAGGAAACCGCTGAGCACCGTTACAGGTATTGGAGAAGACAACATCGATCCCCTTCACAAAATTGATGAACTACACAAAACAAATGTGGGAGCGGGCTTGCTCGCGAAGGGGTCGTGTCAGTCGACATCATTGCTCAATGACACACCGCTTTCGCGAGCAAGCCCGCTCCCACAGTTGGGGACTGCATCAACCGAAGGCTGTCAGCTCAACAGCACTTCGGCCCACCCTTGCCACCGTAACGGGCTTCCTGACGTTCGCGAAAGAACATCTCGTAGCTCATCACCGGTTTGTCCGGGTGTTTGGTCTGCATATGCTCGACGTACGTGTCGTAGTCGGGCATGCCGACCATCAGGCGCGCGGCCTGACCGAGGTATTTACCGAGGCGACTCAGGTCATTGAACATGCTGCAATCCTCTGGTTACGCATCCGGCAGGGCCTGGAATGGCGATTCTTTGTCCGTACGCTCTTTTTTGCCCCAGGCGGCGATGCCGACCTTGAGCGCATAGAACAGGATGCTGAATACCACGAACAGGAACAGCGCGGTCAATGTAGCGTTGGTGTAGGCGTTGAAGATCACGTGCTGCATCTGCTCGACGCTCTTGGCCGGTGCGATCACCTGGCCTGCGGCCAGTGCATCGCTGTACTTCTTGGCCAGCGACAGGAAGCCGACGGCCGGGTTGGCGTCGAACAGCTTGATGAAGCCTGCGGTCGTGGTGCAGATCAGCAGCCAGGCCGCCGGCAGCAGGGTGACCCAGATGTAGCGCTGACGCTTCATCTTGATCAGGACCACGGTGCCGAGCATCAGCGCGATACCGGCCAGCATCTGGTTGGAGATACCGAACAGCGGCCACAAGGTGTTGATACCACCCAGCGGATCGATCACGCCCTGATACAGCAACCAGCCCCACATCGCCACACAACCGGCGGTGGCAATCAGGTTGGCAGTCCAGGATTCGGTACGTTTCAGCGCCGGTACGAAGGAGCCGAGCAGGTCCTGCAGCATGAAGCGACCGGCACGGGTGCCGGCATCGACTGCGGTCAGGATGAACAGCGCTTCGAACAGGATCGCGAAGTGGTACCAGAACGCCATGGTGTTCTCACCCGGCAGGACACTGTGCAGGATCTGCGCGATACCGACCGCCAGGGTCGGCGCACCACCGGCACGGGCCAGAATGGTGGTTTCGCCGATGTCATGCGCCACGGCTTGCAGGGCTTCCGGGGTAATTGCAAAGCCCCAGTTGCTGACTGCGGTTGCCACGGCCACCACATCACCGCCGACCACGGCAGCCGGGCTGTTCATGGCGAAGTACACGCCTGGCTCGATCACCGAGGCAGCGACCATGGCCATGATGGCCACGAACGATTCCATCAGCATGCCGCCGTAACCGATGTAGCGGGCGTTGGTTTCGTTATCCAGCAGCTTCGGCGTGGTCCCGGAAGAGATCAGCGCGTGGAAGCCCGATACCGCACCGCAAGCGATGGTGATGAACAGGAACGGAAACAGACCGCCCTTCCACACCGGGCCGGTGCCGTCGACGAACTGGGTCAGCGCCGGCATTTTCAGCTCGGGCATGGTCACCAGGATGCCGATCGCCAGAGCGATGATGGTACCGATCTTGAGGAAGGTGGAGAGGTAGTCACGCGGGGCAAGAATCAGCCACACCGGGAGTACGGCGGCGACGAAGCCATAACCGATCAGCATCCAGGTGATTTGCACGCCGGTGAAGCTGAAGGCCTTGGCCCACACCGGGTCAGCAGCAATCTGCCCGCCCAGCCAGATCGAACCGAGCAGCAGAATCACGCCGATGACCGAGATCTCGCCGATGCGGCCCGGACGGATGTAGCGCATGTAGATGCCCATGAACATCGCGATCGGGATGGTCGCCATCACGGTGAAGATACCCCACGGGCTCTCCGCCAGGGCTTTCACCACGATCAGCGCCAGCACCGCGAGGATGATGATCATGATCAGGAAGCAGCCGAACAGGGCGATGGTGCCGGGAATGCGGCCCATTTCTTCACGCACCATGTCGCCCAGGGAACGGCCGTTGCGACGGGTCGACATGAACAGGACCATGAAGTCCTGCACCGCACCCGCCAGCACCACGCCGGCGATCAGCCACAGCGTACCGGGCAGGTAGCCCATCTGCGCCGCCAGTACCGGGCCGACCAGAGGGCCCGCGCCGGCGATGGCCGCGAAGTGGTGTCCGAAGAGAATGTGTTTGTTGGTCGGAACGTAGTCCAGACCGTCGTTGTTGAGCACGGCGGGGGTGGCCCGACGCGGATCGAGTTGCATCACATTGTTAGCGATGAACAGACTGTAGTAACGGTACGCAACCAGATAGATGGCCACGGCGGCGACCACGATCCACAAGGCGTTGATCGCCTCGCCTCGGCGCAATGCCACTACGCCCAGGGCGCACGCTCCTACGATTGCCAGCAGCAGCCAGGGTAAGTGGCGTAGCAGGCTATTATTATTTTTCATTTTATTATTCCAGCCAGGGTGGACAAGAAAGACAGCCACCCCGAGTTTAGCGCTACTGGCGGCAAAGGCCATACCCCGACATTGGTCTGACGCCCCACCGTACTGGCAGCGCTCGATGAGGCGGGTCTATAGTCAGCGTACTTTCTAGAGGATTGCGCCATGAGCGAGCGTCGCCGCTTCAAACGTATTGCGTTCGATGCCAAGACCGAATTGAGCCAGGGCGAGTACATCTGGCCGGTGAAGTTGATCGATCTGTCGCTCAAGGGCCTGTTGATCGAAAAACCGGAACCGTGGCTGGGAGATGAAACGCAGGACTTCAACGTCGACATTCATTTGAGCAAGGACATCGACATTCAGATGGATGTGCAACTGGCGCACGACGATCATGGCCAACTGGGTTTCCAGTGCCGGCACATCAGCCTGGAATCGATCCAGCGCCTGCGGCGCCTGATCGAACTCAACCTCGGGGATGAGGCCGAGCTCGAACGGGAGCTTGGTGCGTTGATGGAACTCTGATTACTCGAAGAGTGAATCCAGCGCCTGCTCCAGCCGCGTCACCGCAATGATCTGCAAGCCTGCCGGCGCTTCCTTCGGCGCGTTGCCCTTGGGTACGATCGCGCGCTTGAAACCGTGCTTGGCGGCTTCCTTCAATCGCTCCTGACCGCTCGGCACGGGACGCACTTCGCCGGACAGGCCGACTTCACCGAACACCAGCAGATCATGAGGCAACGGCCGGTTGCGCAGACTTGACATGACCGCTGCCATCAACGCCAGGTCAGAAGCGGTTTCCAACACCTTCACCCCGCCGACCACGTTGAGGAACACGTCCTGATCGTGGGTCGGAATGCCGCCATGACGGTGTAGCACTGCCAACAGCATCGCCAGACGATTCTGATCCAGACCCAGCGTGACCCGACGCGGGTTGGCCAGATGACTGTCATCCACCAGCGCCTGGACCTCCACCAGCATCGGCCGGGTGCCTTCCCACGTCGCCATGACCACGCTGCCCGGGACTTCTTCCTGAGCACGTGTGAGAAAGATCGCCGAAGGGTTGGAGACTTCTTTCAGGCCCTTGTCGGTCATGCCGAACACGCCGAGTTCGTTGACTGCACCGAAACGGTTTTTCACCGCTCGCAGCAAACGCAACCGACCGTCGGACTCGCCTTCGAAATACAACACGGTATCAACCATGTGCTCCAGAACCCGCGGCCCTGCGAGCGCGCCCTCCTTGGTCACGTGGCCGACCAGGAAAATCGCCGTGCCGCTTTGCTTGGCATAGCGCACCAGAAGCGCCGCACTCTCGCGAACCTGGGACACGCCGCCCGGTGCCGATTGCAGCTGTTCGGTGAAAATCGTCTGGATCGAATCGATCACCATCACCTTGGGTTTTTCCTGACGGGCGGTGGCGATGATGGTTTCGATGCAGGTTTCGGTCATGACCCGCAATTGATCCTGCGGCAGGCCAAGGCGACGGGCTCGCATCGCAACTTGTTGCTGGGATTCTTCGCCGGTGACGTACAGCGCCGGCATGCTCTTGGCGAGGTTGCACAGGGTCTGCAACAGAATTGTCGATTTGCCGATGCCAGGATCACCACCGATCAGCACCACCGAACCGTCCACCAGACCACCGCCGAGCACTCGGTCGAGCTCGCCGGAGGCTGTGGAAAAACGTGGAATTTCTTCGATGCTGACTTCGGCCAGGGTCTTGATCTGGGCCTGCTGCCCGGCCCAGCCGGTGCGCCCGCTCGGGGCGGCGGCACCGCCGCTCTCGACCATGGTTTCGGTCAGGGTATTCCAGGCACCGCATTCGCCGCACTGCCCGGCCCACTTGGGAAAGGTTGCGCCGCACTCAGTGCAGCCGTACATGCGCTTGGCCTTGGCCATCTGAACCCCCGGCAAAAACCGCGATGATAACGCAGCCATCACCGATCAGCGCGGCGCGCCGGGACGGATTTCTCCGCTGGCCAGACGCGCGGTGCTGCTGCCGGTCAATCCCCGGCGGTTGCCGGAGATTGAAAGGTCTCGTCGTCAGTCGACCAGCTTGGCC
Organism: Pseudomonas fluorescens; assembly: GCF_030344995.1. Lineage (GTDB taxonomy): Bacteria > Pseudomonadota > Gammaproteobacteria > Pseudomonadales > Pseudomonadaceae > Aquipseudomonas > Aquipseudomonas fluorescens_BF. The sequence continues at coordinate 5,666,353 of NZ_CP128260.1, forward strand.
GCCAGGGCCTTGACCCGTTCCAGGTCACCCTTGGCGACGTTGGTCACCCCGGCTCCGTATTCCGGATCCGCCTTATAGAGGAAGGACAGCATGATGTGCTTGCTTTCGTCATCGGCACCCGCCAGCGAGCCGCCAAAGCTCTCGATCAGATCCTGACGCTCTTTCTTGCTGAACGAGCGATACAGATCACCGGCCTGCTTGAAGTTCTGCTCGCGCTGAATTCTGGCCTGTTGCGTGCTGCCCCGCAGCGCGGTCTGGCTGTATCGCGCACCAGGCATCTCTTCACGCGGTTGCAGACGGCTCGGCTGATAGTTGACACCCGAGGTGCTTGCACCGGCATTCATCGCGCCATCCTGATTGCCATCGTTGACGGGGGTTCTGGCGGCATTGATCGGCAATTGCAGGGCATTGGCGCCGAGGCGATACATTTGCGTATCGGCATAGGCAAATATCCGGCCTTGCAGCAGACGGTCTTCCGAAGGCTCGATGCCCGGCACCACATTCGATGGCGCCATGGCGACCTGTTCGGTTTCCTGGAAGACATTCGCAGGATTGCGGTTCAACACCATTTGTCCAACTTTTCGCTCTGCAACACCTGGCCAGATCTTGGTGGCATCAAGAGGATCGAAATCAAACTTGGACAAATCTTGCGGATTCAAGACTTGAATGTACAAGTCCCATTTGGGAAAGTTTCCCTTGTAAATATTTGTTACCAAATCGTGAGTCATGTGGCTGTAATCCCGGCCCTGAACTTGCACAACTTGTTGCGGGTCGAGATTTTTGATGCCCTGCAAACTTTTCCAGTGAAACTTTACGTAGTGCACTTCGCCTTTGGCATTAACCAACTTGTAGGCGTGCACACTGTTGCCGTCCATCTCCCGATAACTGGCTGGTGTCCCTGAGTTGGAATACAACTCTGTCAATGTGCGGGTTGCTTCCGGTACATGGGAGAAGAAATCGAAGCGGCGCGAGTCATCGTCAAGGTTGGTGCGCGGATCGGGTTTGAAAGCATGCACCATGTCCGGAAACTTGATCGCATCCCGAATGAAGAATGTCGGGAAGTTGTTGCCTACCAGATCCCAGTTACCATCGGCGGTGTAGAACTTCGTCGCGAAACCCCGTGGGTCACGCAGGGTTTCCGGGGAGTGATTGCCGTGAACCACCGCCGAGAAACGCACGAACACTGGTGTGACCTGGCCAACAGTAAACACCTTGGCCTTGCTCAGATCACTCAGGTCGTTGGTCGCGGTGAACGTGCCATGGGCACCGGTGCCACGAGCATGCACGACGCGCTCGGGAATGCGCTCGCGGTCGAAGCGTTGAAGCTTCTGGATCAGTTGCACGTCCTGCAACAACACCGGGCCGTTGGCGCCGGCGGTTTGCGAGTTCTGGTTGTCGCCGACCGCCGCACCGTTGTCACGGGTCAGAGGTGCAGCGTTCACGGAAAGGGTCAACAGGCCGGCGGCCAATACACCAACGGTGCGACGGGGAATAACCCCTGAACCAAGTGTGGGATTCATTTCAGGTTCCTCTGTTTTTTTGAGGCGCATCCAGGTGCGCCAGACAGAGGCTAGAAGCTCGGTTCGCCAAACCTAAATAGAAAGATCGCAACGCCGTGATTGAATGTTTTTTCTTCTGGATCAGGCGCTTGCAGCGTATTTCGCGCGCGATTAGTGGCACTTTGCAAACTAATCGCGAATTGATGTGTCGATAAAAACGGGCTTTGTAAGAAGGTGTTACGCGCAGGACGCGTTATGCTGATTTACACTGCGTACACCAAACTCATCTGTAACAAGGAAATAACTATGGGCGTGCTCAGCGAGTTCAAGGCCTTCGCGGTCAAAGGCAATGTGGTCGACATGGCCGTCGGTATCATCATCGGCGCAGCCTTTGGCAAGATCGTTTCGTCGTTCGTCGGCGATGTAATCATGCCGCCAATCGGCCTGCTGATCGGCGGGGTGGATTTCAGTGACCTGGCCATTACGCTGAAAGCCGCCGAGGGCAGTGCCCCTGCGGTGGTGCTGGCGTACGGTAAATTCATCCAGAGCGTTCTTGACTTCGTGATCGTCGCCTTCGCGATTTTCATGGGTGTCAAAGCCATCAACCGCTTGAAGCGCGAAGAAGCCGTGGCGCCTACCTTGCCGCCGGTACCGACCAAGGAAGAAGAACTGCTGGGCGAGATCCGCGATCTGCTCAAGGCCCAGAACAACCGGCCTTGAAGACTGAAACGGCGCCTGAGGGCGCCGTTTTTTTACCAGTAGTTTTCCACCGCCACCTGCCCCGGTCGCCGGGTCAGGCTCAGGGCCATGCCGCGTTGCTTGAGCAAGGCCCGGGTGTCATCGATCATCTGTGGATTACCGCAGAGCATGACTCGCGAATGCGCCGGCGTCAGTTCGACGCCTGCCTCCCTCTCCAGCTCACCATTTTCGATCAGCGTGGTAATGCGCCCATTGAGCGCGCCGGCATACGATTCGCGGGTGACCACAGGAATGAACTGGAATTTGTGAGCATGTTCCGCCAGGTAATCGCGTTGCATCAGCTCGGCAATCAGCTGTTGATAAGCCAGTTCCCGAGCTTCCCGCACGCTGTAGACCAGGATGACTCGCTCAAACTTCTCCCATACCTCGAAGTCCTGAAGGATCGACAGAAACGGCGCCACCCCCGTGCCTGTGGATAACAGCCAGAGGTCTCGGCCATCAATGAAGCGATCCAGTGTCAGATAACCAAAGGCCTGGCGCTCGATCAGCAAGCTGTCACCCGCCTTCAGCCGGCTCAGTTCGCTGGTGAACTCGCCGCCCGGCACCACGATGGAGAAAAATTCAAGAAACTCGTCGAACGGCGAAGACACCATCGAGTAGGCGCGCCACACCGTGCTGCCGTCCTCACGGGTCACACCGATCCGCGCGAATTGCCCGGCGCGGAAACGGAAACCGGCATCCCGCGTGGTACGAAGGGTGAACAGGTTCGGGGTCAGCGGTTGAACATCGAGCAATGTCTGACGGCTGTATTTTTCGCTGCTGGCTGTCATTGGGTCACTCCATCAACAAGGACCCGATTGTCACGCATTAATCAATATTGAAACACTGACAGTTTGTAATGGCATGCAATAGTGTCACTACTCTAGAAAGCTTTAATTAATTAACTCGAGGATCAAAATTGATTAAATGATTGCTGACATACCAATATTTTTTTAGATATGCCAAATATAAAGACCACCCAAGAACAAAAAAAACTAAACGGCTCCGTAGGAAGCGTCCTACACTCCACTCCGTGCTGGATCGGTTGGATCCAATCCCGCACCCCGGCGATTTTTTGGAGAATAGCCAAAATGGAAAGGTGGAAGGAATTTCAGATTGAACAACTGACGCGCGCGAAGGAAATCGAAAATGCTTTTCCGATTTTGAAAAACTTTGCCAACAATATTGGCTTCCAGTTTTGCGGCATTACGGTCTCGCGGCCTGCTTCCCCGTCGTTTAAACCGTTTTGCATCAATAACTTCACGTCAGAATGGAACACAGAATACGAAGAAAACTACAGTGCAGATGATCCAATAACATCATATTGCCACCAGTCCATGTTGCCATTTCTCTGGAGCAGAAAAGCTTTTTCGAAGGCTCCACTCATGTGGATTGCACTTCAAAAGCATGGAATGGGACATGGCTGGTCGCAGTCGTATCACAACGATGAACATGACTTGTGCTGCACAATCAGCCTGGCGCGAACCCACTGCGAAATTTTTGCGCTGGAGTTGTACAACGAATACGGAGTGTTGCAATACGTCTTGCAACATTTGATTGAGTTGTTCGTCATTGCCTTCCCGCCAATGCTGGCCAAACCACCACCCGTGCGATTGTCGATACGCGAGATCGAAATCGTGAGGCTGTGCGCCTTGGGCAAGACCGCCTGGGAAATCGGCCAGATCCTGAATGTAGCCGAACGGACCGTGAACTATCACATCAAAAACCTGATCATCAAGTTCAATACCTGCAACAAGATTTCAGCCGTCATCGCCGCCGCCAAGGCCGGATATCTCTAGATCAATCTCTTTCACCGCCCTGAAATCAGACGAGTATTACCAACAAAAAAAACGTAACATTTGCAGCCTTCCTGAGTGATGTCGTGAGTCTTTCGCGCCGTTGTCCACTCGGTCGGTTCCGCCGCACGAACCCCTGGGCCGCGGGACACCCGTCGATTACCCAGAGTCCCCGCCCCATGCCTTTGCTCGATACGCCCTTCGCCCAGCTTGATCTGATCCGCCAGCCCGAACAGCAGAACGAACCGCTGCAAGCCTTCGATGCGGCCGACGAATACCTGCTCAATCATCTGGCCGAACAAAATCTGCCAGCGGATACCCGAGTATTGGTGCTCAACGACAGTTTCGGCGCGCTGGCCATCAGCCTCGCAGGCAAAGTGCAGGTCAGCACCAGCGGTGATTCATTTCTGGCGTTTCAGGGCCTGGAAAAAAACCTGCTGCGCAATGGCCAGGCGTTTGATGCTCTGCGAGGCGTTCCCGCCAGCGAGCCGTTGGTCGGGCCGTTCGACCGGGTACTGATCCGCGTCCCGAAAACCCTGGCATTGCTGGAAGAACAACTGATTCGCTTGCAAGGCCAACTGGCGCCCGGTGCGCAGGTCGTGGCAGCGGCGATGGTCAAGCATTTACCCCGCGCCGCCGGTGATCTTCTGGAGCGCTACATCGGGCCGGTTCAGGCTTCGCTGGCGGTGAAGAAGGCACGCTTGCTGATCGCCACGCCCGAGGCCAAGGCTCCGGCCGTCTCGCCCTACCCGACCCGCTATCGCCTCGACGAGCCGGCCATCGAACTGCTCAACCACGCCAACGTGTTCTGCCGTGAAGGGCTGGACATCGGCACCCGTGCCTTCCTTCCGCACCTGCCGAAAAACCTCGGCTCGGCACGAGTCGCCGACCTTGGCTGTGGCAACGGCGTACTGGCCATCGCCAGCGCCCTGCAAAACCCCGACGCGCATTACACGCTGGTGGACGAATCGTTCATGGCCGTGCAATCGGCGGCCGAAAACTGGCGCGCGGCGCTGGGTGAACGTGACGTGATCGTGCGCGCCGGCGACGGTCTGGCCGGACAGGAAGCGCAATCGCTGGACGTGGTGCTGTGCAACCCGCCGTTCCACCAGCAACAGGTGGTTGGCGATTTCCTCGCCTGGCGCATGTTCCAGCAGGCCCGCGAAGCGCTGGTCGTCGGTGGCGCGCTGTACATCGTCGGCAACCGTCACCTGGGTTATCACAGCAAACTGGCGCGGCTGTTTCGGGGTGTCGAACAAGTGGCGGCCACGCCGAAATTCGTGATCCTCAAGGCGCGCAAATAATCCGGGAAAAAAAACCCTCCGTTCGGAGGGTTAAAAATCCGTGCCGCAAGGCAGCGGGATGGGAAGTCTCAGTGCGTGGTCAGGCCTGCGGCATTCATGAACATGCGCATCAGGCTGGCGACGATGAACAATGCACCGACGCTGCCGAGCCAGATCATGGCCAACCAGCCGAGCCGCTGCCACAGCGGCTTTTTTTCGGCTTCTTCAATGTCGTGCAGGGAATGTTTGCCGGTCATGCTTGCATCCTCCGGTTGAGGGAGATGGCGCCGCCGTCGGCGCCATCGTGACCACCATTAGTGATAACCGTCTTCGTGGGTGACCTTGCCGCGGAACACGTAGTAGCTCCAGAAGGTGTAACCCAGGATGAACGGGATGATGAACAGCGTGCCCACTAGCATGAAGCCCTGGCTTTGCGGCGGTGCGGCGGCGTCCCAGATCGAGATCGACGGCGGCACGATGTTCGGCCACAGGCTGATGCCCAGACCGCTGTAGCCGAGGAAGATCAGCACCAGCGTCAGAAGGAACGGCATGTAGTTGGCATTGCGCGCCACTGCGCGAATCAGGCCGTACATCGTCACCAGCACCAGAATCGGCACCGGCATGAACCAGAACAGATTCGGCATGCTGAACCAGCGCGTCGCAATTTCCGGGTGGGCCAGCGGCGTCCACAGGCTGACGATGCCGATCACCGCCAACAGCACGAAAGCCAGAGGTCGCGCCAGGTTGTGCATCTGCTCCTGCAACTTGCCTTCGGTCTTCATGATCAGCCAGGTGCAGCCGAGCAAGGCATACGCCACCACCAGCGCGGCGCCGCAGAACAGCGTGAACGGCGTCAGCCAGTCCAGTGAGCCGCCGGCGTATTGCCGGTTGACCACGGGCAGGCCGTCGATGAACGCGCCAAGCGCCACGCCCTGGAAGAACGTCGCCGCCACCGAACCACCGATGAATGCCTTGTCCCACAAATGACGCTTGTCGTCCTTGGCCTTGAAGCGGAACTCGAACGCCACGCCGCGGAAAATCAGCCCGATCAGCATGAAGATCAGCGGCAGGTACAGCGCCGACAGCACCACCGAATACGCCAGCGGGAACGCGCCGAACAACGCCGCACCGCCCAGTACCAGCCAGGTTTCATTGCCGTCCCATACCGGGGCGACGGTGTTCATCATCACGTCGCGGTCGGTCTTGCCGGGGATGAACGGGAAGAGAATCCCGATCCCCAGGTCGAAACCGTCCATGACCACGTACATCATGATCCCGAAGATGATGATCACGGCCCAGATCAGCGGAAGATCAATACCCATGACTCAAACCTCCTTGGTCAGGCTGCGGTCGTGTTCGGCGCCATCGTCGTCGGCAGCGGACAATGGACGGGCCGGCGTGCGTTTCTGGCCAGGGCCACCGTCGTTGGTTTCCTTGCCTTCGTCGGTCTTCGGCCCTTTGCGCACCAGGCGCATCATGTAGCCCAGACCCGCACCGAACAGCGCGAAATACACCACCACGAACATGATCAGCGTGATGCTCATCTGCATGAAGCTGTGGTTGGAAGACGCATCCGCCGTGCGCATCAGCCCGTAGACCACCCACGGCTGACGACCGATTTCAGTGGTGAACCAGCCCGCCAAAATCGCGATCAGGCCGGACGGCCCCATCCACAACGCCAGGTACAGGAACGGCCGCGAGGTGTAGAGCGTGTCGCGCTTGCGCAGCCACAGGCTCCAGAGGCCGGTGAAGATCATCAGGAAGCCGAGGCCGACCATGATCCGGAACGACCAGAACACGATGGTCGAATTCGGCCGGTCTTCAGGCGGGAATTCCTTGAGCGCCGGAACCTGCTTGTCCAGCGAGTGGGTCAGGATCAGGCTGCCGAGGTACGGGATCTCGACCGCGTATTTGGTTTTCTCTTCCTTCATGTCCGGCCAGCCGAACAGGATCAACGGCGTCGCTTCGTTACCGACGTTTTCCCAGTGACCTTCGATCGCGGCGATTTTCGCTGGCTGATGTTTGAGGGTGTTGAGGCCGTGGAAGTCGCCGATGACCGCCTGAATCGGCGCAACGATCAACGCCATCCACATCGCCATCGACAGCATGGTGCGGATCGCCGGGTTGTCCTTGCCGCGCAGCAGGTGCCAGGCCGCCGACGAACCGACGAAGAACGCCGTCGCAACGAACGCGGCAGTCGCCATGTGCATCAGGCGATAAGGGAACGAAGGGTTGAAGATGATCGCCAGCCAGTCGGTCGGAATGACCTGACCATTGACGATCTCGAAGCCCTGCGGGGTCTGCATCCAGCTGTTGGAAGCGAGAATCCAGAACGTCGAAATCAACGTGCCGATGGCCACCATCACCGTGGAGAAAAAGTGCAGGCCGCGCCCGACCTTGTTCCAGCCGAACAGCATCACGCCGAGGAAACCGGCTTCGAGGAAGAACGCCGTAAGCACTTCATACGTCAGCAACGGCCCGGTGACGGAACCGGCGAAGTCCGAGAAGCGACTCCAGTTGGTGCCGAACTGGTAGGCCATGACCAGCCCCGAGACCACGCCCATGCCGAAGTTGACGGCAAAGATCTTCGACCAGAAATGGTAGAGGTCACGGTAGGTGTCGTTGCGGGTTTTCAGCCACAGGCCTTCCAGCACCGCGAGATAGCTCGCAAGACCGATGGTGATCGCCGGGAACAGGATGTGGAACGAGATGGTGAACGCGAACTGAATTCGGGCGAGATCTAGTGCCTCTAAACCGAACATAAGCTTTCCTCTATCAGATAACGGTTCCAAGACTGGCGGCCTTGGACCACTGCCCCCACGGGTATGGAGTGCGGCGAACTCGGATTCGTTCTTCTTTTTACAGGCATCGCGACGCAGGGAGTCTGCCGACGGGTCACGGATCAGTTCCGCGAAGGGTCTTGATCTGGATCAATCAACGTTGAAAGAGTAGTCCCATTTCCGACGGGGAACCGCGTGGTCTTTTGCCGCGTGACAAGTTGCCTCACAGTTCTGGCAACTCCCTGAAATACATCCTTGCCGGGTTCGGTGTCCGGTTACGGAAAAATCGATGTCTGGCTAACTAAATTTTTTGTCATAGCAACTTCCTGTTACAGACTGGTGATAATCTCGCGATTCCCCTCGATCAAGACCGGCCCGCAAATGCCCAGCCAAGAGCCCTTGCTGTTACGTCACCACCGTCCCTTTCTTGCGTTCTGGTTTGCCCGGATCTTCACTGCCAGCGGTTTTCAGATGCTCACCGTGGCGATCGGCTGGAATCTCTATCAACTGACCGGTAACGTGCTCGACCTGGGTCTGGTCGGTCTGGTGGAATTCGCTCCACGCGTACTGTTCATGCTGCACACCGGCCACGTTGCCGATCGCTACGATCGACGCAAGGTCGCGGCGATCTGCCAGTCGTTGCAAGCCTTGATCGCCCTGGCACTGGCCATCGGCAGCGCTACCGACCATGTCACCCGGGAAATGATCTTTATCCTGGCGTTCCTTCTGGGTGCTGCGCGCTCCTTCGAAATGCCGACCACCCAGGCGCTGCTGCCGAGCATCGTGCCCAGTGCGCTGTTCCCACGAGCGGTCGCCGCCGCGCAGTCGGCGCAGCAATCGGCCACCATCGTCGCCCCGGCGCTTGGCGGTCTGCTTTATGCCTTCGGCAGCGTGTGGGTCTATGGCCCGACGGTCATTCTGTACGTTATCGCCTGCACGCTGATGCTCAATCTGCCCGCGCGGCAAACACCGCTGAACAAAGGCAAGGCGACGCTGGATTCGTTGCTGGCGGGGATTCGTTTCATTCGCAGCCGTCCGGACATTCTCGGGGCAATTTCGCTGGATCTGTTCGCAGTGCTGCTCGGCGGCGCGACGGCGCTGTTGCCGGTGTTCGCCAAGGACATTCTGCTGACCGGGCCATGGGGGCTGGGACTGCTGCGTTCGGCGCCGGCGGTCGGTGCGTTGATGATGTCGTTGTTCCTGGCGCGGTTTGCCGTTGAGCGAAACGTCGGCCGGGTGATGTTCACTGCCGTCGGCGTATTCGGTGTCGCCACCATCGCCTTCGGTTTGTCGACCTCGTTCTGGTTCTCCCTGGCGGTGCTGGTGGTGTTGGGCGCGGCGGACATGATCAGCATGGTGATCCGCGCCTCGTTCGTGCAACTGGAAACCCCGGACGAAATGCGCGGCCGGGTCAGCGCGGTGAACGGCCTGTTCATCGGCGCCTCGAACCAGCTGGGCGAATTCGAATCCGGCCTCACCGCCCACTGGTTCGGCACCGTGCCGGCGGTGGTGATGGGCGGGATCGGTACACTGGTGGTGACCGGAACCTGGATCAAACTGTTCCCGACCCTGGCCAACCGCGACCGGATGCATGTGCCGGTGGATGAGGTGAAGGCCTGACCTTCTCAGGCCAATAACTCCCCCGCTACCTTCGCTCTGGCGGCCTTGCCCGCCAGTTGCTCGACCAGTGTCAACGCAAATGCCAGCGCGGCACCGGAACCCTGGGCGGTGATGCAATTGCCGTCGACCACCACCGGTTGATCGACAAACGTGCAACCGGAGAGGTTATGGCTGGTGGCGGGCAGGCAGGTCATCCGGCGTTGTCGTAATACGCCAAAGCTTTGCAACGCGACCGCCGGAGATTCGGCGATGGCGGCGAACAGGCGTCCGGCGCTGGCCTGGTCCTTGAGCAGTTGTTGCAAGGGCTGATGCGCGGCCAGGTGTTGTGCGCCGACAGCGCCGCCGGGCAGGACGATCAGGTCGAAGGTCTGGGCCAGCACATCAATGAGCATGCCGTCGGCAGTCAGGCGCGTGCCTCGGGCGCAGGTCAGCATGCGCCGGCCTTCGATGCTGGCCGCCACCACTTCGACGCCGGCGCGGCGCAGCACATCGATCAGGGTCACGCATTGCAGATCATCGATGCCCTCGGCGAGGGTAATCAGGGCTCTAAAGGTCATGGGCGCCATCCGCTGGGTGATCTTTAAAGCGTAGTCAGCTTTGCCCTGCCCCGTTCGGCGACAGCCGTTACTTGATGTAAAGCTGGGTCGACATCGTGTTGCGCGGGGCGTTGATCGAGGTGTTGCTGAAGGTAAAGGTGCCTTCCTGACGAGTTGCCAGATCGAAGGCGTACAACGAACCGACGGTTTTACTGCCCGGCGTGCATTCGGTCAGATTGCCGTTATCGAAGGCACAGACCGGGCTCCGGGTGCCGTTCACTTCAAAGCCATCCAGTGCTGCCTGAGGCTGGCTCTGGCCGTAACCGATTTCCAGCACATAGACCTTGATGCCCGGCGCGCTGTGATCGCACCGGGTCTGCACCTGGCCATCGGTAATGTCTTCGAGCCCGCAGGACGACGACTGAACCTTGATGACTTTCACCGCGCTCAATGGCGGTGCCGACGCCGCGAGTGCCGCCGGTACACCGGCCAGCAGCAAGGCCATCAGTCCAGCGGTCTTCATCCAACCCTTGTTCATGCGATCCATCCCCGAAAAAACAGCGCGCAGTATGGCGTAGTTGGCCGTGGTGCAAAACTTCGCCGACGATCGACACCAACATCCGCCATCTTCCTCACGCTGCTGGTATGATGCGCGGCTTTTTCCGGCCCACCACAATTTTCCAGGCGCTTGCGACGGTCTGTGCTTTGCTGTTGAGGTCGATACATTCACGGCGCCACGCGCGCCACGGGGAGCAGACATGCTGGAAAGGCTGTTTCAACTCAAGGCACACAACACCAACGTGCGGACCGAGATTCTCGCGGGCGTCACGACCTTCCTGGCCATGGCCTACATTCTGTTCGTCAACCCGAGCATCCTCGGCGAGACCGGCATGGACAAAGGCGCGGTGTTCGTCGCCACCTGCCTGGCAGCCGCCATCGGCTCCACGGTCATGGGCCTGATCGCCAACTACCCGATCGCCCTCGCGCCGGGCATGGGCCTGAACGCCTTCTTTACCTACACCGTCGTGCTGCACATGGGCCACACCTGGCAGGTAGCGCTGGGCGCGGTGTTCATTTCGGCCGTGTGCTTCTTCCTGCTGTCGATCTTCCGCATCCGTGAATGGATCATCAACAGCATCCCGCTGCCGCTGCGCTCGGCGATTGCTGCCGGTATCGGCCTGTTCCTGGCGCTGATCGCCCTGCACAACGCCGGTATCGTGGTCAGCAACCCGGCGACCATGGTCGGCCTCGGCGACCTGAAACAACCGGCGCCGATCCTCGCCACCCTCGGTTTCGCCCTGATCGTTGCCCTTGAAGCCCTGAAAGTGCGCGGCGCGGTGCTGATCGGCATTCTGGCGGTGACCATCGTTTCCATCGTGATGGGATTCACCCCGTTCGGCGGCGTGACGTCGATGCCGCCTTCGCTGGCCCCAACCTTCCTGCAACTGGACATCAAGGGCGCGCTGGACATCGGTCTGGTCAGCGTGATCTTCGCCTTCCTGTTCGTCGACCTGTTCGACAACTCCGGCACCCTGATCGGCGTCGCCAAGCGCGCCGGCCTGATGGGCAAGGACGGCCACATGCCGAAGATGGGCCGTGCACTGATCGCCGACAGTACGGCGGCAATGGCCGGCTCGCTGCTGGGCACCTCGACCACCACCAGCTACATCGAATCCGCTGCGGGCGTAAGCGCCGGCGGCCGCACCGGCCTGACCGCCATCGTCGTCGCAATCCTGTTCCTGCTGGCGCTGTTCTTCTCGCCACTGGCTGCCAGCGTGCCAGCGTTCGCCACCGCGCCAGCGCTGCTGTTTGTCGCCGTGCTGATGACTTCGGGCCTGGCGGAAATAGACTGGGAAGACATCACCGTCGCCGCGCCGGTCGTGGTCACCGCCCTGGCGATGCCTTTCACCTATTCCATCGCCAACGGCATCGCCTTCGGCTTCATCGCCTGGACCGCGATCAAACTGCTGTCCGGCCGCGCCCGTGAGCTGAACCCGGCGCTGGTGATCCTGTCGATTCTGTTCGTGATCAAGCTGGGTTGGTTCAACGCATGACTTTTGATTCCCAGGCCTACGCCGTACAACTCGAAGACAAGGTCACGCGCCTGCGTGACCTGCTGGCCCCGTTCGATGCGCCGGAACCGACGGTGTTCGACTCGCCTTTGCAAAACTTCCGCCTGCGCGCCGAATTCCGCCTGTGGCGCGAGGGCGGTGAGCGGCACTACGCGATGTTTTCCCAGGACGACAAGCGCACGCCGATCCTGATCGAAGAGTTTCCGATCGCCAGCCTGCGTATCAACCAGTTGATGCCGCAATTGAAGGCGGCCTGGCAGGCCAGTGCAGCGCTGAGCCACAAGCTGTTTCAGGTGGAGTTTCTGACCACCCTGGCCGGCGACGCGATGATCACCCTGTGTTATCACCGTCCGCTGGACGAGCACTGGCACGCGGCGGCCACCAAGCTGTCGGCGGACCTGGGCGTCAGCATCATCGGTCGCTCCAAGGGCAAGCGCGAAGTGCTCGGCCTCGATTACGTGGTCGAGAAACTGGAAGTCGGCGGTCGCACCTTCAGCTATCGCCAACCGGAAGGCGCGTTCACCCAGCCCAACGGCACCGTGAACCAGAAGATGCTCAACTGGGCATACGAAGCACTGGGCGATCGCAGCGACGATCTGCTGGAGCTGTACTGCGGCAACGGCAACTTCACCCTGCCACTGGCGACTCGCGTACGCAAAGTGCTGGCCACCGAAATCAGCAAGACCTCGGTCAACGCCGCTCTGAGCAACCTGGCCGAAAACGCTGTGGATAACGTCACTCTGGTGCGCCTGTCCGCCGAAGAGCTGACCGAAGCGCTGAACGAAGTTCGCCCGTTCCGTCGCCTGCACGGTATCGACCTGAAAAGCTACGAGTTCGGCAGCGTGTTCGTCGACCCGCCACGGGCCGGCATGGACCCGGACACCTGCGAACTGACCCGTCGCTTCGACAACATCCTGTACATCTCCTGCAACCCGGAGACGCTGGCGGCCAACATCGCCCAACTGCACGACACGCATCGCATCACCCGCTGTGCGCTGTTCGACCAGTTCCCGTGGACTCACCACATGGAATCCGGCGTGTTGCTGACCCGGCGTTGATCGCAGGTGCCAGAAACAAGAAAGCCGTCCTGAGCGACGGCTTTTTTGTGCCTGTTCATGGCACGGGATCGATCTTGCGCGGGCGCCCGCCCTTCCTGCCGTTGGCTCGTGCAGCTTCTGCTTTCGCAGTGCTGCTCTGGCGACCGTTGCGAGAAGCGATCACCGAGGCCGCCATGGCCATCAATGGCTGGCTGGCCGAGATCATCCCGGCGATGGAAACCTGTAAATCCTTGCCGTCGTGGCACAGCGCGGTGCCGGCAAAGCCGACGTTCAATCCGCTGAAGTCTTGCGGTTCGAAATCATCGAATTCACGGTAGAGATTCACTGGCAGCAGCACGCCACTGTCGTCCTCGAAGCGAATCACCAGACAGGGTTTCTGAAAGGTCACCGATACGGCTTGCAGGCTGCTGCGACGGCGCACGCCACCACGGTCGACGGCTTCGTCCAGACGTTTTTCCGTGACAGGCCGATCCGCGTGCAACGCGGCTTTGACTGTTTTCATAATTCTATTTCCACTCCCTCGTGAGCGCCGACCAGGGCCAACAAGGTTTTGTTGACCTCTGGCTCGTAATACGCCGATCCAATCCTGAAACTCGTGCTGGTGACCTCCCGCAGCACCGCCACTTGATTCGACTGCCCGTCCCACCACTGATTGTCGAGACAGGCCGTTCGCAATCGAGTCCACCAGATCCAGCGGGCCCGCCGCAGATGATCGGTCTCACGCAGCGACTGGCGCAGCCCTTCAAGCAGGCTGACCGGTGGTCGATGCGACAACGGCACCACATCCCACAGTTCGACGCCGTTGTGCCAGAAACTGAATTTGAAGCGGGCGCTCCAGGCTCCTGCATCCACATGTGCGTGGGGCGGACAATGTTCGTCATGCATCATGATCACCACTGACAGTCCTTTGTAACTGCATACCTTCATGCTACCCATCCGTTAGGTTTAAAGTTTCAACACTTGCCATTCCCTGGAAAATCCGACCATCAGCGCCAACGCCTGCTATGGCCGTTACCTTTCGAGCCTAGTGCGGCAGCCGCAAAAGCCTCGCGCAAAATGGTAAGCAGTTCTTTCGCAGCGACCGCGCATTTGCTACATACGAAGACTCATTCCCCGGTGTAATCAATCATGCAGCGACACTTCGACGATCTTCAGCTGGGCAGCATCGAGTTGTTTTGCCTGGCCGCTGAGTGCGGCAGTTTCACCGGTGCGGCGCAGGCGGCTTCGGTGACGCCGGCAGCAGTGAGCCGCTCGGTATCACGCATGGAAGAACGCCTGGGCGTGCGGCTGTTTGCACGCACCACCCGCAGCGTGAAACTGACCGACAGCGGCCGGCGCTACTACGAAGAATGCAGCCAGGCGCTGGCGCAACTGGTCGAGGCACAACGGGAAGTCATGGGCCAGCAACAGGAACCGTCCGGCACCCTGCGTATCAGTATTCCTACGACCTACGCCCACCATCGGATCCTGCCGCTGCTGCCGGCCTTTCGCGCGCGCTTCCCGCAGGTGAAGGTCGACATGCACATCAGCAATCGCAACATCGACTTCGTCGGCGAGGGTTACGACATGGCGATCCGCGTGCGAGCGATTCCAGACTCAGGCCTGATCGCCCGCCACCTGGAAGACGCGGCGCTGGTGATGGTCGCCAGCCCCGACTACCTGAAACGTGCCGGCACGCCGCAGACACTCGAAGACCTCGAACAGCACGAGTGCATTCAGTACGAGTTGCCCAGCAGCGGGCGGCGGATTACCTGGCTGTTTTACGACGAAGACGCGCCACGGGAAATTCTCGCCGAGGGCAATTTTTGCTGTTCAGACGATGTGCTCGGTGGCGTGACCCTGGCCAGGCACGGCGCCGGGTTGTTCCAGACCTACCGCTTTATCGTCGAAAAGGAACTGGCCGACGGCTCGCTGGTGGAAGTGCTCAAACCCTACAGCGGACGCTCGCGACCGTTCACCTTGCTGTACCCGCAGAATCGCCACATGCCGCTGCGCGTCAGGGCTTTCATCGATTTTCTGGTCGAGCAATTGCCGCACTGATTCCCACCAGTGTGCGATCACCGCACACAAAACCGGGCTGTCGATGCAGAGCAATTGATTAAAGTAACCAGCTAGTACAATTTAACTCCACAGGTCGAAACCTTCGGCCCAAGCCAAAAACAATAAGTGGAGTTTGCCCCCATGCCCCCTATCGTTCTGGTGCTCAACGGCCCGAACCTGAACCTGCTCGGCACCCGTGAACCGGCAACCTACGGCCACGAAACCCTGGCCGACATTTCTGCCCTGTGCGGGCGCGCCGCTGAAGAATTCGGCCTGGCCGTGGAGTTTCGCCAGACCAATCACGAAGGCGAACTGCTCGACTGGATTCACGGCGCCCGCCAGCGCTGCGCCGGCATCGTGATCAACCCGGCCGCCTGGACTCACACTTCGGTAGCGATTCGCGATGCCCTGGTCGCCAGTGAATTGCCGGTGATCGAAGTGCACCTGTCCAACGTCCACGCCCGCGAACCGTTCCGTCATCACTCGTTCGTCTCGGCCATCGCCACGGCGGTGATGTGCGGCTTCGGCAGCCACGGCTATCGCCTGGCCCTGGAACATTTCAGCCAGCGGCTGAAGGGGTGATCCGCATGAATCGTAACAACGTGATACTCGCCGGGCTGATCGGCGCCGGCATCCAGGCCTCTCGTACCCCTGCCCTGCACGAACACGAAGGCGACGAACAGGGCCTGCGTTACCTGTACCGCTTGATCGATCTCGATCAACTGCAACTGGACAGCAACGCCCTGCCCGACCTGCTGCTGGCCGCCGAGCGGATGAACTACACCGGGCTGAACATCACCTTCCCTTGCAAGCAGGCAATCATTCCGCTGCTCGATGAATTGTCTGCAGAAGCCCGGGGCATCGGCGCCGTGAACACGGTGGTGCTGAAGGACGGCAAGCGCGTCGGCCATAACACCGATTGCCTGGGTTTCGCCGAAGGTTTTCGACGCGGCCTGCCAGACGTCGCCCGCGAACGCGTAGTCCAGATGGGCGCCGGCGGCGCAGGCGCGGCAGTCGCCCACGCCTTGTTGAGCGAAGGCGTACAGCAACTGAGCATTTTTGATGTGGACGTGGAGCGCGCCGAAAGTCTGGCGAACAACCTCAATCAGCATTTCGGCGCAGGCCGCGCGGTTGCCGGGCATGATCTGGCGAGCACGTTGAGTCAGGCGAATGGCCTGGTAAACACCACGCCGATGGGCATGGCCAAATTACCCGGCATGCCCGTGCCAGCGGCGCTGCTGCGACCCGAGTTGTGGGTAGCGGAGATCGTGTATTTCCCGCTGGAAACCGAACTGCTGCGCAACGCCCGCGCCCTGGGTTGCCGAACCCTGGATGGCGGCAACATGGCGGTGTTTCAGGCGGTGAAGGCGTTTGAGTTGTTCAGCGGCAGGGTGCCGGATGCGCAACGGATGCTCGCGCATTTTCAAAGCATGAATGGATAAAACCGTGAGGGGGCGACGCCCCCTCGACTTCGGTCACGCCTGCAGGTAGCGCAGTACCGACTCGCAAATCATCTCGCGATGACGCTGTTTGATACTTTCGTCCGGCAGGTCGATCTGAAAGATCTCACCGAACGTGTGGCGGTTCGATACGCGATAGAAGCAGAACGAACTGATCAGCAGATGCACGTCCAGCGCGTCGAGCCCGGCGCGGAACACCCCTTCTTCAGCACCACGACGCAGAATCTCGCCCAGGGAATCGAGGATGGTGTTGTTCATTGCCTTGATCGCGTCGGAACGCTTCACGTACTCGGCGTTGTGGATGTTTTCGATGCTGACGATCCGCACGAAATCGACATTGCGATCGTGGTGATCGAATGTGAACTCCACCAGACGCCGGATCGCTTCCACCGGCGGCAATTCGGCCAGGTGCAGACGGTTTTCGGTGCTGCGGATATCGCCGTAGAGCTTCTCCAGCACCTCGACGTACAACTGCTCCTTGCTGCCGAAGTAGTAATAGATCATGCGCTTGGAGGTGTGAATGCGCTCGGCGATCGCGTCCACGCGAGCACCGGACAGACCCTGCTGGACGAACTCGACGATCGCCTCCTGCAGGATATTCTCGCGGGTCTTTTCCGGGTTGTTCTTGCGACTTTTGCGCGGCTCTACCGCTGGTAGAACGGGGGCTGCGGAAAGTTCTGAAGTCATTGTCATTGCGGGCTCACGGCCATCACTGCACAGGCTGGCGATTATGGGCCGCGCGCCCCGGTGAAGGAAGCCGCGCGGCCCGTGTTTAATCCCGCGTTTACGAATTTCCTACAACTTCGCCTGGCGAACAGCGCCACTGCGTGATTTGGCCATCGCCGCCAGCCGCACCGCAACGTTGGCCGCGCCGTAACCGGCGTAACCGTTCTTGCGCTGGATGATCTCGAAGAAAAAACGCCCCTCGAACGGCTCGGTATAGACGTGGAACAACTCGCCACCTTGTGCGTCGCGGTCGTACAGCACGTTGTAGTACGCCAGCTCGCTGAGGAATTCGTCATCGAAATCGAAACGCGCCGCCAGATCGTCGTAATAGTTGAGCGGGATGTCCAGCAGCGGCACGCCCGCCTCTTTCGCCCGGCTGACTTCGGCGAAAATA
Source organism: Pseudomonas fluorescens (assembly GCF_030344995.1). Taxonomy (GTDB): domain Bacteria; phylum Pseudomonadota; class Gammaproteobacteria; order Pseudomonadales; family Pseudomonadaceae; genus Aquipseudomonas; species Aquipseudomonas fluorescens_BF. The sequence goes on from NZ_CP128260.1 coordinate 5,684,355, forward strand.
TCGTCGCAATCGAAGGCGATGTGATGTACCCCGGAGCCGCGATAACTCGACAGCGCGTGCGAGATCGCGGTGTTGCGGTTCTCGGAAATGTTCAGCGGCAGACGGATCGAACTGTCTCGACTGCGCAGTGCGCGGCTCTTCACCAGCCCGTACGGATCCGGCAACACCACTTCGTCATCGGCCTCGAAATCCAGCAGGCTCTTGTAGAACAGCACCCAACTGTCGAGGCTGTCTGCCGGCAGCGCCATGGCCATGTGATCGATGCGTTTGAGGCCGCCACGCGCCACTGCATCCGGCAGCAGATTGAAGTCGGTGCCGTAGACATCCGCCTCCTGATCCACCAGGTAAATCAGGCTGCCATCCGGCGCCCGCACCGCCGCCAATTCCAGCTCGTTGGGGCCGACCAGTCCGCGATACGGCTGACCTTTATAAGCGACGGCGCGGGCCAGCGCGCTGGCGCTGTCCTTGACCCGCACGGCGGTGGCGCACAGCGACGGGCCGTGGGCCTCGAAAAAGCTGTGGCCGAACGAATAGGGTTCGGAGTTGAGGATCAGGTTGATATCGCCCTGGCGCAACAGGCTGACGCTCTTGGAACGATGCTGGCCGGCCTTGACGAAGCCCAGCCGTTCCAGCCAGTTCGACAGCTTGGCGCCGAGGCTTTCATCCACGGCGAACTCAAGAAACTCGATGCCGTTGTATTCGCTGGCCTTCGGCGTTTCAAAGAGGATTTCGCGGTTATCCACAGGGCGGATTTCCTGCTCCAGACGCTGGCGGGTTTTCTCCTCCAGGTACAGCAGCGAACGCAGACCGTCGGCGGCATTGGCCCGAGGCGGTGCGGCGCGGAAGCCGTCATTGAAGATTTCCAGCGACAGCGGCCCGGTGTAGCCACTCTGGATGATCGGTGCGAGAAAACCCGGCAGATCGAATTCACCCTGCCCCGGGAAGCAGCGGAAATGCCGGCTCCACTCCAGCACGTCCATCGCCAGGATCGGCGCGTCGGCCATCTGCACGAAGAAAATCTTGTCGCCGGGAATCTCGGCGATCGCCCGTGGATCGCCTTTCAGCGACAAGGTGTGGAAGCTATCGAGCAACACGCCGAGGGCCGGATGGTCGGCCTGACGCACGATGTCCCAGACCTGTTGATAAGTATTGACGTGACGGCCCCAGGCCAGCGCTTCATAACCGATGCGCAAGCCACGGGCGCCGGCGTGTTCAGCCAGTAGACGCAGGTCGTCGATGAGGATCTGTTGATCGCCGATACTGTCGGGGGAGGCGTTGCTGCAGACCAGCACCAGGTCGGTGCCCAGTTCCTGCATCAGGTCGAACTTGCGCTCGGCCCGCTCCAGGTTACGCTCCAGACGATCACGGCGGCAGCCTTCGAAATCGCGGAACGGCTGGAACAGGGTGATGGCAATTCCGAGATCGGCGCACATCTGCCGGATTTCCCGGGGGCTGCCGTCGTAATACAGAAGATCGTTCTCGAAAATCTCCACCCCGTCGAACCCGGCGGCGGCAATGGCTTCGAGTTTTTCCGGCAGGGTTCCGCTCAAGGAAACGGTGGCAATGGATCGCTGCATGTTTCAACTCCCGGTGGAGACGTCGGCTACGAAAACTGCGCCGCTTTTATAGGGTGAGCGAATTATTGGTCCCGGTTTTTCATTGAGCAATTTAAACTGTACTACCCGGTTAGTTTTGCGTGCGATTATCGAACACAATGCCGGTTTGGCGAATTGACGATTTTTCGTCCACTGCCCAACATCCCTCTCACCTTGAGTCCGGAACTGAACCACCGGTCGCAGCGTGCACAAAAAAAGCACACCAAATAACAAATCCAAAAACGGGTGGAACACATGATTCCTTCACAGACTTCCCGCATGGCTCCGGCCATGAGCACTGCCACGGGTGGCATAGGCGACAAGATCCGCGGCGCCATGGCCGTCGGCAAGACCCGTTGGGGCATGCTGGCGCTGGTGTTTTTCGCCACCACCCTGAACTACATCGACCGCGCCGCCCTCGGCGTCATGCAGCCGATCCTCGCCAAGGAAATGAGCTGGACGGCGATGGACTACGCCAACATCAACTTCTGGTTTCAGGTCGGCTACGCGATCGGCTTCGTGCTGCAAGGACGGCTGATCGACCGGGTCGGCGTCAAACGCGTGTTCTTCTGCGCGGTGCTGCTCTGGAGCCTGGCCACCGGTGCCCACGGCCTGGCGACTTCGGCGGTGGGCTTCATGGTCTGCCGGTTCATCCTCGGTCTGACTGAAGCGGCCAATTACCCGGCCTGCGTGAAGACCACGCGCCTGTGGTTTCCGGCTGGCGAACGTGCGGTGGCCACCGGCATCTTCAACGCCGGCACCAACGTCGGCGCGATGTTCACCCCGATGCTGCTGCCGCTGATCCTTCACGTGTGGGGTTGGCAGGCCGCGTTCCTGTGCATGTCGGCACTGGGCGGGATCTGGCTGCTGTTCTGGGGCCTGAAGTATTTCAACCCGGAAGATCACCCGAGCGTCAAACAGTCGGAGCTGGAATACATCCAGAAAGAAGTCGAACCGGAACAGGCCCGCGTGCCGTTCTCGAAAATCCTGCGCATGCGCGGCACCTGGGCCTTCGCCCTCGCCTACTCGCTGACTGCGCCGGTGTTCTGGTTCTACCTGTACTGGCTGCCGCCGTTTCTCAATCAGCAATACAACCTGGGCATCAACGTCACCCAGATGGGCATTCCGCTGATCATCATCTACGTCACCGCCGACTTCGGCAGCGTGGGCGGCGGGATTCTGTCTTCGTTCCTGATCGGTCGCGGCATGAACTCGATCAAGGCGCGGCTGCTGTCGATGTTCCTGTTTGCCTGCTGCATCATCGGCGTGGTCATGGCCGCCGGCTCCGCCAATCTGTGGATCGCCGTCGCCGCCATCTCCCTGGCCATCGGCGCGCATCAGGCCTGGACTGCAAACATCTGGAGCCTGGTGATGGACTACACGCCCAAGCACATGATGAGCACGGTGTTCGGTTTCGGCGGCATGTGCGCGGCGATCGGCGGGATGTTCATGACCCAGATCGTCGGCCATATCCTGACCGTCACCAACAACAACTACACCGTGTTGTTCACCCTGATCCCGGCGATGTACTTCATCGCGCTGACCTGGATGTACTTCATGGCACCGCGCAAGATTCCTACCGTCACCGAGTAGCCCTTCAATACTGAGAAGCCGTCCTGCATCAACCGGCCTGATTTCAGGCCGGTTTTGCTTTCAGCGCCGGCTCTGCTGCCACGCTGCCGCCAGTCCGCTGCAACAGATCACCGCGATCCCGATCACCGTCATCAGGGTCGGTGTGTGAGCAAACAGCAACCAGCCCAACAATCCCGCAAACACGATCTGGCAATAACCGAACGGCGCCAGCAACGCCGGTGCGGCATGGCGGAACGCCTGGGTCAGAAACAGGTGTGCGGTCATCCCACAACTGCCCAGCGCCAGCATCAACAGCGCATGCCCCAGGCTCGGCACCTGCCAGAAGAACGGCACCAGCGCACTCATCACCAGCGTGTTGCACAACCCGGCGAAAAAGTTGCTGGTGGTCGGGCTGTCGATTTCCGCGAGCTTGCGGGTGAGCAACTGATAGAAGCAGAAAAACAGCGCCGAACAGAACGGCAGCAGAATCGCCGGGGTGAACAAATCACCGCCCGGATGGACGATGATCAGCACACCGATGAACCCGCACACCACCGCGATCCACTGACCGCGCGTCACCCGTTCCTTGAGCAACGGCACCGACAGCGCCGTCACCAGTACCGGCGCAAGAAAGTTGACCGCCGTGGCCTCGGCCAGCGGGATGTACAGCAACGCCGTGGTGAAAAACAGGCTGGTGCCCAACAGGCACAACGCCCGCGCCAACTGCCACAACGGACGTTTGGTGCGCAGCACGCGCAGACCGGACTGCGGCAGGAAAATCCCCGCCATCAGCAGCGTGTGCACCAGATACCGCGCCCACACCACCATGACAATCGGATAAAAACCCGAAAGGTATTTCGACAGCGCGTCGTGACTGGAGAACAGGAAGGTTGCCACGACAATCAGCAAGATCCCCTTGAAGGGTTGGTTGACACCGGAAAGCGGAGTGCTGACGGTCATTGGCTCTCTCTGAATGAAAAATAAACGGTGACGAGGACGCGTGCGCCCTCGCCCCTTGGAGCAGACTTAAAGCCGGGCCAACAATTCCCGCGTCCGGTCGATTGCCATTTGCGCCCGCTGCAAACCACTCACGCCTTGCTCCAGCAATTTGACCGTGGGAATTTCCAGACTCAGGGGAAGGTTAGCCGGAAGACTGCGCAACAAGCCGATCAAGTCACAATCGCCCTCGCCGGGAAACTGTCGTTCATTACGGGCCTGACGCAAGATCTCGGCCATGTCCGTCGGCCTCGGCCCGGCAACATCGCACAACTGTGCATAGCGCAGCCGCGAGGCCGGCACTCCGACCAGATCTTCCAGCCGCGATCCGGAACGGTCGAAGTGAAACGCGTCGACCAATACCGCCCCGTTTTCGCGCCCGGCGTTGTCGACGATGCGCAACGCCTGTTCGAGATTGCGCGCATCGGTCCACGGCATGAACTCCAGATGCGGGTGCAAACCGTAGGGCGCCGCCAGATCGCAGAGTGCCGCAAAATTATCGGTGAGCCGCTGCTCGTCGGGATCGTTACCGGCGACCAGTAATTCACTGGCACCGAACTCCGCGCCGACGCTCAGCAGCTGCTCGAAATCCGCCACCAGCGTCTGCGGTTTCAAACGCAGGATTTCCACGTCGAGCACGCCGATTCCGGTGTCACGCAAACGCGCCAGTGTCTGACGCCGCAAATCGCCATCGGCTACCAACGGGAAGTGATATTCCTCGGGCGTCGCCGGCTCCAGGCGCAGGCCGACATGGCTGTAACCGGCACGGGCCGCGACCTCGACCATGTCAGGTGGCGACAACTCCAGCACGGTCAGGCTGGCCAGGGACAGAATTCGTTCGCTCATGGTCAGGCCTCGATCTGCGCAGGTTCGGTGGCGCGACCACTGATCGCTGCTTCACGGATGGCCTCGACCAGCGCCAACGTGCGGGCGGCGTCGGCGGCACTCACCAGCGGTTCAACCTCCCGTCGTGCGACGCGGACGAAATGCTGCAATTGCAAGCGCAGGGCTTCGTCAGGCGTGAACGGCTCATCGACCGAGAGCAACGGCTCGTGCCAACCGGCGTCCACCTGATCGGCGCTGTAATGCCAGCGCTTGAGTTGCGGAATGCTCAAGGCCCCGGCCGTTCCCGCCAGCAAGTAGCAAGGCTGATCGGCCTGACGCGGATAGACCGGGTTTTCCCCGGAGTTCAACTCCCAGCTCCACGGCGCCGCCACCGCATCGGAACCGGTCAGGCTGCCGAGCGCTCCGCCATCGAACTGCAGCAGGATCGCCGCGCTGTCTTCATTGGCGAAACCGCGCACCGAGCGGTCGGTGATCGCCTGCACCGAACGCGCTTCACCGCACAGATGACGCAGCAGGTCGAGGTCGTGAATCAGATTGGTCAGCAGCATGCCCGCGCCCTCTTCGCGCCGCCACGCGGTTTCGAAATACCGGTCAGGCTTGCGCAGCTGGAACAACGCAGTCACCAGCGTCAGTCGCCCCAATGCTCCGCCCTTGACTAATTCATGGGCTCGCACGATCAACGGATTGTGCCGCCGATGGTGACCGACCAGCACCGGCACGCCGCTGCGCTTCACCGCTGCCACCAGCTCCCGCGCTTCATCCAGGTTTACGCCCACCGGTTTTTCCAGCAACACCGGAACGCCAGCGGCGAGGCAATCCAGCGCGGTGCTGACGTGCTGATTATTCGGATTGGCGACGATCACTGCGTCTGGCCGGTTTTGCTCCAGCATCTGACGGTGATCGGCGAAATGCGCCACACCCCACTCTGCCGCCAGGGCCGGTGCCTGAGGGCCGGGATCGGCCACGGCGCATAACGTGGCCTCAGTGAGATGTTTCAGGTGCCGGTAATGTTGCTGGCCCATGTTACCGGCGCCGATCAGGGCGATGCGAAGGGGCGGGTTCAAGGTGCGATCCTCTTGTGATTGTTGTGGGAAAACTCACTCCATCAACAATTTAGAACCTGGTTCCAGATTCTCACACCCGTTTGACTGAAAAGTGGGCGAACAGCGCACAGCTTTGCTTAAACGAACAACTCCGAGGCCAGGCTGGCCGCCGACAGCTCCTCGGTAAACGTCAGCAGCAACGGTGCCAGTTCATGTAATCGCGCGCCCGGCATCCGTGCGCTTGGCCCGGCTATGCTCAGCACGCCAATCACCCGGCCATCGGCAGGATGTTTCACCACCGCAGCAATCGCCGAAGTGCCGACCGCCGAACTTTCTTCCACACAGGCATAGCCCTGTTCCCGGGCCACGCGCAGGCGTTCGAGCAGTTCAATATTGGAGCGCGGCGCGTTGGGCCCGATATCCGCCGGCACCTCCGCGCCCTGGCGCTCGACCAGCGACAACGCCTCCGCGTCGCTCATGCACGCCAGCCACGCATGGCCCGAAGCGGTGTAGAACAGCGGCGCATCACGGCCCATGTCCGGGTCGTAACGCAGACCGGTGCGGGCACCCTGGGCCTTGGCGATCCAGGTCTGGCGCTCACCGTCGATCACGCCCAGACGCACCAGCTCACCGGTTTCCTGGGCCAGCCGATCGAGCACCGGCTGCACGATGTCGGCACCGCTGCTCGACAGGTACTGGAAGCCCATCGCAACCAGTTTGGTCGACAGGTGATAGCGCAACGTCTCCGGGTTCTGCCGTACGTAACCCAGGCGGATCAGCTCGGCGAGCAGGCGGTGCGTCGCGCTCTTCGGAATGCCCAGTTGCTCGGCCAGGGTCTGCATCGGCAGCCCGCGCGGATCACTGGTAAGGCTTTCCAGCACGCTGAAAACCCGTTCGATTTGACTGCCGGCCATGGTGCGCTCTCGGTGAAATTTTGCCGATTCTAGAAGACATCCCGAGGAATGCGAAATCTGGAACCCTCCGTCCGATAACCGCCCACTTTGCGCCTCAGTCGGTTGATCTGCTTCGTCCGCACTGGTTATTTTCTGGAACATGATTCTAAAAACAATTACTTGCTGGAGCCCTTCCTGATGCCTGCCCTTCCCGATATCGACTGCGACGTTCTGGTGGTCGGCTCCGGCGCCGCCGGTTTGTCGGCCGCCGTCACCGCTGCCTGGCATGGCTTGAAGGTCATCGTGGTGGAAAAGGATCCGGTGTTCGGCGGCGCCACCGCGTGGTCCGGCGGCTGGGCGTGGGTGCCGTGCAATCCGCTGGCCCGGCGCGCCGGGATCGTGGAAGACGTGGAATTGCCGCGCACCTATCTGCGCCACGAACTTGGCGAGCACTACGACCCGGCCATGATCGAGGCCTTCCTTGAAGCTGGCCCACGCATGGTGGCGTTCTTCGAACAACACACCGCCCTGCAATTCGCCGACGGCAACGCCATCGCCGACATCCACGGCGAAACACCGGGCGCCGGCACCGGCGGACGCTCGGTGATTGCCGCGCCCTATGACGGACGAAAGGTCGGACGCCTGCTCAAGCGTCTTCGTACAACCATGCGCGAAACATCGTTCATGGGCATGCCGATCATGGCCGGCGCGGACCTGTCGGCGTTTCTCAATCTGACTCGCTCGTTGTCGGCGGCCTGGCACGTGACTCGGCGTTTCACTCGCCACCTGCTGGACCTGGTGCTGCACGGTCGGGCGATGCAACTGGTCAACGGCGTGGCGCTGGTGGCGCGGCTGGCGAAATCCGCCGAAGACCTCGGCGTACTGCTGTGGGAATCGGCGCCGGTAACCGAACTGCTGCGCGACGAATCACGCATCACCGGCGCTCGCGTGAACACCGCAAAGGGCCCGATTACTGTCCACGCGCGCAAAGCCGTGGTGCTCGCGGCCGGCGGGTTCGCCAATGACATCGAGCGGCGCAAGGCCTTGTTCCCTCGCACGCCCACCGGTCATGAACATTGGGCACTGCCTCCGCTGGCAGTCAATGGCGACGGCCTGCGACTGGGAGAAACCGTCGGGGGCCGGGTCAACACCGATGTGGCCTCGCCCGTGGCGTGGGCACCGGTCTCGCAGGTGCCGCACTCCGACGGCAGCATCGGCCATTTTCCGCACATCATCGAACGTGGCAAACCGGGGATCATCGGCGTGCTGCGCAACGGTCAGCGCTTCGTCAACGAAGCCAACGGCTATTACGACTACGTCAGCGCCATGGTCGCCGCCGCCCCAGAAGGCGAAGAGGTTGCGTCCTGGCTGATCTGCACCCGCGCGTTCCAGCGGCGTTACGGGCTCGGCATGTCTCGGCCGTTTCCGGTTCCGGTGTCAGGTTTTATCCGCAGCGGCTATCTGAAAACCGGCAATACCCTTGAGGAATTGGCCACTGCATGCGGCATCGATCCGAACGGTTTACGCGCCACTCTCCATGACTACAACCACCATGCCCGGCACGGCGAAGACCCGCTGTTCGGTCGCGGCTCGACCCCGTACAACCGCAAACAGGGCGATCCCGCGCAACAGCCCAATCCGTGCGTGGCGCCTATCGAACAAGGTCCGTTCTACGCGGTGAAGGTACAGCCGGGCTGCTTCGGCACCTTCGCCGGGCTCAAGGTCAACCCGCACGCGCAAGTGCTCGACGCCGCAGACCAGCCCATCACCGGGCTCTACGCCGCCGGTGGCGACATGGCCAGCATCATGGGCGGGCATTACCCGGCGGGCGGGATCAACCTCGGCCCGGCCCTGACTTTCGGTTACATCGCAGCCCGACACATGGCGGGCGTCACGGCTTTCGAACAGGAGATCGACCATGCAGCACATCGTTAACAGACAAGGACTGAACCTGCCAAAACTCGGCCTCGGCACCTGGCCGATGCTCGGCGACGAATGCACCCGCGCCGTGGAACAAGCACTGGAACTCGGTTACCGACACATCGACACGGCGGCGGCCTACAACAACGAAGACGCAGTCGGACAGGCGCTGGCGAATACGCCGACACTCCGCGAGCAAATCCATGTCACCACCAAGGTCTGGTGGGACCAGCTGCAACCGGACGCCATGCGTCACTCGCTGGATCGCAGCCTCAAGGCGTTGCGCAGCGAGTACGTCGACCTGTTCATGATCCATTGGCCGACCACCGACTGGGACTTGCCGCGAACCCTTGAAACCCTCGCGTCGTTCAAGGAACAGGGGCTGGCTCGCAACATCGGCGTGGCGAATTTTCCGCTGCCGCTGCTGCGCAAAGTCGTCGAGGAATACGGCATTCCTCTGTCAGCCATTCAGGTCGAATACCACGTCCTGCTCGGACAAAACGCCCTGCTCGACTACGCCCGTCAACACGATCTGGCGCTGACGGCCTACACGCCGCTGGCACGTAACAAGGTCTCGGAGATTCCACAGATTCAACAGATCGCCGAAAAACACGGCGTGCTACCGACTCAGGTGGCGCTGAAGTGGCTGCTGGATCAGGACAACGTGGCGGCGATTCCCAAGGCCAGCAGCAAGACCAATCAACTGGCCAACCTGGCCTCACTGAATGTTGAACTGGATGACGATGACCGGGCGTTGATCGCCGGGTTGTCCAAGCGCGAACGTCAGGTCAGCCCGGACTTCGCGCCAGAGTGGGACGCCTTCGACCGCTGACGCCTGTCCCGGCGAAAGAAAACCGCTGGCGGATTGAATTCCCAGCACTCGCGCTCGTCAATAACAGGCCCGACCTCGTCACCCCCGAGGCCGGGCCTTTGTTCGTGTGTGCGAATAGACGGACGACCGGACTGGCGCCACACTCACACACCAGCAACACTCATCACCACGATCAGACAGAGGATTCCCACATGCTATGGAAAAAAGGCCGACGCAGTGACAACGTCGTCGACGCCCGTGGCGATGACATGGGCGGTGGTGGGGGCATGCGCTTCGGCGGCGGCAAGGGGCTGAGCCTCGGGGCGATTCTGCTGATCGTCGGTATCGGCTGGATCACCGGGCAGGACCCGCTGCAGATCCTCGGCCAGCTCACCGGCCAAGGCACGCAGCAAGCGGCACCGACTTCGCAAACCCGTCAGGCACCGCCGGCCAACGATGAACAGGCCGAATTCGTGCGTTCAATTCTCGGCGACACCGAAGACACCTGGGGCGCGATCTTTCAGCAGGCCGGCCGGCAATATAAGGACCCGACCCTGGTGCTGTTCAGCAACCGGGTCAATTCCGCCTGCGGTCTGGCAACCTCGGCCACCGGCCCGTTCTATTGCCCGGCAGACCAGAAGGTCTATCTGGACATGGCGTTCTTCCAGGAAATGGCCCAGCGTTTCAAGGCTGCCGGCGACTTCGCCCAAGCCTACGTGATCGCTCACGAAGTCGGACACCATGTGCAGACGCTTCTCGGCGTCTCGGCGAAAATTCAGACAGCCCGCCAGCAAGGCCGGCAGATGGAAGGCGCCGGCGGACTGCTGGTGCGTCAGGAACTGCAAGCCGATTGCCTGGCCGGGGTCTGGGCCTACAACGCGCAGAAGCGTCTGAACTGGCTGGAACCGGGCGACATCGAAGAAGCCTTGAACGCGGCGAACGCCATCGGTGATGATCGCTTGCAACAACAGGGTCAGGGCCGTGTGGTGCCGGACTCGTTCACCCACGGTACGTCGGCGCAAAGGGTGCGCTGGTTCAAAACCGGATTCGCCCAGGGCCAGGTCGGCCAGTGCGATACCTTTGCGGCGAAAAACCTGTAAATGCATAAATGGCTGTTGGCTTTACTGTTCATCGGCGGCACCGCCCAAGCGGCCGGCGTCGACGCAATCAGTCCCGGGCGCCTGCAATTGCAGGCCGGCGAAATGGCGGTGGGCATCGGCCCGGCGCCGGCGAAAATCGAGCGCGTGCTGATCGTCATTCATGGCCGTCTGCGCAACGCCGAGACCTATCGCAAAAGCGGCGAAGTCGCGGCGGAACTGGCCGGACAAACCGCCAACACCCTGGTGATCGCCCCGCAGTTTCTCAACGAAAGCGATGTGTCGCTCTACTCGCTGCCCGCCAGCGTGCTGCGCTGGCAAGGCAACGACTGGATGGGCGGAGGGTTATCCACAGGGCCGAACCCGCTGAGTTCCTACGCCGCACTGGACGAAATCGTCGGGCGGCTGAGTGATCGCAAACAGTTTCCGGACGTGAATCAGATCGTGATCTTCGGCCACTCCGGCGGTGCGCAGGTGGTGCAGCGTTATGCACTGCTTGCCCAGGAACAACCGGCGCTCAAGACCGAAGGCATTCGCTTGCGTTACGTGGTGGCCAACCCGTCGTCGTACGCCTACTTCAATGAGCAACGCCCGGTGGCCTTCGATCATGCCAAGTGTCCGGGTTTCAACCGGTGGAAGTACGGTCTGATGGATCCGCCGATCTACTCGGGTGGGCAAACGCCCGCGCAGCTTGAAGGCCGTTACGTCAAACGTGAGGTGATTTATCTGCTGGGCCAGCAGGACACCGACCCGCAACACCCGGCGCTGGACAAGAGCTGCGCCGCCAAAGCCCAAGGGGCTTATCGACTGGAGCGCGGGAAGCTGTTTTTCGGTTACTTGCTGCGTCGTCACCCTGAAGGGGTGAATCAGCGCCTTATCGAAGTGCCCGGCGTCGGGCATAACGGCGACGGCATGCTGACCTCGCCGGAAGGCCAGAAAGCGATATTCGAGCAATAAAAAACGGGGGCCCAAGCCCCCGTTTTTTTAGGCGAACAGCATCCGCCGCAACTCCACACAATCCTTCGCATGCCAGTCGGTCAGCTCCGGCCACGGATTATCCGGCAGGTTCACCAGCACCGTTTGAGTCCCCGCCGCCCGACCGCAGTCGAGGTCGAAGCGGTAATCACCGACCATCACCATCTCGCTCGCCGGCACTTGCCAGGCCTCGGACAGTTTCAGCAGGCCACCGGGATGCGGTTTTGGCTGTGCTTCATCGCGGCCCAGCACATCCTCAGCCGCAAAGCAGTCGGCCAGGCCGATGGCTTCCAGCGTCACATGGGCCAGCTCCCGCGCATTGCGCGTCAGAATGCCGAGGCGATAACCCCGGGCGTGCAGGTCGCGCACTAGTTCCACCGCGCCAACTGCCGGGGTCGAACCGAGCGCCAGATCCCGCTCATGTTCCAGCAGCCACGCATGTTTCGCCGCCGCTTCCTCGGCGGGCAAAGCCGCGAGGTGCGTGAGGATGTCGTCCTCCGGCGGGATCGCCAGCGCCACGCGAATTGCCGCGAAGTCGTGCACGGCGACGGTCAGGGTGCCGTCCATGTCGAACACCCAGTGCCGCACATCCGCCAGACTCATGCCCAGTCCTTGCGATGACGGATCAGGCCTTCCTGGGTCACCGACGCTACGAGTTGCCCGGCGCGGTTGAACACGCTGCCACGGGAGAACCCGCGAGAGTTGCCAGCCCAAGGGCTGTCCATGGCGTAGAGCAACCAGTCATCGGCGCGCAGATCATTGTGGAACCACAACGCGTGGTCGAGGCTGGCGACCTGCATGTCTTTCTGCCAGACCGATTTGCCGTGGGGCAGCATCGAGGTGGTCAGCAGACCAAAGTCCGAGGCGTAGGCCAGCAGGTATTTGTGCAGCGCCGGGATGTCGGCCAACGCGCCGTCGGCACGGAACCACACGTACTTGATCGGGTCCGCCGGTTGCGGGTTGTACGGGTCTTTTTCAGTGACCGGGCGCACTTCGATCGGTTTCGGGCACAGCAGCTTTTCGCGCATGTGTTCCGGAATCAGGTGCGCGCGTTGCTGAGTCAGCTCCAGCTCCGACGGCAGGTTTTCCGGACCGACCACTTGCGGCATCTGGCTCTGGTGCTCGAAGCCTTCCTCGTCGTACTGGAACGAAGCGCTGCAGGTGAAAATCGGGTGGCCCTTCTGGATCGCAGTCACGCGGCGGGTGCTGAAACTGCCGCCATCACGCACGCGGTCAACCGAGTAGACCACCGGCAACTTGGCATCGCCCGGACGCAGGAAATAACCGTGCATCGAATGCACATGGCGCGCTTCCTCAACGGTCTGACTGGCCGCCGACAGCGACTGGCCGAGCACCTGGCCGCCGAACAACTGGCGAAAGCCCAGATCCTGGCTGCGACCACGGAACAGGTTTTCCTCGATCGGTTCGAGGGTCAGCAGATCCACCAGATCTTCCAACACTTGGCTCATTCAGACTCTCCTCACACAAAGCTATGCCGCGCAGTCTTGGCTGCGGCGGGGGATTCAGGTTCTGGCCGGCGCCCCCCGGGTGCCGGCCATTGTAAACGTCCGCGCCTGCTTATCCATGCAAGGTTTCCAGCCACTGCTCCCTCGTGATGCGGTACAACACATGTCGCTGTAACGGGTGACCGTCCGCGAGACGCGGGTGGTCGAAATCATCCTGCGGGGCGTGGTGCATGCCGATCGCCTGCATGACTTTCTGCGACGGCAGATTGGTCTCGCTGGTGAACGACACCACTTCATTCAGCGCCACCCGGTCAAAGCCGCAACGCAACGCGGTCCAGGCCGCTTCGCTGGCATAACCAAGGCCCCAGTGTTCCTTGGCCAGGCGCCAGCCGATTTCCACCGCCGGGGTGAACGGCGCATCGAAGCCGACCACGCCGAGCCCGGTAAAACCGATGAACTCGCCGCTGTCCTTGCGCTCCAGCGCCCACAGGCCGTAACCGTGTTCGGCAAAATGCCCGCGCACCCGGCCGATCAGCGCGGCGCTTTCCAGCCGGCTCAAGGGCGCGGGGAAATAGCGCATCACCTGCGGGTCGGCGCACATCGCCGCAAATGCCGGCAAATCCTCGTCCTGCCATTGGCGCATCAGCAGCCTTGCGCTTTCCAGCTCCAGTATCGGTTCCATCCCGCCCCTCCGCTTGATGCCGTCAGTCTACATCGCTGTTAGGCTTTGCACTCTTTCCTGCAGCCTTTATGAATAGTCCACCATGCCGTTGCCGCTGATCTACCACGAAGACTACAGCCCGGAATTTCCGGCGGATCACCGCTTTCCCATGGACAAGTTCCGTCTGCTGCGCGATCACCTGGTGGACAGCGGCCTGACCCGCGACGAAGACCTGCTGCGCCCTGAACTGTGCCCCGCCGACATTCTCGCCCTGGCCCATGACCGCGGTTATATCGAACGCTACATGAGTGGCGAGTTGTCCCGCGAAGACCAGCGGCGCCTCGGTCTGCCGTGGAACGAAGCGCTGGCCCGGCGCACGGTGCGGGCCGTTGGCGGTTCGATTCTGGCGGCAGAGAAAGCGCTGGAACATGGCCTGGCCTGTCACCTCGCCGGCGGCACCCATCACGCCCACTACGATTACCCCGCCGGGTTCTGCATCTTCAATGACCTGGCGATCATCAGCCACTACCTGCTGCAAAGCGGCCGGGTGAACCGAGTGCTGATTTTCGACTGCGACGTGCATCAGGGCGACGGTACTGCGCGGATTCTGCACAACACCCCGGAAGCGATCACCGTTTCCCTGCACTGCGAAAAGAACTTTCCTGCACGCAAGGCCGAAAGCGACTGGGACATTCCGCTGCCCAACGGCATGGGCGATGCCGATTACCTGAAAGTCGTCGATGACGCGCTCAACTATCTGCTGCCGCTGTATCAGCCAGATCTGGTGCTGTACGACGCCGGCGTCGACGTGCACAAGGACGACGCCCTCGGTTATCTGCAACTGACCGACGAAGGCGTTGCCGCCCGCGATGAAAGCGTGATGCGCCACTGCCTGGGTCGCGACATCCCGGTGGTCGGGGTGATCGGCGGCGGTTACAGCAAGGATCGCCACGCCCTGGCCCGCCGTCACGGCATCCTGCATCACAGTGCGCAGCGCGTCTGGCAGTCATCCGGTTGTCATTGAGTTGTGCTGCGTTACCCACAATGGCTGTGGAACGGCCTGTGGATAACCTGAGCGAAAGGGACTACAGCCCACGCTGAACATGACCTGCAGCGCACTGGTTGTTTTTTGATCAGCGAATTGAGCCACCACAAGCCACTGTGGGAGCGAGCCTGCTCGCGATGAGGCCCTCTCATCCGGAATCGATGGCGACTGATCCGCCGCATCGCGAGCAGGCTCGCTCCCACAAGGGATTTGCGCTGTTAGAATGCGCGCCATATTTCGTCAGACCGCAGCGCACGCCATGACCCAGATTCACGCCACCTCTCCCGCTCACGTCGCCATCATCGGCGGTGGCCCCGCCGGCCTGATGGCCGCCGAAGTACTGAGCCAAGCCGGAGTCCGCGTCGATCTGTACGACGGCATGCCCTCGGTGGGCCGCAAGTTCCTGCTGGCCGGGGTTGGCGGCATGAACATCACTCACTCCGAAGCCTACCCGGCCTTCCTCTCGCGCTACGCCGAACGCGCTCCGAACATCGCCCCGCTGCTGCGCGCGTTCGACGCCGATGCTCTGTGCCGCTGGATTCACGAACTGGGCATCGAAACCTTCATCGGCAGCTCCGGCCGGGTGTTCCCCACCGACATGAAAGCCGCGCCATTGCTGCGCGCCTGGCTCAAGCGCCTGCGCGACAGCGGCGTGGTTATCCACACCCGCCACCGCTGGCTCGGCTGGCATGAAAACGGCGCGCTACGCATCCACAGCCCGGAAGGCGAAAAAACCCTCAACCCCGACGCCACCCTGCTCGCCCTCGGCGGCGGCAGTTGGTCGCGGCTGGGCTCCGACGGCGCGTGGATGCTGCCGCTGGAGCAACGCGGCGTAGGACTGGCGCCCTTGCAGCCAAGCAATTGCGGCTTCGAGGTGCAGGCCTGGAGCGAAGTGATGGCCAGCAAATTCGCCGGCGCGCCGCTGAAAAATATCGCCATTGGTTTGAACGACGATGTTCCGCGTCTGGGTGAATGCGTGATTACCGCGACCGGGATCGAGGGCAGTCTGATCTACGCCCTGTCGGCGCCGATTCGTGAGGCGATCAATGTGCACGGTGCCGCGACTGTTCACATCGACCTGTTGCCCGGCCGACCTGTGGATAAATTGCAGGCGGCATTGAGCAAACCACGGGGTTCGCGCTCGATGGCCAAGCATCTGCACAGTCAGGTCGGGATTGATGGAGTGAAAGCGGCGTTGCTGCGGGAACTCACTGATGCTGCGACGTTTGCCGATCCGGCGTTGTTGGCCCGGGCGATCAAGGCTTTGCCGCTGACGCTGGTGAAAACCCGACCGCTGGATGAAGCGATCAGCAGTGCCGGCGGGGTGACGTTCGAGGCGATGGATGAGCGGATGATGCTCAAGGCGTTGCCCGGGGTGTTTTGTGCGGGGGAGATGCTGGATTGGGAGGCGCCGACTGGGGGGTATTTGCTGACGGCGTGTTTTGCCAGTGGGCGGGCGGCGGGGTCGGGGATGCTGGACTGGTTACGACGTAAAAGCTGAGTCGCCCTCCCCCCTCACCCCAGCCCTCTCCCCCAGGAGAGGGGGCCGACCGGGTTGTCTGGCGCTATACATCGACCTGAGAGACCGAGTCGATTATGGATTCGGTAAAGCAGGATCCGGTCGGTGTATTTCTGAAGCATCCCCCAATCAGTCCCCTCTCCCTCCGGGCGGTCCGACGTTTCGGGAGGGCTAGGGTGAGGGGGCTTTTGATCTTTAACGCAATCTTTAAGGCTTACGCTTGCGCGGCCCGGTATTGAACACCGGCACCTTGCGCACAGGCTTGATCGCCACCTCCGGCGCCGGGGTATCCCCGCTGTCCACCCACTTGCCCAGATTGCGCTTGCCACCGCCACCACCGGAAGCTTTCGGCTTCTTCGGTTTCTTCGGCTTCTTGATCACCTGACCACTGGCATCGGTGTCCGGCACGCGGTGCTCCGGCACGAAATCCGGCTCAACCTCACGCTTCAACGTGCTGCGAGTCAGCATTTCAATCGCCGACAACATGTTCACTTCATCGGCACACACCAGCGAAATCGCCTCACCGGTCGAACCCGCACGGCCAGTCCGACCGATACGGTGAATGTAATCCTCGGCCACGATCGGCAGATCGAAGTTGACCACCAGCGGCAGGTCTTCGATATCCAGACCACGGGCCGCCACATCGGTGGCCACCAGAATCTGCACTTCGCTGGCCTTGAAACGATCCAGCGCGCGCTGACGGGTCGCCTGCGGCTTGTCGCCGTGGATGCCGTCGGCGTTCACGCCCAGGCCCTGAAGTTTCTCGACCAGCGCGTCCACACCATTGCGGGTCTTGGCGAACACCAGCACCTGCTTCCACTTGTTCTTGCGCATCAGGTGCACGAACAGTTCCGGCTTGCGCTTCTTGTCCACCGTCACCACCCACTGCTTGACGGTGTTGGCGGCCACGTTGCGCGGGCTGACTTCGATGCTCTGCGGATCGTTGAGCATCTGCCCGGCCAGCAGGCGGATGTCATCGGAGAAGGTCGCGGAGAACAGCAGCGTCTGACGTCTCGATGGCAGCGCGCGGTAAATGTTCGCCAGTTCCTCGGAAAAGCCCAGGTCGAGCATACGGTCGGCTTCGTCCAGCACCAGGGTTTGCAACTGGTTGAACTTCAGCGCGTTCTGGCGGAACAGGTCGAGCAGACGGCCCGGGGTCGCGACCAGCAGATCGACGCCGCCGCGCAGCTTCATCATCTGCGGGTTGATGCTGACGCCGCCGTACACCGCGTACGTGCGCAGCGGCAGGTTTTCAGCGTACTGGCGCACGGCTTCGTGGACTTGTTCGGCCAGCTCGCGAGTCGGCACCAGAATCAGCGCACGTACCGAGTTGGCGGTGACTTTCGGCCCTTCCATCGCCAGCAGTTGCAGCAGCGGCAAGGCAAAACCGGCGGTCTTGCCGGTGCCGGTCTGAGCCGCGGCCATCAGGTCACGACCGGCCAGCACAGCCGGAATGGCTTGCGCCTGCACCGGCGTCGGGGTCTGGTAGCCGAGCTTCTCGAGGGAGCGCAGCAAGGGTTCGATCAGGCCAAGGGTGGCGAAAGTCATGGGAGTACCGTAGGAAAAAATCAGAGCAAGTATGCGATGGCGCGCAGTTTACCCTAATTCGCACGCTGCTCCGTCGCTATGGAGGCAGGCTCGCTGACCACCGGCAACTGCCGTGGACGGCGCCACTGCGGCAGACCGATCAGCACCACCGCGCCAATGATCACCAGCATCGCCAGCGCCTCTTCGACCCCGATGGTCTCGCCGACAAACACGATCCCCAGCAACACCGCCACCGCCGGGTTGACGTAGGCGTAACTGGTGGCCGCCGCCGGGCGAACGTTTTTCAACAGATACATGTAGGCGTTGAACGCGATGATCGAGCCGAAGAAGATCAGGTACGCCAGCGCCAGCCAGCCTTCCAGCGGCGGCATGGCTTGCAGGTGTTCACCGCTGGCCGCGCTGCCGATCAACAGCACCACGCCGCCCACCAGCATTTCCACGGCACTGGCCATCGCGCCCTGAGGCAATGGCAGATGCTTGCTCCACACCGAACCAAACGCCCAGCTCGCCGCCGCGAAAATCAGCAGCGCCGCGCCCAGCGGGCTCGATTGCAGGTTGGAGCCCATGTTGAGCATCGCGATGCCGATAATCCCCATCGCCACCCCGGCCCATTCCAGCCGTGTATTGCGCGCGCCCCAGAAATAACCGCAGAGCAAAGTGAACAGCGGCACCGTTGCCACCGCCAGCGCGGCAACACCCGAGGCCACACCGCTGTGCTCGGCCAGGGTCACCGCGCCGTTGCCGAAGCTGAGCAACAGAATCCCGATGATCCCCGCCGCTTTCCACTGCGCCCAGGTCGGCGCCGGTGCCCCGCGCCAGCGCAGGAAAGCGTACATCAGAGTGCCCGCAATCACGAAGCGCACGCCGCCGAGCATCAGCGGCGGCCAGTATTCGACGCCGATGCGGATCACCAGGTAGGTCGATCCCCAAATCACGTACAACGCAAAAAACGCAGCGATCAGCGGCAAGGAAAAACGGCGCAAGGCAGACATGGGCAACTCGAAAGTCAGACTCAGGGGATTGGTTATTCTAGAAAGGCCAACCGCTAAAAATAAGTTACAAAACCTGTTTATCGCGCCGGTACACTTTTGAAAACACGGAGATCGACGGCCAAAACCGCGATTTCGAAAGTCTGGCATTTTCAGGAGTCCGACCTTGGACAAATACGACCGCATGCTGCTCAGCGCCCTGCTCGAAAACGGTCGCGCGTCCTACGCCGACCTCGCCCGCAAAGTGAACCTCTCCGCCCCCGCCGTCGCCGAGCGCGTGGCCAAACTCGAGGCGGCCGGAATAATCACCGGGTATCAGGCGAACATCGACCTGTCGAAAATCGGCTTGCCGATCCAGTGCGTGATCGAATTGCGCCTCCACCAGAACGGCAGTCAAAAGGTCTACGACGAACTGGTGAAAATTCCGCAACTGACCGAGTGCTTTCGAGTGACGGGCGATCCGTGCGTGATCATGAAGGCCGCGGTGGGGTCGATGCCGGAGCTGGAGGACTTGATCAACCAGGTGGCGAAATTCGGATTCAGCAAGACGTCGATCGTGTTGTCGAGTGCGATAGAGAAGCGGGTGCCATTGGGGCATATCGAAGGTAACGGCAAACTCTGAAGCAAGGGTAATCCCTGTGGGAGCGGGCTTGCCTGCGATGAGGCCATCACATCCAACAATTTGGGTGACTGACAATACGCCATCGCGGGCAAGCCCGCTCCCACAGGGAAAAATGTTTGCCTGAAAATCAGCGATAACGTTGCAAGTGCTCGCCGACCTTTGCGGCCGGCACTTTCTGCAATTTGCACAGCAAGTCGTGCGATAGCTCCCGCACCCCATGCTTGCGCCGCAACTCATCCGCGAGATGCGCCAGCAAATTCGCCGCCATCTCCGCATCCGCCATCGCCCGGTGCGCCTGGCCGGTATGCGGCAATTGAGCGAAGGTGGTGAGCGTGCCGAGCTTGTGGTTCGGCGCCGTCGGCATCAGGCGGCGGGCCAGCAGCAGCGAGCAGGCAAAGTTCTGCAAACGGGTGCGTTTGATCCGGCCCAGTTCGAAGTCCCAGAACTTCTGGTCGAAGGCGGCGTTGTGCGCCAGCAGGGGTGTGCAGCCGACGAATTCGTTGACTTCGTTCATCACCTGTTCGGCCGACGGCGCGGTGCGCAGCATGGCGTTGCTGATGCCGGTGAGTTGTTCGATGAAGGCCGGGACGCGTACGCCGGCGTTCATCAGGCTCTGGTAACGCTCGACGATGCGGCCGTTTTCCAGCATGACCACGGCGATTTCCGTGGCCCGGCAGCTGCTGCTCGGCGAGATGCCGGTGGTTTCAAAGTCGATGACTGCAATGCGTTCCAAACCGGGTGGTACTCCGTTTAAATCAAGTCTTGAGCAGGGCTCAATTTTTCAACAGCAGTGCGCCTTCGATCGGCACGTAACGGCTGGCGGCGCGGATCAGCGAGTTGGCGGTCAGGCCGGGAACGCCGTAGGCCACCGCTTGCACGCCGTGTTTGTTGATGATGCGTTCGAGCAGCATGTCGAAATCGCCGTCACCGGAGGCCAGGACGATTTCGTCGACGTGGTCGGCGGCGTCCATGATGTCGAGGGTGATGCCCACGTCCCAGTCGCCCTTGGCCGAGCCGTCGCTGCGCTGGATGTAGGGTTTGAGTTTTACGGTGAAACCGAGGTTGCGCAGGATCTGCTGGAACTGCTGCTGTTTGCTGTCGCCCCGGTCGATCGCGTAGGCGTAGGCCTCGACGATCTGCCCGTGCTGGCTGACATCCGCCCACAGCGCCGCGTAGTTGAAGTGGCAACCATAGGCCTGACGCACGGTGTAGTAGAGGTTCTGCACATCGGCGAACACTGCGATTTTTTTCACCGGAGTTCCTGTGAGCGCTGACGCGCATGAGCCGGATCAGGCACCAGGCCCGAAAAAGGCGCTCAGTATGCCAGCCCGAAGGAAGGTTCCGCGAATAATCGGCCCGGGGCGCTCAGGCGCCCCGGACGAATGGTGAGTCAGACGAAGGAATCATCGTCATCGAAGAACGATGAGTTGTCATCGCTGTAGTCGGTGTCGGTGAAGCCACCCTGGTTGTTGCCCCAGGAATCGTTGTTGGCCATGCGCTGGTCATCGCCCCAGCCGTTGTTGCCCTGATCGTTGACCTGGGCCGGCTCCTCCTTGATCACCTCAACGATTTCCTGCGGCTGCTGGTTGTGATGGAACAGGCTGCTGATGCCTTGTGCCAGCATCACGCCACCGGCCACACCGGCAGCGGTTTTCAGGGCGCCGCCGAGGAAGCTGCTGCCGGCCGCCGGGGCCGCTGGTTGCTGGCCATAACCCGGTGGTGGTGCGCCGAAGTTCTGTTGTGGCGCGGGGGCACCGAAGTTCTGCTGCGGAGCCGGTTCACGCCAGCCGCCGGTAGAGGCCGGGGCGCTCTGGGTTGGTGCCGGGCGCGGGTTGCTGCCACCGAAGATGCTCGACAGGAAGCCACCACCGCTGGAGGCCGGCGGCGCGCTCTGCGCCTTGGCCGATTGCAGTTCGGCCTGCAATTGCTTGACCTGTTGAGTCAGTTGTCTGTTCTGTTCGTCGAGGCTCTTGAGGGCAGCCTCCTGCACCAGAATCGCCTGGGTCATGAAATAACCTGCGGCCGGCTGGCGCGTCAGGTGTTCCTTGATCCGCGCTTCAGCCAGTGAGTCGCGCGGGGCTGCCTCCGTTTCGGCCTGTTGCAGCCGGGAAAACAGTCCATCGATCAGGGTTTGTTCTTCGCTGTTCATGGCGACCTCGTAGATTGCCGGGGATAACGTTGCCCTCGTCCACGTCGGAGGAGGCGCCCCTCTGTAATGGAGGCAGCAACAGAATGTTTCAATGACCTTTACCGAACGTTTACGTTTGCGCAGCGAAACGGATCATCGGTTAAAGTGGGCCACTGTTTTTGACCTGCGATACCGACTGATGAATGCCTTCGATGTACTGCGCGACTCCCTGTATTTTTTCAAACGCAATCTGGGCCGGATCGTCCAGTTGTGTCTGCCGCTGGTGATTTTCGAAGCCGCGCTGCAACAGGTGGTCGACCATGCCAGCGACCCGGACGGTTACTCGGCGATCAGCGTGATCGTCGGCCTGCTGGTGTATCCGCTGTACACCGCCGCGCTGATTCTGTTTCTCGATGCCCGCACCCGTGGCGAATCCCCGCAAACCCGCGATCTGCTGGCGATGGCCGCTCGCCTGTGGCCGCGCTTCGCCCTTCTGACTGCGCTGAACACACTGTTGATCCTGCTCGGTCTGTCGCTGTATTTCCTGCCGGGGCTGTGGCTGATGGTCACTCTGGCCTTCGGTGAATACCTGCTGGTGCTGCGCGGTTACGGCCCGTTGCAGGCGATGAAGGAAAGCCTGCGCCTGAGCCGTGGGCATTTTCTGCGGATTCTGGTGTGCATCCTGTGTGTGATGGGGCCGCTGTGGCTGCTCAAGGGCCTGACCCTGCAGGTCTATCCCGATCCGCAGAATCCGTTGATCGCGGTGCTGATCGACAGTGGCCACAGCTTCCTGCAACTGTTCACCAGCGTGGTGCTGTTCCGCCTGTTCATGCTGATCAGCGAATTGCCCGACAAACGTGACGGAATAGTCTGACTGCGCAGCGCTTGGGCTGATCGATAGGTCTCGGGTATGCTCGGGACCACTTCCGTATCGCTATAAGCCGAGCCATGACCCGTCTACTGCGCTACATCCTGTTGCCCGTACTGCTCGCCCTCGCCCTGATCGGCACGCTGATCTACAGCCTGACCTGGCGCCCCGACGCCCGGGAAACCCTGCCGGTCAGTTGCACCGGGCAACCGCCGACGCTGGTACCTGGCCAGGCCCTGAAGGTCATGACCTGGAACGTGCAATACCTGGCCGGCAAGCGCTACGTGTTCTGGAATGATTTGGCGCAAGGCGACGACGAAGCCCCGACTCCGGAAGACATGGCGTTCAGCCTCGATGAAGTGGCGCGGGTGATCCGCGACGAACAGCCCGATGTGGTGCTGTTGCAGGAACTGGATGACGGCGCCAAGGCCAGTGACTATCAGAACCAGCTCAAGCTGTTGCAGGAACGCCTGACTGACCTCTACCCGTGCAGCGCCCACGCCTTCGACTGGAAGGCCGATTTCGTCCCGGACCCGCACATCTTCGGCAGCGTCGGCCGGCAACTCGCCACCCTCAGTCGCTACCGCATCGAACACGCCGAGCGCCTGCAATTGCCGGTGCAGCCGTCGAACATCATCAGCCGTCAGTTCCAGCCGAAAAACGCCCTGCTCGCCACCACTCTGCCGCTCAGCGATGGCGGACAACTGGTGGTGTTCAACACCCATCTGGATCGCGCCACCCAACCGGACGACACCTTGCAGACGCAGGTGACAGCGGTGGCCAAGGTCCTCGACAAACACGAAAGCCACCGCACGCCGTGGCTGATCGGTGGCGACTTCAACCTGTTGCCGCTCGGCCAGTACCGGCGCTTGCCGGTCGAACAGCGCACGCCCTACTCCGTGGACAGTGCGCTGCACCTGTTGTGGGACAAATACCCGATGATCCCGACCAACAACGAAGCCAGCGGCATCGACCGCGCCAAGTGGCTGACCCACTACCCCAACGACCCCGGCCTCAATGGCCCGGACCGCACGGTCGATTACCTGTTCTACAGCCCGAAGATCAAACGGGTCGAAGCCACGGTGCGGCAGGACGATACGTTGCGCATTTCCGATCATCTGCCGGTGATTGCGAAGTTCCTCCTGCCACCCAACTGAACTCAGTGAGCTTCTTCGAGATCATCGTGCAACAGCCCGAAGATCTGCCGCTTCATGTCGATGAACGAGCGCTCCATGACCATGTCCAGCGTGCGTGGGCGTTCGATCGGCACGTCGAGAATCTGCTTGATCCGCCCAGGCCTGGCGCCCATCACGTACACCCGGTCGCCGAGCAGGATCGCTTCGTCGATATCGTGAGTGACGAACAGCACGGTCTTCTTGCTGTTGCCCCACACCCGCAGCAATAGCTGCTGCATTTGCAGGCGAGTCTGGCTGTCGAGGGCGCCGAAGGGTTCGTCCATCAGCAGGATCTGCGGGTCGTTGGCCAATGCCCGGGCAATCGCCACCCGCTGCATCATGCCGCCGGACAACTGCTTGGCGTAGTTGTCGGCAAACCCGGACAGGCCGACTTCGTGCACATAGTGATCGACAATTTCCTTGCGCTTGGCCGCCGGCATCCCACGACGCTTGAGGCCGAACTCGACGTTCTGCCGCACCGTCAGCCACGGAAACAGCGTGTAGCTCTGGAACACCATCCCGCGATCCGCGCCGGGGCCCTGCACTTGCTGGCCGCCGACGTAGATCTCGCCGGAGGTCGGCTCGGCGAGGCCAGCGGTGAGGTACAGCAGACTCGACTTGCCGCAGCCCGACGGCCCGACCAGCACCGCGAACTGCTGATCCGGCACTTCGAACGACACTTCTTCCAGCGCGGTGAAGGTTCCGCCGCCGGGTTTGCTGTAACGCAGGCTGACCTTGTCCACCTGCAACCTTGGCGCGGCGTGTGCCGGTGCGGCGACCGGCTCGATGAAACGACGGTTGGCAGCGGTTACTGAGCCCATGCGGCAATCCTCAAACGCAAGAAGCGGAACAGTTGATCGGTGACCAGGCCGAGCAGGCCGATGATCGCGATGGCGAGAAAAATCACGTCGACCTGAAAGCCGCGCATGGCCTTGAGGCTCAAGTAGCCGAGGCCACTCGATGCGGCGACCAGTTCGGCGACCACCAGATACGTCCAGGCCCAGCCCATGGTCACCCGCAAGGTGTCGAGCACGCCGGGCAACGACGCCGGGGCGATCACATGCAGCACCGCGTCACGCCGGTTGGAGCCGAGGGTGTAGGAGGCGTTGATCAAATCCTTGGAGATGCCTTTGGACACGTCGGCGATCATCACCAGTTGCTGGAAGAACACACCGAAAATGATCACCGACACCCGCTGCTCCAGACCGATGCCGATCCACAGAATGAACAGCGGCACGAACGAGGTCACCGGCAGGTAGCGGATGAAATTGACCATCGGCTCAAGGAACGCCTGGACGATGCGGAAGCTGCCCATCAACAACCCCAGCGGCACCGCCACCAGCGACGACACGATGAAGCCGACCATCACCACTTCGACACTGGCCCAGACGTGCTGGCCGAGGGTGCCATCGCGGCTCAGGCGCACGGCGGCTTCGACCACCGCGCCGGGCGTCGGCAGGAACATCCCCGGCACGATGCCGCCGTAGGACAACCCGGCCCACAGGCCGACCAGCAACACCCAGGCCAGACCGCTGGCGCTCCACACCACCGGCACCGGCAATCCGGTCTTCGGCGTGATGCAGCGGCTCAGCCATGAATTGCGCTTGAACATGACCAGTCTCCTAGAGCGGGCTGACGAAACGGTTATCCACCAGATCGTCATTGCTGACGTTGTAGGGCTTGCCCTGCAGTTCGCTGGCGGTTTCATTGGCCAGTTTGATCAGCGGCTCGCTGTCACCCGGTGCGCCCGGTTTGCCCAGCAGCTTCTCGCTCATGGCCTGATCGTAGAAACGCACGCCTTGCGCGGCGGCGGCCAGTTCCTTCGGATCGGACAGGTAACCGCCGACACCCTTGGCCATGATTTCGTAGGCTTTCTGTGGATGATCCTTGGTGAACTGCACGGCTTTGTAGAGGCCGGCGACCAACGCCTTGACGTCCTCCGGCTGCTTCTCGATCACCGTGCAGTTGAGCGCCACCACATCGACGATCACGCCGGGGGTACTGCTGCTGTCGATCAGCACTTTGCCTTGCTGCTTGTCGCGCACCATCGACAGATGCGGTTCCCAGGTCACGGCGGCCGGCACGCGACCGGCGATGAACGCGGTGGCAGCATCGTCGGCAGTCATGTTCTGCACGGTGATGTCACTCATGCTCATGCCGTTCTTTTTCAGCAGGTACGAGAGCCAGAACTGCGAGGTCGACCCTTCGTTGACGGCCACGGCCTGGCCCTTGAGTTCCTGCAGGCTCTTCACGTTCTTGCCGACCAGCACGCCGTCACCGCCATGACTGTCATCCAGCGCGGCCACGGCCTTGAAGCAGAATTGCGGGCGGTACTTGAGCACTTCGTCGATGGTCGACGCCGAGCCGGACAATTGCCCGGACGCCTGGGCGGCCATGTACATCGACGCTTCCTCGACCACCGGCAACTCGACGGTCAGGCCGTTTTCCTTGAAATAGCCCAGATCCTGGGCCAGGTACAGGGTGCCGTAACCGACCCACGTGGTGTGGCCGATCGACAAAGTGCCAGCCTGAGCGGCGGTGACGGAAAGGGCGGAAATCGCCAGAGGACATGCAAGACGGGTAAACAAGGACTTGTTCATGGAGCACTCCCAACGCTGTTGATTTAGTTGTCATGGGCAGTACGGCCAGCCGTGGTGTCGCGATTGCACGCTGCGGTCTCTGCTGGACTCTGGCGGGCAATGCCTTGGCTGGCGAAATCGATGTTGACCCAGGCTTGGCGTCAGGAAAACGAGGAAATAGTTAGACGCGAACGATGAAAAAACTGGGTAGTGCGCACCGCGAAAGGGCGCGTCGGGCGGGGGTGCACGGAGGGGGTGCAAGACAGCAAAAACGATGTTGAATCGACTGACGCAATCGCGGGCAAGCCCGCTCCCACAGGGGCCAGTATCGCTCACACATTTTGTGTACGACGCCGGTCCACTGTGGGAGCGGGCTTGCCCGCGAAGGGGGCCTTGAGCCTTACAAATACCTCAGAGCCGGCCGTACTTCTGCGCCGTACGATCCAGCGCTTTCAAGGTCTTGCCCACCAGCTCGTCAATCTCTTCACGGCTGGCAATCAACGCCGGCGCCATGATCATCCGCCCCAGGGTCGAGCGAATGATCACTCCCTCCTCAAAACCGATCGTGCGGCAGCGCCAGGCGATGTCGTTCTCATTGGCGAAGCGCTTGCGGGTGGCCTTGTCTTCGGCCAGTTGCAACGCCGCGACCATGCCCGTGCCCTGGATATCGCCCACCAGCGGGTGATTGCCGAACACCTCGCGCAGGCACTGTTGCAGGTACGGGCCGATGTCATCCTTGACTCGCGTCACCACGCCTTCATCGCGCAGGGCCTTGAGGTTGGCAATCGCCACCGCCGCCGCCACCGGGTGTCCGGAATAGGTCAGGCCGTGAGCGAACACACCGCCCTGCTCCACCAGCACGTCGGCCATTTTCTTCGACAGGATCAGGCCACCCATCGGGATGTAACCGGAGGTCAGCCCCTTGGCAATGGACAGGGTGTCCGGCTCGAAACCGAAGTATTCGTGGGCGAACCATTCGCCGGTACGACCGAAGCCGCCGATCACTTCATCGGCGCACAACAGCACGTCGTACTTGCGGCAGATGCGCTGGATTTCCGGCCAGTAGCTTTCCGGCGGGAAGATCATCCCGCCCGCGCCCTGGAACGGTTCGGCGATGAACCCGGCGACCTTGTCGGCACCCAGTTCGAGGATCTTCGCTTCCAGCTGCTGCGCCGCCCGCAGGCCGAATTCCGCAGGGGTCAGATTGCCTTCGTGGGCGAAGAAGTACGGTTCGTCGATGTGCGCGATGTCGGGAATCATCCCGCCCATTTCGTGCATGAATTTCATGCCGCCGAGGGCTGTCGCCGCCAGGGTCGAACCGTGATAACCGTTCCAGCGGCCGATCATGATTTTCTTCTCGGGCTTGCCCAGCACCTGCCAGTAACGGCGCACGGTACGGATCAGCACCTCGTTGGCCTCGGAGCCGGAGTTGGTGTAGATCGCGTGGCTGTAGTGCCCCGGCAGCAGGCTGAACAGCAGCTCGGAGAGCTCGATCACCTGCGGGTGAGTGGTGTGGAAAAACATGTTGTAGTACGGCAATTGCTCCAGCTGCCGGCTCGCCGCGGCGTTCAGATCTTTTCGCCCGTAACCGAGGTTGGTGCACCACAGCCCGGACATGCCGTCGAGGTAGCGCCGACCGTCGTTGTCCCACAGGTGCAGGCGGTCACCGCGCACCATCACCCGTGGGCCTTCGTCGTTGAGGGCCTTCTGGTCGACGAACGCATGAATGTGGTGCGCTGCATCGGCGGCCTGGTAGTCGCGGGTTTCACGTGAGGTGGTCATCGCCGGATCTCCTTTTTTGTTGTGAGCGGCTGTCATGAGCGCAGTTGAAACCAGGTGGTTTTCAACTGGGTGTATTTGTCGAACGAGTGCAGCGACAGATCGCGGCCGAAACCGGACTGCTTGCCGCCGCCAAACGGCACGGTCACGTCCAGCGCATCGACGCTGTTGACCGACACCGTACCGGCTCGCAATTGCCGCGCCACCCGGTGCGCGCGGTGCAGATCATCGGTCCACAGCGACGCCGCCAGACCGTAGACGCTGTCGTTGGCCAGTTGCAAGGCGTGGGCCTCGTCATCGAACGGAATCACCGCCAGCACCGGGCCGAACACTTCTTCGCGAAACAGGGTCATGTGCGACTGCACGCCGGTGAAAATCGTCGGCTGAACGAAGTTGTCCGAGCCGTTGAAGCTCAGTTGCCGCCCACCGCAGACGCGGGTCGCGCCTTCGCGTTCGGCCTGGTTGATGAAGCGCAGAATGCTTTCGGTCTGACGGGTGTCGACAACCGCCCCCGCCGCACTTGCCGGGTCCAGCGGATCGCCCGGTTGCCAGCGTTCGGCCTGAGCCTTCAGTCGCTCGACGAACTCGTCATGAATCGAGCGCTCCACCAACAATCGCGAGTTGGCCGAACAGACTTCGCCCTGATTGAAGAAGATCCCGAACGCGGCTTTCTGCGCCGCCAGATCCAGATCCTTGCAGTCGGCGAACACCAGATTGGCGCTCTTGCCGCCGCACTCCAGCCACACCTGCTTGAGGTTCGACTGCGCCGAGTACTGCATGAAATATTTGCCGACCTGGGTCGAGCCGGTGAACACCAGACAATCGACATCCGGGTGCAGGCCCAGGGCTTTGCCAGTCTGCTCGCCAAGCCCCGGCAGCACGTTCAGCACGCCGGCCGGCAATCCGGCTTGCAGCGCCAGCTCGGCCAGACGCAATGCGGAGAACGGCGATTGCTCGGCGGGTTTGAGAATCACTGAGTTGCCCGCCGCCAGCGCCGGCGCGAGTTTCCACGCGGCCATGTCCAACGGGAAATTCCACGGCACCACGGCGGCGACCACGCCCAGCGCTTCGCGGGTGATGGTCGCCAGCACGTTCGACGCACTTGGCGCGACCTGATCGTAGAGTTTGTCGAGGCTTTCGGCGTACCAGCGAAACACCCCGGCGGCGCCCGGCACGTCGATGTTGTAAGCGTCCATCACCGGTTTGCCCATGTTCAGCGAATCGAGCAGTGCCAGTTCTTCGCGATTAGCCAGGATCAGATCCGCCAGCCGCAGCAGCACTTGCTTGCGCTCGGTGGGTGAACGCCCGGCCCAGATGCCGGCCTCGAACACCTGCCGCGCATTGCGCACCGCCGCATCGACGTCTTCTTCACCGCACGCAGCGACGTTTGCCAGCAGCTGGCCGGTGGCCGGGTTGATCGCGGTAAACGTCTGCCCCGACTGCGCGTCACACAGCTTGCCGTCGATCACGGCCTGGTACGGATAGCTCAATTCAGCGGCCTTGCGCTGCCAGTCTGCAAGCTCGAACACGGTGATTGCTCCTTGGACTTTTATTCTTTTGAGAACAGTGCGCAGTGATAGTCGCTCAGGCCCGTGCGGGCTAAAACCAGTAAAAATGTCTTCGCAGACAATAAAAAAGGTAACCAGCCGATGGCCCCTTCGCGCGCGTATGGGGCTATTGTTCAGGGACAAAAAAACCGCCGACAGAACGGAGGCCGGCGGCTTACAAATTGCTTGGATGTGAAATCCGTTCGCTTTGAGGTTCACCGTGGCCGCTTACAACCTGCGTCAGTTGAAATACTTCATCACCACCGTCGAATGCGGCAGCGTCGCCGAGGCTTCGCGCAAGCTGTACATCGCACAACCGGCGATTTCCACGGCAATCAAGGGGCTGGAAGACAGCTTCGGCGTGCAACTGCTGATCCGCCATCACGCTCAGGGCGTGTCGCTGACGCCGAGCGGCGCGCGGTTCTTCCGCAAGGCTCAGGAACTGCTGCGCATGGCCAAGGAGTTCGAACAGAACGCCCTCGCCGACAACGACGTGGTGGCCGGGCAGATCGATATAGGCTGTTTTGAAACGGTGGCGCCGCTGTACTTGCCGCAACTGATTGCCGGCTTCTCGGCGCTGTATCCGGGGGTGAAGATCCGCATCCGCGACGGCGAACAACAGGAACTGGTGCAAGGCCTGACCTCGGGCACCTTCGACCTGGCGATCCTGTACAAGCACGACCTCGACGCCACCATCGAAACCGAACCCTTGATGCCGGCGCAACGGCCTTACGCACTTCTGCCGGCAGATCACCGCTTCGCCCAGCTCAAGCAGGTTTCGCTGCGAGACTTGTGCCTGGAACCGATGATCCTGCTCGACGTACAACCGAGCCGCACCTACTTCGTCAGCCTGTTCGAAGAACTCGGGTTGTCACCGCGAATCGAGTTCAGCTCGCCATCGATCGAAATGGTGCGCGGCATGGTCGGCCAGGGTTTCGGTTTCTCGATCCTGGTCACTCGCCCGCATTCGGAATGCACCTACGACGGCAAGAAAGTCGTGTGCGTGGACATTGTCGAAGACGTTACCGGTTCGGGCTTGGTGGCGGCATGGCTCAAACGCGGACAGTTGACCAAACCGGCGCAGTTGTTTGCTGATTATTGTCGGGAGCAGCTGACGGCGAAGGCCAGTCACTAACCCTCACGTACCGCGCGGTTTAGCCCGAGCAGTGGCTTCGGCCACCAGCGGATCATCCGGCCAATAATGCTTCGGATATCGCCCCTTCAAATCCTTCTTCACCTCGGCGTAGGTGCTGCGCCAGAAGTTGGCCAGATCCTGCGTTACCTGCACCGGACGCCGTGCTGGCGACAGCAGGTGCAGCTTGACCGATTGCCGGCCGCCGGCGATGCGCGGTGTGTCGGCGAGGCCGAACAGCTCCTGCAAGCGCACGGCGAGAATCGGTGGTTGTTCGCTGTAGTCGAGGCGAATCGACGAGCCCGACGGCACGCTCAGGTGGTGCGGTGCCTGTTCGTCGAGCTGTTGCGGCAGTGGCCATGGCAGCAGATTGCGCACGATGCTCGACAGGTCGAGGTTGGCGAAATGACTGAGGCGCGAGACCTTGCCCAAGTAGGGCATCAGCCAGTCTTCGAGGGTTTTCAGTAACGTGGCGTCGCTGACATCCGGCCATTGGCTGTCGCCCTCGGCGTCCAGGTCGAGCTGACGCAATAACGCGACTCGTGCCTGCCACTGGCGCAGTTCCGGGGTCCACGGCAGCAGTTCCAGACCTTTGCGGCGTACCAGATTGACCAGCGCCTGACTGCGGGCGTTTTCGTCGAGGCCGGTCAGTGGTTCGCGGCTGAGGATCAGTTCGCCGACCTTGCGTTGGCGCTCGGCGCGCAGCACGCCTTCGCGTTCGTCCCAGTCCAGTTGATCGACGTTGTGCACTTGTTCGGCGAGCACTGAGTCGAACAGCGCCGGATCGAAATCCGCCGCCAGATAAATCCGCTCTTCGCGCTGACCTTGGCGGCTGCCGAGGTCGGCGATCACGATCCACGGTTCCTTCATCAGGCTGTCGGCTTCGGCGAACAGCGCCGCGCGGCCGTTGGCCAGACGATATTCGGCACCACCGGCCCGCCGCTGCTGGGCGACGCGATCCGGGTAGGCCAGCGCCAGCAAGGCGCCGAGCCAGCGTGGGTGATTCGGGTCGGCAACTGGTTCGCTGGCCTTGCCGCGCAGGTAACCGCGATATTGCCGAGCCAGTTGCCGGGCGCGCTGCACGCCGCCCTGGGCTCCGCGCGCCGCGCGTTCTTCGCCGGACAGCAGCACCAGACGACTGTGCAGATCCGCCCCGGCGCCGCGCAAAATATCGCGCTCACCGAGCAACGCGGCGACGTCGCACGCCATGTTCGCCAACCCCAGTGCCTGACCGCGCAACAGCAGATGAGCGATGCGCGGATGCGCCGGCAGTTCGGCCATGGCCTGACCGTGGCGATTGAGGCTTTCACCGTCCAGCGCACCGAGACGCTGCAACAAATCCTGAGCCTGTGCATAAGCGGCGGCGGGCGGCACGTCCAGCCAGATCAGGTCACTCGGCGCCACGCCCCAGCGTCCGAGCTGCAAGGCCAGCCCAGCGAGATCCGCCGAGAGGATTTCCGCGCTGCCATAAGCCGCCAGTTGCTCATGCTGATCCTGCGACCACAGGCGATAACACACGCCCGGTTCCAGACGCCCGGCCCGGCCCGCGCGCTGGGTGGCACTGGCTTTGGAGATGCGTTGAGTGTCGAGGCGGGTCATGCCGCTGCCCGGGTCGAAACGCGGCACCCGCGCCAGCCCGGCGTCAATCACCACGCGCACGCCGTTGATGGTCAGGCTGGTCTCGGCGATGTTGGTGGCCAGCACCACTTTGCGCTGGCCCGCGGGGGCCGGATCGATGGCAGCGCGCTGTGCGTTCAGGTCGAGTTCGCCGTGCAACGGGCAGAGCAAGACGTCGCTGCGCTCACCGATGGCGTCCGACAGTTGCTGATGAACACGCCGGATTTCCGCCTGCCCCGGCAGAAACACCAACAGGCTGCCGGTTTCATCGTGCAGGGCTTCGAGCACCGTTTGCGTGACGCGTTGATCGATGTATTCGCCGGGCTGGAAAGGCCGGCCCCAGCGCATCGTCACCGGGAACATCCGGCCTTCGCTGCGCAGGATCGGCGCATCGTCGAGCAAACCGGCCAGACGTTCGCCCTCGAGGGTGGCGGACATCAGCAGAATCTTCAGCGGTTGTTCAGCTCGAAACAGCTCGCGACCGTTCAGACTGAGGGCGAGCGCCAGATCGGCGTCGAGACTGCGCTCGTGAAATTCGTCGAAGATCAGCAGGCCCACGCCTTCCAGCGCCGGATCGTCCTGCAAACGCCGGGTGAGAATGCCTTCAGTGACCACTTCGATGCGCGTGTTGGGGCCGACCTTGCTGTCGAGGCGGATGCGATAACCGACGGTTTCACCGACCTTCTCGCCCAGCTCGCTGGCCAGCCGCTCCGCCGCCGCACGCGCGGCCAGCCGACGCGGTTCGAGCATGAGAATGGTCTGCCCGTTCAGCCACGCTTCATTGAGCAGGGCCAAGGGCACGCGGGTGGTTTTACCGGCGCCGGGCGGTGCTTCGAGCACGGCTTCGTGGCGTGTCGCGAGGGCTTCACGCAGGGCGGGTAAAACTTCATCGATCGGCAACGAATTCATACTGGCTCCAAAACAGAGGGCCGAGTATAACGGCGAACTGCTGAGCGTTCGTCAGGGTCTTAACTTCACACGATGACGCTTCGTTAATAGATGACTCAGGAGATTCCCATGCGCTTACCTTTTCGCCTGATCGGCGGTGTACTGGTTGCCACCCTGCTCACCCAGATCACCGCGTGCGGTTCTATTTTCTATCCCGACCGGCGCGGCCAGATCGACGGCAAGATCGACCCGGCGATTGCCGTGCTCGATGCCGTGGGCCTGTTGTTCTATATCCTTCCCGGCGTGATCGCGTTTGCCGTGGACTTCGCCACCGGCGCGATCTACTTCGAACCGGGCCACACGGCGCAGGTCGATCCGGCCAAGCTCAAGCAAGCCATCGGCCCGGATGGTCAGGTCGATAACTTGAAGTTGCAGGCTATTCTCGAAACGGAGCTGGGCCGCAATCTGCCGCTGGACGACCCACGGCTGATCCAGCACAAAGGCAGCACCCAGCAACTGGCGATGTTCGGCCTGCAACCTGCCGCATAAGGAATCCATGCACCCATGACCTCCAGCCCCGAACACGCCCGCCTGCTGCGGCTGGCGACCCGCGCCTCGGTGGCGGTGGCCTGTACGCTGATCATCGCCAAAGCCATCGCCTGGTGGCTGAGCGGTTCGGTGAGCATGCTCGCCGGCCTCACCGACTCGGCCCTTGATGGCGTCACTTCGTTGCTCAATCTGCTGGCGGTGCATTACGCGCTGCGCCCGGCAGATGACGATCACCGTTATGGACATGGCAAGGCCGAATCCCTGGCGGGCATGGCGCAGGCGCTGTTCATTGGCGGCAGTGCGGTGCTGATCGCGTTTCAGGCTTATGAGCGTTTGAACAATCCCGAGCCGCTCGGCGCGCCTTGGCTGAGCATCGGGGTGATCGTGTTTTCCCTGCTGCTGACGGCGGCGCTGTTGATGCTGCAGCATCGGGTGATCAAGCAGACCGGTTCCAACGCGGTGCGGGCGGATTCGCTGCATTACCGTTCGGACCTGTTGCTCAACGGCAGCATTCTGATTGCGCTGGTATTGGCCGGTTTGGGGTTCGATCAGCTGGATGCGTGGTTCGGTCTGGGAATTGCGGCGTACATTCTGTGGAGCGCGATCCAGATCGCCTGGGAAAGTTTTTCGGTGCTGATGGATGAAGAGCTGCCGACGGATGTCAGTCAGCACATGCTCGAACTGGCGTGTGGTGTGCCGGGTGTTTTGGGGGCGCATGATCTGCGCACACGGATTTCCGGCAATCACTGGTTCGTGCAGTTGCACCTGGAACTGCCGGGGGAGCTGACGCTGTCAGTGGCTCACGGCATCAGCGATCAGGCAGCGGATGCGATTCACAAAGCCTACCCACGGGCCGAAGTGCTGGTGCACGCCGACCCGCAGGAAGTGGTCAAAGCCGCTGGGGCTCAGTAGTTGACCTGATAACCGCGACTGCTCAGGCAATTGCCCTGGGCCTGGCGGTAGGCCTGCACCACTTCGGGCGCCGGTTGATAAGTCGCGGTGCGCGGATTGAAGCCGCTCTGCTGCACCGCGTACTGATAGCACTCGTACCCGTCGCGTTGAACCTGCTCCGGTGACTGACCGTTGGCCGGATACGCCTCCACGTCATAACCATTGCCGGTCGGCTGCGTTGGCTGCTGCACCGGCGGTTCGACCACCACGTAATCCTGGGTCGCTTCCTGATAGGCGTAGTACGAACCGGCGGCGAGGAACAGCAGCGAACCGCCGATCCACACTTCCCGAGCGTAATCCGGCAGGTACTGGATGCGAATCCCGCGCGGTGGCTGAACCACGATGTAGCGCGGGCCTTGCGGGCGATACCAGTAGCCGCCGGAATAGAAATAGTCCTGGCCGCGATATGGCACGCGGTAATCACGATCCGGGAAACGATCGATCACATGACCGGGCCGGTATTGCGGGCCAGGGCCCCAGCCGTTGCCATGCCCGTCCGGGCGACCCGGCCAGCGGTTGTCGTTGGGACGATTGCCGGTCTGCCAGTTCTGGTGATAGCCGTTCTGCGGACGCTCATCGCGGTAATAACCCTGACGCGGTTCCTGGGTCTGGCGCACGGTGTCGGGGCGCGGCTGGATCGGCAGATCATTGGCCGGCAGTTGTGGCGGCGGTGGCGGCTGGCGTACGGGGTTGGGGTTGGGGTTGTAGGCCGGACGTGGCTGATTCTGATTCTGCCACTGGCCATTGTTCGGTTGCCCGTGGTTCTGCTGGCCGTTGTGCTCGAACTGGCGGCTGTTGTCGCCACGAATGATGTCGTTGTTCTGCCGCTGCGGATTGTTCTGACCGTGCGGCTGATTGCCGCCGCCATGTCCCTGATTGTTGCCTTGATGCTCCGGCCCGCGTCCGCCGCCGTCGGGGCCGCGATTCTGCGGCTCATCCGCCAGCGCTTGCGCACCGACACTCACACACAGCAAACCAACACTGGCCAGACGCCAGATGCGCGACTTCATGAAATTCCTCACTGCGGGCTAGAGCCTGTAATAGAAGGTCTTGTAGCTAAGACCGGGGACGTGCACACCGGGTTCTGCTACAGGTTATCAGTCACGTCATTTATTTATTGAGCGAGAAGGGCCAAATCGCGGGCAAGAAAAAAGGGAGACCCGTCGGCCTCCCTTCTAGAGAACTTCGTCCTGGCTCGACGCTTTTGACGTCGGCTCACCTCACGCCGTCTTCTGGACAGTGTGCAGCTCGGGGGCCGGCACAACCCCGGTGGGGGTGGCGGCCGCGGCGGGCCGGATTGGGCGGGCCGCAGTGGACTGTGTTACCGAGCAGTGATTCTGGTGTTAAGAATAGGCCCGGAGCCGCGACAGATGATTGCGAAGATTGCTCAAATAAACATCACTTGCGCAATTTTTAACCCTGGATAGATAATCCGCCGCAATAGTTAAGACAAAGGACCGTTTGATGAGCAAACTCGACCGTTACGACCTCAGTATTTTGGCGGAATTGCAGCGCGACGCCCGCATCTCCAACCAGGAACTGGCCGAACGCATCGGTCTGTCGCCCTCCCCGTGCTCGCGCCGGGTCAAGCAACTGGAGGACGACGGCTACATTTCCCGTCAGGTCGCCCTGCTCGATCGCAAGATGCTCGGCCTGAGCCTGACCGCCTACGTGCTGATCGGCATGGACCGGCACACGCCGGAGCGTTTCGAGAACTTCGAAGCGGCGATCCGTACCTTGCCGCAGGTGCTGGAATGCAGCCTGGTGACTGGCGTGGATGCCGACTATCAGCTGAAAGTGGTGGTGCCGGACATGGATCACTATCAGAAGCTGCTGCTGGGGCACCTGACCCGGATCGAAGGCGTGACCAGCGTGCGTTCGAGTTTTGTGCTGAATCAGGTGCTCAACAGCACCGAACTGCCGCTGACTCATTTGCGTAGCTGAAATCGACGAATGACTGCGGCACACCGACGCAGGTCAATACTGCGTCGTTCGCCGCTGGCGTATACTCCCGGCCGCCCTTTCAGCCGCACAGCGCCGGAGATGCCCGATGGATCCAGCAGTATTTGAAGAGTGGATGATGACCGGTCTGGTCAGCATCCTGATCATTTTCATGGGTTTCATCGTCTGGGATCTGGCGAAGAAGTCCAAGGCCGGGCGCTTTGGCTCGTTCATTCTGTTCTTCGTGCTGGGCCTGGGCGTGGCCGCGTTCATCATCAAGAGCGTGGTGATCGGCCTGATCGAATCCGGCGCCTTATAAGCGCGCCGGCACTTCTTTCCACTGGCCCTGATCGAGCCCTTCGATCGTCCAGTCACCAATCCTGACCCGCACCAGCCGCAATGTCGGCAGCCCAACCGCCGCCGTCATCCGCCGCACCTGACGATTGCGCCCTTCGCGAATCACCAGTTCCAGCCAGGTGGTCGGTATGGTCGCGCGAAAGCGTACCGGCGGATTGCGCGGCCACAACTCGGGCTCATCCAGTTGCCGCGCTTCGGCGGGCAAGGTCATGCCGTCATTCAATTCAACACCGTCACGCAGACGCTGCAACTGCTCCGCCGTCGGCACACCTTCGACCTGTACCCAATAGGTTTTCGCCAGTTTGTGCTTCGGGTCGGCGATCCGCGCCTGCAACTGGCCGTCGTTGGTCAACAGCAGCAAACCTTCGCTGTCGCGGTCGAGCCGTCCGGCTGGGTAGATGCCCGGAACATCAATGTAATCCTTGAGCGTCGCCCGCCCTTCGCCGTCGCTGAATTGCGTCAGCACATCGAACGGTTTGTTGAACAGGATCAGCTTCGGCTCGGCCGGTGGTGCCTTGGCGACACGGCGCGGGGCTGAAGAAGCTGGCTTCGCGCCGGGGCGGCGGGAAGGTGGACGTGGGGGACGGGACATAAGAGAGCAGACATTCAGCGATCAGGGCTGACAATGCTAGTGCCCCGACCGCCAAATGACCACGACAAACCGTTAGCGGAACGGCGGCTCGTCGAAGCTGCGCAGTTTGCGCGAGTGCAGCGAGTTGAGTTCGGTGCGCAACAGGTCCACCGCTTCGATGCCGATCTTCAAGTGCTGGCTGACCGCACGCTCGTAGAACGCGTTGGCCGAACCCGGCAGCTTGATTTCACTGTGCAGCGGCTTGTCCGAAACACACAGCAACGTGCCGTACGGCACTCGCAGACGATAACCCTGGGCGGCGATGGTGCCGCTTTCCATGTCCACCGCCACGGCGCGGGACAGGTTGATCAGCGGACGCTCCTGAGCCCAGCGCAATTCCCAGTTGCGGTCGTCGTAGGTCAGCACGGTGCCGGTGCGCAGACGTTTTTTCAGCTCTTCGCCCTTCTCGCCGGTGATGTTGGCCGCCGCTTGCTGCAGCGCCAGTTGCACTTCGGCCAGCGCCGGGATCGGAATGTTCGGCGGCACCACCCGGTCGAGAATCCCGTCGCGACGCATATAGGCGTGAGCCAGCACGTAGTCGCCGATGGTCTGCGACTGACGCAAGCCGCCGCAGTGACCGATCATCAGCCAGCAATGCGGACGCAGCACGGCCAGGTGGTCGGTGATGTTCTTGGCGTTGGACGGGCCGACGCCGATGTTGACCAGGGTCACGCCGTGGCCATCGCTGGCGATCAGGTGATAGGCCGGCATCTGGTAGCGGTGCCAGACCACGCCGGCCGCAATCGCCGAGGCTTCGCCGTGATCCATGCCCTTTTCGATGATCACGTTGCCCGGCAGCACCATGCGTACGAAACGCGGGTCGCGGCGCAGTTGTTCCAGGCCATGGACGATGAACTGGTCGACATAACGGTGGTAGTTGGTCAGCAGGATCCACGGCTGCACATGGCGCCAGTCGCTGCCGGTGTAGTGCACCAGACGGCGCAGCGAGAAGTCGACGCGGGCGGCGTCGAACAGCGCCAGCGGCAGCGGATCGGTGTTTTCCCAGTCGTAGAGACCGTCAGCGATGCCGTCAGTGGCGGCGGACAGATCGGTACTCGGGAACACTCGCGCCAGCACGGCGGCAGTGACGCCGGAGCCGGCCAGTTCATCGCCCTGCTCGACCACGTACGGATATGGAATGTTCTGTTCGCTGACCCCGACTTCCACAGTCACGGTGAAGTCGTGCATCAGCGGCGTGAGCTGCTCCAGCAGGTATTTGCGAAACGCCGCCGGGTGGGTGACGGTCACGCTGTAAGTGCCCGGCAACTGCACCTTGGCATAAGCACGGGTGGTCTGCGGGACTTCGCCCTGGCAGTGGTAGGTCAGACGCAGTTCGGGATAACGGAACAGGGCACGTTGCTCGGCGTCGGGCTCGACGCGATCCTTGAGATAACGCTTGAGCGCCGAGTTCAGCGCCGTGGTGGCCCGCTCATGCAGCTCGGCGAGACGATCCACGGCCTGTTCGGCAGTTTGAACGACAATAAACGCTTCGGTCACGATCAGCTTCCTGTGTTCTGACTTGCAGAGCTTCATCTTGCCTGCATCGTGGCGTCACGGAAACAGTGGCGTTGTGGCTATTCATCAATCTGACAGGGATGCTTCAGAAACCTTGCGGCGTCGAGCGGGCGACGATGGCCTCAACATCCAGCCCGCGCGGCAACGCGCCGTAGGCCCGGCCGCCACCGCTCAGGCGACTGGCGATAAAGGCATCGCTCACCGCCGAATTCCCGGCTTCCAGCAACAGATTCGCTTGCAGCCCCAGAGCAATGTCTTCAGTCAGTTGCCGAGCGCGATACTGAATGTCACTGGTGTCCTTGAACTGCGCCTGCAATTGCTGGATGTGCGCGGCCAGTCGCTTGTCGCCATGACCGTCGCCCAACTCGCTGAACAGCACATCGAGCACGCCCGGCTCTTTCGACAAGGCACGTAGTACGTCGAGGCATTGCACGTTGCCGGAGCCTTCCCACGTCGAGTTCACCGGCGCCTCGCGGTACAGACGCGGCAGGATGCTCTCCTCTACATACCCGGCGCCGCCCATGCATTCGGCGGCTTCGTTGATCATTCCCGGCGCGCGTTTGCAGATCCAGTACTTGCCCACCGCCGTCACCAGTCGGGCGAACTGCGCTTCATGGCGGTCATCGAGATGATCCAGCGCCCTGCCCATGCGCAGGCTCAGTGCCAGCGCGGCTTCGCTTTCCAGTGCCAGATCGGCCAGCACGTTCTGCATCAGCGGTTGTTCGCTGAGCAGTTTGCCGCCGACCTTGCGATGGGCGCAGTGATGGCTGGCCTGGGTCAGCGCCTGACGCATCAGCGAGCTGGAGCCAACCATGCAATCGAAACGGGTCATCGCCACCATCTCGATGATCGTCGGTACGCCGCGCCCTTCTTCACCAACCATCCAAGCCAGCGCGCCACGGAACTCCACTTCGCTGGAGGCGTTGGACTGGTTGCCGAGCTTGTTTTTCAGGCGCTGGATATAGAACTGATTGCGCGTGTCGTCCGGGCGATGGCGCGGCAGCAGGAAACAGGTCAGGCCCTTGTCGGTCTGCGCCAGCGTGAGGAATGCATCGCACATCGGCGCCGAACAGAACCACTTGTGCCCCACCAGTTCATAAGCCTGACCCGGGCCGCTCGCGCCGACCGGATAAGCCTTGGTGGTGTTGGCGCGCACGTCGGTGCCGCCCTGTTTCTCGGTCATCGCCATGCCGATGGTCACGCCAGCCTTGTGGGCCATGCCGACATTGCGCGGGTCGTATTCGGTGGCGAGGATTTTCGGCAGCCATTGTTCGGCCAGATTCGGCTGCAAACGCATCGCGGGGACACTGGCGAAAGTCATGGTCAGCGGGCAACCGCTGCCCGCCTCGGCTTGACTGTGCAGATAGCTCATGGAGGCGCGGGCAACATGGGCGCCGTCCTGTGGATGAGCCCAGGGCAACGACGTCAGGCCATGTTCAATGGCGGTGCGCATCAGCTCGTGATACGCCGGATGAAACTCCACCAGGTCGATGCGATGACCATAGCGGTCATGGCTGGCGAACACCGGTTTGTTCTGGTTGGCGAGGAACCCGGCCGCCATCAGCGGCCCGCCGGCCAGCGCGCCGTAGGCGTCGATCCGCGACTCGGCCCAGCCGGCGCCGAACCGCCGCGACCACTCCTGTAACGGCAGGTCGATGCGGTACAGGTTGGTGCCGTCCAGCGACGGTGGCTGGTTGGTGACTTCGTGGGTTTCGGCGAACTGATGCAGGTTCATGACGGGGCTCCTTGATCGGCCAGAGCTTCAGTTAAGCACCGCCCCCGAACCGATCAAAGTGTCATATCGGCCTAAATGCCGGCGCTTTCACCCTGTCAGCAACTCAACACCCGTCGCTGCATCGCAACCTGCAAATCTTCGAATTTCACCGGTTTGCTCAGATAGTCGATCGAGCCACCCGACGCGCAATGCTCTCGATCCGCCCCCAGCGCGATCATGAATACCGGCAGATGGGCGCATCCCGGCAGGTCACGAATCTGGCAACACAGCGATGCCCCGTCGAGCGGCGGTAGCTGGCAATCGATCAGCACCGCATCGAAGCGCTCGCGCTGTAAACAATCGAGCGCCGCCGCGCCGTGGTCGGCGGTGCGCACCCGGAAACCGAGCTTGAGCAACATGCCGCGCATCACCAATTGGTTGACGCTGTTGTCGTCCACCAGCAGCACGGTGCAATCCTGCGGCGCGCGCACGGTGTCGCGGCTGAACGCGGGCACGGCTTCCGCTTCCGGCAACTCAAACTCGACATCCAGCTGAAAACGGCTGCCGCGCCCCGGTTCGGAGCGGTGCGTGAGCTTGCCGCCGAGCAGTTCCACCAATTGACGGCAGATCGCCAGACCGACGCCCAGCCCGCCGTATTCGCGGGTCATCGAACCGTCGAGCTGGAAGAACCGCTGGTACAGCGTCGCCTCGCCCAGATCGGTAAAACCGATGCCGGTGTCGATCACGGCGAAGGACAGCGCCAGGCGATTGTCCGTCGATGGCTTGCCCGTCACCCGCAATGCCAGACCGCCGACGCGGGTGAACTTGATCGCGTTGTCCAGCAGGCATTCCAGGCATTGCGCGAGTTTGGCGCTGTCGCCGTGCAGGCGATCCGGCAGGGTAGGCAGCACATCGACCTTGAAGTCCAGCGACTTGCTCGAAGCGTTGCCATCGAACTGAATCCGCAACGCCTCGATCACCCCGCGCAGGCTGAAACTGCCCGGCGTGGCCTTGAGCTTGCCGGCCTGCAATTCGGTCAGGGTCAGGATGCCGTTGACCATGCGCATCATGTCCCGGGCCGAACCGGCGGCGGTCTGCTGGTATTGCTCCAGTTCCGGATCGAGCTCGACGGTCTGCATCAACTCGAGCGAGCCGATCACGCCATTCATCGGCGTGCGCAATTCGTGGGTCAGGGTCGCGAGGAATTCGTCCTTGAGCTTGTTGCTGTGGGCCAGTTGCTGGTTCAGCACTTCGAGCTTCTGGCCGGCGTCGAACAGGGTCTGCGCCTGTTGCTCACGCATCGCGTTGATGCGATCGGCCAGCGCCAGCGACAGCAGCGCCACTTCGATGGCCGAACCGATCTGGCTGGCGTACATGGTCAGGAACACATTCGGCAGCAGACCCAGCACCATCATGGTGTTGACGATGCCGCCGATCAGGAACGCCGACCAGGCAATGATGAAATAACGCGCCACCCGCAGGCCGCGCCACCAGGCCAGGATCCCGGCGGCGAAGATCACCACGGTAAAGGTCAGGGCCAGGGTCGTCGCCAGACGCAGGGCCAAACCATAACTGGTCATCAACGACAGACCGATCACTACGGCACCGAAAGCGATCAGGGCCATCAACAAGCGATCGAGCCAGCGGCTGTGGTTCTTCGTCTGCAGGAAACTGCGGGCGAACTGGCTGCCGAACAGCCCCGCGCAACCGATGAAGAACGGCGTGGCGGCGTTGGCCCACCACGGGTTGTCCGGCCAGAAATACTCGACCGCCGCGCCGTTGACCGACAGCTGATAAAGGCCGAACGAGGCGATATAGAAGATGTAATAGAGGTAACTGGTGTCGCGCACGCTGAGGTAGATGAACAGGTTGTAGACCAGCATCCCCAGCAGCACGCCATAAATGATCCCCAGCACATACAGGCGCACGGGCTGGTCTTCGAGGTACGCGGTGCTCGACCACAACGTCACCGGTGCCTGGATCGAGCCTTCGCTGGACAACCGCAGATAAACGGTTCGTTGCTGATCCGGTTTGAACGCCAGGTCGAACAGGTAATTGTTCTGGCGGATCTCGCGACTGGCGAACGGCAAAGCGTCCCCGGTCTGCCGCACCAGACGGTAGTCACCGGCAGCATCGGGCAGATACAGATCAAGATGATCAAGCGGCGGATACGCCAGCTCCAGCAACCAGCTGCGCTGCGCCGACGGATTGGTCGGGCGGTAATGCAGGTCGATCTTCAGCCAGAACGCCGAGCGCGAATAACCGGCATTGAGCGTGGCTTTGTCATGGGGTTTGAAGTTTCCGGCGGCGGCTTGCGCGCGGACGTCGGCAATGCTCGCCTGACCGCTCGGGTCTTCGAACACTTGCAGGGATCGACCCAGCGGGAGGCTCTGGGTGAACTCGTCGAACTCGACGGCGCTTGCCAGGAGGGGCAAGCAGAACAGCAACATCAACAAATAGCGCATTGAAGCCCCAGCGTGGCTTGTCCGGTTGTGTCAGGAAGCCCCCCATTCCCTTTGAGATGACGTAAAACCGGTATTACCTGTTATTGGTTTGGATCCACTCTAGCATAGCCGTTGATGGCCATTGAGCACCATGGAAATTTTTCCGACGAAGGCTCTAGAACGGGCGTTCCAGAGAAGAACACCGAGCTAGAGCTGTTTGCTCGGTCAGATTGTGACAAGCGGTACCGATCCCGCTACCCGTGTTATCGGCCAAGCGCTGCGCCACAACACCCGAAAAACAGGTTTGGTGGTAAGCTCGCGCACCATGAATATCTACAGCTCACGCCCCGTTGTCCTCTGTCTCTCCGGCCACGACCCCAGTGGTGGCGCCGGCCTGCAGGCAGATATCGAAGCCCTGCTCGCTCAGGGTTGCCATGCGGCTCCGGCCGTCACCGCCCTGACCGTGCAAGACACGGTCAACGTCACTGACTTTCGCGTCCTCGACCGTGAGTGGGTACTGGCCCAGGCCAATGCCGTGCTCAACGACTCCGAAGTCGCGGCGGTGAAACTGGGCATGCTCGGTTCCCTGGAAATGGTCGACACCGTTGTCGAACTGCTTCAGGCGCGCCCGCACCTGCCAGTGGTCTGCGACCCGGTGCTGCGCGCCGGCGGCGGCGGACGCCTGGGCAAGGACGAAGTCGGCTACGCCATGCGCGAACGCCTGCTGCCGCTGTCGATCATCGCCACCCCCAACCTTCCCGAAGCCCGGATCCTCGCCGAACTGCCGGAAGGCACCGCGGACGAGTGCGCTGAAAAACTGTTGCCGTACATCAAGAACCTGCTGATCACCGGCGGTCACGGCGACGAAACCGAAATCCACAATCGCCTGTACAGCCGTGACGGCCTGCGCGAAACCTTC
This sequence comes from Pseudomonas fluorescens, assembly GCF_030344995.1. Taxonomy (GTDB): domain Bacteria; phylum Pseudomonadota; class Gammaproteobacteria; order Pseudomonadales; family Pseudomonadaceae; genus Aquipseudomonas; species Aquipseudomonas fluorescens_BF. Next base: position 5,728,687 of record NZ_CP128260.1, read on the forward strand.
AAGTGCCAGCGTCTGCCGGGCAGCTATCACGGCTCCGGCTGCACGTTGGCCAGCACCCTCGCCGGCCGCCTGGCTCAGGGCGAAAACCTGGCCAGCGCCGTGCGTACCGCGCTGGATTACACCTGGCGCACCTTGCGCGATGCCGAACAGCTGGGCAAAGGCCAGTTCGTGCCGCGTCGCCTGCCGCTGGATTTCTGTTCCTGATGTTTCGAGCCTGAGGTCTGCGCGATGAAACTACGTGGCCTGTATGCCATCACCGACAGCCAGTTGCTGGCCGGCAAGTTTCTGTCCTACGTGGAGGCGGCGCTGGAAGGCGGCGTCACCCTGCTGCAATACCGCGACAAGAGCAGCGACGAGGCCCGCCGTCTGCGTGAGGCCGAAGCCCTGCGCGATCTGTGCGAACGCTACAAGACGCAACTGATCATCAACGATGACGCCGAACTGGCCGCGCGCCTGAACGTCGGCGTGCATCTGGGCCAGACCGACGGCCCGCTGTCGCCGACCCGCGCCCTGCTCGGTTCGAAAGCGATCATCGGTTCGACCTGCCACGCGCAACTCGAACTGGCCGAACAGGCCGCCAAAGAAGGCGCGAGTTACGTCGCCTTCGGTCGCTTCTTCAATTCAAACACCAAACCTGGTGCACCGAGTTGCAGCCTCGATCTGCTCGACGAGGCCAAACGCACCCTGCACCTGCCGATCTGCGCGATCGGCGGCATCACCCTCGACAACGCTGCGCCACTGGTGGCCCACGGTGTCGATCTGCTGGCTGTGGTCCATGGCCTGTTCGGCGCCGACAGCACCGCCGAAGTGACCCGCCGCGCCCGCGCCTTCAATGAATTACTAAAAGTCTGAGAGCCCGATCATGTCTCGTTCCGAAACCCTGTTTGCCAACGCCCAGAAACACATTCCCGGTGGCGTGAACTCGCCGGTGCGCGCGTTCAAGAGCGTTGGCGGCACGCCGCTGTTCTTCAAGCACGCCGAAGGCGCCTACGTCACTGACGAAGACGACAAGCGTTATGTGGATTATGTCGGCTCATGGGGCCCGATGATCCTCGGCCACAGCCACCCGGACGTGCTGGACGCGGTGCGCAACCAGTTGCAACACGGCCTTTCCTACGGCGCGCCGACCGCGATGGAAACCGAGATGGCCGACCTGGTCTGCTCGCTGGTGCCATCGATGGAGATGGTGCGCATGGTCAGCTCCGGCACCGAAGCAACCATGAGCGCGATCCGTCTGGCCCGTGGTTTCACTGGCCGTGACAGCATCATCAAGTTCGAAGGCTGCTACCACGGTCACTCCGACAGCCTGCTGGTCAAGGCCGGTTCCGGCGCACTGACCCAAGGCGTACCAAGCTCGGCCGGCGTGCCGGCAGCATTCGCCAAACACACCCTGACCCTGCCGTTCAACGACATCGACGCGGTTGAAAAAATGCTCGCCGAAGTCGGCCAGGACGTCGCGTGCATCATCGTCGAGCCAGTGGCCGGTAACATGAACTGCGTGCCGCCGGCGCCGGGTTTCCTCGAAGGCCTGCGCAGCCTGTGCGACAAGCATGGCGTGGTGCTGATTTTCGACGAAGTGATGAGTGGTTTCCGCGTCGCCCTCGGCGGTGCCCAGGCTTACTACGGCGTGACTCCGGACCTGACCACCTTCGGCAAGATCATCGGCGGCGGTATGCCGGTCGGCTGCTTCGGCGGCAAGCGCTCGATCATGGAGCGCATCGCGCCGCTGGGCCCGGTCTATCAGGCGGGCACCTTGTCGGGTAACCCGCTGGCGATGGCTGCCGGCCTGACCACCCTGCGCCTGATCAGCCGCCCGGGCTTCCACGCAGAGCTGACCGACTACACCACTCGCCTGCTCGACGGCCTGCAACAGCGCGCCGATGCCGCCGGCATTCCGTTCGTGACCACCCAGGCGGGCGGCATGTTCGGTCTGTACTTCAGCGGTGCCGACGACATTGTTACTTTTGAAGACGTGATGGCCAGCGATGCAGCGCTGTTCGGCCGCTTCTTCCACCTGATGCTGGAAGGTGGCGTGTACCTGGCGCCGAGCGCCTTCGAAGCCGGTTTCACCTCGATCGCCCATGGCGAGGCCGAGCTGAAAATCACCCTCGACGCCGCCGAACGCGCCTTCGCCAAGTTGAAGTAAAACGCCCCGCCGCTGACGTTGGCCATTGCCAGCGTCAGCGTTCTCCTACATCCGCGCGTCTTTTCCGACACTCCTGCCAAAAATCTCCCATAAAGTGGGCGATATATTTCCCGCGCAGCAGAAAATCGAGTAAAGACTTTGTAAGGATGGCCCTGCTTATTTCATAATGCGCGCTTATTGGATCCCTCGACGGGTCCGCGCGCCCTTCAGAGGTAAGTCGATTCCCATGAACCGCACCGGCCGCACCCTTGCCTTGGGCTGCCTGTTGCTCCTTCAGCCGCTGCTCGCACATGCACAAGCAGGCGGCAACTCGTTGTTGATCCCGGCGATGGGTCGCTGCACCCTCAATACTCAGCCGCAAGATGTCACGCAGGCCCTCGCCGCCTGCCAAAAGGCAGCGGATGAAGGGGATGCGCAAGCGCAATACGAGTTGGGTGAGTTCTACTACGACGGCAAGAACGCGCCGCGCGACCTCAATCAAGCCCTGAGCTATTTCGAAAAGGCCTCGCTGCAAGGCCACGCCCAGGCGCAATTCAAGCTCGGCACCATGTTCTTCCACGGCGAAGGCGTGCAGGCCAACAACATTCAGGCGTACATCGTGCTGAAGATGGCGGCGGTCAACGGCGCCGAAGACGCGCTCGACACCGCTGACGAAGTCTCCGAAAAAATGTCCCGCGAAGACCTGGAAACCGCAACCCAGGTGCTCGGGCAAATTTTCCGTAAATACCTGATGGAATTGCAGAGCGCCGACGGGCGTACGCCGTTCTCGCCACTGCCCTGATTTCTCTATAGCTTTTTCTGGCCTCTTCGCGAGCAAGCCCGCTCCCACATTGGAATGCATTCCCCTGTGGGAGCGAGCCTGCTCGCGATGAAGCCGATGCGGTCTGAACTTTACTTCTCGGGCATCGGCACCGGAAACGGCATCACGTTGCCAACACCGCCACGGGCTTCGCTGATCTTCGGTGTCCCCAGTCGCTCGACTTCATCGATGCGCACGATCGAATGCATCGGTACAAAGCTGCGCACCACGCCTTCGAACTGCGCCTTGAGCTTTTCTTCGCTCGGATCGACGACCACTTGCGTGCGCTCGCCAAAGACGAATTCTTCCACTTCCAGGAAGCCCCACAGATCACTTTGATAGATCTGCTTGGCGTACATTTCGAACACCTGGCCCTGGTTGAGGAAAATCACCTTGTAGATTGGAGCTTCGCGTTTGGTCATGGCGGGCGGACAACATCGGGGTAAAAATGAGGGCGCGAACTATAGCATAGCCACCGGACGCGCAGCGGTAGGAACCTGGGGACATGTTCCCTATAATGCGCGGTTCTTTGAACCACGTGACGACCCTATTCCATGGCCAAGAAGCTTTACATCGAAACCCACGGTTGCCAGATGAACGAGTACGACAGCTCGCGCATGGTCGATCTGCTGGGCGAACACCAGGCCCTGGAAGTCACGGCGCGCGCCGAAGATGCCGACGTGATCCTGCTCAACACCTGCTCGATCCGCGAGCGCGCCCAGGACCGCGTGTACTCCCAGCTCGGCCGTTGGCGCGAACTGAAACTGGCCAACCCGGACATGGTGATCGCCGTCGGCGGTTGCGTGGCCAGTCAGGAAGGCGCGGCGATCCGTGATCGCGCGCCGTACGTCGACGTGGTTTTCGGCCCGCAGACCCTGCACCGCCTGCCGGAAATGATCGACGCCGCGCGCATCAGCAAGCTGCCGCAAGTCGACGTCTCCTTCCCCGAAATCGAAAAATTCGACCACCTGCCCGAGCCGCGCATCGACGGCCCAAGCGCCTACGTGTCGGTGATGGAAGGCTGCAGCAAGTACTGCACGTTCTGCGTGGTGCCTTACACCCGTGGCGAAGAAGTCAGCCGGCCGTTCGACGACGTGATCGCCGAGATCATTCATCTGGCCGAAAATGGCGTGCGTGAAGTGACCTTGCTGGGGCAGAACGTCAACGGTTATCGCGGGCTGACCCACGACGGTCGCCTGGCGGATCTGGCCGAACTGATCCGCGTGGTCGCGGCAGTCGACGGCATTGACCGCATCCGCTACACCACCTCGCACCCGCTGGAATTCTCCGACAGCCTGATCCAGGCCCACGCCGAAGTCCCGGAACTGGTGAAGCACCTGCACTTGCCGGTGCAGTCCGGTTCGGACCGGATTTTGGCCGCGATGAAGCGCAACCACACGGCTTTGGAGTACAAATCCAAGCTGCGCAAACTGCGCGCCGCCGTGCCGGGCATCTGCATCAGCTCGGACTTCATCGTCGGTTTCCCGGGAGAAACCGAGAAAGATTTCGAACAGACCATGAAGCTGATTGCCGACGTCGGTTTCGACTTTTCCTACTCGTTCGTCTACAGCCAGCGCCCGGGCACCCCGGCCGCCGATCTGGCCGACGACACCCCGGAAGAACTGAAGAAAGAACGCCTGAACGCTTTGCAGCACCGCTTGAATCAGCAAGGGTTCGAGATCAGCCGACAAATGGTCGGTTCGGTCCAGCGGATTCTGGTGACCGATTATTCGAAGAAAGACCCGGGCGAGCTGCAAGGGCGCACCGAGAATAACCGTATCGTCAACTTCCGCTGCGATAATCCGACCCTGATCGGCCAGTTCGCCGACGTGCACATCGACGCGGCGCAACCGCACTCGCTGCGCGGCTCGCTGATCCAGTAACACCGCATATTTCCCTTGTGGGAGCGGGCTTGCTCGCGAAGACGTCGTGTCAGCCACTATCGACTGCGCTGACACACCGCTTTCGCGAGCAAGCCCGCTCCCACAGGGACTGTGATTGACCTTGCGCTATTTAAGAGCTTTCGCACCCACGCCGCTGGCGTTATCCTTGATTTCATCCCAATTGCCCCAGGGCGGCTAAATACGACCTTGAACGCACCCATCGAACCACATCGTTTTATCCTCGAGCCCTTTGAGGCTCGCCGCTTCGCCAATCTGTGCGGGCAGTTCGACGAGCACCTGCGGCTGATCGAACAGCGCCTGGCCATCGAGATCCGCAACCGCGGCAATCAGTTCGAGCTGATCGGCGAACCCAAGCACACCACTTCCGCGGAAAACCTGATTCGCCGCCTGTACCGGGAAACCAAGGGTTCAGAGCTGTCGCCGGATACGGTTCACCTGTTCCTCCAGGAATCGGCCGTCGAGCAGTTGGACAACCACGCCCCCGCCGAAGCCTCCGTCGCCCTGCGCACCAAGAAAGGCATGATTCGCCCACGTGGCTTGAATCAGCTGCGCTATGTGAAAGAAATCCTCGGCAACGACATCAATTTCGGCATCGGCCCGGCCGGTACCGGCAAGACCTATCTGGCTGTCGCTTGCGCCGTCGATGCGCTGGAGCGTGAACAGATCCGCCGCATCCTGCTGGTGCGTCCGGCGGTCGAAGCGGGTGAAAAACTCGGCTTCCTGCCCGGCGACCTGTCGCAGAAGATCGACCCGTACCTGCGCCCGCTCTACGACGCACTCTACGAGATGCTCGGTTTTGAATACGTGGCCAAGCTGATCGAACGTCAGGTGATCGAAGTTGCACCGCTGGCCTACATGCGCGGTCGCACACTGAACAACAGCTTCATCATTCTCGATGAAAGCCAGAACACTACCGTCGAGCAGATGAAGATGTTCCTGACCCGGATCGGTTTCGGCTCCACGGCCGTGATCACCGGCGACATCACCCAGGTCGACCTGCCGCGCGGTACCAAATCCGGACTTCATCACGTCATCGAAGTCCTGAAAGATGTGCCGGGTATCAGCTTCACCCACTTCCAGCCCAAAGACGTGGTGCGCCATCCGTTGGTGCAACGCATCGTCGAAGCCTACGAGCGCTTCGAGACGCGTGTCGCTGATGAAGCGCCAAAGGACACCCGCCACGATGCTTGAGCTTGACCTGCAAATCGCGACCGAAGCGTCTGCGCCGACCGAAGCCGAGTTCCGCCAATGGTGCGAACTGGCCCTGCGCCAGCGCACCGCCGACTCGGAAATGACCATTCGTCTGGTCGACGAGGAAGAAGGTCGCGAGCTGAATCACACCTGGCGCCACAAGGATTACGCGACCAACGTCCTGTCCTTTCCCGCCGAAGTGCCCGACGAGTTTCTCGACATACCATTGCTGGGCGATCTGGTGATCTGCGTGGCGGTGGTCGAGCGCGAAGCCGCCGAGCAAGGCAAGGAACTGAAGGCCCACTGGGCACATCTGGTCATTCACGGCTGCTTGCATCTGCTGGGTTACGACCATATAGATGACGAGGAAGCCGAAGAAATGGAAGCACTGGAACGCGAGTTGCTTGCCGAATTGGGTTATCCCGATCCGTACGCGGACGACGAAACCGAAACATCCCCTACTGTTACAACAAAGGATTCAGAGTAATCGCTATGAGCGAAGATCGATCGAGCAACGGGCAAAAGTCATGGCTGGGTAAACTGACCCAGGCTTTTGCCCACGAGCCGAAGAACCGCCAGGAGCTGCTTGAGCTGCTGCGCGATGCACATCAGAACAAACTGCTGGACAGCGAAGCGCTGGCCATCGTCGAAGGCGCCATCCAGGTGGCTGACCTGCAGGTTCGCGACATCATGGTGCCGCGCTCGCAGATGATCAGCATCAAGGCGACCCAGACACCCCGCGAATTCCTCCCTGCCGTGGTCGACTCGGCCCACTCGCGCTACCCGGTCATCGGCGAAAGCCATGACGACGTGATGGGCGTGCTGCTGGCCAAGGATCTGCTGCCGCTGATCCTCAAGGAGAACGGCGACAGCTTCAACATCAAGGACCTGCTGCGCCCGGCCACCTTCGTGCCGGAGTCCAAGCGTCTGAACGTGTTGCTGCGTGAATTCCGTGCCAACCACAACCACATGGCCATCGTCATCGACGAATACGGTGGTGTGGCCGGTCTGGTGACCATCGAAGACGTGCTTGAGCAAATTGTCGGCGACATCGAAGACGAGCACGACGTCGAAGAAGACAGCTACATCAAGCCGCTGCCCAGCGGTGATTTCCTGATCAAGGCCCTGACGCCGATCGAGAACTTCAACGAGTTCTTCGACAGCGAATTCTCCGACGACGAGTTCGACACCGTCGGCGGGCTGGTGATGAGCGCGTTCGGGCACTTGCCAAAACGCAACGAAATCACCGAAATCGGCGCCTATCGTTTCCGCATCCTGAACGCCGACAGCCGTCGGATTCATTTGCTGCGACTGACCCCAATCGCCCGGTAAAAAATCTAAGGATTGAAATGCGCTGGACAACCCGTCCCGGCTGGCCCGGTAACCTGCTGGCCGTGGCGGCCGGTGCAATCACCACCTTCGCTCTGGCACCGTTCGATCTCTGGCCGCTGGCCCTGCTGGCGGTCGGCCTGTTCTACGCAGGCCTGCGCGAACTGAGTCCGCGCCAAGCATTGGGCCGTGGCTGGTGCTTCGGTTTCGGCCTGTTTGGCGCCGGCACCAGCTGGATCTATTACAGCATCCACCATTTCGGCGGTGCTTCGGTGCTGCTGGCCGGGTTCCTGATGCTGATCTTTACGGCGGCCATTGCCTGGTTCTTCGCCCTGCCCGCCTGGCTCTGGGCGCGCTGGTTGCGGCGTAATGAAGCGCCGGCGGCCGACGCCCTGGCGTTTGCGGCGTTGTGGGTAGGCCAGGAAGCTTTCCGTGGCTGGTTCCTCACCGGCTTCCCGTGGCTGTATTCCGGTTACAGCCAGCTCGACGGCCCACTGGCCGGGCTCGCACCAGTCGGCGGCATGTGGCTGGTGTCGTTCGTCCTGGCGCTGACCGCTGCACTGATCTACAACGCACCACGCCTGCTGCAAACCCGCCGCAAAGCCTTCATCGCTGCCGGGCTGGTATTGCTGATCGGGCCATGGGCGGCGGGCATTGCACTCAAGGGTCATGCCTGGACCAGCCCGGCTGGTGCGCCGCTGACCGTTGCCGCCATTCAGGGTAACGTCGCGCAAAGCATGAAATGGGACCCGGCCGAACTCAATGCGCAACTGGCGCTGTACCGCGACCTGAGTTTCCGTTCCAAACCGGTCGACCTGCTGATCTGGCCGGAAACCGCCGTGCCGGTGCTCAAGGAGTCCGCCGAGGGCTACCTCAGCATGATGGGCAACTTCGCCGCCGAGCGTAAATCAGCGCTGATCACCGGCGTGCCAATCCGCGAAATGGTCCGTCACGAAAAACGCTTCTTCAACGGCATCACCGTGGTCGGCGAAGGCGATGGCACCTATCTGAAACAGAAACTGGTGCCGTTCGGCGAATACGTACCGTTGCAGGACATCCTGCGCGGGCTGATCGCGTTCTTCGACCTGCCGATGTCCGACTTCGCCCGTGGCCCTGCCGATCAGGCCCTGTTGCAGGCCAAGGGATATCAGATCGCGCCGTTCATCTGCTACGAAGTGGTCTACCCGGAATTCGCCGCTGGCCTGGCGGCACGCAGCGATCTGCTACTGACGATCAGCAACGACACCTGGTTCGGTACGTCCATCGGCCCGTTGCAGCATCTGCAAATGGCGCAGATGCGTGCGCTTGAAGCCGGACGCTGGATGATTCGTGCGACCAACAACGGCGTGACCGGGCTGATCAATCCCTTCGGCCAGATCACCGAGCGCATTCCGCAGTTCGAACAGGGTGTGCTGTACGGCGAAGTGGTGCCGATGCACAACCTGACGCCGTATCTGCAATGGCGCTCGTGGCCGCTGATCATCCTGTGCGTGGCGCTGTTCGGCTGGGCGCTGATGACCAACCGGATGTCCAAGACCCTCTGAAAACCTGCTCACTCCCGCGTTCTGCGCGGGAGTGATCAATCGGCGCTGTCTTCCCCTCGGTAGAACAGCGAATAACCGATCTGCCCCACCGCCTCGTTCATCAACTGCCCGCTCTGCCAGATCGACTTGAACTCCGGCAGCCAGCCGCCAAACGGCCTGGCATTGTCTGTGCCGAGGAAACCGACCGGCGCCGGCACCACGTCGAATCCGGCCTGTTGATAACTCCACACCGCACGCGGCATGTGCCAGGCCTGGGTCACCAGCACGATGCGCCTGACACCTTCCGGCAACAGAATCCTGGCGCTGAAAGCAGCGTTTTCCCACGTAGTGCGGCTCTCCCCTTCCTGCCAGCGCACCGTCACCCCGAAATCATCGCGCAACGAATCCGCCATCAGTTTGGCTTCGGTCGGCGGCGTGCCGTAATGCAGGCCACCACTGGTCAGAATCGGCAACCCCGAAGCCTTGGCCAGTCGCGCCGCGTAACGCTGCCGTTCAAGCCCGACACCGGTCGGTTGATCTTCGCCCCAGGCCACATCGCCACGCTCGCGGCCGGAACCCAGCACCACAATCGCATCGGCGCGTTGTGCCAGATCTGCCCATGCTTCCCGGGCCAGCGGCGGCTCACGCTCCAGCGCCTTGGCGCCCCATTGCACGACCACCGGCAGACTCATCAGCAAAAACCCGCCAAAACCCAAGGCAAAACACAGCCCGGCCAGTCGCGGCCGCGAACGTCGCAGCCACCAGGCCGCCAGCAACAGCAGCAAAAGAAGGCCGGGCGGCAACAGAAGTTGTTTAATGAAATAACGAAAAGGCATCGAGCATCTCCAGAGATGCCCGAAGCCTAAGTGGGTTGATACAGCGCGACAACCAGTAGGGTCGGATCCTGTTGAAAAAGATCCGCTTTTTGACCTGCCATGCGTTTACTTGGCCTGCAGAGTCCGAACCTTGACGGTGTCTCTGCCGGGCGCCTTGTCCTTGAGCCAGATGACTTTGGCCGAATGGGCTGCATCGAGTTGTTTCACTGCTTGTGACAGGTATCCGTGGGTTTCACGCTCACTGCGATCCAGATAGGCCTTGACCAGTTTGAACTCGGCGGGACTCAAGCCACGCAATTCCAGCTCCAGGGGGCGCTCGTCGCGCAGCCTTCCAGCGGTTTTTGCCGCGTCCAGGGCCATACCCAGACGATCGATCAACCGCTCGTACAACTCGGGTTTGGTAACGTTTTTTTGCTGTGACTCCACCATCCCTCACCTCATTGAAGATAAGACTCACTCCCCAGTTAGAGCTTAGCTTCGCTGCACAAACCGGCTGCACGCCGCGACCAACGGCCCTCGCCGCGATTTTGACCGGTCAAACGGCTGCAATCAGGGTTTCCCTAGGCCGAGCGCGGTCATGTATGCTACGGCGCTTCCTGTAACTCCACTTCCAGCTCGTCCGGCACGCCCCGAACGTCGCATTGAAGAGGATTAGGCCACCCCTATCCAGTACAAAAGTAGCCATGCACGAACAATATCAGCCCCGTGAAATCGAAGCCGCCGCCCAGTCGTTCTGGGACGAGCAAAAGTCCTTTGAAGTCAGTGAACAGCCAGGCAAGGAGACTTACTACTGCCTGTCGATGTTCCCTTACCCCAGCGGCAAGCTACACATGGGGCACGTGCGCAACTACACCATCGGCGACGTGATCTCCCGCTACCAGCGCATGCTCGGCAAGAACGTTCTGCAACCGATGGGTTGGGACGCCTTCGGCATGCCGGCGGAAAACGCCGCGATGAAGAACAACGTGGCCCCGGCCAAGTGGACCTACGAAAACATCGCCTACATGAAATCCCAGTTGCGCAGCCTGGGCCTGGCGGTGGACTGGTCGCGCGAAGTCACCACCTGCAAACCGGATTACTACCGCTGGGAACAATGGCTGTTCACTCGCCTGTTCGAAAAAGGCGTGATCTACCGCAAGAACGGCACCGTGAACTGGGACCCGATCGACCAGACCGTTCTGGCCAACGAACAGGTGATCGACGGTCGCGGCTGGCGTTCCGGCGCGCTGATCGAGAAGCGCGAAATCCCGATGTACTACTTCAAGATCACCGCCTACGCGGATGAGCTGCTGGAGAGCCTCGACGAACTGACTGGCTGGCCCGAGCAGGTCAAGACCATGCAGCGCAACTGGATCGGCAAGTCGCGCGGGATGGAAGTGCAGTTCCCGTACAACGTCGATTCGATCGGCGAAAGCGGCACGCTGAAAGTCTTCACCACCCGTCCGGACACCCTGATGGGCGCAACCTATGTTGCCGTGGCCGCCGAGCACCACCTGGCCGCCCTCGCCGCGAAAAACAACCCTGAGCTGCAAGCGTTCATCGCCGAATGCAAGGGCGGCAGCGTCGCCGAAGCCGACGTCGCCACTCAAGAGAAGAAAGGCCTGCCGACCGGCCTGTTCGTCGAGCACCCGCTGACCGGCGAGAAACTGCCGGTGTGGGTCGCCAACTACGTGCTGATGCACTACGGCGATGGCGCGGTCATGGCTGTGCCGGCGCACGACGAGCGCGATTTCGAATTCGCCCACAAGTACAACCTGCCAGTCAAATCCGTGGTGCGCACCAGCTCCGGTGAAACCAACCCGGCGCCATGGCAAGACGCCTACGGCGAGCACGGCACGCTGATCAACTCCGGTGAATTCGACGGTCTGGACTTCGCTGGCGCGTTCGACGCCATGGAAGTCGCCCTGATCAAGAAAAACCTCGGCGCCTCGCGCACCCAGTTCCGCTTGCGCGACTGGGGCATCAGCCGTCAACGCTACTGGGGCTGCCCGATCCCGATCATCCACTGCGATGCCTGCGGTGACGTGCCGGTGCCGGAAGATCAACTGCCGGTCGTACTGCCGGAAGACGTGGTGCCGGACGGCGCCGGTTCGCCACTGGCGCGCATGCCCGAGTTCTACGAGTGCACCTGCCCGAAATGCGGCCAGCCTGCCAAGCGTGAAACCGACACCATGGACACCTTCGTCGAATCGTCCTGGTACTACGCCCGCTACGCCTCGCCGCACTTCGAAGGCGGTCTGGTGGAAAAATCCGCGGCCGACCACTGGTTGCCGGTGGATCAGTACATCGGCGGTATCGAACACGCCATTCTTCACCTGCTCTACGCGCGCTTCTTCCACAAGCTGATGCGCGACGAAGGCCTGGTGAGCTCCAACGAGCCGTTCAAGAACCTGCTGACCCAGGGCATGGTGGTCGCCGAGACTTACTATCGTCGTGAAGCCAACGGTGCCTACACCTGGTTCAACCCGGCGGACGTGGAACTCGAGCGCGACAGCAAAGCCAAGGTCATCAGCGCCAAGCTGATCGCCGACGGCCTGCCGGTGGAAATCGGCGGCACCGAGAAAATGGCCAAGTCGAAGAACAACGGCGTCGACCCACAGTCGATGATCGATCAGTTCGGCGCCGACACCTGCCGTCTGTTCATGATGTTCGCCTCGCCACCTGACATGAGCGCTGAATGGTCCGACTCCGGCGTGGAAGGCTCGCACCGCTTCCTCAAGCGCGTCTGGCGTCTGGCTCAGGCCCACGTCACTCAGGGCCTGCCGGGCAAACTGGACATCGCCGGCCTGAATGACGAGCAGAAAGTCATTCGTCGCGCGATCCACCAGGCGATCAAGCAAGCCAGCCATGACGTCGGCCAGAACCACAAATTCAACACCGCCATCGCTCAGGTGATGACGCTGATGAACGTGCTGGAAAAAGCCGCGCAAGCGACTGAACAGGATCGCGCACTGGTTCAGGAAGGTCTGGAAACCGTGACGCTGCTGCTCGCTCCGATCACGCCGCACATCAGCCATGAACTGTGGAACCGCCTGGGCCACGCCGATCCGGTGATCGACGCCGGCTGGCCGGTACTGGACGAAAGCGCGCTGGTACAGGACAGCCTGACCCTGGTGATCCAGGTCAACGGCAAGCTGCGTGGCCAGATCGAAATGCCGGCCGCCGCCACCCGTGAAGAAGTCGAAGCGGCAGCCCGCGCCAACGAAAACGTGTTGCGTTTCGTTGACGGCCTGACGATTCGCAAAGTGATCGTAGTGCCCGGGAAACTGGTCAATATCGTCGCCAGCTAATTGGATCGGGCGTCAGGTGAGCCTGACGCCCAGTAAAACCTTTCGGGCCACAGAGTCGGCCCACATGGTTTCAAGGGGAGCAACACAATGATCAAACGCAATCTGCTGGTGATGGGCCTCGCCGTCCTGTTGAGCGCCTGCGGTTTCCAGCTGCGTGGTACCGGCACCAACGAACTGTCGATCAAGGAGCTCGATCTGAGCGCCCGCAACGCCTACGGCGAAACCGTGACGCAGCTGCGTCAGGTGCTGGAGGCCAGCGGCGTAAAAGTCGTTTCCGGTGCGCCGTACAAGCTTTATCTGTCGGACGAACAGGAAAACCAGCGCATCCTCAGCTACGCCGGCGCCGGTCGTACTGGCGAATATCAGGTGAGTACCGTGCTGACCTACGATATTCGTGGCGAAAAAGACCTGCTGCTCAAAAGCGACAAGCTTGAAGTGCAGAAAGTGTTCATTCACGACGGCAACAACCTGGTGGGTTCCGACCAGGAAGCCAACGATGCCCGCCGTGAAACCCGCCGCGAGCTGGTACAGCGCATGATGCTGCGTCTGCAACAACTGACGCCGGCACAGCTGGACGCTCTGCAGCAAACCGCCAACGCACGGGCCAAGGCCGAGGCCGACGCCCTCGAAGCGGCGCAGAAGGCTGAAGCGGAAACCCCGCGTCAGTCGCCGCTCGAACTGCCGCAGCAGTAAGACGTTCGGGGCGCTCAGGCGCCCCGTTCGCCCTCTCTTATGAAGCTCGCTCCCGCCCAACTCGGCAAACACCTGCAAGGCGCCCTCGCGCCGGTCTACATCATCAGCGGCGATGACCCGCTGCTGTGCCAGGAGGCTGCCGACGCCATTCGTTCCGCTGCCCGTCAGCAAGGATTCGACGAACGCCAGGTCTTCGCCGCCGACGCCAATTTCGATTGGGGGACGCTGCTGCAGGCCGGCGCCAGCATGTCGCTGTTCGCCGAAAAACGCCTGCTGGAACTGCGCCTGCCTTCCGGCAAGCCCGGTGACAAGGGCGCTGCCGCACTGATCGAATATTGCTCGCGCCCGGCTGAAGACACGGTGCTGTTGATCAGTCTGCCGAAGCTTGATGGCAGCGCACAGAAGACCAAGTGGGGCAAGGCGCTGGTCGAGGGTCAGCAGACCCAGTTTGTGCAGATCTGGCCGGTGGACGCCAACCAGTTGCCGAGCTGGATTCGTCAGCGTCTGTCCCAGGCCGGCCTGTCGGCCAGCCAGGACGCGGTCGAGCTGATTGCCGCGCGGGTCGAAGGCAACCTGCTGGCTGCTGCGCAAGAGATCGAAAAGCTCAAGCTGATGGCCGAGGGCGGGCAGATCACCGTCGAAACCGTGCAGGCGGCCGTGGCCGACAGTGCGCGCTTCGACGTGTTCGGCCTGACCGACGCAGTGCTTAACGGCGAACCGGCTCACGCCCTGCGCATGCTCGAAGGGCTGCGCGGTGAAGGGGTCGAGCCGCCGGTGATCCTCTGGGCCCTGGCCCGGGAATTGCGCCTGCTGGCCAACATCTCGTTGCAATACAGCCAGGGCACACCGCTGGACAAGTGCTTCAGCCAGGCCAAACCGCCCGTCTGGGACAAGCGCAAACCGCTGATGAGCAAGGCCCTGCAACGCTACTCGGCGCAACGCTGGGCGCAGTTGCTGCTAGAGGCCCAGCGCATCGATGCGCAAATCAAGGGTCAGGCGGCCGGTTCGCCGTGGATGAGCCTGAGCCGGTTGGCGCTGCTGATGGCCGGTCAGCGCCTGACGTTGCCTGCCGAATGAAATCCGGGATCGCGCTCTGCGATCCCGTTTTTTATCCAGGCCATTTCCTACAGAACATCCCGCCCTCGGCCCTATAGACAGACGCTCGAGATCGGCAGATTATCTGCCGCGCAAAACCCCACTCAATCAAGAGAATCCTCATGAGCAAAAAGCCATCGAAACATGGCCACAACAAGGCCAAATCCATCGTCGCCCAACCCCTGTTCCGCAGCCGCCAGGAACGCCCCACCAAGGGTAAAGGCAGCTACCGCCGCGAAGCCTTCCAGTCTGACAGCTGGGAGGCTTCTTACTTTCTGGCGGCTTGAAGCGCAGCACCCCTTCCTCATGTTAAGGTCTGCACCTGATTCGTATTCCCTGGACCTGTGCATGCCCCTCAGTCTTTCCCGTCGTTGGCCCTTCCGCCAACTGATCGCTGCCTCCAGCTTCGTACTGCTCGTCGCCTGCGCGGAAAAACCTACCGCCGCTGACGCTCAACCGCTTCAAACAGCCCCCGTTGCCACAGCCCCAGCGGTCATCCCGCCGGTAGTGCCGTCCGGTGACGATCTCGACCTGCAACCGACCCAGACCTTTGCCGAATGGCAGGCAGGTTTTCGCAAGGACGCTCTGGCTGCCGGCATTCGTGCCGATCTTTTTGACCGCGCGTTCGCCAATGTCAGCTTCGATGCCAGCGTGATTCGTGCCGACCGCAGCCAGCCGGAATTCGCCCGGCCGGTCTGGGAGTACCTGGATGGCGCGCTTTCGCCCTTGCGCGTGCGCAAAGGCCAGGCCCTGATCAGCCAGTACGCTGACATCCTGCAAAGCATCGAGCAGCGTTATGGCGTCGATCGTCAGGCATTGGTGTCGGTGTGGGGGATGGAAAGCAACTTCGGCCAGTTCCAGGGCAGCAAGTCGGTGATCAACTCGCTGGCAACCCTTGCTTATGAAGGCCGCCGTCCGGGCTTTGCCCACGCACAGCTGATCGCGGCGCTGCAGATCCTGCAACAGGGCGACATCACGCCGGAAAAAATGCTCGGCTCCTGGGCCGGCGCCATGGGCCAGACCCAGTTCATCCCGACCACCTACAACACCCATGCCGTGGATTTCGACGGTGACGGTCGCCGCGACATCTGGGGCAGCCCGGCTGACGCATTGGCCTCCACCGCGCATTACCTGCAAAGCTCCGGCTGGCAGCGTGGCCAGCCGTGGGGCTTCGAAGTGCAACTGCCAAGCGGTTTCAACTACACCCTGGCCGATGGCGCGATTCGTAAAAGCGTCGCCGAATGGCGGCAGTTGGGCGTGATCCTGCCGAACGGCGGCCAGGTTCCGGCCGGCTCCGAGCAACTGTCGGCTGCCCTGCTGCTGCCGGCCGGCTATCGTGGCCCGGCGTTCCTGATCCTCGATAACTTCCGGGCGATCCTCAAGTACAACAACTCGTCGTCCTACGCACTGGCCGTCAGCCTGTTGTCCGAGCGCTTCAACGGCGCCGGCCTGATCAATGGCACCTGGCCAAAAGATGACCTGCCGTTGAGCCGCACCGAGCGAATCGAACTGCAAAACCTGCTGACCGCGCGCAACTACGACGCCGGTGCGGCAGACGGAATCATCGGTGCCAATACGCGCAAGGCGATCCGCAGTGCGCAGCAGTCATTCGGCTGGCCGGCGGACGGTTATCCGACACACAAGCTGCTGGAAAGCCTGCGTAACCAGTAAAAACAAAAAGACCGCTGCCTCTTCAGGCGGCGGTCTTTTTTTGTGGCTCGCTCAGCGAATCACCACATCCTGCTCCAGCATCAATTCCTTCCTCCCCGCATCCAGTCGAACCAGCGCCCCCAGCGGCAATGTCAGGTTCGGATCGCAGTGCCCGCTACGCCAGCCGGACAGCACCGGAATCCGCAGTGGTTCAAAGGTCTGTTTGAGCAGGCGGTTCAAGGCTTCGACGTCCACGCCCGCCACGTCCCCGACAAGCACGCCGCGCAATCTGGCCAACTTGCCCGCCAGACGCATCTGGGTCAGCAAGCGGTCGATCCGGTACAGCGGCTCGTTGATGTCCTCGATGAGCAGAATCACCCCTTCGACGTCGATTTCGTAAGGCGTGCCCAACGTCGCGGCGATCATCGCCAGATTGCCACCCTGCAGACGCCCGTGGGCAATGCCGGGCTCCACGGTGGTCAATGGATAAGCCGCCGGATGACTCAGCACGCTTCCGGCCTTCAACTGACCACGCAGCATCGCGAAGAACGACGTCACCGTCGGCGGTTCCTTGTCCCCCAGCAGATCGGCATTCAACAACGGCCCATGAAAGGTCACGAACCCGGCGTAGCGACTGATGGCCAGATGCAGCGCGGTGATGTCGCTGTAACCGACGAAGGGCTTGGCATGGCGGCTCAGCAGATCGTAGTCGATCCGGTCCAGCAACCTTGGTGTGCCGTAGCCACCGCGCAGGCAAATGATTGCATCGACCTCTTCATCCGCGAACGCCGCGTGCAGATCGTTAAGCCGCACCTCGTCGCTGCCGGCCAGATAACCGTCCTTCTTGTAGACGCCGGGGAACACTCGCAAACCGTAACCCCGGGCGCGCATCCACTGAACGGCCTTTTCGGTATCCAGCGTGCCGGGACCGGCTGGCGCAATCACGCCTATCAGCCCTTCCGACGGCAGTGCGGGCACAGGTTTGTGCGGAAAAAGGGTGTGGGTCGGTCGAACGGTCATCCATGGATCTCCCTGTGTGAAGTCATGCTCACACAGTAGTCAGGAACGGCGACAAACAGAAGAGGCCCGGTCGCGCCGCAGATTGCAGGAAAAGCCAGTAACGGGTGTAGGCCGGGCAAAAAAATGCCCGCCGGGCGATAAACCCCGGCGGGCATTTTCCCGTTCAGCGCTGAATCAGGAACCGAGCAGCTCGGCCTTGACCAGTTTCGCCTGTTCGTCGGCGTGGTACGAAGAACGTACTAACGGGCCGGACGCGACGTTTTTGAAGCCCATCTTGTAACCTTCCTCGGCGAACCAGGCGAAGGTGTCAGGGTGCACAAAACGCTGCACCGGCAAGTGGCTGCGGGACGGTTGCAGGTACTGGCCCAGGGTCAGCATGTCGATGTCGTGTTCGCGCATGCGCTTCATGACTTCGATGACTTCGTCGTCGGTCTCGCCCAGACCCAGCATCAGGCCGGATTTGGTCGGGATGTGCGGCATCATCTGCTTGAAGCGTTGCAGCAGGGTCAGCGACCACTGGTAGTCCGAACCCGGACGCGCAGCCTTGTACAGGCGCGGTACGGTTTCCAGGTTGTGGTTGAACACATCCGGCGGCTCGGCGGCGGTGATTTCCAGGGCGATGTCCATGCGGCCACGGTAGTCCGGGACCAGGGTCTCGAGCTGCACGTTCGGCGACAGTTTGCGGATTTCGCGGATGCAGTCGGCAAAGTGCTGGGCACCGCCGTCACGCAGGTCGTCGCGGTCAACCGAGGTGATCACCACGTACTTGAGTTTCAGATCGGCGATGGCGATGGCCAGGCTTTCCGGCTCGTTGACGTCCAGTGGCTTCGGACGACCGTGACCAACGTCGCAGAACGGGCAGCGA
Organism: Pseudomonas fluorescens; assembly: GCF_030344995.1. Taxonomy (GTDB): domain Bacteria; phylum Pseudomonadota; class Gammaproteobacteria; order Pseudomonadales; family Pseudomonadaceae; genus Aquipseudomonas; species Aquipseudomonas fluorescens_BF. Next base: position 5,747,028 of record NZ_CP128260.1, read on the forward strand.
CGGGTGCAGATGTCACCCATGATCATGAAGGTCGCGGTGCCGCCGGAGAAGCACTCGCCCAGGTTCGGGCAGGACGCCTCTTCGCAGACGCTGTGCAGCTTGTGCTTGCGCAGCAGGCTCTTGATGCGGTCGACTTCCGGCGAAACCGGGATGCGCACGCGGATCCAGTCGGGTTTCTTCGGCAGTTCGGTGGTCGGAATGATCTTCACCGGGATGCGTGCAACCTTCTCGGCGCCGCGCAGCTTGACGCCGGCTTCAACCTTGGGACGCGGGGCCGGGCGCTCGGTCACGTCGAGCGTCGGGATCATGGTTTGCACTGCATCAGTAGTCATATCAGTCGATTCCGCCCGTCAGGGTCGTCTGCTCAGCATAGTCGAGGTGTTTGACGAGCTGCGCGCGCAGCCGGGCACTTACCTCGGCAAATTCAATCGATCCTGCGTGCTCGCTCAGCTGGGTCATCGCCAGCCCGGCATAGCCGCAGGGATTAATCCGTCGAAACGGCTCCAGGTTCATGTCCACGTTCAGGGCCAGGCCGTGAAAGGAACAACCGTGGCGAATCCGCAAACCCAGAGAAGCGATCTTCGCTCCGTCAACGTAGACGCCGGGAGCATCCGGCTTGGCCACGGCGGTCACGCCGTAGCTGGCCAGCAGTTCGATCAGGCAGCGCTCCATGCGGCTGACCAGATCGCGCACGCCGAAACCGAGTCGGCGCACATCCAGCAGCAGGTACGCCACCAGTTGGCCGGGGCCATGGTAGGTCACCTGACCGCCGCGGTCGACCTGCACCACCGGAATATCCCCCGGCAGCAACAGGTGCTCGGCCTTGCCGGCCTGGCCCTGGGTGAAAACCGGCGGGTGTTCGACCAGCCAGATTTCGTCCGGGGCCGTGGTGCCACGCTCGTTGGTAAAACGTTGCATGGCCTGCCAGACCGGCTCGTAAGCCACCTGGCCAAGCTCGCGAAAGCCCAGCGTGCCCGGCATCACAGCACCATGTGCACGAAACCGGTAGCCCGCAGTTCGCTGTTGATGTTGTACAGCTGATCCTGGTCGGTCGCGACGATGTGCAACTGGATGGTGGTGTACTTGCCGTTGCTGCTTTGACGTTCGTCGACACGCTCATCGTTGATCTTGGCGTGTTTCTTGACGATGTCGATGATCTTGTCTTTGTTGCCGACGCCCGTATCGCTGATCACCTTAACCGGATAATCAACCTGGGGAAATTCGATCTTTGGCGCCTTTACTTCGGTATCGGTCATGGCGTAACGGCCTCGTAAGCGTAAGCCCGGTAACGAACAAGGCCCCGCTCCGGACAGGAACGGGGCCATGCAGGTCAACTCAAATCAGTTGAACAAGCCGTAGAAGAATAGACGGATGCTATCCCACATGCGGCGGAAGATACCACCCTCCTCGACAGCGTCCAGGGCGATCAGGTCGGCGCTGTGCACCACCTTGTCGTCCAGTTTCACTTCGACTTTACCGATCACGTCGCCCTTGGCGATTGGCGCGGTCAGTTGCGGGTTCATGGTCATGCTGGCAGCGAGCTTCTTCAGCTGGCCTTTCGGCAGGGTCATGGTCAGGTCTTCAGCCAGGCCGGCCTTGACTTGGCTGGTAGTGCCTTTCCACACCGGGGCCTGAGCCAGTTCGGTGCCCTTCTGATAGAAGGTCTGGGTTTCGAAGAAACGGAAACCGTAGGTCAGCAGCTTCTGGGTCTCGGCTGCGCGGGCCACTTCGCTGTTGGTGCCGAACACCACGGCGATCAGGCGCATGCCGTCACGTACGGCCGAGGACACCATGCAGTAGCCGGCTTCGTCGGTGTGGCCGGTTTTCAGACCGTCTACGGTCTTGTCGCGCCACAGCAGCAGGTTGCGGTTAGGCTGCTTGATGCCGTTCCAGAAGAACTCTTTCTGCGAGTAGATCGCGTAGTGAGCCGGGTCTTCGTGGATGATCGCGCGCGCCAGGATCGCCATGTCGTGAGCCGACGAGTAGTGCTCAGGGTTCGGCAGACCGGTCGGGTTCATGAAGTGGGTATTGGTCATGCCCAGATCGGCGACGGTCTTGTTCATCAGGTCGGCGAAGGCGTCTTCGCTGCCGGCGATGTGTTCAGCCACCGCGACGCTGGCGTCGTTGCCGGACTGGATGATGATGCCGTGCAGCAGGTCGCTGACAGTGACTTGCGAGCCGACCTTGATGAACATCCGCGAACCGCCGGTGCGCCAGGCGTTTTCGCTGACGGTCACCGGGTCGTTTTCACCGATCTGGCCACGACGGATTTCCAGCGTGGCGATGTACGCGGTCATCAACTTGGTCAGGCTGGCCGGCGGCAGGCGCTGGTCACCGTTGTTCTCCACCAGCACGTTGCCGCTGTTGGCATCCATGAGCACGTAGGATTTGGCGGCCAGTTGTGGTGGCGACGGCATCATCTCGGCCGCGAACGCGGCAGGCGAGAGGAGCAGCGGGACTAGCAGACACAGGCGTTTGGCAAAGGTGGTGATGTTCATCCGTCTCTCGAAATCGCTAATGGAAACTGCCCTTGCGGGCAAAATTAATCAGATGGCTTTCTAACGGGCCATCGCGTGTTCAGTTGCTCACTCCAGTCACCCTTGCCGGGCTTTTGTTCTTCGACGAGCCAACAACCTGGTTCACCCCCCAATCGCTGGTGAACCGTCAATCAAGTCCTACGTTTACTCGGTGACCACACTTGGCGAACCCAGGTTGGCCAGGCGCACGCTGTTCTGTACCTGGGCAATTTCACCCGGCGAACCGATCGGTCCCAGGCGAACCCGGTGCAGGGTCTGCTGATTGCGCACGATCGAGCTGATGAACACCGGAGCGCTCACCATCCCGCTGAGCTTCGACCTCAGGAGTTCTGCAGCGTCCGGGTTGGCGAACGCGCCCACCTGCAGATACTGGCCAGACGCTGGTGCAGAAGCGTTTTTTTTTGCATCGAGCTGAACCGGCACGACGGCCGCGGCGTGCTGCTGCGGCGGCGGAGTCCATTGCTCGACGGTGCCGGCCGAGGCCGTGATCACCGGGGCGCTATTCTGCGCGACTTGCGGCTCGTTGAGCATCAAGGGCGCCGGACGGCCCTTCGCGGCCCACCATTGTTGCGGGTCGATGCCTTCGACCTTGACCCGCGCGGTGCCGATTTCGGCATAACCGAGCTTCTTGGCGGCGGCGTAGGACAGGTCGATGATCCGGTCCGAGTAGAACGGCCCGCGGTCATTGACCCGCAGGATCACGCTCTTGTTGTTGTCCAGGTTGGTCACCCGAACGTAACTCGGCAGCGGTAATGTCTTGTGGGCGGCACTCATGCCGTACAGGTCGTAGACCTCGCCGTTGGCGGTGTTCTGACCGTGGAACTTGGTGCCGTACCAGGACGCGGTGCCGGAGGCCACGTAAGTCTTGGATTCCTGCAACGGGAAGTAGGTCTTGCCCAGCACCGTATACGGGTTGGCCTTGTACGGGCCGGTGTGCAGGGTCGGCGTGGCGTCCGGGATGCGCGATACGTCGACGTCCCACCACGGTGCGCCATCCTTGTGGGCCCGGTTGATGTCCAGGCCAGGCTGCGAACGCACGGCGGTGGTCGGCTTCTGGCTCGGCGAACGGCTGGTCGAACAACTGGCGACCAGCACCGCCAACGCAGCGAAAGCCACCAGCTTCAGGGGTTTATTGATAGGCAATGCCCGCATTACTTGACGCCCCGTGCTTGTACCAGCTGTTCAGACAGTTGATGTACGGCCATGGCGTACATCACGCTGCGGTTATAACGCGTGATCGCGTAGAAATTCTTCAGGCCCATCCAGTATTCCGGGCCATTGTCGCCTTCCAGGCGGAATGCGGTGACCGGCATGTCATCGCGCAGCGCATCATGACTCGACCAGCCCAACGCTCGCAACTCCCCGACGGTTTTCGTCGGTTCGATGCCAGTGGTCAGGCCCTCATCCACCTGCTCGCCGCGTACATCCGCGCGACTGACCACCGGCTCGCCGGCGACCCAGCCGTGACGCTTGAAATAGCTGGCGACGCTGCCGATCGCATCATCCGGGTTGTTCCAGATATTGATGTGGCCGTCGCCGTCAAAATCCACCGCATAGGCGCGGAAGCTGCTCGGCATGAACTGCGGCAAACCCATCGCCCCGGCGTAGGAACCCTTGAGGGTCAGCGGGTCGACCTGCTCTTCGCGCGCCAGCAGCAGGAACTCACGCAGCTCCTTGCGGAAAAATTCGGCACGGGGAGGATAGTCGAAACCCAGCGTGGACAAGGCATCGATCACCCGGTAATTGCCGGTATTACGTCCGAAAAAGGTCTCAACGCCGATGATCGACACGATCACCTGGGCCGGAACGCCGTATTCCTGCTCGGCGCGGGCCAGAGTGGCCTCGTGCTGGCGCCAGAAGTCCACACCACGGGCGATGCGCGCGTCGGTGATGAACATCGGCCGGTATTCTTTCCACTGCTTGACCCGTTCGGCGGGTTTGGAGATGGCGTCGAGAATCGCCTGCTTGCGCTGGGCCTCGCGGAACACAGCCATCAGCTGTTCGCCGGCGAAACCGTAGTCGCGGGTCATTTCACCGACGAATTCGGCCACCTGGGGCGAGCCTTCGTAATCGCCGGCCAACGCTTCCTGCGCGCTGCCAAGGATGCCTACCAGGCCGAGCCACGGTGCGTATCGTGTCGCCCAGTCACGCATTACTTGCATTGAACTCTTCACCTTATTCAAACCTGCGCGATCCACTTGCGATGGGTATGGATCGACATCAAAACCCCAAACGCTGACAGCAGCGTCACCAGCGAAGTTCCGCCGTAGCTAATGAACGGCAACGGCACCCCTACCACCGGCAACAGGCCACTGACCATACCGATGTTGACGAAAACGTAAACAAAAAACGTCATGGTCAGAGCGCCGGCCAGCAATTTGCCGAACAGCGTCTGGGCCTGGGCGGTAATCACCAGGCCACGACCGATCAGCAACAGATAGATCAGCAACAGTGCGCAGATGCCCACCAGGCCGAACTCTTCGCCGAGTACCGCAATGATGAAGTCGGTGTGGCTTTCCGGCAGGAAGTCCAGGTGCGACTGGGTACCCAGCAGCCAGCCCTTGCCGAATACGCCGCCGGAACCGATCGCGGCTTTCGACTGAATGATGTTCCAGCCGGTGCCCAACGGATCGCTTTCCGGGTCGAGGAACGTCAGGATCCGCTGCTTCTGGTAGTCGTGCATGATGAAGAACCACATCGCAACCGACACCGGAATCGCCGCCGCCAGTACGCTGAGAATCCAGCGCCAGCGAAGCCCGCCCATGAACAGAACGAAGGCGCCACCGGCCAGAATCAGCAGCGAAGTGCCGAGATCCGGCTGACGCACGATCAGGGCGAACGGCACACCGATCAGCAGCAGACTGATGCCGACATGCTTGAGTTGCGGCGGCAACGTGCGTTTGGACAGATACCAGGCGATGGTCGCCGGCATCAGGATCTTCATGAATTCCGAGGGCTGGAAGCGGATCACTCCGGGGATGTTGATCCAGCGGGTCGCGCCCATGGCGTTGTGGCCCATGATGTCCACCACCATCAAAAGCACCACCCCGATCACGTAGCCGAGCGGCACCCAACGCGCCATGAACCTTGGCTCGAACTGGGCGATGACGATCATCGACACCAGACCGATGCCGAATGACGTGGCCTGTTTGGCCAGCAGATCCCAGCTCTTGCCGCTGGCCGAATACAGCACGAACAGGCTGCCGGCCGCCAGGATCAACAACAGCACCAGCAACGGGCCGTCGATATGCAAACGTTGCAACAGCGTCGCCCGGCGACGCATCACATCCTCGCTGGAGAGCATGCGATCGAAATTATTCATCACGGGCCGTAGCCTCCGCACTGATAGGGCTGGCGTATTCGGCCTTCAACCGTCCGTCCTGATCCAGCAGCCAGGCATCCATGACCTGCCGCACCACCGGTGCCGCGACGCCGGAACCGGACTCACCGTTCTCGACCATCACCGACACCACGATTTTCGGGTCATCCGCCGGCGCGAAACCGACGAACAGGGCGTGGTCGCGGTGGCGCTCCTGAACCTTGGAGCGGTCGTACTTCTCGCCCTGCTTGATCGCCACGACCTGGGCCGTACCCGACTTGCCGGCGATCCGGTATTGCGCGCCGATCGAGGCCTTGCGCGCGGTGCCTCGGGCACCGTGCATTACCTGCTGCATGCCGTGGTTGACCTTGTTCCAGTCGGACGGGTCGCGCAGGATGATGTCCGGCATCGGATTTTCATCCTTCGGCTTCTCGCCTTCGATGGTCTTGGCCAGGTGCGGGCGGTTCCATACACCCTTGTTGGCCACCAGCGCCGTGGCCTGGGCCAGTTGCAGCGGGGTCGATTGCATGTAGCCCTGGCCGATCCCGAGAATCAGGGTTTCGCCGGGGAACCACGCCTGACGCCGGGTCGCGCGTTTCCACTCGCGAGATGGCATCAGGCCGGGGGACTCTTCGAACATGTCCAGCGAGACCCTCTGGCCGATGCCGAACTTGTTCATGTAGGCCGACAACCGGTCGATGCCCAGCTTATGCGCCAGGTCATAGAAGTAGGTGTCGTTGGACCGCATGATCGCCGTATCGAGGTCGACGAAGCCGTCCCCGGTGCGGTTCCAGTTGCGGTATTTGTGATCGTAGTTGGGCAGCATGTAGTAGCCGGGGTCGAACACCCGGCTCGACGCCGTCACCACGCCCGCATCGAGACCGGCAATCGCCACCGCCGGTTTGATCGTCGAACCCGGCGGGTACAGACCGCGCAGCACGCGGTTGAACAGCGGCCGATCGATCGAATCACGCAACTCGGCGTAGGCCTTGAAGCTGATGCCGGTGACGAACAGGTTCGGGTCGAAACTCGGCTGGCTGACCATCGCCAGCACTTCGCCGGTTTTCGGATCGAGCGCCACCACCGCGCCACGCCGACCGCCCAGCGCAGCCTCGGCGGCTTCCTGCAATTTGATGTCGAGGCTCAGGACAATGTCCTTGCCCGGCACCGGATCGGTACGCTTGAGCACGCGCAGGACGCGGCCACGGGCGTTGGTCTCGACCTCTTCATAACCCACCTGACCGTGCAGCTCGGCCTCATAGAAGCGCTCGATGCCGGTCTTGCCGATGTGGTGGGTGCCGCTGTAGTTGACCGGATCGAGGGTCTTCAGCTCTTTCTCGTTGATCCGCCCCATGTAACCCACCGAGTGCGCGAAATGCGCGCCCTGCGGGTAATGACGGACCAGTTGCGCGACCACCTCGACGCCCGGCAGACGGAACTGGTTCACCGCGATCCGGGCGATCTGCTCTTCGGTCAGCTCGAACAGGATCGGCACCGGCTCGAACGGCCGGCGGCCCTGGCGCATGCGTTTCTCGAAGATCACCCGGTCTTCCGGCGTCAGCTCCAGCACCTCGACGATCACGTCGAGCACCTGTTGCCAGTCGCCGGAGCGCTCGCGGGTCATGCTCAGGCTGAAGCTCGGACGGTTGTCCGCCACCACCACGCCGTTGCGGTCGAAAATCAGGCCACGGGTCGGCGGAATCGGCTGGACATGCACCCGATTGTTTTCCGACAGGGTCGAGTGATATTCGTACTGAATCACCTGCAGGTAATACAGGCGCGCGATCAGCACGCAGATCAGCGCCACCACCGCAATTGCGCCGAACACGACGCGACCACGCACCAGACGGGCGTCTTTTTCGTGGTCCTTGATGCGGATCGGCTGAGACATGAGGGCGGATTACTTGTGGTAAGGGTGGCCGGACAGCACGGTCCAGGCACGATACAACTGCTCGCCGATGAGGATGCGCACCAGCGGGTGCGGCAGCGTCAACGGCGACAACGACCAGCGCTGATCCGCGCGGGCACAGACTTCCGGCGCGAGCCCTTCCGGGCCACCGACCATGAAGTTGACCGTGCGCGAGTCCAGGCGCCAGCGATCGAGTTCGACCGCCAGTTGCTCGGTGCTCCACGGCTTGCCATGAACTTCGAGGGTGACGATCCGCTCGTTCGGCCCGACCTTGGCCAGCATGGCTTCGCCTTCCTGACGGATGAAGCGGGCCACGTCGGCGTTCTTGCCACGGGTGTTGAGCGGAATTTCCACCAGTTCCAGCGCCAGCTCGGACGGAAGACGCTTGGCATATTCATGCCAGCCTTCTTCCACCCACTTGGGCATGCGTGAACCGACGGCGATCAGGCGCAGTCGCACAGCAATCCCTTACAGCTGGTCTTTGTTGAGCTTGGTGAAATGCTCGTGGGTGTTTTCCGGGCTGTGGTGCTTGGCGTCCGCCGCACGGCTTTGCTCGGCACCGGCCCACAGGCGCTCCAGGTCGTAGAACTGACGTGCCGAGGCGGTCATCATGTGCACGATCACCAGGTCCAGGTCCAGCAGCACCCAGTCGCTGTCGCCCTTGCCTTCTTCGCCCAGCGGCCTGGCGCCGTTCTTTTTGACCTCTTCGCGAACCTTGTCCAGCATCGCGTTGATCTGGCGATTGGAAGTACCGGTGGCGATGATCATGTAGTCGGTGATGCTCTGCTTGTCGCGCACATCAATGATCTGGATGTCCTGGGCCTTGACGTCTTCCAGGGCAGCAACGGCCACCTTGACCAGCTCATCGCCTTTCAGCGGCTCGTTGGTGTTGGCGACTTCCGGCAGTGGAGCGCTCTTGAACGTGCCTTTGCGCTTTACTTTGGTTTGGTCTTTGTCAGTCATATAAAACTCGTTTTGCTCATATTTTCGGCGGCTTGGCGACACGTGGATTCGTATCAGTGAAGCACGCCTTGTTCAGTTCGACGCACGGTACAGACCGTGCGCATCGATGTAGGCCAGGACCGCGTCGGGCACCAGGAAACGTACCGACTTACCGCTGGCCAGCAGTTGACGGATCTGGGTGGCGGAAACCGCGAGCGGTGTCTGCCAGACGAATGCAATCTGTCCGCTCGGCCCCTTCAGGGCCAGCGGGTCGCTCACCGAACGCGCTGCCAGCAGGTTGCGCAAGGCATCCGGCGGTTCGCTGTCGGCGTCCGGGCGCTGTAGCACCAGGATGTGGCAATGCTGGAGCAACTCTTCCCAGCGATGCCAAGTGGGCAGGCCGCAAAATGCGTCCCAGCCCAGAAGCAGAAAAACCTGGGTCTCGGCGGCCATTTCGGCACGCAGCGACTCCAGGGTATCGATGGTCCAGGACGGTTTGTCCCGCTGCAATTCGCGGGCGTCCACCACCAGCGGCGGCACACCGGCCACCGCACATTCAACCATTGCCAGCCGGTCCTGCGCCGACACCTGCGGCATGTCGCGGTGCGGCGGCCGGGCGCTGGGCATCATGCGCAGCTCGTCGAGCCCCAGCGCTTCGGCGACTTCCAGCGCGCCACGCAAATGGCCGACGTGCACCGGATCGAACGTCCCGCCCAGTACGCCGATGCGCAGGGGACGGGATTTCTTGCCGGGTTTCGGCGCTTTCAGGTCAAGGTCGGACAAGTCAGACCGTCGCCTGGCCGCGCAACTGGCCATCACCGACCACGATGTACTTCTCGCAGGTCAGTCCTTCGAGGCCCACCGGGCCACGGGCGTGCAGCTTATCAGTAGAAATGCCGATCTCGGCACCCAATCCGTATTCGAATCCGTCGGCGAAGCAGGTCGGGGTGTTGATCATCACCGACGCCGAGTCGACCTGAGCCACGAACTGGCGGGTGTCGGCGAGGTTTTCGCTGACGATCGAGTCGGTGTGGTGGGAGCCGAAATGGTTGATGTGTTCGATGGCCTGATCCAGGCCATCCACCACGCGGATCGACAGAATCGGCGCCAGGTACTCGGTGCTCCAGTCTTCTTCGGTCGCGGTTACAGCTTCGATGATCGCCCGGGTACGCTCGCAACCGCGCAACTCGACGCCCTTTTCGCGGAACTGCTTCGCCATCGACGGCAGGAAATCCTTCGCAACACTTTGATCGACCAGCAAGGTCTCCATCGCACCGCAGATGCCATAGCGATAGGTCTTGGCATTGAAGGCAATGCGCTGGGCTTTTGGCAGGTCGGCGTGTTCGCTGACATAGACGTGGCAGATGCCGTCCAGATGCTTGATCACCGGTACCCGGGCGTCACGGCTGATGCGCTCGATCAGGCCACGGCCACCGCGCGGCACGATCACGTCGACGTACTCCGGCATGGTGATCAGGGCGCCAACGGCAGCGCGGTCGGTGGTTTCCACCACTTGCACCACGGCGGCCGGCAGTTCGGCTTCGGCCAGACCACGCTGGATGCAGGCGGCAATCGCGCGGTTGGAATGAATCGCCTCGGAACCGCCGCGCAGGATGGTCGCATTGCCGGACTTCAGGCACAGGCTTGCGGCGTCGATGGTCACGTTGGGACGGGATTCGTAGATGATCCCGATCACGCCCAGCGGTACACGCATCTTGCCGACCTGAATGCCCGACGGGCGGAAGCTCATGTCGCGGATCGCACCGACCGGATCCGGCAGTGCTGCGACCTGACGCAGACCGACGATCATGCCGTCGATACGCGCCGGAGTCAGTTCCAGACGTTCCAGCAGTGCCGGCTCCAGACCGTTGGCGCGACCGGCGGCCAGATCCTGTTCATTGGCTGCCGCAAGCTCGGCGCGGGCGGCGTCCAGGGCATTGGCGGCAGCCAGCAGGGCGCGGTTTTTCTGCGCGGTGCTGGCACGGCCGATAACGCGGGAGGCTTCGCGGGCGGCGCGACCCAATCGGGTCATGTAGTCAAGAACGGACTCAGTCATGGTCTGCTGGGGTCTTGGCAAAGAGGAAAGCGGCAGATTATAGCTGTCGCGTCTCGGGACTAACAGCGGTGACGGGCGGATGGTCGAAATGGACGGCGATTTGCCGACGTTCAGCAGAGATTAAGCCGCGAATTGTTATCATCACGACCTCCTCCGCCTGGATAAACACTGTTTGCCATGTCCAACCTGACCGTTCGCGCCACCTCCGCGCGCCAGCCTGTCGGCCTTGCGGACGCCTTTTTCGACCGTGACGCCCAGACGCTGGCCCGTGATCTGCTCGGCAAAGTCATCCGCCACCGCGTCGGCGATCTGTGGCTCAGCGCCCGAATCATCGAAACCGAAGCGTATTACTGCGAAGAAAAAGGCAGCCACGCGTCCCTCGGCTACACAGAAAAGCGTAAGGCTTTGTTTCTGGATGGCGGCCACATCTATATGTACTACGCCCGTGGCGGCGATTCGCTGAACTTCAGCGCGCAGGGTCCGGGCAATGCGGTGCTGATCAAATCGGCCTATCCGTGGGTCGACGAGATCAGCGGCCCGGCCAGCCTGGCGCAGATGCTGCTGAACAACCCCGACGCCCAGGGTCGCCCGCGCCCTTCACAAAAACTGTGTGCCGGGCAGACGCTGCTGTGCAAGGCGCTGGGACTGAAAGTGCCAGTGTGGGATGCCAAGCGCTTCGACCACGAAATCCTGCTGGTGGAAAACACCGGCCCTGCGCCAGCTCATGTGATTCAGACCACCCGCCTGGGCATTCCCCATGGCCGTGACGAACACTTGATGTATCGCTTCGTCGACGCCGCCTATGCCCAGTGGTGCACGCGGAACCCGCTGCGTCGGGGCCAGGTCGAAGGTCGCGATTATTTTCTGCTGTGAATGCACACCCCTTCGGCTCGCCGATCAGGGACATCAATGAAATGGAGTGGTTTGTATGGGCCAATGGCTCGATAGCGTGACCGGATGGCTGGCCGCCAACCCGCAATGGCTGGCGGCCGCCGTGCTCATTGTGGCGTTTGTGGAATGTCTGGCGATTGCCGGATTGATCGTACCCGGCACGGTGCTGCTGTTTGCCGTGGCGGTGCTGGCTGGCAGCGGTGCGCTGTCATTGAGCGAGACCCTGTTGCTGGGCTTCCTCGGCGGGATTCTCGGCGATGTGGTCTCGTATTTCCTCGGCCGCCACTTCCACCAGAATATCCGGCGTCTGCCGGGCCTGCGCCATCACCCGGAATGGATGGCCGGCGCGGAAACCTATTTCCAGCGCTACGGCATCGCCAGCCTGCTGGTCGGACGATTTATCGGCCCGTTGCGACCAATGTTGCCGATGGTTGCCGGGATGTGCGACATGCCCTTCCCGCGCTTCGCCGCCGTGAGTCTGCTGGCGGCGGCCGGCTGGAGCCTCGCGTACCTGCTACCGGGCTGGGCCACCGGGGCGGCAATTCGTCTGCCATTGCCGGAAGGCTTCTGGCTACAGGCCGGGATCGTCGCCGGCAGCATCGCCGTCATGGTCGGTCTGAGCGCCAACAGCAGCCTGCGCCGTCATCGCCGGGCAACGATCTGGATCAGCAGCATGAGCCTGCTGATCCTGATCGGCCTGTTCATCGGCTACCCGTATCTGACCGCCCTCGATCAGGGCGTCATGACCCTGGTGCAGGAACACCGCCGCCCGGCGCTGGATGAGGTGGCGGTGGTGTTCACCCTGATCGGTGAGTTCCGCAACATGTTGCTGTTCAGCGCCCTGCTGACTGCGCTGCTGTTGCTGTGCCGTCAGTGGCGCCATGCAATTTTCGTGGGCGGCACCTTGCTCGTCACGGCCCTGGCCAACACCGGGACCAAACTGTTTTTCGCCCGGGTGCGCCCGGAAGTACTGACCGATCCGCTCACCAGCTACAGCATGCCCAGCGGCCATGCGTCCGGCTCATTCGCGCTGTTCCTGGCCCTGGCCGTACTCGCCGGACGCGGGCAACCGCCAAGGCTGCGACTGACCTGGCTGCTGATCGGCTGTATTCCGGCACTGGCGATTGCCCTGTCGCGGGTGTATCTGGGCGCACACTGGCCGACGGATGTGCTGGCCGGCGCCATGCTCGCCGCGTGCGTGTGCGCCGCCGGGCTCTGGCTCAGTCAACGGCAGTCACCGCTCGGCGCCATGCCGCAAAAAGTCTGGTGGCTGGTGCTGCCAGCGCTGTTCGCCCTGTTCGGCTTCTTCGTGCTGCGACATTTGCCGCATACATTGCTGCGCTATTCGTATTAAGCAGCAGAAGAAACCGGCGAAGGGTTGATCCTCAGGATGAACGACACGTTTTCGGCGTTATATGCATTGTGGCCGGTGTCGTTCGGATTCTGATCGAGGAAGTACCAGAGACCTTGCTTCGTTGCATGTTGAAAAAGTCTTTTCTGCTTCTCGACACTGAACAACGCCACAGAAACCGGGTTGGAAGGAAAGTCACCAAAGTTTTTCACCTTTCCTCCATAGGTTTCCATTTCGAAGTAACTGCCGACATCCTTGTCCACCACAAGATGCCGGGTCTTCTGATCCAGGCGTACCCGCCAATCGAAATAACGACCGGCCGTTTTGACGTTAAGGGAATAGCGCCCCCGAGAGTCCGGTACAAATTCAAACAATAGCGGTTCGGCATCATCATGATCCGCGAGCGTCACAATGCGTGATGCAACTTCATCGTTCAAAGAAATTTCTGCCTCCAGTCGCTGCCCCGTGGTAATTCGCGAATACTTCAAACGACTCTCCATCACCTGGTAATTGATAACCAGAGGAAGACCGCCTGAAAATAGATGCCCCGTAAATTTGACGCTTTCCGAATCAGACATATAGCAACTCTCTCACCATTAAAAAGTAAATCAAATAAAGTCAGTAAATCATTTGACTGCGGCAAACATAGCGGCATTCGACACGTTCTTGACACGCTTGCGCTTGCGCCGCTCAAGGATCATCGAATCCGCGTAATAACCTGCATTCCTGATGATGGTATCGGTGTTCTGATCAACACCGGCGTGCTTGAAAATATACTTGCCGGCGATATCGTCCCAGAAGGCCCACTCATCTTCGTAAATTGTCATTTCGCTCTCCTTTGCTATCAACCCGCCTCTGGCGGAAAAATTAAAAACTAGATGAATAGCGACTGACAAACAATATGCAGCTACTTCAAACACAATACAAAAAACAACAACACAATCCGCAAAACATTAACAACTGAACAGCACTGCACTTCATGTCAGATTCATTCGACATTTCACTGTAGAGCATTGATCTTGGCCAAGCCTTTCACATCCAGTACAGAAACTATTCTTACAGCCCAACTTACAATTTCAGACATTACTGACCCCGCTCTTTCATCTCCCGAAGCCCCGCTCAAAACATCGGGAAAATCCCCCACCCTGCGAGACGTGGACAAACTGTTCGGGCCCCTGCGTTTTGGTGAAGTAACTGCCAGTCGCCAGACACTGGCGTCCTTGGGAGCGCAGATCGATGGCCAAGCCATCAGCGCGGCCAACACCTACTTCCCCGTGCCTGACCAGTCCTTTACCGACGGACTGGCTTTTGACCCGTTACAGGTTGAGCAGCGAATCAGATCGGTCGACGGCCCGGACCGCCAGCACGTACCGGACCTGCTCTATGAAATCGTCACGCAGCGCTCACCCGATGCCCCATCGCTGATGCGGGAAATGCCAGCGGGCGATGCAGCAGATCCGATGAACCGGATCAATAGATTGCTGACCGCCACCCAGCGCCTGGACATCCGCCGAAGTCCGTTGACTGAAAACCTGCCGACCTGGGTCGACAAAAGCAAAAGTCGCGGAATGACCGGCATGGGCGTCGGAATGCAGGCTTATGGGCTGTACAGCGCTTACATGGGTGCCCTTGACGCATACAAAAGAGAGGAGATGGGTGAGTTTTGGCTCAATGTCGGCGCCGGCGTGTCAGAAATCATCTCCCTTGGAGTCGAGTACGCGCTTGGCAAAAGCGGCGAAAAAATGATCCGCCGTGGCTATGAGACATTCGAGAAATTCGGCAAGACCTCCACAGGCAAGTGGCTCAGCCGTGGAGCGGGCCTGATCGCCAGCGTGATCACACTGCCCTTCGATATCTATACCGCCATCAAGTCGTTCAACGATGCCGCCAAGGCCAAAGGCAAGGAGGCACAGGATCTTTACGTCGCCGGCGGGTTGAGCGTGTTCAGTGGCGCGTTGTCCCTCGCTCTTGGCTGTGCAGCATTGATGGGCTTCCAGGCTGCCGGCCCGGTGGGAATCGCCGCGGCCGCATTGATGATTGTCGGCGCCAGAGTCTATGGCGCCGCCAGGATGGTCGACGACATCGACGACTACATCGAACTGACCGTGAACGAGCGCTGGCGCGCCGGCTGGTTTGCATTCACCGGCCAGCAGCAGGATCAGGCGGTGATGGATCGCTACCTGATCGCCAAGACCACCAGCGACTACGCGAAAGCCCTGAAAACACGCAGTCTCAGCTGGCTCGACAATGAATTGAAGGAGAGTGTCGATGCCATCGTCGATGGCCGGTACGAGGTCAAGTTGCAGCCCACCCGCGTCTATCGCTATGAGTGGGACACCAGCAAGGGAGAAGCCCCCTACAAGACCGAGAACCTGCCGGTCATCCAGGACATCGACGACACCTACGACGCAAGCAAAGGGCTGCCGGTCGCTGACGATCTCGTAACCAAGGGCGTCAGCCATCCGGACAAAGGTGTCTTCTGGAGTTTGGGCGGTGGTCTCGACACGGTGCAAGGCGTCAAGGACAAGCCGAATTTTTTCAGCTACTCCACCGGCAGAAAAGCGCTGAGCGGCGGTGACAAGAATGACTCGTTTCTTTTTCAGTCGGCGTCGGAAAATCTTTCAAGCGATCCGATCGGAGCCAGCGAATTGTCGGGTGGTGAGGGCATCGACCTGCTTTGGCTTCAAGGCAAGCACCGACACGAAGACCATATAGCAGAGCCGCCACGCCACAAGGGCTATGACGTTGACCTGAAAAACGGCAGGCTGTCCCTGCTCCCCGTGGATCCGGCGCAAGAACCCGTGCTGCACTCGACACTCGGCTCCATCGAAAAGGTCGAGACCCTTGCCGGCGCGGTCAATCGCGTGACGGGCTCCGATCAGGCCGACATCATCACTGCCAATGGCAATGATCACATCGAAGCCGGCGCCGGAGACGACCTTGTTTCCGTGCGCGGTCTGCACGCTGTCGTCGACGGGGGCAGCGGCAACGACGTCTACTATCTGGACCCGAGCAGTCTCAAGGTATCCATACACGAAGACGGCAGGGAACCGAGCAATGTCTATCTGGGCGTGACTCTGGAAGCCATCCAGCGCTGGTTCATCCGCAATGAAGGCATGGTGGTCGAATCACTGCGCGATGATGATTTTCGAACGCCCCTGCGTGAGCTGACGTGCGAGGCGGTCTACCGGAACCTTGATGGCAAACGCTCGCTGCAAAATGACAAATGGGTGTTCATCACTCAGGACGGCTACCACTTGCAGCCGATCTGGCCAGAGGTGATAGAGGAGTCGGGCGATCTGATCCTGAGCGTCGCCATCCTGAGCGCCGGCACCGCCAAAGTCTCGCCGGTACAGGTCAATGATCGCCCTTATCGCCTGTCGGACAAACCGCACTCGAACTACTTCGTCACCCGCCAGAGCCGACACACCATTCTGATGGCTCCACAGAGTGGCAAACCCGCCCACAGTACGCTGTACATCGACTACGACAGCAATGAAATCAACGAAGTCCGCGCCATCTATACGGTTACAAAAACGGAGCACGGGGCATTCACGTTTCTTACCTATACAAACATGCACTTCGACCTCACGTTCAAACAGGGTGGCGGCATGCTTTCACTGCACGGAGTCGTGAGTGAACATCCCGGCCGCAAAACCGACAGAGGCGCCGGAATCATGGCCTCAGGCTGGCATCTGAATCATTCTCTGACGCTGGTCATGCGTGACAACACTTCCTATCGACTCGACTACCCGCACAACTCCTACCTCAATGACGCCCGCCATCCTGGCTATACCAGCGTGCAAAGCCCGGTCTCCTTGCGCGAACGAGCTGGCCGGTACATTTTCGTCAGGCCATCGGTCGAAAGGCGCACGCTGAAGACAACCGCGCAACGGGTGGAATTCAGGGATGCCGAGCACAACGCAACCTATTGGCTGGAGGGACGCGCCTCCACCTACGAGTTGTTGCCTGCCAGCCATACGTCCATTCGCCTGTCGACAGCACAAGCGGATGCCCGCGTCTCGGGGTCTTCCACCTGGCACATTCACACGCAACATCTTCAGGAACAGATCACCCAACGCGACCTCGTCATCAAGGACAATCTGCTGAGGATCGGCAGCATTCAGGTTCATCTGCCGGACAGCAACGATCCGGCACTGCCAATAGAAACCATCGAGGTAATGATTTCTTCAGGCAACTGTTATCGCGTCAATGCCTTGTTCGAGCTGATTGGTCTGTATGCCGTCGACGCCCGGAGCTATCCATCGATTGAAGCGATTGCCCGGGATATTCAGGATCATCACCAACGTGTCGAACTTGAAACCAGTCAAGTAAAGGTCCGCAACATTCGACTGCTCGACACATCTCCCGGCAAGATTATCTACAACCCCGAAACCCGGATCTGGAGTACAGAAGACGCTCCTTTGCGCTCGATTCCGATCGGGCACCTGATTATCGTCAAGGAATGACACCATGCGACCAAAACCACCCTCGCCGACCACTCCACCACGCGTCAACACGCCCTCAGACTCGAACACTCAAGCACCCCGGTTGCGAACGCCGGTACCAGAGTTGCACCCGCCACATTCATCGCCCAACCCGACCGTTTCACGAAACATCAACCCGGCAACCACGCCATCAGGCCCGGCAACGCCCGAACTACCCCGGATCGACATCTCGGATCTGCCGGACCTTTCGCGAGCAACGGCGAGCGGACTGAACAGTTATCTGCTGAGCCCGGCAATGCTGCGTAACATGCAGCCTGCCAACGAAGAAGGCCTGCGCTACATCGTCGGCCGTAAATTCGTCGATGTGAAAGACAGCGGAACGGTGTATGTGGAGTTCGACACGGATCTGAACACTTACCGGGCCATGGATCTGTACAAAAAGCTTGCGCCCGGCCCGGCCCTCTACAGAAACGCCGGGGAATCGACCTGGAGCCCGTCCAATCCGCTGAAGCGAGCGCATGCGGCAGACACTGACGGCAATCCGGAAGTACCGCGCAAACAATCTTCCCCCGAACCTCTGCCGGCACAGTGGCGCGCAGCCACCGCTGAATTGCTGAATGGACATTTCATGCGGCTGCATCCGCAGATGACTCACGGAGAAAGAGTCATGCTGCTGCGTTCCTATAATCTTTCACCGCTTCAGCACGTACGGTTGCGCGACGACCTGAACGCCAATCCGCTGAAGCTTCCCGCCTGGGCGGAAAGTCACAAGCTGCGATCTCTGGATAGCAATGACCCGACCCGCTTCGACGAACTCCATCGGGAAATCGAACCACTGCTCCTGCCCTTGAGGACCGGCAAGCTCGTGCATCACGGTCTGCACGATTTCGATGAAAGTGTGAGCCGCGAGTTTCTCGACGCATTCCTTGGGAAGCTGGGCTATTTACGCAACAGCAATGACAGTCTGTATCGCACGGATATCCCTGCGCTGTTCCGGGGTGACGAGCGTACGCCCTTCGAGCTCTACAACGATGGCCGGATGCTGCCGCGTCTGAAGCACCCTCGTGGCGCAACGACGGAAAAGCCGATCAGCGCCACGGTCAGCCTCAAGCTGGTCAAGGGATACGCCGGTCGAGGAACCGAGTCTCCCGACCCGGAGTACCTGCGCTACAACAGTCAGAGAAACAAATACCCCGGCAAAAAACCTGGCGAGCCGGATGTGGAATCAGGTGAGTCAGACAACGAATGGTCCGACGTCTCGGACATGGAACTGGATGACGAGCGTAACTACGAAACGATCCGGCACAACCAGCAATTCGTATTCGCCTATATCCTCGACACTCGGAGAATGGAAGTCGTACTGCGTGAAGAAAATCACTTCCTCAATGACGCAGCAACGAGGAAAGGCACCTGGTTTCCCGATGACGAACTTGAAGCACTGATATCGACCTCGAAGCGGGGTATCGAGTCGCAGCGCCTGTGGCTGCTCGACTCAACGTTCACTCGGGCAGCGAAGGTCGATGACATAGGCGAGCAGGCACGCCACGGCAACTCCATTGAAGAGCGCACCCACAGTGGAGCATTCAACCGGCATGAATATGACGACCTGATCGACGAAGTTGCCCGGGCAGGAAAGCCGATATTGATACTGGATAAGGAACAGGACTGGTTCGCCAACGACATCGTCTGGCCGGAATAAGCGGGCCGAGCCTTAAGCGAACAACTCGCCCTGCAACTCATCGAGCAGCGCCTGGATCGCATCCAGTCGCTGCTGCGGGTCGTCGAGTTGCAGCAGGTCGATCTTGTCTTCCTCGGCGAAGGGCAGCAGATAGGCCAACTGATTGGCCAGCGATTGTTGCCCTGCCGCTTCGATGCCCATGTTCAGCGCCTCGACCATCGGGTGTTCGGCCAGAGCCTTGAGCAGCGCCACCAGATCGGCGTCTTCATCCTGCAACGGTTGCTCGGGTTCTTCGTCCAGCCACTCGACCTCGGCCACGATCAACTGATCGCGTTGCACTTCGGTGCGCTGCACGATGAAGCGCCGTCCGCCCTGCACCCGGATGCCCAGCAGTCCGTTGTCCTGCTGCTGGAAATCGGTGATGCGCGCTTCGCAGCCAACCATGGCGAAACCTTCCGGCGCGACGCCGACTTCGCTGCCCTCAAGGATGCACACCACACCGAACCCGCCGCCCTGTTTCATGCAGCGGCCGATCATGTCCAGGTAGCGCGCCTCGAATATCTGCAAATCCAGATTGCAGCCGGGAAACAGCACCGTGTTCAGCGGAAAAAGCGGCAGACTCATAGACGTTTCCTTACACCACCATCGACACCGCCAACGGCAGGAACACCGCCGTGGCCACGCCCATCAGACTCATCGCCAGCGCCGCAAAGGCGCCGCACTCATCGTTTTCCTGCAACGCCACCGACGTGCCAACCGCATGCGCGGTCATGCCCAGCGCCATGCCGCGCGCCTCCGGGCTGTGTACACCCAGGCGGGTCAGCAGCGCCGGGCCGAAGATCGCGCCGATCACCCCGGTGATCAACACAAACACCGCCGCCAGTGCCGCGACACCGCCGATCTGTTCGGCCACCAGCATGGCGATCGGTGAGGTCACCGACTTGGGCGCCATGGTCATCAGGATCATGTGATCGGCACCGAACCACCAGCCCAGCGCCACACCCATGCCCGTGGCGACCACGCCGCCTATCACCAGCGTAGTAAATATCGGCCAGAACAATTGGCGGATGCGCCGCAGATTCAGATACAGCGGCACCGCCAGCGCGACGGTTGCCGGGCCCAGCAGAACACTGAGGATCTCGGTGCTCTTGCGGTACTCGGCGTAGGTCAGGCCGCAGCCGACCAGCACGCCGATCACCAATAGCATCGAGACCAGCACCGGTTGCAGAAAGATCCAGCGGGTTTTCTCGAACGCCGCCAGCACCAGTTGATAAGCACCGAGAGTGATACCGATGCCAAATAATGGGTGGTGAATCACCGATGCCCAGGCACCCTGCCAGTCGAACAGCATCAGGACTCCTCCGAATGCGGCGCGTGACGCTTGACCAGCCGTTGCATCAGCACGCCGGCGAAGGCCATCGACAGAATCAGCGAGACCACCAGCGCCCCGACGATGGCCCAGAAATCCGCGGCAATCGCCGTGGCATAGACCATTACGCCCACCGCCGGCGGCACCAGCAGCAACGGCAGATAACGCAACAGACTGCCGGCGGCGAGGTTCAGCGGTTCGCCGACTTCACCGCGCACGATCAGGAATACCAGCAACAGCAAAAGGCCGATGATCGGCCCCGGCAGCACCGGCAACAGCAAATGATTGAGAGCCGTGCCGAGCAATTGAAACAGCACCAGCCACGTCAGGCCGCGTAGCAACATCCGTCATCTCCGTCTTACTTTCCAACCCGCAAGTCGTCGGCATTATAAGCACGCCTGCGCTATGGATCGGCATTCGCCAAAAGCATGGTCGGTTGACCTGAGCAAATCGCCATGATGATCTACAGTGGTTCGCAGGGCGGTCAAATCCCCCACCTGAAAAACTATAAAACCGATGAACCCAAGGAGAGTCTCAATGCCCTATGTTCCAGTTGCAGAGCTCAAAGATTATGTCGGCAAGGAACTCGGACGTTCCGAATGGCTCACCATCGATCAGGAGCGCATCAACCTGTTCGCCGAAGCCACCGGGGATTACCAGTTCATCCATGTCGACCCGGTCAAAGCCGCGCAAACGCCATTTGGCAGCACCATTGCACACGGTTTCCTGTCGTTGTCGCTGATCCCCAAACTGATGGAAGACATCCTGATCCTGCCGCAAGGCGTGAAGATGGTGGTCAACTACGGCCTGGACAGCGTGCGTTTCATCCAGCCGGTCAAGGTCAATTCCAAAGTTCGGCTCAAGGTCGACCTCGGTGAAGTGACCGAGAAAAAACCTGGCCAGTGGCTGCTCAAGGCCACCGCCACCCTGGAGATCGAAGGCTCGGACAAACCGGCCTACATCGCCGAACCGCTGTCGCTCTGCTTCGTTTAAGCGCCTGGATGCGAAGCGGCTCACGCTGTTTCGCATCCGCTCCTCCCTGCCGGCTGTATAAGGTCACATAGCTGCGGCATACTCGGTCGCCTAATTGCCCGGATCCCGCTATGCGCTCATTCGCTCCTCTTGCTCCCCTTGCCTTGACCCTGTTGCTGGCCGCGTGTGGCGACGGCGAATCACTGTTGCCGCCGGATGCACGCCTGCCCGACGGCGGCCGCTATCGCGGTGAACTGGTCGATGGCTTGCTGCAAGGTCAGGGCCGGGTCGACTACCCCAACGGCAGCTGGTACGCCGGGGCGTTCGACAAGGGGCAATGGCATGGCCAGGGCGAATGGCACGGCAGCAATGGCGAGGTCTATCGCGGCAACTTCCAGCAAGGCCTGTTCGACGGCCAGGGCACGCTGACCACCACGGCGGGCAGCTACACCGGCGGTTTCAAGCTGGGCCGCCGTGACGGCGAAGGCACCCTCAAAGAAAACGCGATGACCTATCGCGGCGAATTCAAGGCTGACCAGTATTCCGGGCTCGGTCGTCTCGAACTGGATGACGGCAGTTCCTACCAGGGCCAGTTCGCCCACGGCAAACCCAACGGCGAAGGCCAGCGCGGCGATGCCAGCGGCAATCAATTCACCGGCCACTTCGTCAACGGCCAGCTCGAAGGCAACGGCACCTTCAACAGCGCCGACGGCGACATCTACGTCGGCGGCTTCAAAAACAATCAACTGCACGGCAAGGGTCGCTACGAAAACGCCGACGGCGATGTCTGGCTCGGTCAGTTCAAGGAAGGCGCGCTGACCGGCAAGGGCGAACTGATCGGCGCCGACGGCAGCCACTACATCGGCGACTTCAACGACTGGCGCTTCAGCGGTCAGGGTCGCCTGAACCTGGCCGATGGCAGTTTCTACGTCGGCGGGTTCGACAGCGACAGCTATTCCGGGCGCGGCACCCTGGTGCTCACCGATGGAAGCGTACTCAGCGGCACCTGGATCAACGGCCAGCGTGTGCGCGATGCCGACGGCAAGTTGCTGCCGGACACCCTCGAACTCGGCCTGCTGGCCCAGGGTCGCCTGCTCGACGAGGCGCTGGCCAATGTGCCCGCCTCGACCCCGGCAGTGGAGCTGTACACCCTGACCCTCGGCGGCGACGGCAAGCAGAGCGTGTTCCTGCGCGAATCCGATTACGTGGCCAACATGCTCACCAGCCGCTTTGGCGCGTTTGGCCAGATTCGTCTGGTCAACCATCGCGACCACCTCGGCGACCGACCGATGGCCACCCGCGAAAACCTGCGCCGCGCAGCCCTGACCCTGGCCGAACGCAGCGGCCCGGAAGACCTGGTGTTCATCTACCTGACCAGCCACGGCACTGCCGAGCACGAACTGGTGCTCGACCAGCCGCGCATGGAACTGGCCGACCTGCCCGCCGACGAACTCGCCGCCGTGCTCGCGCCGCTGAAGAATCGCGACAAGATAATCGTCATCTCCTCGTGCTATTCCGGGGGCTTCATTCCTGCGCTGAAGGATGAGCGCACGCTGATCATGACCGCCTCGCGCGCCGACCGCGTGTCGTTCGGCTGCTCCGAGGAGGCCAACTTCACCTACTTCGGCGACGCCCTGTTTGCGCAGGCACTGAACCAGACCGACGACCTGGAGCAAGCCTTCAAACTGGCCAAGGCCACCGTCGCCGAGCGCGAACTGGCGGACAACTTCGAAGCCTCTGAACCGCAGATCTGGGCGCCGAAGACCGTGCTGGCGCACTGGCAACTGCTGCGTAAACAGCAAGCGAGAAAAGCATTGCAAAGTGCTGCGTTGAACGACGGAGCAACAAAGAGCAACTAAGCTGAACAGTATCAAGGGAGAGACACTATGTACTTGACGCCTCAGCATGTCTTGCTTGCCGGAGCCACCGGATTGACCGGTGAACATCTGCTCGACCGCCTGCTCAACGAGCCGACGATCAGCCGCGTCCTTGCCCCCTCACGCCGGCCGCTGGCCGAACATCCGCATCTGGAAAACCCGGTCGGTGATCCGCAGACCTTCCTGCCGCAACTGGCCGGTCGGGTCGACATTGCCTATTGCTGCCTCGGCACCACCATCAAACAGGCCGGCTCCGAAGAGGCGTTCCGCGCCGTGGATCTGGACATGGTGGTGGCATTCGCCAAGCGCGCCCGGGAGATGGGCGCTCGGCACCTGATCGTGATCAGTGCCCTGGGGGCCGATCGCCGGTCCTCGGTGTTCTACAACCGGGTCAAAGGCGAGATGGAATACGCATTGCGCGCGCAGGACTGGCCGCAACTGACCATTTGCCGGCCATCGCTGCTGCTCGGCGAACGCAGCGAGCCCCGCCTGGGCGAGCAGCTTGCCGCGCCGTTCTCTAAATTGATTCCCGGTAAATATCGCGGCATCGAAGCCTGCCAACTGGCCCGGGCCATGTGGCGCCTGGCACTGGAAGAGCAGGACGGAGTACGTATCGTCGAATCGGATGAGCTACGCAAACTCGGCAAGTGAGTTCGAAAATGAAGCAGTTCAACGCGGATCCAGACCATCATTTTCAATGAAGTCAGAGGATCCAGTGTTGAACTGCTCTCTGAAATGAGCCGAATCGATTCAACAACCGCGCCCTATCTATCTACCACACGCCCCTTCCCCTTCATGGATAACGTGCCCTCCAGCACACCTGCATCCGTCATGTCGTCATTGGACGGCACCCCCCGACAGCAGGTAATCAGTGAAAGGACGCCTGATGGCACCCAAAAAGACCACACCGAAAAGCACCCGCGCATCCGGCACTCCAGCCGATACATCGATCCCTCTGCCGACTCCGCGACTTGAGCTTCCAGGCCTGGTCCGGCCTGCAGGGCCGGACGCCACCCCCTCCGGGCCACAGCATTCGACACAGCTGACCCCAAGCGAAGCGTTGCCCGGGTTACTGATCCAGGACCTGACTCCCGCAGTCCGGGAGAGTACGTCATCCGATAGTCATTTCCCGGCCGATAACATTCGTGACTACGCGCTGCCACCACAGGAGCGAACGCTTTTGCCCGCCGTCATGACACAGGGATTGCGTATCTACCGGGGGCGTATTTATGCCGAGGTTCAATACACCTCGACCGGTACCGTCATGGTGGGCTGGGACGACGGTGCCGGAACCTATCGGGCCACGCGGTCAAAGGAAGCACACCCCTCCGGCCCGGCCCTGCATTTCGACTCTCGAAGCAATACCTGGCGAGTTGGCGAGCCACCCGAAACCGGAGTCCTGATCGAGTCTGCGGTCCATCGACCGGCAGTCAACTCGCAGGACACTCCACCACAGGCACTTGCGCCCGTTACACAATCAAACACACCAGCGGTTTACATCGACACCCGGCACTACGTTTGGGACAGCACCACGACTCACCACCATGGCTACGTGGTCATGCACCGGAGAATGCGGCTGGACGATTCCGTCGGACCTCTGTCGCATCATGCCTTCCAGGACGATAACAGATCGTTTGTCAGTGTTGAGCGACCTGCTCATCCCATCGATCAGCCAGCCCAATTGCTGACCGCCTGGACTGACCGCGACATCTGGAATCTGTACGGACTGCAAGGCACCGATATCACCCGTTTTCGCACCGAAGCCCATCGCACCGGCAGGAAACCTCAGTGGGCCAGCGTCCGGACAGACCGGATGGAAAACGTTTATCTGTATGACGAGCTTCGTCGCTGGCTGGGCCCGGACATGGACCGCGATATGTTCAACCGCCTTCTGGAGCATCAGAAACGCACACCCGCCGAGTGGGTGAAACACCTTGAATCGGTCTCTCTGCACCGCGCTCCCCCTAGCCCGCAATCGCCGTTGCCGCAACGATCGACACCCCAGACACCCGTTCAACAATCGCCTTCGCCACGCCAGCCCACACCTGACATTTCCGAGACGAGGAACACCACTCCGTCGACGTACGGTGATCAGCGCTACTACACCTGGGATCTCGAGAAGTCGAATTTTCACGGTTATGTCGAGATGCAGCGCAAACCTGGCCTGGATGACAGTCACGGACCGCTCAATCAACTGGCATTTCGTGAAGGCGCCGGACTGACTGTCGTCAAAGCCACCGATTATTCGATCTATCAAGAGACGGTTCTGCGCCCCTTCTGGCGGGACATCGACATCTGGAACCTCTACAGGATCGAAGGACCCGACATCGTGCGCTTTCGTCGGGACGTTGCGCTTCATCAGAAACCGCCTGGCTGGGTCAAGCAGCGCAAATACCCTTCCCGGCGCGAGCAACTGTTCGACTACCTGAGGCTATGGACCAACCTTGACTCTCCGCTCAAATCACGAGAACAGGTCCTCGCCCGGTTCCGCCCCTACAACCTCTCCCTCCAGCAACTGGCGAAATTGTGCAAGGAGCTGTCGCCAACCGGGCAGTTCAAGCATCTGATCAATGATGAAGTGCCCGGGTGGGTCAGGACTCATCAAGACCGCACCCGACTGGTAACCAACGAGAAACTCTTCGATCCGTTTCTGCCGGAAATCAATGCGGAAATCATCCGGCTGAGGAATCAGGGAGAAGGCACCAGCCTCTTGAAGGCCAGCCTGACCGCCCCCTTCTTTCAAGGGCTGTTGCGCCTCAGCGGCTTTAAACGCAACAAGCACAACTATCTCTACAGGACCGACACGCCCGCTATGTTTAAAGTGGATGACCGGACACCCTTCGACATAGCCCGGCCCGCGGCCATGACCCCACGCTCGGTATCAGCGGTGGGTGCCACAAGCGAGATACCTGTCAGTGCAATGTTCAGCCTCAAGACCGCCATGGACTTTGCGAATGAAGCCAAGGGAGTAGCAGGCAAGGGGGTGCACCAGACAACCAGCGGTACTTCGACGCCCCCCGCTCAGCGCATCCAGTTTTGCTACCTGCTCGATACCCGCAATGTGGAGGTCGTAGCGGGGCAAGACAATCGCGTCTACAACCCCACGCGATTCGAACGAAGCCCTGCGGACGGCACAACGTGGTTCCCGAGCATGAAGATGGAGGGCCATGTTTCGATGTCGCCGATCGGCTTCACGTCGAGGCGCGTCTGGCTGGTCAACTCAAACATGACCCGCGCGGCGACAGTGGAAGATATCCATTTGCAGGCGCTGACCCGCGCCACTGGATCGGATCAGAACGCTGCCGACGCCATCGAGGAACGCACACGGGCAGGAGAATTGAACCGGAATGAATATGACGTGCTGATCGATGACGTGGCGACAGCCGGTAAACGGACTATCGAGTTGCCGACAGGACAGGACATTTTCTCCAACGACATCGTCTTTCCGCCCGAAACCATCACGCTGTAAGGGGGGACAATGGCCCGACTCTGTACGGTCGAGCCATTGGTTTTCATAACCCGCCCGTTGCCTGGAACCCCACACCGATTACCGTCAGCAACGACAACGGCAATAGCAGCGTATCGAGCAATGCGCTGGCGGACAGATCCACTCCGGGATAGCTCGGGGCCTCGGCCCCGAATCGGTCCATCGCGCAACAGCCACCATTCATCGCATACAAATCCAGACGCGTGCCGGAATACACCACCGGCGCGCCGGGTTTGGCGGCATCGAGCGTGCGCGCCGTGGCGCAGCCGGTCAGTTGCAGCGCCAACAGGATTGCCAGCAGCTTATTCATCGCTGCTCAGATGGTGTTCACCCCAGCGCGGCAGCATGTCCTGGGGAATGCCCAGCAGATTGAGAATTCGCGCCACCACGAAATCGATCAGGTCATCGATGGTCTGCGGCTGGTGATAGAAGCCCGGCGAGGCCGGCAGGATGGTCACGCCCATGTTCGACAGCTTGAGCATGTGCTCCAGGTGAATGCTCGAGTACGGCGCTTCGCGCGGCACCAGAATCAACTGGCGACGCTCCTTCAAGGTGACGTCCGCCGCCCGTTCGATCAGGTTGTTGCAGGCGCCGGTGGCAATGGCCGACAAGGTGCCGGTCGAGCACGGCACCACCACCATGGCGGCCGGTGCGCCGGAACCCGAGGCCACCGGCGACATCCAGTCCTCCTTGCCGTAGACCCGGATCTGCCCGGCAGCCGCGCCGGTGTATTCAGTGAGGAACGCCTGCATCATTTGCGGCTTGGCCGGCAGCGACACGTCCGTCTCGGTGGCCATCACCAGTTGCGCGGCCTTGGAGATCAGGAAATGCACCTCGCGATCCTCGCGCACCAGACAATCCAGCAGGCGCAAGCCGTACTGGGCGCCGGACGCACCGGTCATCGCCAGCGTGATGCGTTCCGGGCCGCCGTCCCGGGAAAAAGTGTTCATTTAAGCGCCTCGGCGAGTTTGCCGTGCAGGCCGCCGAAGCCGCCGTTGCTCATGATCACCACGTGAGTGCCGGGCTGGGCCTGGCTCTTCACGCGTTCGATGATGCCTTCCAGCGAGTCGCTGACAATCGACGGCACGGTGCACAACGCGGCGGTGCCGGCCAGGTCCCATCCAAGGTTGGCCGGGGCGTACCAGATCACCTGATCGGCATCGACCACGCTGTCCGGCAGACCATCACGGTGGGCGCCAAGCTTCATCGAGTTGGAGCGCGGTTCGATGATCGCGATCAGCGGCGCATCGCCGATGCGTTTGCGCAGGCCGTCGAGGGTGGTGGCAATCGCGGTCGGGTGGTGGGCGAAGTCGTCGTAGATGGTGATGCCGCGCACTTCCGCGACTTTTTCCATCCGGCGTTTGACGCTCTTGAATGCGCTCAATCCGGCGATGCCCATCGACGGCACAACACCGACATGACGCGCCGCCGCCAAAGTCGCCAAGGCGTTGGCGACGTTGTGCTGACCGGTCAATTCCCACTCGACCACACCTTGGGACACGCCTTCGAACATCACTTCGAACGCCGAGCCATCGTCTTTCAGCAACTTGACCTGCCATTGACCGCCGGCACCGGTGGTTTGCACCGGGGTCCAGCAGCCCATCTGGATCACGCGCTGCAAGGCCGGTTCGGTGGTCGGGTGAATCACCAGCCCTTCACTCGGAATGGTCCGCACCAAGTGGTGGAATTGCCGCTCGATGGCTGGAAGATCCGGGAAGATGTCAGCGTGATCGAACTCGAGGTTGTTGAGGATCGCCGTGCGCGGACGGTAGTGGACAAACTTGGAACGCTTGTCGAAGAACGCGCTGTCGTACTCGTCGGCCTCGATCACGAAGAACGGCGTGCCGCCCAGACGCGCCGACACCGAGAAGTTCTGCGGCACGCCGCCGATCAGGAAGCCCGGACTCATGCCGGCGTGTTCCAGCACCCAGGCGAGCATGCTGCTGGTGGTGGTCTTGCCGTGCGTACCGGCAACCGCCAGCACCCAGCGACCTTGCAGCACATGGTCGGCCAGCCATTGCGGGCCGGAAACGTACGGCAGGCCTTTGTTCAGCACATATTCCACCGCCGGATTGCCGCGGGACATGGCGTTGCCGATCACCACCAGATCCGGTGCCGGTTCAAGCTGCGCCGGGTCGTAACCCTGGGTCAGCTGAATCCCCTGGGCTTCGAGCTGAGTGCTCATCGGCGGATAGACGTTGGCATCGGAGCCGGTCACGTGATGGCCCAGCTCTTTGGCCAGAACCGCCATCGAGCCCATGAAAGTCCCGCAGATACCCAGAATATGAATGTGCATAGTCGACCTCGTAAAACATGGCCGCAGGTTAGCGCAGGGAGGGGGAAATGGCACTCTTTAGCTGATTGAGGGTGGAGGTCTGAATGTGTGTCCGACTTGAGATCGCGCCCCTCACCCTAGCCCTCTCCCAAGGGAGAGGGGACCGACCGCGGTGTTCTTTCGAGGTACGCCGACCTGACACATCGCGGTGAACTCAGGCCCGAATCCATAATCGACTCAGTCGCTCAGGTCGATGTATGGCAAAAGACACCGCGGTCAGTCCCCTCTCCCCCTGGGAGAGGGTTAGGGTGAGGGGCTTTTAGCTGACACGCCGCTCGATCCCATGCTTGCGCAGCTTTCTATAGAGCGTATTGCGACTGACGCCCAGTTGTTGCGCCGTGTGGGTCATGTGCCAACGGGTGTGTTCCAGCGCATTGAGCAAGGCCAGCCGCTCGGCATCTTCCAGCGGCTGGCCGGACGACGCTTCATCGGTTTTGACCAACAGCGGCTGCACCTGCCGGAACATCGCGGGCAAATCCTCCAGCCCGATCCGTCCTTCATCGCACAACGCCGCCAGCGTGCGCAGCACGTTACGCATCTGCCGCACATTGCCCGGCCAGTTGAACCCCAGCAACGCCTGACGCGCCGGCTCTTCGATCAGGATCGTTTCCCCGCCCGCCTCTTCGGCCAGCAGGAAATCCAGCAACTGCGACTTGTCACTGCGCTCGCGCAACGGCGGCAGCGCCACTTCCAGACCGTTGAGCCGGTAATAAAGGTCTTCACGGAAACTGCCGTCGCCAACCCGCTCCAGCAGATTGCGGTGTGTGGCGCTGATGATCCGCACGTTGACCGCCTCCGGCTCGCCGCCAATCGGCACCACTTGCCGGTCTTCCAGCACTCGCAGCAGACGGGTTTGCAGAGCCAGCGGCATGTCGCCGATTTCATCGAGGAACAGCGTGCCGCCATCGGCCTGTTGCAGCTTGCCGCGCATGCCGTCCTTGCGCGCGCCGGTGAAACTGCCACCGCGATAGCCGAACAGTTCGCTCTCGATCAGGCTTTCGGGAATCGCCGCGCAGTTGAGGGCGACGAACGCTTTGCCGGCGCGCTGGCTGGCGTTATGCACAGCCTTGGCGAATGCCTCCTTGCCGGAGCCGGTTTCGCCGTTGATCAGCAGCGGTACATCGCGCTCGAACACCCGCAGCGACTTGCGGAAATCCGCCTGCAACGCCGCATCCCCCAGACAAATGCCTGAAAGACGCGGCGCTTCGACAGGCGCGCGAGCCGGCGCTACCGGCAGTGGCCGACGGGTTTCGCCGCGCAGCACCGCAAACAGATGCCGCCCGTCGCGAGTACGCAGCGGCCAACTGGCGCTGGCATTGGCGCTGGCGCGCCCGAGCAATTCATCCAGCGAACAGTCGAAAAACGCCTCCACCGGTTTGCCCAGCAAACCACCACGAATATGCCCGAGCAGGTTCAATGCGCTCTGATTGACTGCGCTGATCCTCCCTTCCCCGTCAAACGCCAGCAGCCCTTCGCTGAACAGCCCGACGGACTCGGCCTGGAGATGGAAACGCAACAACCATTGATTATCGAAACAGCGCAGGAAATAGCAGCTCTCGATCATCTTCGCCGACAGATTGACCAGCGCCATGGTGTGGAACTGGCTCTGGCGCGAGACGTCGTGTCGCGCCGAGGACACGTCGAGCACCGCCAGCAATTCACCGTGCGGGTCGAACACCGGGCTTGCCGAGCAGGTCAGGCCGGTGTGGCGACCGCGAAAGTGTTCGTCCTGATGAATGGTCAGTGCCTGACGTTCCACCAGGCAGGTGCCGATGCCGTTGGTGCCTTCGCAGGCCTCGCTCCAGTCAGAACCGAGCCAGAGGCCGGCGCGTTCGAAGATCTTGCGTTCGGCGGGGGCGGTGACGCAGTTGAGGATCACCCCGCGCGCGTCGGTCAGCAATACCGCGTGGCCGGCGCCGGAGAGTTGTTGATGCAGGCTGCTCATTTCATTGCCGGCGATCTGCAACACCTGTTGCAGCCGTTCGCGGCTTTCGAGGACGCGACCGTGTTCGAGCACAGTCGGCGCAATGGTCAGGGCCGGGTCGAGGTGATAGTCCTCAAGACAACGCAGCCACGAGCGGGCGATCGACGGGTCGGCACCGGGGCCATGCAGGTGCGGCTTGCCCTGAGTGACGGTGAGAACCTGTTGGGCATGGCGACTCAAATGGTTGTCGTGCATTTCTTATTATTCTCCCCGAGGCTCATCGGCCCATGCGTGAAGTGGTGCCCAGCATCCTCCAGCCAACCGGTCTTTGCAATGCTGGCAAGACCGTCCGGTCACGGGCTGTGCCAGAAGCGGTACAAACTGTCACCCAAGCTGTACCGATACCGTCACAGACGCTTGCCACTTGTCCGACAGAAATCACGCAAGGCCTTGATTTGCCTGAGCTGCACGGCGGTGGCCCGACCTTTGCTCTACGCTTATAGCAAGCGCTCATGCGCGTCTCTCTGATAAGTAAAACAGCCAAGGAGAACATCATGCGTTACGCTCACCCCGGTACTGAAGGCGCCAAAGTCTCGTTCAAGAGCAAGTACGGTAACTACATCGGCGGCGAGTTCGTCGCGCCTGTCAAAGGTCAGTACTTCACCAACACCTCGCCTGTGAATGGCCAACCGATTGCCGAATTCCCGCGCTCCACGGCCGAAGACATCGACAAGGCCCTGGACGCCGCCCACGCCGCTGCCGATGCCTGGGGCTCAACTTCCGCCCAGGCCCGCTCACTGATCCTGCTGAAAATCGCCGACCGCATCGAACAGAACCTCGAAACCCTGGCGATCACCGAAACCTGGGACAACGGCAAAGCCATCCGCGAAACCCTCAACGCCGACATCCCGCTGGCTGCCGACCACTTCCGCTATTTCGCCGGGTGCCTGCGCGCCCAGGAAGGCAGCGCCGCCGAGATCGACGGCAACACCGTGGCCTATCACATCCATGAACCACTGGGCGTGGTCGGCCAGATCATCCCGTGGAACTTCCCGATCCTGATGGCCGCGTGGAAACTCGCCCCGGCCCTGGCCGCCGGCAACTGCGTGGTGCTCAAGCCTGCCGAACAAACCCCGCTGGGCATCAGCGTGCTGCTGGAACTGATCGGCGACTTGCTGCCGCCGGGCGTGCTCAACGTGGTGCAAGGGTTCGGCAAAGAAGCCGGCGAAGCCCTGGCCACCAGCAAGCGCATCGCCAAGATCGCCTTCACCGGCTCGACCCCGGTCGGCTCGCACATCATGAAATGCGCCGCCGAAAACATCATTCCATCCACCGTTGAGCTGGGCGGCAAGTCGCCGAACATCTTCTTCGAAGACATCATGCAGGCCGAACCAAGCTTCATTGAAAAAGCCGCTGAAGGCCTGGTACTGGCGTTCTTCAACCAGGGCGAAGTCTGCACCTGCCCGTCCCGCGCACTGGTTCAGGAATCGATCTATCCGCAGTTCATGGAAGCGGTGATGAAGAAAGTCAGCCAGATCAAACGTGGCGACCCGCTCGACACCGACACCATGGTCGGCGCCCAAGCGTCCGAGCAGCAATTCGACAAGATCCTTTCGTACCTGGAAATCGCCAAGGGCGAAGGTGCCGAGCTGCTGACCGGCGGCAAGGTGGAAAAACTAGAAGGCAACCTGGCTTCCGGCTATTACATCCAGCCGACCCTGCTCAAGGGCACCAACAAGATGCGTGTGTTCCAGGAAGAAATCTTCGGCCCGGTGGTGAGCATCACCACCTTCAAGGACGAAGCCGAAGCCCTGGCGATTGCCAACGACACCGAGTTCGGCCTCGGCGCCGGCCTGTGGACCCGCGACATCAACCGCGCCTATCGCATGGGCCGCGCCATCAAGGCCGGTCGTGTATGGACCAACTGCTACCACCTGTACCCGGCGCACGCCGCGTTCGGCGGGTACAAGAAGTCCGGCGTCGGCCGTGAAACCCACAAGATGATGCTCGACCACTACCAGCAAACCAAAAACCTGCTGGTGAGCTACGACATCAACCCGCTGGGCTTCTTCTAAAAAACCGGGCGGCACCGAAATATCGGTGTCGCCCTCCAAATAGCTATCGCTGGCAAGCCAGCTCCCACAGGGAGCTGCGCAAGTCCGAACACCACAGAAAACTGTGGGAGCTGGCTTGCCAGCGATGGCGTCCTCAATGACACAACTCAAGGCCTGGCCGCTCTGGCACGGGCCTTGCGTACCCGTCATTCAGGATTTGCGTGAACACTGCCGCTGCGTGAACAGCATCCACCCACTCAACCGCTGCACCCGAAAGTCCAACAGATCGAACAATAAAAAAGACAGAGAGGACTTATGACTTCCACCACACAGCTCAAACCCACACTCGGCACCCTGCACCTCTGGGGCATTGCCGTCGGCCTGGTGATCTCCGGCGAATACTTCGGCTGGAGTTACGGCTGGGGCACGGCGGGAACCCTGGGTTTCCTGGTTACGGCCCTACTGGTCGCGACCATGTACACCTGCTTCATCTTCAGCTTCACCGAACTGACCACCGCGATTCCCCACGCGGGCGGGCCGTTTGCCTACAGCCGCCGGGCCTTTGGCGAAAAAGGCGGATTGATCGCCGGGATCGCCACCCTGATCGAATTCGTGTTCGCCCCGCCGGCCATTGCCATGGCCATCGGCGCCTATCTGAATGTGCAATATCCGGGGCTCGATCCCAAACTCGCGGCGGTCGGCGCGTACTTTGTGTTCATGACCCTGAACATCCTCGGCGTCAGCATCGCCGCGACCTTCGAGCTGGTGGTTACCGTACTCGCCGTCGCCGAATTGCTGGTGTTCATGGGCGTGGTTGCACCGGGCTTCAGCTTCAGCAACTTCGTGCTGAACGGCTGGTCGGGTGCGAATGAGTTCACGATGGGCTCGATTCCGGGCATTTTCGCCGCCATTCCCTTCGCGATCTGGTTCTTTCTCGCCATCGAAGGCGCGGCCATGGCGGCCGAGGAAGCCAAGGATCCGAAACGCACGATTCCACGGGCCTACGTCAGCGGCATCCTGACTTTGGTGTTCCTGGCCATCGGCGTGATGGTGATGGCCGGCGGCGTCGGCGACTGGCGCCAGCTGTCGAACATTAACGACCCGCTGCCGCAGGCGATGAAAGCGGTGGTCGGCAACAATTCGACGTGGATGCACATGCTGGTGTGGATCGGCCTGTTCGGGCTGGTGGCGAGTTTCCACGGGATCATCCTCGGCTACTCGCGGCAGTTCTTTGCCCTGGCCCGGGCCGGTTATCTGCCGAAAAGCCTGGCCAAACTCTCGCGCTTTCAGACCCCGCACCGGGCGATCCTGGCCGGCGGCGTGGTCGGCATCGCGGCGATCTACAGCGACGGTCTGGTCAATCTGCAAGGCATGACCCTGACGGCGGCGATGATCACCATGTCAGTGTTCGGCGCCATCGTGATGTACATCATCAGCATGCTCAGCCTGTTCAAACTGCGTAAAACCGAGCCGAACCTGGAGCGCACCTTCCGCGCGCCGGGCTATCCGTTGGTGCCGGCCATTGCGCTGTTCCTGGCGCTGGTGTGCCTGGTAGCGATGGCCTGGTTCAACACGCTGATCGGCTGTGTGTTCCTCGGTTTCATGGCCGCCGGTTACCTGTACTTCCAGCTGACCGCCAAGCAACGCTCCGAAGCACCGGCAGACGCTATGCTCGAAGGTATATGAGTTGCACTGGCACCGGGCTTCGCGCCCGGTGCCTGCACTAAAAGCATTCATTCAGGAGGACACCGCCCCATGGCCGCATTTGCCCATACCGTCGGCGCCCAGACCTACCGTTTCGACAGCCTCAAGGACGTGATGGCCAAGGCCAGCCCGGCGCGTTCCGGCGACTTTCTCGCCGGTGTCGCCGCCCTCAACGATGGCGAGCGGGTGGCCGCGCAAATGGCACTGGCCGACATCCCGCTCACGCATTTCCTGCAGGAAGCGCTGATTCCTTACGAGTCCGATGAAGTCACCCGGCTGATCATCGACAGCCATGACAAACAGGCCTTCGCGGTCGTCAGCCATCTCACGGTTGGCGGCTTCCGCGACTGGCTGTTGAGCGAAGCGGCCGATGAGCAGAGCCTGCGCGCCCTCGCCCCCGGCCTGACGCCGGAAATGGTCGCCGCCGTGTCGAAGATCATGCGCGTGCAGGATCTGGTGCTGGTGGCGCAGAAAATCCGCGTCGTGACGAAATTTCGCGGAACCCTCGGCCTGCGTGGACGGTTATCCACAAGGCTGCAACCCAATCACCCGACCGACGAACCGTCCGGTATCGCGGCGAGCATTCTCGACGGCCTGCTGTACGGCAACGGCGACGCGATGATCGGCATCAACCCGGCCACCGACAGCATCGCCTCGATCTGCGCGATGCTGGAAATGCTCGACGCGATCATCCAGCGCTACGACATTCCGACCCAGGCCTGCGTGCTGACCCACGTCACCACTTCTATTGAAGCGATCAACCGTGGCGTGCCGCTGGATCTGGTATTCCAGTCGATTGCCGGAACCGAAGCGGCCAACGCCAGTTTCGGTATCAACCTGAACGTGTTGCAGGAAGGTTATGAAGCCGGCCTGAGCCTCAATCGCGGCACGCTCGGGCAGAACCTGATGTATTTCGAAACCGGCCAGGGCAGTGCACTGTCGGCCAACGCCCACCACGGCGTCGATCAACAGACCTGCGAGACCCGGGCCTACGCCGTGGCGCGCCATTTCAAGCCGTTCCTGGTGAACACCGTCGTAGGATTCATCGGCCCGGAATACCTCTACAACGGCAAACAGATCATCCGCGCCGGCCTCGAAGACCACTTCTGCGGCAAGCTGCTCGGCGTGCCGATGGGCTGCGACATCTGCTACACCAACCACGCCGAAGCCGACCAGGACGACATGGACACCCTGCTGACCCTGCTCGGCGTGGCCGGGATCAACTTCATCATGGGCATCCCCGGTTCCGACGACATCATGCTCAACTACCAGACCACTTCGTTCCACGACGCGCTCTATGCGCGCCAGACCCTGGGCCTGAAACCGGCGCCGGAGTTCGAGCAGTGGCTGGCGAACATGGGCATCTTCACCCAGGCGGACGGCAAGGTCCGCTTCGGCAACAACCTGCCGCCGGCCTTCCGCCAGGCCTTGGCGCAACTGGGATGAGTCAGATGGAAAAACCGCCCGTCGATCCGCAAAACCCGTGGCTGGAGCTGCGTCGCCTGACCCCGGCGCGCATTGCCCTCGGCCGCACCGGCACCAGCCTGCCGACCAGCGCACAACTGGATTTCCAATACGCCCACGCCCAAGCCCGGGACGCGGTGCATTTACCGTTCGATCACGCCGGGCTCAGCGCCCAACTGGCCGAACGCCAGCGCGACAGCCTGCTCTTGCACAGCGCGGCGGTGGATCGCAACAGCTACCTGCAACGCCCGGATCTGGGGCGCAAGCTGAGCGATCAATCGGCCCAGACCCTGCGCGAATACGCCCAGGCGCACCCGGGCGGCGTGGATCTGGTGATTGTCGTGGCGGACGGTCTCTCGGCGCTGGCGGTGCATCGGCATACCCTGCCGTTCCTGACCCGATTGGA
This sequence comes from Pseudomonas fluorescens, assembly GCF_030344995.1. Taxonomy (GTDB): domain Bacteria; phylum Pseudomonadota; class Gammaproteobacteria; order Pseudomonadales; family Pseudomonadaceae; genus Aquipseudomonas; species Aquipseudomonas fluorescens_BF. The sequence continues at coordinate 5,783,751 of NZ_CP128260.1, forward strand.
AGAACAGATGAGCGCCGACGAATGGTCGACAGCGCCTGTAGTGCTGGTGGAACAGGGTCGAGTGGCGATTGGCGATGAAATCGGCCAGTTGCTGGGCGCCAAAATGGTCGTGATGCTGATCGGAGAGCGCCCGGGCCTCAGTTCGCCGGACAGCCTGGGGTTATATTTCACCTACAATCCAAAGGTCGGCCTCACGGATGCGTACCGCAACTGCATCTCCAATGTGCGGCTGGAAGGGCTCAGTTACGGCATGGCGGCGCATCGCTTGCTGTATCTGATGCGCGAAGCCTGTCGGCGGCAGCTGTCAGGCGTCAATCTGAAGGACGAAGCGCAGGTTCAGACGCTGGAATCGGAAGCCGGTGCAGACATGAAGAGTAATTTCCTACTCGATCCGCCCTCAGCCTGAACCGTTTCCGCATTGCCTTTCTGCGCAGGTTTGAGGCAGGATCGATGCACGGCCGCCCGGGTTTCCCATCGCCGTCAGAGCACGTGAAGACAGCCACTTGAAGGACGAGACCTACCATGCGGATTATCCAAGCGACCCTCGAACACCTGGATTTGCTGACCCCGTTGTTCGTTAAGTACCGCGAGTTTTACGGCTCCCTGCCCTATCCGGACTCGTCCCGGGCCTTTCTCGAAAAGCGCCTGCGACGCAAGGAATCGGTGATCTACCTGGCGCTGGCCGATGACGACGACAAGAAGCTCATGGGCTTCTGCCAGCTCTACCCGAGCTTTTCCTCCCTGTCGCTCAAGCGCGTGTGGATCCTCAACGACATCTACGTCGCCGAAGACGCCCGCCGCCAGCTGGTAGCCGACAACCTGATCCGCACCGCGAAGAAAATGGCCAAGGAAACCCAGGCCGTGCGCATGCGCGTGTCCACCAGTGCAGACAACGAAGTGGCGCAGAAAACCTACGAATCCATCGGGTTCAAGGAAGACACCGAGTTCAAGAACTACGTGCTGCCGATCAGCGACGAGCTCTGATCGCGGGGCGTACTGCGGGGAGGGAGCAAATGCCCTCCCCAAAATGAATGCCAACCCGACATTTGTTCACACCGACATTCCCCGCTACAAAACCAACGCGCTTTTCACCCTTCAGCCCGTATAATCCCGATCTTTCCGGCTTGTAAGAAAAACTACACCCGCTTGTAGGCTTACACGAAGTCATCCGCACAGGTCTGCTGAGTCAGGCCGTCACCACAGGTGCCTCCATGGATTTCAACCCGCTCGACCTTATCCTGCATCTCGACGTTTACCTCGACCTGCTGGTGAATAATTACGGGCCATGGATCTACGCCATCCTGTTTCTGGTGATCTTCTGCGAGACCGGTCTGGTGGTGATGCCATTCCTGCCGGGTGATTCCCTGTTGTTCATCGCCGGTGCTGTGGCTGCGGGCGGTGGTATGGACCCGGTATTGCTGGCGGGGCTGCTGATGCTCGCGGCGATCCTCGGCGACAGCACCAACTACGTGATCGGACGAACGGCGGGCGAGAAGCTGTTCAGCAACCCGAACTCGAAAATCTTCCGCCGCGATTACCTGCAACAGACCCACGATTTCTACGACAAGCACGGCGGCAAAACCGTGACCCTGGCGCGCTTCCTGCCGATCATCCGCACCTTTGCGCCTTTCGTGGCCGGTGTCGCGAAGATGCCTTACCCGCGTTTCTTCGGTTTCAGCGTGTTCGGCACCGTCCTGTGGGTTGGCGGTCTGGTAACGCTGGGCTACTTCTTCGGCAACGTGCCGTTCATCAAGAAGAACCTGTCGTTGCTGGTGGTCGGCATCATCCTGCTGTCGCTGGTACCGATGATCATCGGCGTGGTTCGCAGCCGTTTCGGCGGCACCAAAGCCCAATCGCACTAAGCCGATGTGGTCGCTGAGCGCCTGGCGCCGCCGGCGTATTCTGGCCAGGCACCCGATTGCCGACGAGCTTTGGCAACGGGTGCGGCATCACTTGAGTTTTCTCGATGGCATCAGTGCCGCTGAAGACCAGTGGCTGCGCGAAGCGAGTGTGCTGTTCCTCGAAGACAAACACCTGACCGCCCTGCCCGGCGTCGAACTGCACCAGGAACAACGCCTTCTGCTCGCCGCCCAGGCCCAATTGCCACTTTTGCATCTGGGCGATCTGAACTGGTATCAGGGTTTCCACGAAATCGTCCTCTACCCCGACGACTTCCTCAGCCCCCAGCGCCATCGTGATGCCAGCGGCGTGGAGCATGAGTGGGACGGCGAACACAGCGGCGAGGCGTGGCAACAAGGGCCGATCATCCTTGCCTGGCCTGGCGTGATGGCCAGTGGTGGCTGGGAAGGCTACAACCTGGTGATCCACGAACTCGCACATAAACTCGACATGCTCAACGGCGACGCCAACGGCCTGCCCCCGCTACACGCCGACATGCGGGTCAGCGACTGGGCCGAGGTGATGCAGGCGGCGTACGACGACCTCAATCGCCAGCTCGACCACCATCCCGACGCCGAAACTGCCATCGACCCGTATGCCGCCGAGAACCCGGCCGAATTCTTCGCCGTCACCAGCGAGTACTTCTTCAGCGCTCCGGATCTGCTGCACGAGGCTTATCCACAGGTGTATGCGCAGCTGCAGCTTTTCTACCGCCAGGATCCGTTGGCACGCCTGAAGCAACTTCAGGCCAGCGACCCGGTCTATCAGGCTCACGAGTAAAGGTCTGCACGACTTCCGGTACGTGGCGTCCACGGCAGAATATGCCTATAATCGCCGCCACTTTTTGGTCAATCCGGCCAAGTGTTTTTGGTCAACTAACGGGGGCAACGCCCAATGAGCTACAGCAAGATTCCGGCTGGCAAAGACCTGCCGAACGACATCTACGTCGCGATCGAGATCCCGGCCAACCACGCGCCGATCAAATACGAAATCGACAAAGACAGCGATTGCCTGTTCGTTGACCGTTTCATGGCCACCCCGATGTTCTACCCGGCCAACTACGGTTACATCCCGAACACCCTGGCTGACGACGGTGATCCCCTGGACGTGCTGGTCGTAACCCCTTACCCGGTTGCTCCAGGTTCGGTGATCCGCGCGCGTCCGGTCGGCATCCTGAACATGACCGACGACGGCGGCGGCGATGCCAAAGTCATCGCAGTCCCACACGACAAGCTGTCCCAGCTGTACGTGGACGTGAAGGAATACACCGACCTGCCAGCCCTGCTGATCCAGCAGATCGAGCACTTCTTCGCGAACTACAAAGATCTCGAAAAAGGCAAATGGGTGAAAATCGAAGGCTGGGACGGTGCAGACGCCGCCCGCGCCGCGATCACCAAGTCGGTTGCTGCCTACAAAGGCTAAGCCTCACGACCTTCGACACGTTTGAAGAAAACCCCGGTTGGTCCGGGGTTTTTTGTGCCTGGCCGCCAAGTGCTTAAACAGCTTGTTTATAGCGGCCTACAGAAAAGTTTTGGTGTGTGTAATTTCCCACAAGGACGTCTTACATCCCGTCGCAAAATTTGCCCTGATTTTGAACGCAAGGTTTATTCAAACCGCTCTAGGCCGGCCGTAGACTCGTGTTTATGAGAAAGAACACTAGCGGTCCAAGATTCAAGGCACTCCTGGAAGCTGCGAACATCACCACCACGGGATTCGCAAAGTTCTGGGGCACGGAAGCCCAAAACGTTCATAACTGGTACACCCGGGGCGTACCCGCGTACCGCATGGAAGAAGTCTCTCGCCTGTTGTCCGTCAACAGCCAATGGCTGAAGACCGGCGAAGGCCCGAAAGACGCCCCGCATCTGCATACGGACTCGGGCGACATCCTCGATGCCCATGCGATTCGCGGCATCTACACGGTGCTCGAAACCAACGACATCGAACTGCCCCTCTACAAGGAAACCCCGACCGCCCCCGGCTCCGGCAAGACCCACGTCATCAAGGACCCGGAACAGACCATCCGCCTGCCCCGCAGCCACCTCGAAGCCCTGGAAATCCGCCACACCGACGCCATCTGCACCCACATGATCGGCAACAGCATGGCCGAGAAAATCGAAGACGGCTCCACCCTCGCCATCGACCGCGGACTCACCCAGGTGGTGGACGGCGAAATCTACGCCATCGAACACGACGGCATGCTGCGCATCAAATACCTGCACCGCATGCCCGGCAACGCCCTGCGCCTGCGCAGCCACAACAGCGCGGAATATCCGGACGAAATCTTCCGGGCGGCGCAGATCGAGGAGCAGCGGATTCATGTGTTGGGGTGGGTGTTCTGGTGGTCGACCCTGGGCAAGCGCCGGCCGGTGGTGCCGTTTCTCTGAAGCGGGAGCCAGCCTGCTGGCGATGAGGCCCTGAAAGTCGGTACAAATTCTGGATTTTCTCCAGTTTGATCGCTCTAAACCGCACTTCAAGCTGGGAATCAGAAGCAAAACTCAGTATCCTGCGCCCCACATTCGCGCATCGACCCGCCAAGCGGCCCAGATGACGCCTGACGCGGCAGACCACTGTCTGACCAAGTCCCACAGCCGGACGCAAGATCCGGGTGTACGTTTTGAAGGCTGGCGCGGTTTACCAAAAATAAACCAAGCCAGTCCCCGAGAAGCCGGCCACAAGCCGGCTTTTTAATGCCTGCTGAAAAACCGGCCGGGGCCGGGTTTTATCGGTAGAGCGCAGTGCAACCATGCTTGCACAACAGAGCCTCGCCTGCTGGAAGCCACGGCAACTCTGAATGCTCGAATCACCCCACAAGGACGTTCAAAACTGATGCCCGAAACCATCAGCTCACACATGAAGTCAGCTGCCATGACAGCCGCCCTGTGCCTCTGTCTTTCAGGATGCGTTGGAGCAATCGTATCGCTCCCGGAAAAGACCACCGCCAAGACTGACGCTTACCGAGCGCAGACCTATCGGTCAGTCACTCCAAAAATCAGCAGAACGGTAACGTCGACACCCACGCGAGAATGGTGCGGGATTACCGTTTGGGCGCTAGTCATTCCTGTGCCATTGAAGCTGCCGCTGTGCACTTCGTATCAAGAGCAATCATTCGGCAGCGACGAGACCGGCAACGAAGTCGTTCTGCTCAACACACAACAAAAAGTGCCATCCCCCTTCTACGCGTGCGGCCCACTCATGACGTTGGGGCCGATCGTTCATGGCTACCAAGGCAACGCACTTTGCGGCGTTTTTCCGGATTGATGGTGGAACTGACATAGCGACTTACGCTTTCACTTGCCAAGGTTTTCGTCTCGAAGCTCTCCATATTCACCATTGATTTACAATCACCATCCGATCGCCACGAACACTTTCAGCACAGGGATGCGCCCATGTCCGTTCCAACCTACGATCAGTTCATTGAGCCGATCCTGCGATTTCTCGCCACAAAACCCGAGGGTGCAATCGCTCGGGACGCCCATGAAGCAGCAGCAAAAATGCTGCAACTGACTGAAGCTCAGCGCGAAGAACTGATCGCCAGTGGTCAGGCTACCTACAAGAACCGATCAGGCTGGGCGCACGACCGACTCAAGTCCTGGCCTATTACGTGCCCTTCTATTTCACACCCTTCTCGGTGATGATGCAGAACATCCACTCCGGCTGGAGCGTGCAGCAACGCAGCAATGACGAGATCGTGATTCTGGTCTCAAGCCTTTATCGCGTTGAAGAGCTCGGCCTACCGTTTGTCTTCACAAACGCACATGCCTATCCGGGTTGGACAGACTATTACAGCGATCTGGCGAATCTCGACCAGATCGATTGGTCTATCCTCCAACGGCGCGACTTCAAGCGCGATCCTGATGACCCTCGTAAAATGGAGCGTTATCAAGCCGAAGCGCTGATCCACCATCACTTACCGATTACGGGACTACTGGGCATCATGTGCCACACCGATGCAATGAAAGAACGCATAGAACAAAACGTAGCCGCTAGAGGCCTGACGTTGCCAGTCCATGCGCGTCCCAAATGGTATTTCCAATGATCAGATTTACCCAAGGCAACCTGCTGGAAGCCAAGACCGAAGCCCTCGTAAACACGGTGAACACCGTGGGCGTGATGGGGAAAGGCATCGCATTGATGTTCAAAGAGCGCTTTGCGCAGAACTATCGTCTTTACGCAGCGGCGTGCAAGGCCAAGGAAGTTGAAACCGGCAAGATGCACGTGACCGCCACCAACGAGCTTGATGGCCCTCGCTGGATCGTCAATTTCCCGACCAAACGTCACTGGCGTTCACCCTCGCAGATGGCCTGGATAACGGAAGGTTTGCATGACCTGCGTCGTTTTCTGATTGAGAACGACGTGAAATCCGTCGCGGTCCCACCACTAGGCGCTGGTAATGGTGGGTTGAAGTGGCCTGAAGTCCGTGAACAAATCGTTGAGATTTTGGGGGATCTGGATGTCGACGTACTGGTGTTCGAGCCTACCAATCAATATCTGAATGTCGCCAAGCGCAGCGGTGTAGAGAAACTCACGCCAGCTCGTGCCCTTATCGCCGAACTGGTTCGACGCTATTGGGTGTTGGGCATGGAATGCAGCCTGCTGGAAATCCAGAAACTGGCCTGGTTTCTTGAGCGCACTATCGAGAAGCTGCCGGAAATTGAAAACCCGCTCAACCTCAAGTTCGTCGCACATAAATACGGCCCGTACGCTAACCGTCTGGAGCATCTGCTCGATAACCTTGATGGCAGCTATCTGCATTGTGACAAGCGAATCAGTGACGCTGGCATTAGCGATGTGATCTGGTTTGATCAAGAACGCAAAGCCTTTTTGCAGGCTTATCTCAAGACTGAGGCCAAGGAATACTCTCAAGCATTGGAACGCACAGCTCAGCTCATTGACGGTTTTGAATCGCCATTCGGCATGGAGTTGCTGGCGACAGTTGACTGGCTGTTGAGCCAGGAGGGAGTTTCGGCGACCGTTCCTGCGGTGCGCGAAGCATTGAAGCACTGGGACGGTGGCGCCGGTGCTGCGGCCCGCAAGAGCAAACTGTTCGATGATCAGTCTCTTGATATTGCGCTCAAGCGTCTGACCACCAGCAGCTTCCGACCTGAATTAGCGGCCTGAGTGATTGAATAGAATTGGGCAGCGAGCAACTGCCCAATTACCCTCACGGATAGCTGAACGACTTAACCAACGTCAACTCCCCCACCGCCCGCATCGGCACCACGAACGTCTCCATCTTCTCGCTCGGCGTCCCTTCTTCGGTAATCACCGTCACCTGCGCCGTAGTCAGCGGCTGCACCGCCTCTTCCCCACCCTCATCATCCCCACGATAACCACCGCCAAAATAATTCACATACACCAGATACTGCCCCTTGATCGGCGCCGGCATGGCGAAGATTTCCGGGCCGTAACCGGTGGTCACGTCGACATCCAAGGCCGCGCCATTGGGTGCGACGCGATCGCCGTACCAGATGTGGGCACCGTCGGGTGTGATCAGGTGCAGGTCGAGGTCGGTGCCGTCGCTGTCCCAGGACAGCAGCACGCGAAGTTTGGCCGGGGTGGCGCCGCCGCTGGCGTTGAGGAATTGGGTGCGGTGCCGTTGCTGGCCGTCCGGGCTGCGGACTTCGACGCTGTTGCTGCCATTGGGGAACGAGAACGGGCGGTCGAAGCGGCCGCTGTCGTCGATTTTCAGCGGCATGCTGACGCCGTTGACGATCAGGCGACCGGGTTCTTTGTTTTTCGGTGTGGCTTTGATTTCGCCGCTGATGCGCGCGGTGTTGGCCTGGCCGAGCGGGGTGTTCACCGAAGAGGCCGGGTAGTTGACCGTCTGGCGAAAGCTCTCGCCCTCGCCTTCGGGCGCGCCGCTGCGCCAGCCGCCGACCGGGGTGTCGAGTTTGACGCTGTCGGCGGCCATCGCCATTGGCAATGCATTGAGCACGCAGAGCAACAGCAAGACCTGTGGATAACGGAGTGTCATGGTCTATTCCAGCAAAAGGTGACGGGCGAGCCCTTCGATGTAGGTTTCATCCTGGCCGTTGGGGTGTGCTTCAAAGGCCAGGTGCAGGTATTCGTGAGTCAGGTCGAGGCGATCCTGCAACGACAGCACGCCGCGCACGTAGATGCGCTGGCGTTCGCGGTCGACGAAGGGCCGTCCGAACGCGAGTTTGCAGACGGCGAAAGTGCTGACTTCGTTGTAGCCGGTTTCGCTTTCCAGCCTCGGACGCCAGCCGCGTCGTTGTTTTTGCAGCCAGTCTTGTGCGGCAGGCAGTGATTCGCAGGACGCTACCGGGTTGTCCCAACGGCTAAGGCTCGCTCGTGGATAGGCGTGCAACAGAATCGCGTCGTAACGCTGGCCGGCATTGGCTTGTTCGACGGCTTTTTGCCAGGCCAGTTTGTCGGGGCCAGGTTGATCGGAGTGATAGGTGACGGTGCTGCCGGCCAACACCAGGTCCGCCGTCCACGCCGCAATGTTGCGGGATTCGGCGGAGGCCGGACGCGGTGCAACACGCTGGCGAGTGCTGCTGTCGTCGATGCTCAAACATTCGCCGTTGCGCGTGGCGTTTTGCAGCAGGTACGTCCGGATTGCCACGGCCAACGCTTTGGCGGCTTCGGCAGGTTCGGGTTTGGCTTCACGCTCCAGCACACGGGCGACGTACTCTTCGCGATCCAGCCGGGCGACCAGTTTGTCGTTGAGCAGAAACAGCTCGCCGTCGCTGTGGATATCCAGCGCATTGCCGTTGGCGAATTCGACACGGAAATCGCCCTGCAACGGGCCGGAGCCCGCAACGCGCTCACCCGACAGAACCCGCGAAACCGGGTAGCGCGAGAACAGTCCGACCTCAACACAACGCCCTGCTTCCGCCGGCCATGACGTGGGCAACACCGTCGCCAACGCAGCCCCGAAATGCCGCAGAACCATCTGACTGGTGCCCCGGCCACCGGCCCAGATCGGCGAGCCGTCCGCCGTCCAGCCGGCGAATCCGCCCTGCCGTGATTGCGGGTCCTGATCGCCGAGCCAGCTCCAGGTTTTCACCCGCAAACGTCCGCCAAGCTCGCCGACGACATTACCGTCCGCCGCGTTCAGCACCACGTCGAGCAGCACCCGGCGCAGCTGATCCTGAGCCGGCAACCAAGACAAAACCTTCAGCAAGTCAGCCACGGAAACCCGAGTAGCCGGTTGCACCGATGGCAAATCCAGCAACCACGACGGCGCCTGTCGCGCCTGCCAATAGGTTCTCCAATCGCCAGCAGTTATGCCCAACCGCGCCGGCTCGAAGTACAGCCCGCAGGATTTCACCAGCGCCTGATCACGCTCGATCTTGCCGCCAGCAGTGCAGCAATAGACTTCTTCCTTCGACTGGCCGCGACATTCATAAGCCGGTTCCCGCGCGCCGGTATCCACCAGCCACGCGTAAACGAACACCTTCCACAGACTGCCCAGCGGCGCATCCAGCGACGACGGCAACGGCTCGCGAGCGGTCAGTTGCGTGGTGTTCAGTGACAGCAATTCGCCCTTGTACGCCAGTCGCAGTGGCTCATCCTGCGCCGTCGCCAGCGCAGGAATCAGACACATCAGCAGCCACAGCAGCGGCCGGTTCATGTCAGTTGACCGTGACCTGACCGAGGGCGGCTTTCGCCTCCTGGGCCTGATGCTGCGGCGCGTAGACCTGAGTGAAGCGCACCGGCGGCAGGTTGAACTGGCCCTTCTGCGAGAACCGCACCAGATGCCGCAAACGCAATTCACCGCTCAGCGCATCCACCGGCACCGCGTAGGCCAGTTGGCCCGGTTCGAAACGTGCTTTCTCAAGCGCGGTCGGCTCGGTGCCGTCCTTGCCCTGCAACTTGATGCCCCACGTGGTGCGCTCTACATCCGCGCCCGGCGGCAGCGGCACTTCGAGCATGCCGTAGCGCAGCGGTTTCGGTGCTTTGCTGGTGAGGATCACTTCGTCCAGATACAGGCTGTCGCTGGACAGTGGTTTAGTGCCGACCGGCTCCAGTTTGAAGGTGAAGGCTTCGTCACCCGGCACCAGACGCGACAGGCGACGCGTGATGGACACCGCGATCGGATCGACTGCCGGTTGTTGAGTCTGGAAGCTCAACGCGGCACGCAACGGACGCTCCTGAGTGCCCGACACTGACAACACGCTCGGCACCGGCGCAGCACCCTGCCACGTCCAGTACATCTCGCCGGTCGCGCCGTAGTTTTTCTTCCAGCCTTCCCCCGGGGCCAGCGCGATGGTCGGCGACGCCTGGGCGATGCTGCGTTGCAGCCAGGTCAGCGCCAGCGCACGTTCGAGAGTCGATTGCTGTGGCAACAGGCGTTGCAACAACGCTGTCGCGCGAGACTGATCGAACGGTTGCTGCGACAGGTTCAGCGCTTCGGCAAACGGCTGCGAACTGACGGCCAAACGCTGTTGCGCAGCGCCCAGCTGACGATTGAACGCGTCGGGCAAAGCGACTTTCGACTGGGTGGCCAGCGAGGCGGTCAAGACCCGCGCCGCCGCCAGACCGAGTGCCGAATCCGGATCGCCCATCACCAGACTGTCTTCGCCATCGTCCATCAGGGTTTCGGCATTGCCCTCACCGGCCTTGGCCAGATCGTCCATCAAACCGCTGAGCAGCGTGTTGACCGGCAGATGCATCTGCTTGGCGAACGACAGAATCAGCGCCCGTTGCAGCAACGGCGTGTTCGGCGCCTGCTTGGCGTAAACCTCCAGCACCCGCTGCCAGTGCTCCGGCGGCAGGGTCAGCTCCAGCACCTGGCTGGCGTTCCAGTCGGCGTAATAGGCGTAAGCGGTGAGGAACGCATCCGGCTCACCGTCGAAACCCCACCAGGTGAAGCTCGCCGACGGCCCGGCCATTTGCACCAGACGCAGACGACTGTCCTGCATGATCAAACGCAAGCGGTCACGGATCTGCGGGCTCGACGCCAGCGACGGATAGGCGATGCTCAGCGGCAGCAAACGGCTGGCGGTCTGCTCGACGCCGCCGTACGGATAGCTGAGCAGATCGTCGAGGGCCGAACGGAACAGCGCTTGCGGGCTGTCATCCAGACGCAGGCGAATGTCGGTGGCGTCTGCGGGCAGGCTCAACGGCGTGTCGCCGCTGGCCACGTCGAGGCTCTGGGTCTGCGTCACTTGCCAGCCTTCGCCGGTGGCGGTCAGGCGTACCGCGAGGGAGTCGGCGGTCTTGCCGTCCTGCACCAGCTCGGAGGTCCATTCGCCAGTGGCCAATGCGAAGGCCGGCAGCGGCAGGTAGTTGATGCCGTTATTGAGGGTCACCGGCAGACGCTGTTCGGCGCCGGCGTAGTGCGTCACCAGCTCAGCCTTGACCGGTTTCTCGGCCTGGCTGAAG